>CAZOXW010000019.1:0-51912 GCA_964583925.1 uncultured Bacteriovorax sp.
TAAAAAAAATAACAACTAAAAGCTATATTTTAGTCCCCATTGTTGTAGGGCAGTTCTATTTTTTCTTCTTCATCCGAATGATAACAAACACAACCAACGCAGCCCCAATAATCAAAATAAGCGACGTCGTATCATCCCCAAAGCCACCTGATTTTTTTTGCTTATTCATTCCAATATTAGCATTTGGATCAGTTGAGCCAATAGTTGATCCTGCATCTTCCATTAAGTTTTCGTCAGTCTTGGAATTTTTTAGGGCCAAATTATTATTACCCTTTTGCTCAAAAACTTTTAGAGTCGCTACAATTTTTTCAAAAATATCTTGGTAGTCATTATAATGATCTTTGGAGACAGAAAACGTAACAGCTATTCCTAAAGTATCTTTAACTGTTGCAAGATATCTTGTATAGAAACCTGGAACTTCTGAAGCTAAATGAAGTGCATCCACCCATTGTTGTCCATTTATTGGTTTAATTGAAACTGATTTTGCTTCAGAAATTTGTTGCTTACCTCCTGGAAGTGTAAAACTCTTAGGTTGCTTCAAGTAGGCCTGATACTGATCTAGTGAATCTTGTTCGCCTCTATACTTTGCTGCCAAAATAATGATTGCTTCTTTCTTTCTATCCTTATCGCTACTCTGACAAACCCATTCAGAACCTTCTAAAGCACAGTCCCAACCAATCGGTAATTCAAATTCTGTATATTGACTTGTAAATGTTTTTGCGTAAAGAAGACCTGTAAAAACAGTTGTAAATAAAAGAGAAAATAAACCAAGTCCTTTCATTTTAATCTCACCTAAAAATAGTTTATATTTATAATTATTCTACACTTAGTTTCAAATATTTAAAGAGATATATTATTTTCCCCTGGCCGCAAAGCCAGGCTTTATTTCAATTTCTTTATACTTTTTTGTAAGCTTAATAATTGACCAATCCGATCCAACTTCGTAGGCTACTCCTGATGCGACTAAAACATTGCCGCCAAAATAATCAGTTTGATAAACATCAAAGGCCATTCCTTTTTCAACATCGGTTGAAAGACCCTGATCTATTTTTATAAAAGTTCCACGTGCTGAAACTTTTAAAACTGATCCATCAATTGTGTATTCTTTAAAAGTCTCAACCTTAACAGACTCCTTGCTTTGTCCTTTACTTCCAAAGTTTATAGCAAAAATAAAAAAGATTCCTTTATCGGTTGATACACCACTTGATACCGTTCCAACCTTACTTTCAAAGTTAAATTTCTGAAAGTCATAATTTATGCCAACATATGGTGCCATCAATTCACGGTTTGTAGAGTTAAACAAACTTGTTCCCCCTAATGCAATTTGAGGTTTTAAGCTAGGATCATTTGCATATGGATCTTTATTAAGCGACTTTATCCCGTTTACACCTAGAACAAACCCAAAACTCGCAGGCCAATAAACTCCCTCCAGTTTGTAATTTATCTCTTGAGATAAATTGTTTGGTGGGGACACATAAGAAATTAAAGTATCAAAACGAAATTCACTTCCAAGGTAAGTCCCATAAAAATCTAAGCGATACTCACTACCATCATCACCAAGGGAAACTTGATCTCTTGGTGGCGAAGATGGTGGATCATACTTACTATTAGTATAAAGTGTTTGCCGATAACCACCACCGACAGCATATCGAATTTTGCTAACTTCACCTAAGTAGTACTTGCCACCAATAAATCCCGATTCTAGGCCCATTTTAGTTTTATCGTAATCAGTTCCTCCGCTAGAGTAGGTCGTTGTCAAATACCTAGCGATCAATCCAAGATTAAACTCTAAATTCTCACTATATCCATAGGCCAACTTCATAGAAATATCAGTCATGGAAAACGAGGTTTCAGAAGTCATCGCACTTTCATTTCCATCGGCATCAAAGTATGCAGTTGTGTTAAAACTATTAGATGCCAAATCAAAACGATAAGCAGACTTATCTAAAAAAATAGCATTACTTGCATTAGTAATTTTTGCCTTAATAGGACTGACAAAAATAAATAGTATCGAAATTAAAAATATTTTTTTTACCATAACGTATTCACAAAATTTAATGATTTATCATCTTTAAAGTAATGAATCTCCATATTCTTTGCCCAAAGATAACTATCTCGCTTCCAAAGAGATATACTCTTTGAATTTAAAACAAATGGGGTCGAAAACTCTATTTTTGCTAATTGAATTGCTGACTCAAAATAAAAATCATCATTAAAGCGACCTATGGGCAAAATTAATTCATCAATTTTATTTTTTGATTTTTTAAAGACAGCGCCTTCACTTTTTAAAAATTCGTAAAGATCTTCAATAAAATATTTAAGCTCGATAGGTTCTTTTGGAATCAGGCCTAAAACTTTTGACTTAGATTCTGTGAGATTAATTCCATTAAACTCAATTTGAATGTTCGAATGATTGTCTATGAAATGCGTTTCCACTAATTCATCAATCGACTCTTTAAATTCACAAAAGCTATGGCGATTTATAAAATCAATTTCAAAAGGCGGCACAAGAGTTAGTTTCAAATCAGGGTCAGACGAGTACTTTGAATCAAAACGTGTCCTAAAACTATTAATTTTTTTACTATGAATGGATTCTGAATTAAACTCTAGCCCAATAAATAGTTCCAATACACACCTGCTTTTTTATCTATAATATAAGAATAAAAAGCTTTTAATGTATTTTCAACTTAAAATTAAGCTGCCTTCTGTTTTAATTTCTGATGAGGAATCAAAATTTTATTTACCCATTCTGAATCTTCAGTGTAAAACTGAAAACTACCACCGAGTGTCCAGACAACTTCATTAATCGATAGAAGGCCAGAACGTTCACAGTTTCTCGAAGTGTTTATGTCAAGTACTACTTCTGGATTTTTATTCACATTGTTTCTAGTCTCTATCACAAGATTATCATCTGTATAATCAAATGAAAAATAAACAGAGGTTGCATTAGCTTCATGCATATTTTTAATTACATTAGTCATAATACGATAAAGTGATGGAAAATGAATAAATAATGCATTTTTTACTTTTTCATTCTCATAGACAGCAATTTTCCCACGATACTCAGTTCGAACCATCGTCGATGGCCTAAAATAAAGTTCTAACATGACTTTGAATGAATTTTCAAATTGCGAAAAGGGGTAATGGCCAGACTGATTTTTTATGTTTTTATGATCAAACCCATAGTTATCTTTGATTATTAATTGAAGATTCGTTATTTCATTGATCAAAAGTTGCACATCAATTTCTTTAGTGTCACTATCTTTTCTTTGTTCTAAGTATAGAAGAAGTGCATGAGTCGAATTTATCAAGTCATGAAAAAAAATTCTCTCTCTAATTTTTAAATCATCATCTGAAATCATAGTCCCTCCCAAAATAAATCGAGAGGGACATAAAAATTTATTTTACTGGAATAAATTTTGAATTATCCTTAAGTTCCTCTTCGATTCTAAGCAATTGATTATATTTCTCCATTCGATCTGATCTACTTGCAGAACCAGTCTTTATATGGCCTGCACCGGTTGCAACTGCTAGATCTGCTATAAAACTATCGCCGGTTTCTCCTGAACGATGAGAAATAATCGCTTTATAATTATTCTTATAAGCGAGTTCAATTGCATCAAACGTTTCGGATAAAGTTCCAATTTGATTAACTTTAATTAAAATAGCATTGGCCATTTTGTTTTCAATTCCATGGGCCAAGATCTTTTTATTTGTAACAAAAAGATCATCACCAACTAAAACGACCCTGTCACCAAGCGTTTTAGTCAACTGTTGCCACCCTTCATGATCACCTTCATCAAGGCCATCTTCGATTGAATAAATCGGGTACTTTTTAACAAATTCTTGATAGTAATTTACCATTTCAGTACTCGTGTAAGACTTTCCTTGCATTTCATACTTTCCGTTTTTGTAAAATTCAGAAGCTGCAGAATCTAGTGATATTGAAATGTCTTCACCTGGCCGATAACCTGCTTTTTTAATCGCCTCTAGAATTGATTCAATCGCCTCCTCGTGTGAGTTTAAATTTGGAGCAAATCCGCCTTCATCACCAACATTTGTAGATTGACCTTTATCACTTAAAACTTTTTTTAATGCATGAAATACTTCAACGCCCGCTCGCAAATTTTCTGAAAAATTTTTCTTCATATGAGGAACAATCATAAATTCTTGAATATCAAGATTGTTAGATGCATGCGCACCACCGTTAATGATATTCATTAACGGAGAAGGAAGAACATATTCTGACTTTTTATTAGGGGCATGTAGCACTTCTTTTAAATACGCTGTCAGTCCCATTTTTTTATCTAGTGCACCTGCACGTGCAGCGGCCATTGAAATGGCCAATAACGAGTTAGCTCCAAGATTTGACTTAAACTCTGTTCCATCCATTTCAAGCATAATAGAATCAATTTTTCGTTGCTCAAAAACATCAATACCAATTAATTTTTTCGCAATAATTTCATTAACATTTTTAACGGCCTTACAAACAGATTTTCCACCATAAACTGTTTTGTCACCATCTCTTAGCTCAAGTGCCTCTTTTGAGCCAGTCGAAGCACCTGATGGAACAGCAGCTCTCCCCATGTTTCCGTTCTCCGTAAAAAGATCAACTTCAATGGTTGGATTTCCACGAGAATCTAAAATTTGTCTTGCATGAATTTTGGTAATTTTTGACATATTCTTCCCCTTATAAATTTAAAAAACATTCACAATATTTTTTTTTGCCCCAAGTTTTTGTACTACTAGAATAAAAATTAAAACTATAGTTAGGGTCAACCTCCCTATCTGATTTAGTTACAGTCAATAAATCAAAAACTCTTTTGGCGACATATTCGCACGGAGAAAGTGTTTTGAGTTTTAATTCTTTTTCAATTAATTTGTCTATAAGTGGATAATGAGTGCACCCTAGAATTGCATGAGTAAAATTTTTCCCATGCAACACAGACAACTCAGCACTAACCTCTTTTATAAAATTAACTTTATCTAACTTTTTAAAATAAAATTCTTCAATCAATCGAGCAAGATTTAAAAAACTAATATGAGTAATATTTCCGCTTGGATCCAATCTCTCTTTTAAGCGTTTAAATCTTTCTGACTTCCCAGTTGACTCAGTTGTCATCACAACCATTTTTTTTGCTTCTTCATTTAATTTATTATATGCGTTTAAAAATGGTTCAACTCCAACAAATTGCACCTCTTTAAAATCTTCTCGCAACTTATCTATACTTACAGCTGTTGCTGTATTGCAGGCCACGACGATTAAATCTACATCCTTAGCTAAAAGTTCTTTTGAAATTAAAAGAGATCGATTTAAAATAAACTCATCTGACTTTGGGCCATAAGGTGCATTTGCATCATCACTATAATAAAAATATTCGATATCTGGGTAGCTTGAAATTAATTTAGTCAAAATACTAAATCCGCCAATTCCCGAATCAAAAAGGCCTATCTTTAATTTCTTAAGTTTAGAAGTTTCCATTTGTGACTCTATAATAATCAAAATAACAACCCTATGAAACTATTTTTTTGTCTTTATCTCACTCTTTCTTCCGTGATTTATCTGCGAGCAAATCTCACATTCTAGGCCAAAGCATTTCCGAGCAGGACAATACTCTCGCCCATAGTAAATTATTTGTAAATGAAGCTTATTCCATGAGGATTCTGGAAAAATTCTTTTTAAATCTTTTTCAGTTGTTTCAACATTTTTGCCTGTTGTTAACTTCCAACGTTGAGCGAGGCGATGAATGTGTGTATCGACAGGAAAAGCAGGAACTTTAAAGGCCTGAGACATGACAACCGAAGCTGTCTTATGCCCGACACCTGGTAACTCTTCAAGGGCCTCAAAGCTGTTAGGAACTTGCCCCTCATATTTGTCTACTAATATCATTGATAACTCTTTTATTGCTTTTGATTTTCTAGGTGATAAACCGCAAGGCCGAATTACCTCTTCAATCGCAGATTGTGCAAGTTTTGCCATATCAAAAGGGTTATTTGCCAATTTAAAAAGATTAGGTGTCACTTTATTTACACGCTCATCAGTGCATTGAGCAGACAATAAGACGGCCACCAAGAGTGTAAAATGATCTGTATGATGCAGTGGAATTGGTGGATCCGGATACAAACGATCAAGTACTCTTATAATTAGTTCTGATTTAAGGGATGTATCCATACCCGATCCTTTTAGTTTGTCATGTTTTTAGGGGCAAATTTACACTATAGAAAATAAATCAATTTATATTTAAAATCAAATAACGTGCTCTAGAATTTATAGGAGAAAAAATTGAGATTTATTTACAAAGTTTTAATCTTATTTCTAACAACAGTTGCTTATTCACACGCTATATTTGCGGACCAAGCAACGGACATTCTTAGAAAAACTTTAAATCAATCGGCATCACCTTTAGTTAATTATAAAAGTGCATGCACAAGTTGTCTTGATAAAGAAAACCGTTATGAGACAAGAGTAAACTCACAATACATCACTGAACCATTCTCGGTTTCTGTTGTTTCAAAAGCAGAAATTACAAAAGTTTTCAATGAAATAAAAAATTATCCCACAATTCCCTTTGGATTTCCAATTGACGGTTGCTATGCTCGTGCACACACAATGGTTCAATTGCTTGAGCAAAAAGGAATTATTGCCAGCAAAGCTTGGATTGAAGGCGAACTCTTTTTAGAGACAAAATTGTTTGGAAAAATTCGGTGGATTTATCATGTCGCTCCGATGGTAATGGTCATGGAAAATGGAAAAGAAGTTCCTTATATTATCGATCCTTCTATGTTTGATCGCCCTGTACCATACTCAGAATGGAAATCTGCCATGACAAAAGATAAAAACGCCAAAGTCGATACTGAGTACTTTACCCCTCGATTTAACTACTCACCAGATGAAAAAGAAGTCTCAAGAACAAGCTATGACATGGATACATTAGATGATGCTCGAGATACTAATAACTATTATAAAAAAGTATTAACTGATTATAAAAAACAAAACAATATTAAATAGCAGGTAAAAATGAAAACATTTATTATCACACTTTTTTCAGGACTCTTACTAAATACAAGCGCCTACTCAAATGAAAATATGAATAAAGAAATAACCAATCAATTCAAAGATAAAATAAAAAAGATTACTGTTATTGAAGGTAACCTAGAAGTTCAATTTCATTTGCACGCGGCAGTCTATAAATTAAGCAAAGAAAACCCAAAATTTTCAGAGCTCAAAAGTTTTCTTGAAGGACATCTTGAGAAAAAAGATAAAATTAAAGTAACTTCTTCAATTCCAAGTCTTGAAATAAAGGAATTAGCGGAGTGAAGCTTTTCCTGTTTTTATTTTTCCTTTCTCTACAAATTGGAGCTCAAGCAAAAAGCACAGATTTTATATTTGAAAATGAAACTCTATCTGATTTTGCTAGAAGAAATATTGTAGATAAAGAAATTAGATATGGAAATGACATCAATCAATTTATTAACGATATCAAAAAATGGAATCCTAAAATTTCTAATTGGAATAATTTAAAATCTGGAACTCAACTGTATATTGATTATCCTTATCCTGAGTATGTTCCCGATGCCAATTATTCCAAAGAACTCTTATCTAATAATTTTAACTCTGAAGAAAAACAAAAATTTTCACTCTTTGGATTTTATACTTCTTCAGTTGGAAATTATTCTGAAAAAACATCTGACCAATCATTGAAGTCTGGACAGAATTTTCCTATTACACTTGGCATCGGTGCAAATCTTACCAATACCCAAAAAATTCACTTTTTAAATGGAAGTATCTATTGGGCAAAACCAACCTCGGGAGAAATTACAGGTGCAAATGATAGTGGCACTCAAAAAATATCAATCCCTGGAGAGCTCGGATACAACCTCTATTATCAATATTTTTTTTCAGAAACATTAACAGGACTCTATTCTGGATATGATTTTGAAGATTTAAATACATTTAATACCGATCAATTAGTTCTTGGAGATAGTGTAAAAAATATTTCTAATAAAATACATTATGGAACAATTGGAGTCTCTCAAAGTTTTCTTTTTAAATCACTTATGCAAAGCTGGAAAATTTCTTTTTCTAAAACTCTTGCGAGTGAAACGACTGGAATTAAAAAGCTAGAAGGCTACAAATATATGCTTTTTTTAAGTCTAAGGCCGGAAGGAAAATTCAACTACAACTTTTTATTTAAGCACCATGAACTAGAAGGGCCAACTAAATTATCAATCAATCGCTTTGGAATAGGTATTGGTCTTCAGTTTTTTTAGATCAATTTTGGAGGAATTGTGAAAATTGACATTAGTTTAAACAGCAAGGATAAATCTTTTCACTTAGAAGTAAAGATTGACCAATTTAAAAACCAAAAAGAATACGAAGTTCTTCATAGCTTAATTAATGCTATTTCACTCGACTTCGATTTAGACCCAGAAATTACAATTGAGGATCTAAAGAAAATTGTTTCAGAAGCAAAAAATGAATCCGCAGAAGCAGTTTTTATTGATATAAACAGCGATGGAATCGACTTAGAATTTTAGGCCGCATCTTTATCACCTTTTAGTTTTTGATTATACCAATCTGGCGCCAAAAAATTTGATTTCGGAAATGGCAATTTATTAACTACAATATCTTCAAAAAATGTAGGAATATAATTGCAAGGAACCATTTCACCTATGTATTTTCCAGTATCAGGATCTTTTCCGGTTTGCACCCAACGAAAAATATCACGAGATATATAATTTCCTTTTGAATCGATTCCCGTTATTTCTGAAATATGTGAAGTCCTTCTGCCTCCATCGTGAAATCTTGAACATTGAACAATTATTTGCATGGCAGATCCCACCATTTTTCTAACTGCATCTGGTGGAATTTTTGTATCTCCCATTAAGCAAAGTGTCTCAAGTCGCGTACAGGCATCAACAGGATTGTTAGCATGGACTGTTCCCATTGAACCATCATGACCAGTATTCATTACTTGAATGAGATCAAGCGCTTCTTCACCTCGAACCTCTCCGACAATAATTCGATCCGGTCTCAATCTCATCGCTGAGATAACGAGATCTCGTATTGAGACTTCAGTGATCCCACGATCTGGATCGGGCTTTCTCGTTTCAAAATTAACGACGTGATCGGCCTTTACCTGAAGTTCGGCCGCGTCTTCAATAATAATTAATCGCTGAGTTTTTGGAATTCTTGAACCAAGCACGTTTAACATGGTCGTTTTTCCCGATCCCGTCCCACCTGATACAACAATATTTTTTCCAAGATACATGCATATATCTAAAAAGCGTGCTGCATCTTTTGAAAGTGAGCCAAAACTAATCAAATCATTTAAAGTTAATTTTTCTTTAGAAAATTTTCGAATAGCAACTGTCGTCCCATTTTTTGCCATTGGTGGGAGAACGACGTGAATTCTTGATCCATCTGGAAGTCTTGCATCTAATCGTGGATTGTCTTTATCAATTCTTCGGCCCACTGATTGGGCAATCGCACGCATGGCCGACACCAACGCTTCTTCATTATGAAATTTGGCATCGGTCTTATAAACCAATCCTTTTTTTTCAACAAAGATCTCATGAGGGCCGTTGATCATAACCTCAGATACCCCTGAATCATCAAGCAATTCTTTTATAGGGTAGAGAAACTGATCAATCGCATCCTTAAATACATTCGACATCTATCGCTCCTGATCTAAATCTAAGACGTCATTCATACCACGAAGATTTCTAAGCTCATCACGCTTTATTTGCACCCATTCCGATGGAGTTTCTTTTGGTTGCCATACCTTAATCACATCTGAAGCAAGCCCACGCCTAATGGTCTCATCTTTGTCTGCAGCTTTTTCTATAATCATCAACCGTCCACTAAAACTAGAATTAGGACAATTAAACA
This sequence comes from uncultured Bacteriovorax sp., assembly GCA_964583925.1. Taxonomy (GTDB): domain Bacteria; phylum Bdellovibrionota; class Bacteriovoracia; order Bacteriovoracales; family Bacteriovoracaceae; genus Bacteriovorax. The sequence goes on from CAZOXW010000019.1 coordinate 9,893, forward strand.
CGTAAGTTCCGGCCTTATCAAAAAAAGCTTCAGTCTCAATAATTTTTCCAACCTGAGCAGTTGTGAAAATATTTTTTGATGGAAGATTAAAACACAAATTCTCTCCACCAACCGCAGTGACAAAAAATCTAACTTTTTCACCTTTGTAGGCCACTAAACGATTTGGATAAAAGCCTTCCTTTGTTAAAATAAGTGCTTGCTCTCGATAAGGTATTTCAAGATTTTGATTTTTAAAATAAGTATCCTCAATTGCTAGAAGGTGCCCTGAAAAAAACATTCCAAAAATAATAAATAGAAAAAACATGGTACATTCTCCGAGAGTTTACTTAATACTCTAAAGAACGTATCGGAAATACTAATGAATACTTGAGTAAAACCCTACCAAAGAGTGGCACCAACCCTAAATAGCTGTAATTTGTAGTCACCAGGAGGTACTTCATCTAAGATTGGATTTCTAAGAGAAAACCAAACAAACATTGCCTTTCCTCTTATATAATCTTTTGGAACAAATCCCCAGTAGCGTGAGTCGGCAGAAAAATCACGATTATCTCCCATACAAAAATAGCTATTTTCTGGAACTTTAAATTTCCCATCATCACCTTGGGTTGGATAATCTGTTACCTGATAAGTAAAGCTCTTATCATCGACTTTTGAATTAAAGAAACGAACATCCCTTCCTTTAAAACTTCTATCAAAATTTGGGTCAATATCTTTAACTGTGTCAGACATTAATGGTTTTCCATTTAGAAAAACTTTTTTATTGATAATCTCAATCTCATCACCAGGTAGACCAATAACTCTTTTAATAAAACTAATATTAGTGTCTTCAGGATATCGAAAAACAATTATATCACCACGTTTAGGAGGAGTGTATTCAGTCAAATACACCGGTGATTTAAAATAATCGGTAAATGGAAGCTTAAAACCATATGAAAATTTATTAACTAAGACAAAATCGCCAATAAAAAGATTTGGGATCATAGATCCACTTGGAATGTGAAATGGCTCAAAAAAACTTGAACGAAGTCCCATTACTACTAAAAATATAACAACCAAACTTTTTGTTTCTTTTATTAGCTTTTCTTTATTTAGCACTTTAACTCTCCAATTAGGTATAAAAATATTCTAAACACTATTTTACGATTGTGGAACTAAATTTGAATATTTTTATCATCAGGGGAAACCGGGATGCGCTCGCCATCATTTTCTTTCTTTTTATCTATATTTTTATCAAGCATTTTCTTTTTTGCTGCCCCGATTTTTTTAAACTTTATCAGCAACTCCCCTTCCTTATTTTCAAATTCAGGATTTTTCTCATCTACTCCTGATGGTATATTGAATGTGCGTTCAAAATGTGCCATCGTTTTTTTTCCGTTGCTATTTTCTTCAACACTACCTTTTATTTTAATCATTCCTTTTTCAATTTTTATATCAAGTGGTCTATCCTTAACTTGTTTCACTTTCAACGATAAAGTCTTATAGTTATCATCTTCTTTCCAATCATAACCAAATGAAAAGCTATTTTTAAAAAAGGATGATGAATCAAACCCCTGATCAAATGCCCCTTCTTCAAATCGTTTCATCATTTCAAGCATTCGTTTTTCCATCTCTATAAAAGACTCATCATTTAAAAGACCTTTCATTATTTCATCTCGACGTTTTAAAAATTCTTCAATTTCTTTTTGTCGATCCATCGTTTGAGCATAAACAGTATTGATTAAAACTATAAAAAAAATAAAAATTTTCATCTTTATTAAAACTCCTCACACTTTAATACGTGATAGGCCACTTCCTCGTATGGGTGTGCCTTTTTCATGGCCTCAATAACATCTGTAATAATCTCTTTTTTACAAACCATTTCTACTTTTAATTCTAAAGCAGTATTAAGTTCATTGGTCTTGCCAATAAATGGATTTGAGCCTGCTAATGGCCTATACTGTCCGAGACCTTCAACTTGAAAAGCACACCGATCGTAGTTACCAATTTTACCTGCACCACAATCAAACATGGCCATTTTGACCCTATCAGCGTGAGCTACGGGCACATAAAAATTAATTTGATACATAATCCCTCACAAAACATAACAGTCGGACATTGTAAGTTTACCAATCTTTTAAATCTTGATCCAATCAAAAAGTTGGGATCACTTAGATCCTTGTCAAGGAGGGGTTCATGACTAATTTAAAAGGAATTTCACTCTCATTATTATCGCTTATTCTCTCGACTATTAGTCCCTATAGTATGGCCTGTAATCTGTCAGGAACAGAGGGGATCGTTCCAGAAAATAAACTTTATATCCCTGCAGGATTAAAGGCCGTGGGCAAAGGAGTGTCTGAATTACAATTTAATAACGTCATCGATCGACTCACCCTTATATATTCTCCTATCGTAAAGAAAAAAGGTGGCAATCTCATTGTCGTTAAAAATTGGCAAGATGGTACGGTTAATGCCTACGCGCATCGGGAAGGAAAAAACTGGTATGTTTCTATGTTTGGTGGCCTTGCTCGACATCCAGATATCGATCAAGATGCTTTTGCCACTGTTGTCTGTCATGAGTTAGGTCATCAAATCGGAGGCGCGCCAAAAAAAGTTGATCCAAAGGCCGGTAGTATTTGGGCATCTAATGAAGGCCAAGCAGATTATTTTGCAACGTTAAAATGCTTAAGAAACTTATTTAAAGCTGACAGGAACTCAGAAATTGTAAAAAAATTAAAAGTTGATCCACGTTTAAAAAGTGCCTGCCAATCGCAGTTTCACTCAGAAGAAGAAATTGCAATTTGTATTAGAACCAGTGTTGCTGGCCTAAAACTTGGAAACTTTTTTAAAACATTATCAGGCGGAAAAACGGCCGTTTCTATTTCAACGCCAGATAAAAAAATAGTTGCCATCACTTACGACTCTCATCCTGATTCTCAATGTCGTGTCGACACTTATTTTCAAGGATCACTATGTGATAAATCTCTAAGTGAAGATGTATCAAACTCTGATGAAAATATTGGCACTTGCACTAAAAGAAATGGGGACAACATTGGAATTCGCCCAAGATGTTGGCATAAACCAGCAATTTAAATTAATCAAAAAAAAGGGCCAGAATTTTCTGGCCCTTTAGCATTCGCTCTTTTAACTAATTCTTATTATTTCTTTTTAGCTTTTGCCGCTGGAGCCGGTGCTGCCGCTGGAGCTGCTTCACCTTTTTCAATTCCTAGTAATTCAACTTCAAATACTAAAGTATCTCCACCTTTAATTTTTGGAGGAGCACCTGCATCGCCATAAGCTAAATCAGATGGAATTACAAAGCGAGTTGTTCCACCAACCTTCATAAGCTGAACACCTTCCGTCCAACCTCTGATCACTCTGTTTAGAGGGAAAGATACTTCTTTACCTCTTTCTCTAGAAGAATCAAACACTGTTCCATCCATTAATGTTCCATGATAATGAACTTTTACAATATCAGTTTCTTTTGGACTAGGCCCAGTTCCTTCTTTTACGTGCTTATATGCAAGCCCTGAAGCTGTTTTTGTCGCTCCCTCTTTTACGAACTTTTCTAAGAATTCAGTCCCTTTTTTCTTAACTTCAACTGCCTGCTTTTCCATTCTTGATTTAAACATATCTTGAATTTTTTGTTGATAGGCCATTGGGTCTACTTTTTGCTTTTCATTTTTAGCAGCATCACGAAGACCTTGTGCCATTGCATCTAATTCTGCATCTGACATTTGCAATTGAGTAAGGCGAGAACCAAACATTGTTCCAATAGAGTAAAAAGTTTTTTCTTCTTCTGTTTTTGGTTCAACTGTTTTAGTACATGAAGTACCAATTAAAGAGACAGTAGCAATCAAGACGAGACTTGATAATAATGTTTTCTTCATCCTAAAAATCCTTTGTAAAGTTGATGAAATTATAAAATTACTATTAAAGCTTAATGATTTAAAAAGGAAAGATCAAGAGTCTAGTTTACTCTATAATTTTTAAATGATTTGTTAAATCATCCAACTTCGGAAGTGATCGTTCCCAGTCTCCATACAAAGGATTTGGCAGGACAATGAACTTCTCGCCAAAATCCTGACGGTTTTCATATACTAAATCTACGCGCTTTTTAGCATCGATCTTATCAAACATTTTGTGAAAATCAGATAAATTATCGCCCACCAAAAGGATAATGTCATAGTCCTTGAGAACTTTTATTCTTCTATCTTCTTTACTCCAATCCTCTCCCATCAATAAAAGATTCTCTTTTTTTACTTTTATTCCCACTGAAACTAAGTTCTCAAACGTATCATCAAACTGATTCAATTTTCGATTAGAAATAAAAATAGGCTCAACGCGATTTTGTACTAAAAAATCAATAAAAGAAACCGCGCCAGGAATGGCAGTGGCCTTTCTTTTTTTTACCCATTCATTAAAATTATTTTTTGACCAAGCAATATTATATTTAACTTCATAGGCACCGCTATAGGAGTTATCTAAAACCGTTTCATCAATATCAAAAACCACAGCTCTTTTCCGATTGTGCTTATCTTCTAAGTCCCGCTCAACTCGAAGCTTGGCAAGATTGTACGCCTGAAGACTTAAGGCCACATACTCTGCACTTGTTTGCTGCCATAAATAAGCAAGTAAGCCAGTTAAGCGATTAGACTGATCAAAGCTTGTTTTTTGAGTTGAACATGAGATAAAAATAATTGAAATAAAAATAAGTAATGTCTTTTTCATAATTCTCCTAAAACCCAGCTTCATCAAGCGCGTGATTGCATAGTTTATCACAATATTCATTTTGTGGATGGCCATTATGTCCTTTCACCCAATTGAATTGAATCGATTTAAATAGCATCGTAAGTCTATCTAACTCCCTCCAGAGTTCTAGATTCTCAGGTTCTTTATTGTCGGCCTTTTTCCACCCACGTGCTTTCCAATTTGGTACCCATGATTTAATCCCATCAACCACATATTTTGAATCTGAGTAGACATAAATAGGGGCATCCGTTTGTGAAAATCCGGTCTCATTAAATTGATCAAAAAGACCAAGAAGGGCCGAAATAACGGCCTGCATTTCCATTTTATTATTTGTTGTTGGCATCTCTACGCCAGAAGACTTTAAAATTATTTCACCTTTTGCATTTTGAATTAAAAGTGCGTAAGCACCAGGCCCGGGATTTCCTCGGCATGCACCATCTGTAAATATGGCAAACCCTAAATCAAGATTATTAAACTCAATTGGAAGTGAAAAAACTAAATCCATATCGTTAACTTCTAGTCGTTTTTCACTGGAAAACTCAAGCTTTTTCACTTTTTCTTCAAGTAAATCTATCATTCCGGATGCTTCACTATCATCTACAAATAATTTTTTTAATTTAGTTAATTCTCGCAAATAATCTGACTTTTTCATGCGGCCTCTCTATAAGAAATAATAAGCAATAGAATATACTTTTTAAAGCAGATATGTTAAAAGTTTACTGATGAATACAAACGAATTTTCAATCAAAGTGTATAAAGAGTACTTCAACTTCGCATCAAGCCATTTTATGATCTTTAAAGATGGCACGCGGGAAACTCTTCACGGTCACAATTACAGGCTGAAGTTAAAAGGAAATGCCTTTTCATTAAATGATGACATGGTTTTTAATTTTTTAGATATAAAGCCTATTGTTCGCGATATATGTAATAATCTCGATCACAAGCTTTTAATTCCAAGCTTAAATTCGCTTTTAAAAATTAATAAAAATGAAAAAAATTTCATTTTAAGCACTCCCGACGGTAGTTTTTTTAGTATTCCTGAATCTGACCTACTCATTCTTCCAATAGAAAATACTTCTGTTGAGCGCTTAGCAATCTATCTTGCAAATGAAATTAAAAATGCAGTATTAAAAAAATATCAATTTGAATTTAGTGAATTAGAAGTAGAAGTTGAAGAAACTCCTGGCCAGTCGGCCATCTACTTACTTAAAAAGGATTTATAAAAATGGAATTTTTAGAGTTAGAATCAGGTTTAAGTGTAAATAAAAATAAAATTTTAGCCTACCGATCAAAATTAACAGATAAGGCCTATAACTACGTCCTAGGCGCAGTTCACGGAGATGAAGTCGAAGGTGCCCATCTTGCAAAAGAATTATTCAACTGGTTTAAAGAGCAAAATCAAATTGAACTCCCAATGATTTTTATTCCAATTGTAAACATTGATGGCTTTAATAATAATTCTCGAGTCAATGGAAATGGAGTTGATTTAAATCGAAATCTTCCTTCAGCAGAATGGAAAGAAACTGCGACTGAAAAAAAATATTTCCCGGGAACACACCCTCTATCTGAACCAGAGAATAAATTTTTAGTTTCTCTATTTGAAAAGTTTCCACCTAGATTTATTTTAAGCTTTCATTCATGGTACCCAGTAATTAACTACAACGGAAAATGTAAAGAAATTGCTCTACATCTTCAGAAATTTAATAAGTATCCAATTGAAGCTGACTTTGAAAACCATCCAACTCCAGGATCACTTGGAGAATATGGGCCACAAAAATTAAACTGTCCGGTTTTAACTTTTGAGTGTCCACTAATCAGTGAAGGCGCAACTCTCGATGGAATTTGGAATGAAAATAAAGAAGGTCTAACAACCCTCTTTACGTCAAATCTAATAAATACTTTTAACGAGTAAACTTTATAACTTCGACTGGACAGGCTTCTGCTGCTTCTTTAACTTTTAAACCATCATTTAAAGGGGCATCTGGACGGATTAAACAAGTTGTATCTGTCACTTGAAAGACTTCTGGAAAAATTCCTTCACAAGCATTACAAACGATACAACCAGGTTCAATCCAAACCTTTGAAATGCTATAATTTTCGACTGCCGCAACTCCCGCTGCACCTGCAGTTCCTGATGCTGTTGCAAATTCAGAAGCAAAATCTGGATTAGTTGCAATTTTCAGTACTTTTTTAGATGTGCTAGAACTTGGAGCAATAAAGCTTCTCTCTGGAACTTTATAAACAGGCCCTTCATTTTTTTCTTTGTGAAGATTATTAAAATCAAACTCAGTTAGAGCTGATTCATTTAGACGCTTTAAAAAATCCGCACCTTTAATTTGAATTGTTTGGAACACTGATGACTTAGAACCAGAAACGGTAATTTCAATTGTGGCCCGTTCAAGACCTTTTGCATTTTTAATCTCACTAAACTTGTCACCAAGATCTAAGTCTCGAGCAAAGTCAGTGCTTGATGCTTCAAAATCTCTTGTAATTTCTAAACTTGTTGGCGATCCAAAAGGATTAAAAAGTTGAACCCTAATTTGATCCATGCGCGCAGGCTCTGCTGTTTGATCCCAAACATAACCAAAAGCAAGGCCATTTGCACCTTTTAGCGACTTTAAAAAAACAATTTTTGGTTTAGTAAAAAGAAAATTTATAGCACCCGAAAATAGACTTAAAAATAGTAGTCCAAACAATAATCCAAATCCGATTAAAATAGATAGAAACATCGCTATAAAAGTCGAAGTCATAATAAAACTCCTAATCAATCTCACTGTTTTATAAGATTATTTTAGCATAAATCTCTAAGATGTTTAGTGAAATTTTAAGAGTTTAAGAATATTGAATAATTGATGCTGGAAAGTTAAAGACTGTTTTTATGTTCTCACCTTCAATTATCCCCATTCCAAGCAAGTCTTCCCCGCAAAATACCCAAACATTGTTCTGCGAACCATTATTGTGTAAGGATTTTACTGTCGTCTTTTTTAAAGGGGCCTTAATTCCATTTACATACATCTTAGCGGAATAGTCACTGATTTCATATTCACTCAAGGGATAAATCTGATTTAAACGCATTCCATACTTTGCAATATCAAAAGGTGCTTCACGTTTAGGCCAATCAATATCTTTAATGGCCGATGAAACTGAAATATCACCGATATGCGTACGAACTAATTTTTGTAAATGTCCGACTCCACCAAAAAACAAACTTAAATCTTCAAAAAAAGTTCTAATATAAGTTCCAGACGTTACTTCTATTTTAAATTTAATATGTGGATAGTTGTATTCTAATATCTCGATGTCCAATATATCTCGTTTTCGTTTATCCAAACTTATAAATTTTCCATCGATTGCTAAGTGATACAACCTTTTGCCTTGGTATTTTGCAGCGGAATATGGATGAGGGGCCTGCCAATACTCTCCCATAAAATTTTTGATCATCAGATCTTCGATTTCTTCTTTTTTTAAATTCTGAAAACTGATATCGATATCTTTTTCTTCTATTATCTCAGTGTCAATATCGCCACTTTTAGTTTTGGCGCCAAAAAAGCCAGAGGCCTCATAAGTCTTGGACATTTCTTTATGAATATAATCATTGAGCTTTTGTGCTCCTTGCACACCAACCAATAATAGGCCTTCAGCAAAAGGGTCGAGTGTTCCAAAATGACCTATTTTTCCATAATCGTAATGAAGATTGCGCTTAAAAATGTGAACTGGAAAAAAAGAAGATTTTCCGACTGGTTTATAAACACTAAAAACTAGTGGAACCTTAGTGAGATCCATCATCAGATGACTTTATTAGCTTATCAATTTTTAACTCTTCTTCAAATTGATTGTCATAGACAAAGCTAAGTGCTGGTACATGTCTTACTTCCATAATCTTTGCAAGAGTACTTCTTATCTTTCCCTTTGCCTCTTCGACTGCAAGCTTAGCATCTCCACGAGTTTTAGCATTGAAAGTATCCCAAAAACAAACGGCATAGGCATAATCTGGAGATAATTCAACTTTAGTAAAACTTACAAATTTAAGTCTTGGATCTGAAATTGAGGTTCGAAGAAGGCCATTTAAATCATTAAGCAGCCTTTCTTCGAATTTTTGTTTTTTAAAAGGATTTTTTTTTGCCATAGTTACAACATTGGCCTTTGTTCTTTTGAGCCTGAGCTAGAAAATCCAGAAACATCTTCCAATGTACGTTTCTTTTGAACCATCATATAGGCCTCAAAAATATCTTGAGCTCGAATATCAGTGAATCCTTCAAGAGCGATACCACATTCGTAACCATTTTTAACTTCTTTTGCATCGTCTTTAAACCGCTTAAGAGAAGACATTTTTCCATCATGAACAATTTTTCCATTTCGTAAAAGACGTATACTGCAACCTTGAGCAATTTTTCCATCAATAACATACGAGCCTGCAATAACACCGGCCTTTGGTATATTAAATACTTCTCTAACTTCAGCTCTACCAATAAACTCTTCAACATATTCAGGATCAAGAAGTCCTTCAAGCGCCAACTTCACGTCGTTAATCAATTCATAAATGATTGAATAATTTTTAATATCAACACCTTTATCTTCTGCAAGCTTACGTGCCGATGTTACTGGACGCATATTAAAACCAATAATAAATCCAGTTGAAGCTGAGGCAAGATTTACATCTGAATCAGTAATAGGTCCAACTCCACCGCCAATAACTTTTACACTTACTTCAGCATTACCAAGTGTTTCTACTGCCGATTTTATTGCCTCATATGATCCCTGTACATCTGAGCGAATGATTAAATTTAAAATCTTCTGCTCTTCACCTGCATTACCAGCGGCCGCAAAGAAATCTTCAAGAGAAGTTTTCTTCTTCTCTGGAGCTTGAGCTAATAACTTTCTTTCATTTACTCTATTTTCTGCAATCTTTTTTGCTTCTCGCTCATTTTTGACAACATTTAATTTATCACCAGGAGTAGGACATGCTTCTAATCCAAAAATTTGTACAGGCGTAGAAGGCCCGGCCGAATTTAAATTCGCTCCAGTATGATCAGTTAAACTTCGTGCGCGTCCATAGGTTTCTCCTACAACCACGCTATCACCTTTATTTAAAGTTCCTTCTGAAATTAAAACCGTTGCCATAACTCCACGACCAGCCTCAAGTTTTGATTCGATAACAATCCCTTCAACATTTCCTTTTGGGTTTGCACGTAGATCTAAAATCTCTGCCTGAAGTAAAATTGCATCAAGAAGCTCATCAATCCCTTGCCCTTTTAATGCAGAGACGTGAACGTATTGAGTTTGCCCTCCCCAATCTTCTGGCATTAAATTTAAATCACTTAATTCCTGTTTTACACGATCTGGATTCACACCTGGTTTATCCATTTTATTTACAGCAACAATTATTGGTACTCCGGCATTTTCACAAAATTTAATCGACTCGCGTGTTTGAGGCATTACCCCATCATCTCCAGCAACAACTAGGACAACGACATCTGTTGCGCTAGCTCCTCTTTGTCTCATGGCCGCAAATGCAGCGTGACCAGGAGTATCTAAAAATGTAATTGTTTTATTGTCATTAGTTTTTACTGAGTAAGCACCGATGTGCTGAGTAATACCACCAGCTTCCCCGTCGGCCACTTTTGCTTTTCTAATTGTATCCAAAAGAGTTGTCTTTCCATGATCGACATGTCCCATAATTGCCACAACAGGAGATCTCACTGGGAAATTTGATTTTTCAGATTCAAGACTCTTTTTACCAATAATTTTTTCTTCATTAAAGGCCCTATCTTCAACTCGATAGTTATAGAGAGCACAGATTTGAATTGCCAATTTTGGCCCAACATAATCAGTCTCTTTCACAAGCAAATTAAGCTCTAAGCATTTATCAACTAAGTCTTTAAACTTTATACTTAATTTTTTTGCTAGCTCTCCAAGTTCAACACCTTTATGAATTTGAACAACTCTTTTTGATTCTTTTACTTCGGTTATCTCTGTCTGTTTTGTCGGTCCACTATACTCATTTTTACGCAATATTTGAGTATAAATAGGTCTTCCTGTACCACTTAGTGCCGCGGTATAAGACTTAATTTCTTCTTCAGCACGCGACATATTGATGGCCTGTGATTTACTTGCAACGGCCTTCTTTCCAGACATCATCGAAGCAAGGCCACCCAATCGCTTCTTTTGATTTCCTTCTTCATTCTTTTTATCTTCATCATCATCTGATAATTCGACAAAATGACCACTAGGCTCAACGGCACTTACTCTCTTTGTCTGCACCGTCTCTACACGTTCCTTATTATTTGGATCTTTAGATGGAATGTATACAGGTGTAAAGCGATGAGGCGCTTTTTCATTTGATTTCTTAGCTTCTGGACCTTTTGATTCTTCATTTTTTACATTAGTTTCAAGCGGACGTGGTGCCGGCTTTGAAACAACTCTTAAGCCCGATGAAGATTGACGAACTGAAGTCTCGCTAACTTCAGAATCTTCGCTTTCAACACCACTTTCTTGATCAATGTTTAACAAAGAACTTTCTTCAAGACTTCCAACTCTTTCGTCGCTTGAATCATTAAAATGAAACGAATTTTCAAGAGAATCATGTGCTTCATCTTTTTCATCAGTTTTTCGTCTAATAACAGTTGCTTTCTTTTTTACAACTCCTGACTTTTGGCCTTCGACTTTTACAGCTTCAGTGCTCTTTACTTCAGTTTTAGTTGAAGTCGGTTCAGCGACCTTTGCAACAACTTTTGTTTCAGTTGCCGTCGTCTTTTTTCGAACAACTTTCTTTTTAACCTCAGTTGCTCCTTTTTCTTCTTCTTTTTCCTTTTTTATCGAATCAAGAAACTTTGTAATTTCATCATCTGATAATTCGGCCATATGATTTCGAACTGAAAAGCCTTTTGCTTTTAATTGCTCAACTAAATCTAGTGGACCAATTTCCAATTCACGGGCCAGTTCAAATACTTTTTTAGACATATTATTCTCCGATCTTTAGATCTTATTTTAATTTAAATGCTGCCAATTCTTCACGAAGTCGCTTTTCAGCTTCGTTAAATTTATCTTTAGTATCAGATTTCTCTTCTCTGTGTTTTTCAATAAGACCTCTGTAAGCAGGCTCTGCAGAAGCAGAAACTAATCCCTCTTCATCAGAATCAAGATTTACAGTTCCTTCTGAAATTGCTTTATGACAAGCAGCTAATATTGCTTTTGCATCATCTACTGGCCCATGTGTAATACTTGCAAGTGCTTCAGCATCTAGACCTGATAAATCTCCAACAGACATAATTCCATTTTGAACAAGCATTTGGGCCTTAGCATCCGTAACACCCACAATCTGAAGCATGCTCTCAACTGCTTTATTAATTTTTTCTTGCAGTTTGGTTTTAGAAATAATGTTAATTTTAAATCCAGTTAACATCGCTGCTAATCTTACATTTTGTCCGCGTCTACCAATCGCCAAAGATAATTGGCTTTCCTCAACAATAACATCCATAGAGTGAGATTCATGGTCAACTTGAATATTTACAATCTCTGAAGGTGCAAGCGCCGCTCTTGTAAATGTTGATACATCATCATTCCATCGAACGATGTCAATTTTTTCACCTTGAAGTTCATTGACAACATTTTGTACTCGAGCTCCTTTCATACCAACGCAAGCTCCAACAGGGTCAACATCTTTTTCAGAAGTGTAGACTGCAATCTTTGCTCTTTGACCAGGCTCTCTTGCTGCTGATCTAATTTCAATAGACCCTTCCGCGATTTCAGGAACTTCTAGTTCAAAAAGTTTTACCAGATACATTGGAGACGTTCGCGACAAACGAATTTCAGGGCCACGATTTGTCATTACAACTTCTGATAAGTAAGCTTGAATTCTATCGCCTGTTTTAAAATTCTCACCAGGAATAATTTCTTTTCTTGATAATACGGCATCCGATTTTCCAAGATCGACAATAACGTTTCCACGCTCATATCTTCTAGCAATCCCAGTAACTAGTTCACCTTCACGATGTTTAAAATCAGAAAATAGATTTTCTCTTTCAGCATCTCTTACTTTTTGAAAAATAATTTGGCGAGCAGTTTGAACATCAACTCGAGTAAAATTAGGGTTTTCAATTCTAATTCCCAATTGATCACCTACTTGTACTTCACTATCTAAAACCTGCGCTTCAGTTAAATTAATTTCAACAATCGGATCTTTTACACTATCAACAACATTCTTATATTGATAAATTTCAATTTCATCTTCTGCATCATTATATTTAGTTTCGTATTCACCTTGAATTCCAAATTTCTTTCTCGCTGTAACTAAAAATGCTTGCTCAATAGCTCTTACTACAACTCGCTTATCAATTCCACGATCTTTGCCAAGTGTCTCGATCATTCTTCCCAATTCTGAAAAATTCATATTTAACCTACCTTTTTACTTATTCTTTGTAGTTTATATTTGTTTCTAAATTTGCTTTTTTTATTTGCGAATAGGGAATTACTATTTTTATTCCCTTTATATCTACTGTTATATTCTCATCACTTACATTTTCAAGTAGCACCTTGAGCTTCATATTATTTCTCAATGCCTTTGGTAAGCTAGGAGACATTTCTTCTGAAATATTTTTATTCAAAGTCAACGACAACTCTTCGCCAATAGACATTTTAAAATGATCTACTCGATTTAAATGTCGAAATAAACCAGGAGATGAAACTTCTAAGGTTAAATTCTGAGGTATCCATTCAAGAGTTTCAACATAAGGAGAAAACGCACGATCAACTTTCATACAATCTTCTATCAATGCTGACTTTGTTTGAGGGTCCATAATGTAAACAGTCAAAATTCCTGAAGACCCAGACCACTCTAAATCATATAAATCATAGGAAAGCTCTTTTAAAATTGATGTTGTAAGTTCTAAAAACTTTAACTCCAATCCACTTCTCTCACCTTTTAAAACCAAAAAACTACCCCTATATAAAAAAAAAAGGGCGGAAAATTAATTCATCCACCCTTAAAATATCACTTTCGCGATTATTAAAAATTTTGGCGATAGGTAAAAATAACTTATTTTTGCCTACGGCGAAATTATACCAGAGACTTCTAGTAATGCCAAGTTTTTCAAGTATCTAATTCACGAACCATAATTAATGCATCTGCTCCATCAGAATAGAACGATTTTTTTGTGTGAATGATCCTAAACTGGTTTTTTAAATATACTGAAATTGCCTGTTGATTATTTGCGCCAACTTCTAGGTAGAATCGAGTGAAACCTTCGCCTATCAACTCTAAAAGAGAATAGTTCAAAAGATCATGCCCTAGGCCCTGCCCCCTCTTTTCAGGACTAACGAGAATTTTTAACAAATGAGCGAAGGAGTCTCCGTTGTTTGTGGCCCAAAGAATAAACCCCACACATTCAGCATCATATTTTAAAGCACAAAGTTCAAAAGAATTACTATTCAAAAATTTTAAGAGCTCGCCTTTTTTCCATGGGTAAGGAAAGTATGAGAAATCAAGACTTTCAAAGTCAAAAATCAACTCGTCAGTAAGCTTTGATGGAGATTGGAAACGTTCAAATTGGAGGCGTTTATCCATTAAACTGGAGAACTTAAATCAACGTTAGCAATAGCGCGTTCATTAGTCGTTCTAACTTCCATATGAAATCTTATTTTTGCTTGTGGATTAAATGTGTAACCATCTTTTCCACGAATGATATACTTTCTCTTCGTATCCGCATCATCTGGCTCAATCAATTTTCTAAGCCTTGAAACCGAAGTATAAATCAATTTATCATGGATAAGTGGATTGTACTCATCTTTCCAAATCATTTTGGCAAGTTGTTCCTTATCAAAATAGATCCCTGGATTTTTTGATAACAAGAAAAGAATTTCAAGCAATACAAAACGATGTTTAAAATCGATAGTTCCAATGCTTTTTTCTACGATTTTACGATTAGTGCGGTCTAAGTATAAATCAACTGTCGAATCATTTACATCTTCAATTTCTGACTCAATCAATTTTGATAAACGCTTAAAGACAACGGCATCGATTGATTCTAATGCCAAATGGTACATATTTAACGCCGTTTCAAACTGTCCGGCCTTTTTTAAAGCAGTTGCCTTTTGAAATAAAATATAGCCATACAAATTCCAACATTTTTTTGATTGAAGGTACTCATTTGCAAGCTTGAAATAATTAAGTGCTTTTTCATTCTCATTTAATTCAGTATAAATTTTTCCATAGTAAGAATACATCGCGCCTGATAAATAGAATTTTTTAATTATTTTAAGTAAATCGTTTAATTGATCCAAAAATCGCAGTGATTGCTCAAAATCTTTGCGATAAAAAAAGTTTGTTGCAAGCGCAAGTAAACATTTTGATAAAAGCTCAGGTTCATTTTCTTCTGAAGCTTTTTTATAGGCCAATTCAAAGTTATTTTTCGCATCCTCAAAAAGACCAGAGTAGTTTTTTACGACTCCTAAATTATAAAAATATTCAGAATTCAAAGTGGGAAGCTTGCGAGATAAAAGCTCAATTAGTTTCTCACTTTCTAAAATATATTTCTGTGCTTTTTGATCTTCTAATTTTTCAGAAGCTATACGAATTAAAAAACCATAAGTCTTTAAAATTGTAAAACCATCTCGGATTGGATCAGCGAATTCTAAGGCCTTAATAAAAGACTCTTCAGCGCGATCTAGGTCTGCTTTATCATAAAAAACTTTGGCCAATTGGTAGAATGAACGTCCAATATCAGATCGAGTAATTTCCTTTTCTTGGTCTTTATCAATGTCGCTTCCTTTAGCAAACTCACCGTGGAAAATGGCCATAGCAGGATGGATATTCTCAGATATTAAAGCGTTCATAGTTCATCTCCCAAAGTATTGACGATTGAAACCTGTCGCCATACATACCACGTCTTTACAAAAGCGTCAAAATAGAATGTAAGATTTTCACAAATGTAAGATTCAACTCGTTGATTTAGTTGAAAACGATTGCTATTCTATCGATGTTAAAAATTTCAAAACATATAAAATTCCGGAGACTTAAATGGCCAAATATGAATTAGATACAATTAGGCACTCAACTGCTCACCTCATGGCCCATGCCATTAGTCGCCTCTATAGTAAATTTAATCCTCAATTTGGGATAGGCCCAACAATTGAAAACGGATTTTATTACGATATCGATATGGACTATAAAATCCATGATGACGAGCTTCCAAAAATAGAAGCAGAAATGCAAAAAATAATCGATGAAAAAATCGCGATCACAAGAAAAGTATTTACTCGCGATGAAAATTTAAAGTTTTGGTCCGACAAAAATCAGCCATTAAAAATTGAAGTTGTATCAGGCATTCCAGAGCATCAAGAAATATCTTGTTATGAGCAAGGTGATTTTACCGATTTATGTCGAGGACCTCATGTTGAAAACACCGGCCACCTTCCAAAATTTTTTAAATTAATGAACACTGCTGGTGCCTATTGGAAGGGGGACTCAAAAAATAAAATGTTACAAAGAATTTATGCTATTTCCTTCACAACCAAAAAGCAGCTTGAAGATCACTTACACTTTTTAGAAGAAGCTAAAAAGCGCGACCATCGAAAACTTGGAAAAGAACTAGAGTTATTTTTATTTGATTCCATCGCCCCAGGATCACCATTTTTTATGCCTAAGGGAGCAATCGTCTATAATGAATTAGTTTCTTTTATGCGAAGAATTTATCAAAGATATGAATACACTGAAGTAATCACTCCAATGATGCTAGATACTGATCTTTGGAAAACATCGGGGCACTATGCTCACTATAAAGACGACATGTATATGCTTCATGTTGATAATCGTGAATTTGCCATGAAGCCAATGAATTGCCCCTGCCACATGCTAATGTATTCACATTTTAAGTATTCTTATCGTGATTTACCAATGCGCTTTGCAGACTTTGGCCGACTTCATCGCTTTGAGCTCGCAGGGTCGTTAGCAGGATTAACTCGCGTTCGCTCATTTTGCCAAGATGATGCCCATATTTTTATTTCACTCGATGGCATACAAGAAGAAATCAAAAAATTATTAGAAATGTTTTTTGTTTGCTACGACCATTTTGGTTTTACAGATATAAAAGTTGGACTTTCAACAAGGCCTGCGGCCAAACTTGGAAGCGATGAAACTTGGGATATTGCCGAAAATGCATTGAAAGTAGCACTAGATGCTTCTGGACATTCATATCATGAAAATGTTGGCGATGGAGCATTTTACGGGCCCAAAATAGACATCCAAATTTCCGATTCAATTGGCAGAAGATGGCAACTTGGAACTATTCAATTAGACTTCCAACTTCCAGAAAGGTTTGACTTAAAATATAATGCTCAAGATGGAACAGAACAGCGTCCAGTCGTTATTCATCGGGCCTTACTTGGATCGCTCGAAAGATTTATTGGAGTGTATCTTGAACATGTGGCCGGTGCATTTCCTTTTTGGCTTGCCCCTGAACAAGCAGTTATCGTCCCTATTTCAACTGAGAAGCATTTAGATTTTGCAAACTCTGTTTGTGCTCAAATGAAGAAGCTAGGGCTAAGAGTTCGAGTTGACGATAGAAATGAAACCATGGGGTATAAAACTCGCCAAATTCAAACTGCAAAAATCCCGTTTATGTTGGCAGTTGGTGACCGCGAGATGGAATCCCATTCATTGTCAGTTCGTGCCCACGGAGAAATGAAATCTGTAACAATGACAATTGAGGAAGTAATAGCAAAATTTCAACTATTAAAAAGCGAAGAACTTCCAAGTAAGTTTCGAAATTAAATAATTTATTGAATTGAGCAAGATGCTCAATTCTTTTATCCAAGGATATGGTATGAAAAAAAATATTCTCTTGCTTTGGGGCGGTGGTGGAACAGAACACGATATTTCAGGTGTTTCATCAAATTATGTTCACCAAACACTCAATGAATTAAATCAATATAATATTTTCAAAGTTCAAATGACTAAAAATAAAAAATTTGAACTTGAAGATGGATCAGAAGTTAGCTTCAATTTAAATCGAGAACTAATTACTAAAACGAGTAATATTCCTCTCCATCTGGCCATTCCAGTTATTCATGGCCCACCTGGAGAAACTGGTGAGATACAAACATTTTTTGAGTTAATTAATCTCCCATATATTGGCTGCAGACCAGAAGCTTCACAAATCTGTTTCAACAAGGTGACTAGCAAACTTTGGTTTAGTTCCCTAGAAATTCCAAACACCCCATTTGAATATTTGACTTCAGTAAAAGATACACATAAGGCCTTATCAATGTTTGACCGCTATGGAAAAATTTTCATCAAAGCGGCCTCACAAGGTTCGAGCGTTGGTTGCTACCAAGTTACAAAAAGAGATGAAGTAGAAAAAACAGTTAAAGATGCTTTCAAATATTCTGAGTACGTTTTGATTGAAAAAATGGTTGTCGCTCGTGAGTTAGAAATTTCTGCCTACGAATACAATGGGGACATTGTTACAACTGTGCCTGGAGAAATTATTTGTCCTTCAAAATTTTACTCCTTTGAAGAAAAATATGATCCAAATTCGAAAACGACCACTGAATTAATTGCCCCTAATCTTTCTCAAGCGACAGTAGAGCAAATGCGAGAATTAGCAAAGCGTGCCTTTATTCATCTAAAACTTAGACACCTATCACGAATCGATTTTTTCTATACAACTGAAGGCGAAATTTATCTAAATGAAATAAATACCTTTCCAGGAATGACTCCAATATCGATGTTTCCAAAAATGATGGAGAATCATGGACATAGTTTTAAGACATTTTTAAACAATATTATAACTAATGAAATATTAAAATAAGAGGAAATATGAAACTTCCATTAATCACTACTGAAGATGCAAAACACGGCGTTCATGTACTTAATCAATATTATGACTCAAATTTAATTCCAGCAGAGAAAAAAACTTACCTATCTGACCTAAAAAATTCTGTTGGCCCATACATGGGAGTTGAAAGTGCCGACGGAAAAACTCATTATTTTCTAGATGCTGCTTCCCAAATTGCAACTTTGGGACATGGCTTTAATGCCTCAGTCTTTTTTGGAACTGCAGAGTTTTTAGAGTCATGGACTAATGATTCGACAACTCAAGAATTCAAAGAGATGCGAAAGGCCTTTTTAAATTTTTTTGAACGAAAATTGAACTGGAAAAAAACTTACTTAACATTTACTCATTCTGGAGCTGAAGCAAATGAAATGGCACTGGGATATGCCTACCGTAGTAGAGTTCACAAAGATGCAAATAAAGTATTAGCATTTGAAGGATCATTTCACGGAAGAATGATGGTAACACTTGCATCGACATGGAATAAATCTAAACGAGAGCCATTTGAGTGGCAAAATTACCTTGCTGAATATGTGCCATACCCAGAGCAAAAAGATGGCAAAATTTTTCAAAAAATGCCAGCAGAATGGAGAGAAGTATGGAATGAGGCTTCGCTTAAAAACTTTTCAATACCAACGCATTGGACACAATTAATTGATAACGATGAGGCTCTCAAAACAGAAGTAGAAGTATTAATTGAAGTACGAAAGAAACTAAACTCAAAAAAAATATTTGCTATTATTGTTGAGCCTATGCAATGTGAAGGCGGAGACTGCTATTCCACCGATCGATTTCACACCGCACTCCTACTTATGGCAAGAACATTCAAAGTTCCTGTCATCCATGATGAAGTACAAACAGGTTTTCACTTAGGAAAAGAATTTTTCTGGCATAGAGAATTAAACTTAAAAGATATTTCAGGAGAACAACTATGCCCTGAATTTGTAACATGTGCAAAGAAAGCACAAGTCGGGATTGTTCTCTCACATAAAGAGACTAAGAATATATTTAAAGGTGAAGAATTTTCGGTCGCTTCATGTTTTAGAGGATATGCTCACGCATTAAGTTTAGATCAGGCCCAGAGCAAAATTGCAAAGATTGAAGAAGAGGTCTATCCACGATTAAAAAAGCTGCTCGATGATAATAAAGATTATGTAGAAAGACCTCGATTAAATGGATTGGCCTTTGCTTTTGATTTAAAAGATCCAGCACTGTTAAATAAATGTGTTGATCTTAGATTTAAACACGGTCTTCTCTATTACCCTGCGGGTTCTCAAACTTTAAGATTTCGATTAAATACCATGTTTGGCCATAAAGATTTAGATTTTCTGTTTGAAAGACTCGATTCAATTATTAAAGAATTATGTTCAGGTGTTGCGCCTACTATTCCAACTTTTGTCGAAACAGATAACGACACAGCTGAAAATCTTTACGATTGGCACAACCTCTTAATTGAAGCTAAACTTTTAAAACTTCAAGGAAAAAAAATTGAACTAAATTCAATTATGCCTAAGCTTGAAAAATATTTGTCACCTAATAATGAGTTTAAACTTTTTGAAATTAATGCTTATAATTTTTTAGAATATCGCGAGGCCATTATTGATCTTGAAAAAGAAGTGTATGAACCTGCTAGGCAAACTGATATTGAAAAATTTGAGCATACAGTTTTAAACAAGCACTCATTAAGTCTAGGAATATTAAAAGATCAGAAGTTAGTTGGAATTGCATTTGCAGGCCCCCTAAAATTGTATCCATTTGAACGCGGAGTTCGAATGGACCCGCATTTTAATGACGATGACTCTCTCTATATGCTAGATGTAACCATTGCCCCAGCTTTTGCTGGTATGGGGCTTGGACGCTCTTTAAAATATGCGCTCTCAGTAATCGCCATCGCAAAAGGTATTAAAAGAATTCAAGGAAGAAACCGCGATCGCCTTGCAGGACCGATGCTGACAATTAATCTATCATTAGGTGCGATCGAGCAAAACTACATGAAAGAAGATTATCCTGATTATGAATCACATCGCGATGTCTTTTACTATACCGCAAAAGCAGATTGGAAAAAGTCTCAGCACCATTTTTCTCATGCGTTTTCAATACCTCTCACCGAAAAAACGATGAAACTCGACTACATCAAAAAACAGATGCCATTTATCGTAAATAAAATATGCTTGTCTAATTTTGTTTCAGAGCAATTTTTAAAAAATATCAAAGATTTTATTAGTGTGCTCCCAAAAGAATTACGTCATGCGTACACTTGCTCTGGCCAATCTGAATGTGCTGATAAGGTAATCAAAAGTATTTGGGTAAAATCAAGTGATGAAATAAAAAAAGCCAATACGACAAAACTACTAACTTTCAAAGGACACTTTTTTGGAAATGGTTCAAACTTATCAAGAAGTTTAAGTTATTCTCATGACCCTTATTTTGATGTAACCCACCTAACATCACCGAATGAAGCGAATGTCCTTGAAATATTAAAAGAAGTCGAAATCCAATTTAAAACGAACAAATATTTGGCAGTATGGATTGAACCAATCCTCCAAAAAACAATGGAAAAAGTTCCCTTAGAATTTCTACGGTCGCTCAAAGAGCTTTGCCAAAAAAACAATGTTGCTTTAATTTATAATGAAACAGCAAGTTCGATGTATCGTTTTAATCAAAATCATTACTTTGCTTCTTGTATCGATGAAATTGCACCAGATGCTGGAATGATTTACACTGGAGGCCAGTCAGGATTAGTTTACACTTCTGAAAAATATTTTCTTCTGCAGCCACTAATGTTAATCAGCACTTGGGATGGTGATGAATTTTCATTCAATACATACTATGAAGCTTTTAAAAATATCCAAGACAACAAAGAAAATTACCTTGAAACAGTAAAAAAATTTCAAGCAAAGATTGTTGATCAATTAAGCAGGTTTGAAATGGATGCAATAAAAATTCAAAATGGAATTGGTTATTTCAAAGGAAATATTCCATCATCTCTGGCCAAACTTTTTAAAAAGAACGAAGCTCACCAATATATCGTGTGCCCAAGTTTCGACTCAATGAAGGATTATTTAAATTTATGAGTACTAACTGCCAATTCCCACTTATTAAATATCAACCGGGAAAAACTAATTATGAATGGGGGCTTCTTCATGGAAAGGAATTTTCCTTACCCATAAAAGAATTAGTTGATATTAGAAAAAAATTAATGCTCTCTAAAAATCCCAAACTAAAAACTAAGTTAGATGAATTAGCATTGGAACAGTTTAATCTTACGATGAGCTTTGCCCCCCACTTAGCTGATGAACTTAAGGGAATAGCAACTGGTGCAAATATTTCAATAACAGACATCGTAATTTTAAATAACTATACAGACTTTAGAGATATTACCTTACCTGAAGAAGGATGCAGTACTGTCCACATCAATACCCCAAATGGAAATGTTCTTTCAGGACAAACTTGGGACATGCACCGATCTGCAAAAAATTATATGTGCTTAATCCATGTGCCTAAAAATGAGCATCATGGTGAACAAATAATTTTAACTTTAGTCGGCTGTGTTGGACTTATGGGCGTTAACTCAAAAAATGCACTAATTGGAGTAAATAATATTAATACGACAAATGCTAAAACAGGGCTAATCTGGCCGGTCCTTGTCCGCAAAGTTTGCGAACAAACAACATTAGAACAAATGAGAAAAACTCTTTTAAACGCCCCTGTCACATCAGGGCATAACTATCTTATTTCAACTGTAGAAGGAGGCGAGCACCTTGAAGTCACTCCCACCGTCTCAGAAAAAGTAGCTGCACTCGTAAAGGGACAAATCGGTTCTATTTTCCATACAAATCATTGCATTGGTTTTGAAATTGAAAAATTAGAAGATAAAAGCTCTATGAGTTCAACAACCTTTAATCGCTGGAGCCTATTATCTGGAAAAACTAATCAGGTTAATTCTTTACAGGACTTCAAATCACTTTTAACTAATCATGATGAATTTCCTAAGTCAATCTGCTCTCATTTTGAAAACGGAGCCCAAGACCCTTCATTTACTTGCGGCGGGGGAGTTTCTAATCTTTCAACATCTGAACATATTTTTTGGCGTGGATGTCCTACTCATGATCAAGACTATAAAGAGTATAAATTCGAAATTTGTAACGGCGAATTCCAATTAAAGTAAGGATTAACTATGAATTTACCATATTATATTTCTTGGTCAAAACAAAAAGATGCAACTACTTTTGAAATCGAATCAGCAAATGATTCGATAATTACAACAACCGATGGAAGCAAAATTATCGATATGTCTTCGATTAGTTACCAAGCTCATTTTGGCCACTCCCCTTCTAAGATCATTCACAAAGTAAAGTCACAACTTGATATATTGCCGATGACTTCGCCAAAGGGAAGATTCTTATTAAAAGATGAATCAACAGTAAGGCTAATGAACTACATGCAAAAGCCTGATGGAAAAATTTTCTATACGACAGGCGGAGCAGAGACAATTGAGAATGCACTAAAAATTGCTCGAGACTTTACCAAGAAGAAAATTATACTTGCACGAAAGAATTCATATCATGGTGCAACGATGGGGGCACTAACAGTCACTGGTGACTGGAGAAATCCCCCACATCAACTCCCCAATGATTGGGTTATTCGAATTCCTGAACCGACAGAGGAAAACTCATTTGAAAAAATTGAAAAAATTATTGCAGATGTAGGCCATAACAATATTGCAGCGATTATTCTTGAGACGATCACAGGTGGAAATGGAGTTATTATCCCACCTAAAAAGTGGCTCAAATCTATTTCCGACCTATGTAAGGAAAAAAATATTTTGCTAATCATGGATGAAGTTGTTTGTGGTTTTATGCGAACAGGTCTTCCGTTTGGATACATGCATTTTGATGTTGTGCCTGATCTGATATGTCTTGCCAAGGGTATTACTGGCGGAGTAATACCCTTTGGAGCTCTCTGGACTTCTAAAGAAATAGCTAATTATTATGAAGAGAATGTTCTCTGCTGTGGACTTACAAACTATGCACACCCCCTAGGAATTGCGGCCATGTCAGGAGTTTTAGATATTGTGCTAGAGAAAGAATTCCAACTTAAACTGTCTGAAAGAATCAATGAATTTAAAAATTATATTCTAAATTTAAAGACTATTAAAAATGTTAAAGACGTTAGACAAATTGGCATGCTTGCCGCCGTTGATTTACATAACACCATTGATAGTAAAGTTTTTTTTAAAGAGGGCATTTATTTAGTTGCGCAGACAAATCGAATTATTATTGCTCCCCCTTTAATCATTAATCAAGAAACTTTAAATCTAGCAATGAACAAAATATCAAATGTACTTATTAATAATTAAGGAATAAAAATGACAAATCCTAAAGTTTATAAAAATGCTAAAGAGGCACTCTATGATATTAAATCAAATATGACATTAATGTCAGGAGGATTTGGCCTTTGCGGGATCGCTGAAAACTGCATTGATGCTCTAACAGAAATTGATGTTTTTAACTTAACTGTTATTTCAAATAATATTGGAAATTCAGGCAGAGGTTTGGTTAAGATTTTGATTCAAGATAAAATAAAAAAGGCCTATTGCTCATATGTTGGTGGAAATCCAGATCTTGAAAAAAGGATGATGGAAAAAAAAATTGAAGTAGAACTTGTCCCTCAAGGAACATTCTCAGAGAGAATTCGAGCTGCAGGAATGGGAATCAGAGCATTTTATACCCCAACCGGACATGGAACAATTGTAGCAGAAGGAAAAGATGTAAAACTTTTTGATCGTCCTTGCATACTAGAAACTGCCCTTCACGCTGATTTTGCTATCATAAAAGCTGAAATTGGAGATAAATATGGCAATCTAAAATTTAAAGAGACAGCAAGAAATTTTTCTCCTCTCATGGCCATGGCCGCAAAAGTAACAATTGTTGAAGTTGAAAAATTAGTTGAAGTTGGAGAACTTGCTCCTGAAGATATCCATCTTCCTGGGTTATTTGTACAAAGAATTTTTGAAGGCAAAAATTACAAAAATGATATCGAATTTTTAAAATTGAAAGGAGAAAATTAATATGAGTTGGACAAATGAACAAATGGCCGACGAAATTATAAAAATGTTTAAACCACATTCTTCTGTCAATTTAGGAATAGGTATGCCGACTATTATTGCCGAAAGAATCCCTGCTGAGTTAGAAATAATGATTCATTCAGAAAATGGAGTTTTAGGTGTCATGGGCCGACCAACTAAAGAAACGGTATCGCCGACTTTGATAAATGCAGGTAAAGAAACAATCGCAATTAAAAAGGGAGCAAGTTTTTTTGATTCATCTTTGAGCTTTGGAATGATTAGAGGTGGTCACATTGATTATTGTGTTCTTGGAGGAATGGAAGTAGACACTCATAAAAATCTTGCTAATTGGATGGTTCCTGGAAAAAAAATTACAGGCATGGGTGGGGCCATGGATCTAGTCAATGGCTCAAAGCAAGTTATTATTATGATGAACCATTTTTCAAAGGACGGCGCTTCGAAACTATTACCACTTTGCACTCTCCCGTTAACAGGATCTAATGTTGTTGATATCGTTGTGACAGAGATGGGAATCTTTAAACCCAATGGAAAAAAATTTGAAATTGTAAAAATTGCAGAAGGCCATACAAAAGAAGACTTAAAAATTGAATTAACTATTTTGTAGCTTTAAAAATAAAAAGGGGCCCCCTGCAAAGGCCCCATTTTTTCGGCTTCCTGCCAATAGTAAGTGACATCCTATCCCTTACAATTTCTATTATACCAACTAATCAAAAAAATTTGTAATTATTTTTTTTAGGTAAACTTTTCCACTTTAGAGCTTTTGTAATTTGACTCTAGTTTAATTTTAAAAGACAATTAAATACACAATAATGATGATTAAAGAGGTTACTAAAATGATCGGAAAATTTTTTGCCATGTTTTTTCCAAAAAAGACATATAATATTCAGACATTTACCTTTTTCATTCCATCTCCTCCGGCCAGAAACTCTGGCTATAGGGAGAAACAATTTGATAAGGTATTCTATGATTTTATCAATGCAGGCTATGAAGTAATTTCATTTAACACTGTCCCTTGTACTAGTTCTTCCCAGTCAGGTATGTGGGTTGTATGCCTTGTTCGCGCCACAAACAAGGAGGCTTCCGAATTATCCCTCGATAATCTTCTGCATGATCAAATAAATTCCAGTAAGAATAACGAAAAAATAGATGGGCTTTACTACATCAACAATTCTAAAGATTATGAAAATCTATAGCCTCATCCTAATAATCACTTTATTCTCATGCTCTAAGCTAACAGAAAAAATATCAGACCATGACAACCCAGTTTTATCTGGAAGCAAGATAATTAAAAAAAAGCCATGCAACTTTGAAAATACTCAGCTCCTTATTTCAGATGCAAATTCACTAGATTACTACGAATCATTTTTTAAAAATAAAAATTTTCGAGAACTCTCAATCGTTGAAAAAGTTTCAATAATATTTTTTTCAGAATTCTACCGACGTCCAGATATTACTTCTACTCAATCTCAACTTCAATTGATTGATATTTCAGATAACGATGTACAATATTACGATTTAGACTCAAATAGTATAAAGGGTGATCAAAAAGCACTCTACACAATCGATTACTTTCTTTCAAAAAATAAAAAAAAATCTATACTTCAATTATTTGAAATATTTTTATCAACTGTCCCATCTCAAATTCCAGTTGACTCTGGATTTGAACGTTTCGTAAAAGAAAATAAGAGTCTAATAAGTGATAATCCAATACTATCTAAGTTTTGGCTTAAAGGTGATGAACCAATTACAAGATTTGAAACATTTTCTTCACAATTTGACTTTGGAAATATTAAAAAATATGGCCATCCTAATTTTTCTACGGCCACTTTTAATAAATTTGATTTTTATGAAAATAAAGATTTTAGCTCAATTAATTGCAATTTTGACTTTAATTCTGATAAAGACAATTTATATATTGATAAAGCAGAAAATGACCTAATAAATTATTTTGCCCTAAAAGAAGGAAATAGAACCATTATAGTTGTCAGCAGCTCAGTAAAACATGATCAGTTAATTTCTAAAACTGAAACGATCGTAAAAGTAAGGCCCAAACTCCCACCAATTCCTGTCTGTGTCTTTAAAAATAAAAACCAGAATTCACTGATTGTGACGACTTCAATAGATGGTAGATCAAAATCGCAGCACTTAAAACACCTTATTGATTACGAAATATATAACTCTACTGAGTTTAGTCAAGTTAATGAAATTCTCAATTTTTCGAGACATTTATTTTTAAACTCACCTGATCGAATACTTTATGAGTCAAAAAGAGGGAGAAAAGACCAACTTGAATTTTTCCTTGCAATGAATTTTCCTATTTATCATGCTGACAATATAGGAAATGTTATTGGACTGGCCTGTTTTGGAACTAACTGCAATCTTTTAAATGACGATCGAAATAATTCAGAGCTCAAATGCAAAAAATAATTATTTATGGTAAAGCATCAAAAAAAATCATCTATGAAGGCCTTATTCCAATAGAAACAGAAATCAATTTGCTCCTTTATTTACGATCATTAGATATTCCAATCGCCTCAAGTTGTAATGGTGAGAGGATCTGTCATAAATGCGTTGTAAACACAAATATATTAGCATGCTCTATCACTCTAAAAACATTTTTGACTTCTCACAATCGCATTGAAATTGATTACCTCTAGACAGAGACCAAAGCATCTTTTAGGATAGATAAAAGGATATTTTATGCGATACTTATCAATTGATCTTGAGGCAACTGGTTTAAATGAACATGATTTTATCATTGAATTTGGTATGATTCCCTTCTGTACTGAAAATGGATTAGCAAGTGAAGCACTTGCTAGAAATTATTTTATAAAATGCCCTAGTTTTGAGAGCATGAAACACAAACTTGATCCCTGGGTAATTGACCATAATGAAGGCCTAATAAAAAAGGCCCATGCAAAAGGTATGGACATAGACATTTTTAGAGATGAAATTGAGACCTATCTTCAAACAAAAGAAATTAAAGAATACTTTAGAAATGAAAAGAATGAAAAAATTATACTTTTTGGGAAGTCAATGAATGCGATTGATCTTCCTTTTTTAACTCGTGACCTTGGTTGGAATTTTATGCGAAAAAACTTTCACCACCGAGTTCTTGACCTTTCCTCTACTGCAAACACTCTAATTGATTTAAATTTTATTCCTAAAGAATGCTCTTCGGGTTCGCATCTTATGAAATATTTGGGAATGGGAGAAGTAAAACATACAGCTCTTGAAGATGCTAAAAATACAGCACTTATGTATCTAAAACTTTTGGCCAAATTTAAAAAAGACTAATTATTGGCCAAAAAACCAGAAGGGTCTATAGACTCGCCATTTTTTCTAATTTCAAAGTGAAGATGTGGCCCACTTGTTCTTCCAGTCATGCCTATTTGAGCAATTACTTGCCCTCTATATACACGTTGTCCTTCGCGAGTATAATTGGCCTTGGCATGGGCATAAACAGTAAAAAAACCATTTTTATGAGCAAGTACAGTAATATTACCGTAACCGCCAATTTCACTCCCAGAATACACTACCACTCCATCCTCAGCAGCGACGATATTAGTTCCAACCTTACCCGGAATATCAATCCCTTCGTGCATTCTTCCCCATCGACGTCCAAAGCCTGAACTAATAGAGTTACTGGCAGGAACAGGCCATAAAAACTCTCCAGACTTTAAATACTTACTAGGATCAAATGAAGAAGAAAAAAATCCATCAGAGATAATGCCTCTTTTTAAAGGAATAAAAATCCATTCCCCAGACACAAACTTCTTTCCTGGATTTTGATTTATAATTACATTTTTATCAATGCTAAATTCTTTACTTAACACATCAACTGTATCGCGCTCACTCAACTGAATGTAATGCCCACTTCGCATGCTAGTGCATGAAAAAATAAAAATAGAAATAAAGATAATTAAAGCACTATTTTTAAAATTCATTATATTTATTTATTAATTCTGCAACCTTATTATTAAAATCATTCTGCAAAATACCGTGTCCATACAATTTAAGCGGCGTAATCGAGACATTTGATTCCTCTACAGCATAGCAGTCAGAAGTTTCAAACTCATCAAATCCCCTATATATTCCACCTATCCAGTAATACTTTCTGCCACGAAAATCTTCTCTTTCATCAATATCTTCAGAGTATTTTCTAAAACCAATATCAGTTATTTTAATTCCCTTTATCTCAGATTCTGACTTCCAAGGAACATTTATATTTAAAAGTGTCATTGGTGGAATATAATTTACCACATCTAATTGTATCAATCTTTTTATCAATTTTGAAGCAGATATATAGTGATCGATATCATTTGGGATTTTTTTAAAATCCATGCAGGAGCTCACTGCAATTGATGGAATGCCATGAAAGCTTGCCTCTCTTGCGGCTGCAACTGTTCCAGAATAATAGATATCCTGACCTAAATTTGCTCCTCTATTTATACCAGAGACAACTAGATCAATTTTTTTTCCTTTATATAGTTTTTTAAAAATAAACCCAATTCCCATTAGGGCACAATCTGCAGGAAAACCAGAACATCCAAATTTATTTTCTTCAATTCTTTCCAATCGCAAAGTGTGATCTAGAGTTAAGCTATGTCCAGTTGTCGATCTTTCCGAGAGTGGCGCAACCATTGTCACATTACAAATTTCTTTTAATTCATTAAAAAGAATATTTATTCCAGGGGCATGAACCCCATCATCATTTACTAATAAAACATTAATCATATATACCAGGCCTTTTTAAAGTGTGTTTTTTTAATATATTTCTAATTTTAGAAACGTCAGTATTTCTGTAGCAAATCTCAACTTCAAAGTTAACATCAAATATAATTTCTTGAAACTCAAGGTATTCAAATAGCTGAGCGCCGACCCCATTATTCCAGCTGGCCTTTAGTATTAGTTTAATTGCTGGATCAAATAGCCGAGGAGCTATACTTGCCCAATTAGAAATTGAGTTCCCTAGTACTTTTTTTTCTTTAAGCTCTAATAAACTGTCTTCGTCAAAAACAACCCCCTTACAGTTATTTTTATTAAGAAGCTTTAAATCTGATATTTTTGAAAATTTAAAAGTAAAGGGATGAGAAAAAGTGTGTAATGAATCACTTGCACATTCAAAATGAAAAATAATACTAGGGTATTCTGAAATTAAAAGCTGTACGAAGGGATCTTCTGAAGATGAAATATTAATTAACACTTTCTGAGTTTCAAAATCTATCAATTTCGCTAAATCTATAAATACATGATGCTGAATAAAATTAAACGACTTAGGATTAAAATCAAAACCTATGATTTTAATACCTAGTTCATTACACAATTTTAACGTTCGAAGGTCATAAACCCCATTTAGGCCAAGAATAGACATAAGCTAATTTTAGCTTACTTTCTTCTATTTTGCCTCTTAGGTTGATTTTACCTAATAAATAAAATGAAGTGCCATACAACAATGGGGATGAGTCATTTTTTCGATTTCGAAAACATTGATTGTTTTTAAATACCTAGCGAGCTCGATCAATCATTTGAAAGCATCGTTTTTAAAATGCCTCAATGGACTTGCTTATTTGGTCGGCCAACATCGCGAATAAAGGCGATATTTTAGATAATTTGCCCTATTTTATCCCCACTGTTGTATGGCAGTTTATAAATGAAATTAATTCGTCAAAAAACATTCGTTGCTGAGTCGTTGCCACGGATTCTGGATGGAATTGATAGGTTACTCCTTGAGGGAAAAACGCAATCATAACTTCCCCATCTATAACTAACTCTTCATGGACCTTTTGACAGGTCAAAACAGCAAGTGAATTATATCTTTGAACGCTGCACTCAACACCTCTGAAGTTAATTTGAATTGGAACTCCATGAGTAGGATTTTTTGAATTTACGATAGAATATCCTAAACTATGTAGTATTAACTGATGTCCGAGGCATATTCCCATACAATAAATTTTTGGATGCTGTAGGATTGCTAGAACTCTTTGAAAATGCATTTGATAAAAATTAGGGTGTCCAGGCCCTGGGCCAAGCACTACTGCTTTTTTACTCAAATCATTTATAAAATCACAAAAGAAATCATCGTGAAAAAATTTGCTGTAATGAACTACTTTAATGTTTTTTTCATATGGAAAAAGAACTGAAGCGATATTATAAGTATTACTATCGTCAAAATCGACAATAATAATTTTACTGTAAGTTGATTGAAGCAAAATTATTCTCGCTATAATTCAAATAGAATATAAACCCTATTCGTTTCTCTATTTGATCTTTAAAGTAACTAACTTCTGTTTTCCAACAATTATTAACAGGTACATACATTAATGAATAAGTGTTCTTATTCACTTTCTTTGATTCTAAATTATAATCAATTGATGTTTTAATTCGAAACATATCTGTCACATTAAAACCTATATTTCCAGCGATAAGTTTAGTTACTGCAATCGTTTCTGAATTAAAAGAGTTGTAAGTAAAACTTCCCCCTATCGTAAACTGATTATATGTGTAATCTAAGCTAGAACTAAGCTTATGCTCACCTGTTCTATGAAAATAAAACTCTTCAATTGAGGTACTCATCTGATCAAAATTTATCCCTGTCTTCAAATACAAACGAGTTAATTTATCAGTAAAACGATCAGATATTACATTTAAATCAAGGCCTTGAGACATATCAAAATATGAGATATTTTTATAGCTAAAATTATCTTTTAAATAGACACCATCTTGGTAGGGATCAAAATCTTTGCTTGATTTTCTAATCAAGCTATTATTCCATTGCAATTCAAGGGTATTACTTAATGGTAAAGAATCAGACACTGCGACTGAAGTAACTGAATGCTCTTTTGCTCTAATTGCATCAAGGTAATCAAACTGCCCCTTATCGTTTTGTATTTGAGAATAAAAAATTTGATTCCCTTTTATACTCTGATCACCCAAGTAATAATGTTTTAATTTAAACTCTTGAGTATGCCGATAAGAATTTATTTTATTAACTACAATATTATCATCTTTTTTTAATTTAACTGTGGGCAGACTCCCAACCAGATTAGATGAAGAATTATTTTCTCCATCTATTTCTGCAACTTCATTTTTTTCAACTCGAGCAATACCAAATATTCTTTCAAGTTCAAATTTCGCTTCAGTTTCATAAATAAATCCACGCTTCAAAAAACTGGTATCGCGTTGTCTTGGCAGATAATACCTTTGATAATCATACTTAACTGTATTTGATAAAAATATAGGGCCAACTCTTCCCAACTGCCAATCAATATAAGGAGCAAGATTTAATCGATGAGCATTCCTGATATAGCTATTATTTACAAATTTATTTTGCTTAAAAATACTATAGTCAGATTGAAACCCTAAAGAGAAATTCCTAAAAAACATTGTATCAGTATGGATTAAATTGTAAGGAATTGAACTAAGTGTGATTTTAGGCAGAAGCTGAACATATTCATCATCAAACTTATGAGGATCATAAACGAGCATATTTTCATTAAAATAAGATTCAACGTTAATATTAAAAAATGGCTGCCGATACTCTAAAAATCCGCCACCTCCATATTCAAGGCCAGTAAATCTATTGTTGATAAAACTTGAAAAATCCCGTTTGGTGTCAAGATCAGAGCTCGTATTATAGTATATATGGCCATTAACATTTGTTTTATACAAAGTATGAAATTCAAATTCAGAAAAAGTTCGATTCTCTTTTTTTCCTGTCTTTTCCTTGTTTATTTTATAAGGAGAATAAATTTGATCTTTGACTCCCAAGAAATTTGCCTCAAACCAGGTTTTTTCATAAAAATAATGTCGATACTGAAACTCTCCACCATGTCCGCGCTTCCCATACACAGCAGGTGAAATAGTCATGTCACTTTGATCATTGATTGCCCAGAAAAATGGTTGCTGATACTTTAATCCTTCATCTGATTTAAAATTAATCCCTGGAAATAATAACCCAGTTTCTCTATCTTGCTTTATTGGAAAAACAATATATGGAATATACATTGTAATAATACCATTGACTTTTATATAGGCGTTCTTTATTCGAACATACTTCCCAACAGTTATTTTAATCTTACTACCAAAAACACTCCACGATTCGGGGCAATCTTTACAAGTCGTATACTCAGCATCAAAGGCCTCAATATCAGTAGATGAATTTTGAATTATTTTTTTTCCCACAACAGAAAAAGAATCGGCAACAATGCGAGCATTCTCTAATTCAATCTTGCGATTGATAAAATTATATTCAAGCTTTGTTCCATACAACGTCGTTTCTGGTGATATGTACCTAACATTGCCTTCAACATAGGTCACTCCACTGTTAAAATTAATTTTTGCTCGTTCTCCATAGATTGAATTTTTTAGATGAGTGATAACAACATTACCAATTGCCTCAAATTCATTTTCTTTTGTCTTTCTAAAGGCCTTATCAGAAAGAATATTGATTCTTTGACCAAGATTAAACTCAAAAGATTCTCTAGCATTAAGAGAGCTACTGATTAGACAGAAGAAAAGTATGAACTTCACCAATAAAGTAGTATGAACCAGTGACAAGAATTGACGGAGTCGCGTTTTGGTCTTTAAATCCATTTAAAAACTTTTTCCAATCGTTAATGAGTACATACTTATTATGACAATTACTCTTCTTTACGTCTTCTAAAATCTTTAAATCAAGGGCCTTAGGGTGCTCAAAAGATGCCAGATACAACTTTTCGTCACAATCTACCCACCGAGTCAACGACTTGATCATTGTTTCAATATCTTTTCTGTCTCGCTTTGAAAATGAGGCCAAAACAAAATTAAAATCAATAGGCTTAGAATATTTTAACATCTCCCTAATTCCATCAGGGTTATGTGCCCCATTTAAAATAAATTTAATGCCATTCCAAAATACTATTTCTTGCCGTCCACTAAACAGAGGAAATTGTAAATCTAAATTTATATCTGGGACCAGATACAAGGCCGCACTTTTTGAAAGAGAGATATTTGAATTAAAATAATCTGTAGAACTTTCTATATCTCTCCATTCCACATCATTTTCTTTACAATAGTCATGGCATATTTCTTTTAAGTGGTCCAATTTTAAATTGCTAAGCAATTTTTTTCCAGGTCTCAAAACTCCCAGTTTTTCCCACAATATTTTTTTATAACTATTCCCTAATATCTCTTGATGATCCCTTGAAATGGATGTCAATAAAACGAGGTCTGCATTTAGATGATTAACAGCATCCAATCTTCCCCCTAGTCCGACTTCTAAAATTAAAAAATCTAATTTTAAAGTAGTGACCCATTTTAAATAAACTAAAAAAAGAAACTCATAAAAAGAAACTTTTAAAGCAATATTTTTAACTTCTAAAGTTGCATCATGGATAATATTTTCCAGCGTATCATATGCAATTTTATGTCCATTATAAATAAAGCGCTCTCTAATCGTTAAAATGTGTGGAGAACTCCAAACCGAGCAATCATAGTGATTATGCACCAAAATATGCGACAAAGTATAAGAAGTTTGCCCTTTTCCATTTGTCCCAGAAACTGTGATCACTTTTATTTTTTTTGATTGTATGTTTTCTATATAGTTTTTATAAATTGCTCTGGTTCTTTCAAGGCCAGGAGTAAAAACTTCAAATCCAAAATTACTTTGAATTGTATCGAGTATTTTTTTTTCGCGATTTAAATCTACTTCTTTAATAATCAAACTGCCTACTTTTATTGGCACTTCAAATTGCCTATAAGTTTAATATCTTACAGTAAAACTCAAGCTTTATCATTTTTTTACGATAAGTTTTATGGATATTTATTAAGTTATGGGAGAATGCTACAAATGACAAAAGTAAAATTAATTTTATTTGTATGCTTAGTACTTCAATCATTTAGCATCCTTTCTGCTGGAAAAGCTAAAGGTGCTTTCACCGGATTAACCAATATCGCGGCAGAAAAGCTATGCGATACAATTCAATTTAAAAAACTCTATATAAAACTACAACAAGATTTAAACTACGAGGGGCGAGATGCTGTTATTGATAGTAAAGGTAAAATAAGCTTATCTAAAAAAAATCATGTTGGACCTTATGAAGGTAAGGTTTTTGAAGATGCGCTTTATGCTCAGTATACAAACTCTCTTCGAAAAGTTGGCCTAATGTACAAAGGGTATATTACTCCTTCTGAAAAAGATAAAATAATAGGGACAAATACTGAGCTTATCGGATTTTTTGAAGCTATTAAAGACCCTTCAAGAACTTTTACTTCAAAAGAATTAAATAACTTTATGGATAAGCTTCAAGAAAGATCAATCCAAATTCATGGGAAAGATTCCAAAGAAGCAATTAGCATTCACGATGTTTATTTATTAAAAAAATTACTTCTCCATACTCAAGACTATATATGCCGAGTGCATAATTTCGAAGAAGGAAAAATATCTTCCACAACAACAAAGGAAAAGCTTGAGAAAGTCGCAGCTTCTCCAATAAATATGCTTTTAAAACAAATTCGAGAAGCAAAAATAACAGAACAATCAGATATAATTATCGATGATAAAAAAGCAATAAATGAAGCAATCAAAAAGGATATTGATGATCTTAGAAACTTTCTCAAGAACAAAAGATCAAACCCTCTCTGCAAAAAATATTACGAAAACATGCAATACTTAGACAATTTTAATAAAGTTCAAGAATGTAATTTTGGTCGCTTCATTAATTCCTTAATGGTTCCCGATGAAAAATTTAATGACCTTGAATCAATTCTACATTTTATTAATGCAAACCAAAGCCGAAAATATAAAGACCAAGTAGATCCTTTGGCCGAAACCAACCTAGACCATGAGAAACTTGAAAGAGAAATCAAATTAGCATTTGAATACAAGATCCCCAAAATTGATGATGATCCAACTAAAAAGTCAGACCCAAAAACAGAATGCGAGAAACAGTCAGGTAAGGTATGGGATGCTGAAAAGAAAGAATGCATTGATAAACCTGCTGAAAAGCCAGACCCAAAAACAGAATGCGAAAAACAGTCAGGTAAAGTATGGGACGCTGAAAAGAAAGAATGCATTGATAAACCCGCTGAAAAGCCAGACCCAAAAACAGAATGCGAAAAACAGTCAGGTAAAGTATGGGACGCTGAAAAGAAAGAATGCATTGATAAACCCGCTGAAAAGCCAGACCCAAAAACAGAATGTGAAAAACAGTCAGGTAAAGTATGGGATGCTGAAAAGAAAGAATGCATCGATAAACCCGCTGAAAAACCATCTGCAGAAAAAGAATGTGAAGAAAAGAATAAAAAAGACTCAGATGAAAACGATGGACGGCCAATGAGCAACTGGAAAGTAAAAGATGGAAAATGTGTTAACACAAAAGAGAAAAAATCAGATTCATCTAGCGACTCTACTGATGAGCCACCAGCTCCTTCATTTTCTGACTTACTAGGTGGAGGACAAAAATCAATCCCTCGCTTTACACCGACCCAAATTCCAACAAGACAACCTTACATGCTAATGGGAATGCCTTAAAAAACGTAGCTTGTATCACTTGATCCTAAAATGGTAATACGCTCGTCATTAATTGCTTCTATTTCATTAAAAAGTTGGTGCTGAAAATTTGGCTTCAAATGACCTAAAAAAATTGGAATATCTTTTGGCATTTTTAAAATTTCATCTTTCATTGTATTGGGAGTATGATGAAGACTATCTTTTGCAACCTTTGAAAGTGAATTTGGAAAACTTACTTCTGTAAAAATGGCCTTTAAATTTTTATATTTTTTTGATATTTCCCAAATGCGATCAGTTGGCCCAGTATCTTGTGTAAACACTACTGCCGTATTTTTCCTTTCAACAATGTACCCCATTGCATTGTTTTGGTGATTTACTAAAACTGGAGTAATACGATAATCTCCAAGAACCAATGACATTTCAGGTTCGATATCATGAAAACGCAATGTTGGATTTTCTTCATTTGGAAGTTTTGTAAAATCAGGCCATATAATATCATTTAACAAATGTGCCTTAATCGCATCCTTAACTGTTTTATTTGTATAAATCTCAAAAGGCCTTTTCTTCATTCCAAAACAATTATCTGCTAAAAATGCCAAATCAGATATATGATCTAAGTGAGCATGCGAAATTAATATGTAATCAATATTTGCTTGCTCTTCAATTTGAATTCCTGAAGCAACAGAACCTGCATCAATTAAAAGTTTCCCATCAATTAAATATGAAGTCGCTTTAAAACCTGGAGATACTCCGCCATGTCCACCAATTATTCTAACTAACATAAAAATTCCTCTTTATATTAATGTTAAACTAAATTTCAAAATTTAAAATGCTTTTTTATTGCGGGCGAGTTTTTGATACAATACTTGAGTATCTTCATTTGTTAACATTGAAAAAATCTTGGCCAATTTTTTTGTACTTCCACCTATTTCAATATAAGAATTTATCTCTTTTAAAATTGCAGGGTCACTGTATTTATTATCTAACTCATTATAAAATAAAAGTACAAACTCTCCTTTTAAGACAATCAAATCTTTGATTTTATGCATTTCTTTTTTTGTAACAGTCACAACGTTTTGATAGTCTTTTCTTAATTCTTTAGTAACAACAATACTTCCATTCTCAAAAGTAGAAAAATAATTTTCTAATGTCTCTTCTACTCTATGTGGTGACTCAAAAAAAATATGAGTTCCATATATTTGGCCTAACTTTTGAAAAAAAGCTAATTGTTCCCCCTTAGACCTAGAAGGAAATCCCCAAAAATGAAATGGATTAGTTGGCAGACAAGATAATTCAAGTGCGCATAGAACAGCACTTATTCCACTGGAGGATTCTATTTTAACTTTCTCTTCTTGAAGTTTTTTTAGTATCGGATAAGCAGGATCTGATATCACAGGGCTTCCTGCATCTGAAGCAAAACCAACTCTGTTTCCTGTTTTTATTAGGTCCAAAATTTTATCTATTTTTTTTAAGTCTGAATGATCATGAAATGAATCGATTACTTTATCCTCAAAGCTAATTTGAAGACGCTTTAATAATTCTTTGAAAACTCTTGTGTCCTCTACAAAAAAATACTTTATTTCTTTTAAATCTTTTATTGCTGAAAGAGTTATATCTAAGTCATTCCCAATGGGGACAGTTACTAATACAAAGGCCGACAATTTCACTCCATCAAAATAGGAAAATTTGTGTCTCTAATATTTTTTACCTATAAGTGATAGTATCAATATTAGCATATTCACGAGCTTTAAAAAGGATTATCTTATGGCCATGAAAGCACAAGTTCTAACTGATTCGAATGGAAATATTACTGTTCATATGAGTGGAGGATTAGACTTTGAAAACTCTGTTCCACTTAGAGCAGAGTTAAGCGACTTAACAAGCAAAAATCCAACAGCAACCGTAACACTTGATCTATATGCGTTAGATTTTGTTGGCTCATCAGGAATTGGTTTTTTTGTTGAAACTCTTCAAATATTAAATAAGAACAAGACTCAAATAAAACTTGCAAATGTTAAAAGTGAATTTATTAAAGTTTTTAAACTTTATCAATTTGATGCATTTGAATTACTAGAAAAAGATTTTGATAACGATGAAACTGAAAATCTCAATAAAAAATACGGAAATCGCAAATCAACTTATCAAAATTGAAAATTTAAAAAATTTATTGAAAAAGTCAAAGGGCCCCTCGCCGGATCCTTTTTTATTTGTTCCATTGCAAGTTGATATTCTTCTATCTTTGGAAGATCTAGACGTGATTGATCTTCGTAAGGACTGCTACTGTCTGGGTAATAATCTTCTTTAGATTCACCATATCCTCGTTTTTTTAATTCATAACTTGTCACAACGTAGGCGCCAAAAATTAGCCCAGCATAAAGTCCTAGAGATGCGCCTTTTGCAATTGAGCGCCCACTTGTTCCAAAAGCAAGTGAAGCTGTCCCTAAAAGTGCTCCTCCTACAACTCCATATCCGGCCATCGTAGCGACAGCCTTAAGCCTAGAATCCATAGCAAAAGAAAAATTTGTGGCAAATAAACTAATTAAGGTAAATAAGGTTATGATTATTTTTTTCATAATCTTAGAATAATGAATCATTTCCTTTTTGGCAAAATTTTATCTCTAGTTTTACATCTGTGTCTAAATGACGTGCAAGAAAATCCTGAGTCTTCCATAGCCTTTTTAATTGGCCACTTGATGGGAAAGCTCTAAATTTCAATTCGTATAATACCACTCCGTATGTTGAATTCTTCTTGATTATTTGTGCGCAATCAACTTGGCCTAAATTAAATTTTCTTAAAAGCTTAGATGAAACTAAAAATGGAACGCCGTCCATGAATTTTGAAAACTCGGCCTCAAACCAATCCCCTTTCCTCATAAACTTCTTTGACCCCTTTAAAACTCTTCCTGTGGTATTTAGTTACACCGTACTTAACTATGGATTCTAAGTGTTTTTTAGTCCCATATCCCGCATTTTCATTCCACCCATAATGAGGGTAATCAAGCGCATATTTTTCCATTAGTGAGTCTCTATATTCTTTTGCAATAATTGAAGCAAAACCTATGAGCACAGACTTACTATCACCTTTAACAATTGCCTCTGAGTAAAAACTATCGCGATGGTTAAATTTTTTATTACCATCAATTAAAATCACCCCGTGCTTTACTTGATTTAATTCAAATGATTTTTTCATTGCTAAAAGACTTGCATTTAAAATATTAATTTTATCAATTTCATCTTCTTTAATTTTAACGATAGAAAAACGTACTTTACAATTTTCTTCAAAGCTAATTTCTATTTTTTTTGCTGCTATTAACTTAAGTTTTAGATTTTTTAAAATATCACTTCTTTTCTTTGCGCTCATTTTTTTGGAATCGGTTACTCCAAGCACTTCTAGATATTTTAAAAAATTTGAAATTGTAGTTCTATTACCTGAAATAATGCTAACAGCACAGGCGACAACTGGTCCTGCAAGAGGTCCTCGACCAACCTCATCGATTCCTGTAATTGAAAAATCTGAGTCTAGGTTATTTTTTAGATATTGTTGTTCAAACATAAAAAAAAGCCCCGAATATCGGGGCCTTACTTTTATTAATCTTTTCTATCGTAATCAATTGAAATACGAGCTGATTTACCAGATCGCTCACGTAAATAATAAAGTTTTGCTTTTCTAGCTTTACCTTTTTGAACGATTTCAATTTTATCAACATTTGGTGAGTGAAATGGAAATACTCTTTCTACACCTGTACCATTAGAAACTTTCCTAACACGGAAATGTCCATTAATGTCGCCTTTTTGTTTAAATGCAATACATACACCTTCAAAAATTTGAATTCTAGACTTTGTCCCTTCAGTGATTTTTGTGTGTACCGCGATAGTGTCCCCGGCCTTAAATGCAGGAATTTCTTTTACTTTTGGATTTGCATGATCCTTGTTTACAACGTCAACTAAGTTCATTTTGAACTCCTAAATATCTTTTGCTACCACCAGAGGACCGACGAAATGCCGTTCTTAATGCGTAGTCATTTCCTAACTAACTACCAAATAATCGATCCAAGTAAATGGCCACTGCTGACCTAACTGAAAGATGATTATATTCACTATTTTTAGTACTAATCGGCTCCAATTTAAAATCTGCTATTTCTAGCACATCTTTATGCAACCCCCAACCAGTTCCAAATAAAATGAGGCAAGGAATATTCTCTTTTTCAAGTCTTTTTGTCAATTCCGATGTGCCCCCATCTGCAACTTTAAAATTAGCACCAGTTACAACAATAAAAGGTCTTACTCCTTCTATTTCCTCAATTTTTATAATGGCCTCATTAACTGACTGTACGGCCTGTGCTCTACCAAGTGCTTCATAGCGATCTGGATTATAGCTATTAGCATGATCTTGTTCCCAATGACCTAATATTTCATTTACTAGCCTTCTTTGAATTTCAAGAGGAGTAATCAAAAAATATTTTTTTACTCCAAAGGTTCGACAACTTCTTGATATATCATGAATATCCAAGTTCGTTACTGACGTAGTTACAAGTTCACCATTTTTGTTAACGATAGGATAGTGTACTAATCCAAGATAAAACTTCATTCTTTTTTATCCTCTCTTTTTGCTAATAACAAATCAGGGCGATACTTTTTAGTTATTCGCAGGCTCTCGCTTTGTCTATATTCTTCAATTTTTTTGTGGTGACCTGACACTAACACATCGGGAACAAGAAGCCCTTCAAAATCAGAAGGCCTTGTGTATTGTGGGTACTCTAATAGTCCATTTTCATAGCTTTCGTTCTCTGTCCCAACTTCATTGCCAAGTACTCCTTTATTAAATCTTAAAATAGAGTCAATAAATGCCATCGTTGGAATCTCTCCCCCAGATAAAACAAAGTCCCCAAGACTTATTTCTTCATCGACATACTTCTCGATAAACCTCTCGTCTACTCCCTCATATCTGCCGCATATAAAGACCAAGTCTTTGTCTAAATTTGAAAACTTTTTAGCTTTATGATTTGTCCACTTAACACCACGAGGCCCAGGAAATATTACATGCAATTTCTCTTTAAACTGCTCACCGTAATTGCCATTTTGTACGACTCCCTGAAAAAGCGCGCGCTTTAAAACATCGGCCCGGATCACCATCCCTGGCCCCCCTCCAAAAGGAGAATCATCAACACCCTTATAGTCCTTTCCAGAAAAATCTCGCAATTGAACTAACTCAATTCGAGGTGCCTCGCCTCGGTCTCCCCTTAAGGCCGCTCCAACGATTCCAAACTGAATCAGAGGCATAAAATAATCAGGAAATAATGTAATAATCCAAATTTTTTTCATTCTAAGTATTCTGGAACAACAATTGTTATTTTTTTATTTTCTATATCAACATCTTTAATAAAATACTCATTAAAAATTACATCAATTACTCTACTACTAGTTTTAATTTTTAACACTGTAGATGCTGGCGTGTCATAGAAGTCGATTAACTCGCCAACACGATCACCTCTTTCGTCAAAAACTTCTACCCCCAGCAGATCAAACATATAAAACTCACCATCTCGAAGATCAGGCAAATCTAATTTTTTTATATAGATCTCACAAGGAATAAGCTCATCTGACAAATTTCTATCATCTATGCCCACCAACTTCATTATTGTCTTATTGCCAAATCGAATCGCTTCAATTTTTTTCTCAATTAATATCTCATTTTTTTTTAAATAGACCGTCATTCCATTTTTTAAAGAACGACTTTCATCATTGATTAATTTAACTGTGAATTCACCTTTAATACCGTGTGAAGAACTAGAAAATGCAATTTGAATTAATTCTTGATTCATAAACATCCGTCAAAAACAAAAAAACCTCTCACAGGGAGAGGTTTTTAAAAAAAGAGGGTGCA
>CAZOXW010000020.1:0-51481 GCA_964583925.1 uncultured Bacteriovorax sp.
CTACCCGAAGTCGAAACCATAAAATCCCAATTGCAACTAATTCTTCCTTTTAGAATTGATGAGGTTTATTACTCTGATCGCACATCGCGACTAATTAAATCTCATGATTTCAATTTAAAGGGAGAAGTAATCATCAAAATTTATCGAAAAGCAAAATGGCTTCTATTTGACCTAGAAAATGGAGGGCATCTCATTTCACACCTTGGAATGAGTGGTTCATGGCAAATAAGTCAAAATCGAAAAAATGAAAAACATGGCCATATCGAATTAATTGATCATTCTAATAAAAATACTCTCACCTATATTGATCCAAGAAGATTTGGACATTTCTATATTTTAAGTGAGGATAAATTTCAAAAAAAACTTTCTGAAATTTCAATGGATGTTAGCGATCCTTCTTTTGATGAAAATCACATCGCCGAA
The DNA here is from genome assembly GCA_964583925.1 of uncultured Bacteriovorax sp. Lineage (GTDB taxonomy): Bacteria > Bdellovibrionota > Bacteriovoracia > Bacteriovoracales > Bacteriovoracaceae > Bacteriovorax. The sequence continues at coordinate 424 of CAZOXW010000020.1, forward strand.
TTATTTTTTAAAAATCCAACCAAGCAAATAAAACCTTTTTTGCTTGATCAAAAATCATTTCCTGGTGTTGGAAATTATATGGCCTCAGAAATATGTGCACGCTCTGGTATTTTACCAACGAGATTGTGTGGGAACATTACATCAGATGAAATTTTAAAAATAAAAAATTCAATCAAAGTTGTAATCTCTGGCGCAGTTCTAACAAAAGGCACTACATTTAGTGGGGGATATCGAGATGCTACTGGCAATAAAGGCGAAGGAGTAAGACATCTAGTCGTTTTCTATCAAGACTTTTGTCAACTGTGCGCAGAAAAAAACATTAAAACCAATGTAATAAAAATCACCCTCGCACAAAGAGGGACATATTATTGCCCTCGTTGCCAGCGCTAGAAAAACAAACCGACCGAAGAATAAATCGTATCACTTGCACGATAGTAGCTCCAATAGGAAGTGTCGTCAGGGGCCATTAAAAGTTCAATCCCCATTGCTGCATAAATATAATTTCTCCAATTATATTTAATTTCTGACTTAAATATATTATCCCTTCTCTCTAGGTCGTATTTTAAATCAAGCAAGCAATTAAAGTAATCATTAAAATAGTACTTTACTGATCCACCTAGAGCATTTTTCCATTTTACAGCATCACTAAAAAAATCATCTGCGCCACGAATATTCTCACTCAGCAAATGAATATAGTTCAAGCTTAAATCATACTTTCTTCTAAAAATATTTGCCGACATATGGGCATAGACTTCACGATCATAGCGAGGAGCAATGGAAAAATATTCAGAGCTAAAAGTCTTTCTTGAATTTTTTAAATCAAACAAAGGCACGTCTTTTCCAATTTTAGCATTAGGATCGACATAGCTTAATCCTGTTTTCACTTTTACATCACCAAATTCCTGATCCCACTGCACCCCCATATTTGCATGATGATTTACTGTTGGATCAGCTGAAACGACAACTTGATTTAAACCTGTATTATCGTAATAAGCTTCAGCATTCACTCGTAGTTTATTTTCTGGTTTGTAAATTGCAAACATTGAAAAAAATCCATTCTTATACTTAAATCGAACATTCCCCCCCAAAGATTTATTAAAAAGAATTCGTGAAATACGATAGGGCATAATTCGATAATAAATTGGAACTGTCGAACCATTAATCACAGTGCTTCTTGGAGGTAATCTCATCCACTCGCTCTTACTTTCAACGTTGCCATTTTCAATTTTTAATTCAGGATTTATTTGTGGTATAAAAAGATAAGAAAATAAAATTTCATAAGAAAAATTTTCATGCTTAGAAAGATAATGTACCCCAGTGACTCCCTCTTCATCATCACCCAGTAAACTAAACCCCTTAATACCATTTAAGTATCCAAGCCCCCAATACTTTTCATTTTGATTCCAATCTAAGATCTTACGTCCTAAACTCACATTATAATTTTCATTAATATAATTTAAATATGCTTCTTGAAGAGAGTAGTTAACTGAATTGTTATCCTCAAAATATAATCTTAAGTCGCCTTGAAAAAACGTGTCGACTCGCTTTACAGGTTCAATCGATTTGTAACTAAACCCAAGCCAATCTCCAAAATCGCTCTGATATTGAGGATTATTTAGACGATAGAATTTTTCGTAGGTAACTACCCCTGTCCCCGCCAATATGAGATTAGAAAAAAATAGGCCCAAAAAAGCATGAAAAAAATACTTAGTTAAATTCATTGTTGTCCAAATAATAGCCAATAAAGGATTAATTCTACAAAAATAAATGCAAATGGTCTAATTTAAGGCCAAAATTCATGTAAAAATGACGCGTTTGAGTCTTTTCATTTTAGACTTAAAAAAAATACAATTAAGATAAGAACATGTTAGAAAAAGTAAAAATATTTCATTCAATGAAGGTTGGCTTAATACTATTGGCCTTCTCACTATCAAGCTGTGGCTATGTCAAAGATAAGCCACCTGCCAATATAGATGTATATAGAGCTGACCAACTCCAAGCATGTAAGATTGATATCGATAAGCTAAGTGAGATTTTTAAAGAAAATCAGGAAACTCAAATTCGTTGCCTTAAAGAAAATTTTATACAATATACAAAATATGTAAAAACATCTAACTCAGACTCAGTTAATCAGTCAGAGTTAGGCGATTTTGTCCGACGTATTTTTCAAGGTCAAAGTGACTCAATCATTAAGGGACTAAGTATCATATTCCAACTCAATATGATCCTCCTAAAGGATGAGGCCAGTAAGATCTCAAAAGACAATATCACTCCCCTTTTTGAACTTCTTATAAGTGCCAACAGAGAAGCTATTATCATTACGAATGTTTTAAAAGATATTGCAAAAGAAGAAAACCAGTCTCGTTTTTTTGAATTGCGAAAACTTTTTAAGGAAGCTCTTGAACGCTTTTCTCTTTCAACTATAAAGATTATGGAATCAAGAGGTGTTGAAGTTAATGATCAAAGATTAAACTTAAAAAAGTTTATTCAAGAAGCAGCACTAAAGCTTGGCAACAAAGATATTGACGAAGAAACCATAGATTCACTTCTTTTCTTAAAACAAATTGTTGTTTCAGGCGAAAAAGAAATAATTACTTCAACGGAACTACAAAGCCTCGTCACAAAATTTCCAAAACTTTTAACTCTAACCTTTGATATCTATAATGCTAAACGAGAAAACTTTAATAGCACAACCGAGTATTCAAAATATATTTTAGATGGAATTAAAACCCTATATGAAGTTTTTGCTTTTGAGCAACTTGATATTAAACTTTTTACAATCGACGAGGCCTTAAACTTAATTAAAAAATACTTTAAGAACTTAAATATCGATGTTCGTAAATTTAAACCTTCTATTATCGCACTAAAAGAAAAATTAATCGGTGGACCTAAAGAAACCTTCATGCTTTCAGACTTAAAAAAGACTCTCGACATGGTCATAGATGTCAACGAAAAAATCTATTTTGATAACATTACCTTTGATACTCGTTCACAATTTTTACTAAATAATAAAAACAAAATTAATCATACTGAATTAAGTCCTATCTACCCTAAAGAATATCGCTCATTTAGTGCCAGACGCCTGCAAGAACTCACTCGAAATTTTAACCAGATTATCGTTGATTTTAAATATTTTAGAGAGGACATGAAAACTCACGCCTACTACGGAACTCAATATAGACGAACAAAATATGGGGTTGTCGAAGTATCTCTAATGAGATGGCTGGCAAACAAACTAATGAATGGTTATGGCCATTTTGAAAAAGGTGAGATGCAAGTTAATTTAAAAGAGTTTGAAAAGTTTCTCGTTGATATGAAGCCCATTTTAGAAGAACTTAAGATGTGGTCACCAAACTTTAACACCTTTGCAAGAAATACTGTTCTTTTATCAGATTTATTTCAATCTCAATCAAATGGCGATGGCCTTGTGAATGAACGAGAAGTAACCGAGTATCTGACGATGGTCCTTTCTGCGACTATCGCAACCAATGAGACACGAGAAAAACTTAAAGACTACTGCGATCCAGGCATTAATGAAGACGATGCCCTTTTTGAAGTACGTTGTTTTAATGATCATTTCTATAATTCTTTTTTAAACCGTGCAGGTTTAAAAAAATATTTCCCAAGATTAAATGAATATGTGAATACTTCTCCAATTGCTGAGGCCCAATCATACCTCCGTGGAGTTGAAGGCTTTGCTAGAGATATAAATGATCCGAATATTCCGATGAATAAAAGAGATTCAATTTTAACTATTGGTTCAATGATTAACGTCGAAACAACATTTATTCGGTTTGACTCAAATCGAGATAATATAATTGACTATGCAGAACTTATGGAAGCTTTCAAAGTATATAAAGATTCAATTATTTCATTGGCCAATTTGTCAAAAGAGCAGATCTCCTATGCACCTTCAATCTTTTTATACATGGTTAGCAAAATGGAAGTTCCTCCAAGTGGTACATGGATGGACAATCTTTATTTCTTCACTTTTCATAAATGTGTGAGCAATGAATTCTGTCGTACAACAATGATGGACCCAATTCTTGCCAAACGCCTAAATATTGGGACACTTTTATATTACCTTGTAAATCAAACAGGTGGAAAGCCTGCTGCAAATAAGAAGTAATTAAAATTCTATTATAATCGAAGATTGTCCGTTGGATTTTCTAATCAAATCGCGATTAAAGTCTTCTTTTCTTTTCAAATACGCTTTATATTTTTCATCGCCAATTAATTTTTGAAGAGAATTTAAATATTTATCATTAATTGATTTTTCTCTTACGCTTTGATCTTCTGAAAGATTGTACTTAAAGTTGTTACCGTACTTTTTTCTAAGGTAATCATGATAAGCTTCGTAGGCTTCCATTTTTTCTTTTTCATTTCTCTCTTTCATATCTACATATTCAAGATACTCTTTTGGCCCAAATAAATTTTTAGCAACCACGTCCCATTCTTTTTCCATTTGGTCAAATCGCTCAAACTTTTCATCTTTAGTTTCATAAACTTTATTCCGAGTTCCTTCATCTCCTTTATCTGCCACCTTTATGGTCGACGGCGTGTTATGGATAGGCATGCTTGTTGGATTGTTTTTTATGTATTGATCACGCTTGTTTTTTATTTCATCATAACTTAACGTTGTCTTCTTTGATGGCAATTGAGACTTATAATAAATTCCCACAATAATTACAAAAAATAGAATACCAATAATATTTAATGCTTTTTTCACTCTGCTAATCTCGCTTCATATTTTCCATTTGTAATTCAATATCAACTTCTTTATTAGATTTAAGCATTTGAAAAATTTCCTGTAGGTCATCTATTTTTTTGCCGGTCACTCTAATTTTTTCATCTAAAATTGAGCTTTGAACTTTTACTCCTGAATCCTTTATTAATTTATTTATGACCTTGGCCTTCTCTTTATCGATTCCATTTTTAATATTTAATACTTGCTTTAATCCCCTCGTTCCACTTGTTTCAATTTTTTGTGGATCAATACATCTTTGTCCGATATTTCTTTTGACCATTTGCCCTCTTAGTATTTCAAGAGCGGCCTTTATTTTATAGTCATCTGGGGCCCGTAACTCGATCGACGTTTCTTTAAACTCAATCTCTGTGTTTGATCCTTTAAAATCATAGCGAGCTGAAATTTCTCGCTGGGCCATTAAAATGGCATTTTTTAACTCCATTAAGTCAGTTTTAGAGACCAGATCAAATGATGGCATATTTTCCTCTTTAATAATTAGAATAATCGTTTAAACTTATCTTACTTATGTATGAAAGATCAGACAACCCACAATTTAATACTGCAACTTTTGATGGAAAAATCCACCTGATCGAGAGTGATAAAGACCTTGAGCATTTTTTTGGCGCGCTAAATAACTCAACCTTTTTGGGATTTGACACCGAAACGCGCCCTAGCTTTAAAAAAGGCGATATATTTAAAATGGCGTTACTTCAACTGTCCAATGAAGAAGACGCTTATTTGATTCGTCTGCATTTTATAAAAGACTTCACACCAATAAAAATACTTTTAGAGAATAAACAAATAACAAAAATTGGTCTGGCAATTCGAGATGATATTAAAGGACTTCAAAAACTATTCCCTTTTGAACCACAAAATTTTGTTGAACTTCAAGATCTCGCCAAAACAAAAGGTCTAAAGAATTTTGGGCTAAAGGGAATGTGTGAAGAAGTTCTAAACCTAGCTTTGTCTAAAAAGGCTAAACTCTCAAACTGGGAAAATAAAAATCTTTCAACAGAACAGCTTAACTACGCTGCTACAGATGCTTGGATTGGGTTAAAAATTTTTCAGAAACTAAACGCTTAAGGGAACAAAAGAGACAAGAGAATAGCAGACAGCCTCTTCAGTTTTACTTTTATTTTCGTAAGAATGTTTTACGTCACCTTTAAATGCAATCAAGTCTCCGCTTTTTAAAAGATAAGTCTCATCCTCTATGGTAATTAGGACTTGACCAGAAAGGCAGTAAAGATATTCTTTGGTGTTAGAGACATGTGGCGAGCCTTTAAATCTAGCACCTGGCTCAAAATTAAATTGTTCAAAATCTAGACCTGATATTTTATCTGGCAAGATCTTTTTAATATTGACGACAGGCCCAGCTCCTTTTTTTACCGTGGGCAGTTCGCTTAAATTATATAACTTTATATCTTGATGAGAGTCACTCATTAGCTCTTCTAAACTGACCTGCAATGTACTTGAAATTTTAACTAAATTAGAGAGCGTTGGATTCCCACTGCCTGATTCAATATAAGAAATTGTCGTGCGAGGAACACTTGATAATTTGGCCAATTGATCTTGCGAAAGTCCGCGCAATTTTCGCAAATAAATTATATTTTTGGCCAAGCGGCCTGAAATAATCTCAATATTCACCCTGCTCTCCATGGTCGAAAACGACAACTTATTGTCACACTTATTCTAGTCAATGTCTAAAATTTTGACAAGTGCCTTTCTTTTTTACAGTGAAGTAAAAAGCAATGCATATCTGTGTTTTAATACTTAGAAAACGAACCTCTAGGAGAACTAATTTATGAAAACTGCAAAATTTCTACTTTTAATCTTGGTTTTGGGAAGCACAGCAAGAGCTCAAGAATTTTTCCCTGTTCCTGAGGTGAAATTTCAACTTCAAGGTACTGACGTAGAAAGAAAGCTTGAAGAGACATTAAATGCTCCAGAGTCACTTTTAAAGCGCTTTTCTCCAGAGGGTGCAAAAATTTCAAAAAAAGAAGTTCAAAATAATCACATCAAATTTTTAGCAACTAAAACAGTACTCTTAATTTCAAAAACAGTATTGGTAAATGGAGTTTTAGATGCAAATGAAAATAATCAAGGCTGTCCAACTGGACAAACTGGCCAAGATGTAAAATTTGATTTTGCAGGCTCAGACTCGCTTGTCTATGATAATGTTGACAGTCTCGAAGTAAAACTATGTATTGCAAAGGCCAATGCCAACTTAGCAAATGTCACCGCCCAGCCTAAAATTATAAGAGGAAATAATTATTCAAGCACACTGGGGGGAATTGCACGCGATATGATTAAAGCGCAAATTGCACCTCTTATAAAAGCATTAACAGAAGAAATTAAGGTAAAAAAATAAATGAAATGGCCATTACTCCTCATTATTTTTAGTATAAACATCTATGCATTTGAGTGTGACAAATTTGGCATAACTAAAAATGACCTGCATGATGTAGAAAAGCTTGAAAACTTAAATGAAGGAGTGTTGGCACATTACCAACAAGTAAATGCGAATGAGTTTGACCTTGTTTCAGATTTCGCATTATTTAAAAAGGCAAAAAGTACAGCTCGCAAAATTTTTTGGGGGCTGACCAAAAACTCTGAAAAATTAGATAACTACTATCAAATGTTGAATGATGGGAAAGAGTGTGCTCGTGAATTATTTCCTGCTTTATTTGGAGAAGAAAAAATAGAATTTCTTGTTTCCCAGTATCAAATTCGAAATAAAGATATAGAGATCATAAATCTCTCTCCCTTGAGTCAATCGGCCAAAGAAGTTTTAATAGCAAAACTAAAAGAGAAAAAAATTTTTATTGAAGGCAAAAAAAATCCATTAAAAGTTGATAATTTTGTTGGTATGATTGAGCAAATTATCCTTGAAGGAAAAGAAATCGGGATAGAACTAAAGGCCGGAACTCCCCATGACTGGTCGCCTGAGTTTAAAAAAACTGACCTTTATAAAAGAAGTGTCTACTCTAACTTTTCAAAATTACTCTTGGCCCTTGCAAGAGGAGAAACTTCACAATTTTTACTTTCTGGCACTGAAAATCAACTCACGAACTTCATTCTAGGCCAAGCAGATGAATCTATTTTCCCCCAACAAATGCTCAAAGAAAGTTACAAGCTCAACAACGGTGACATGTATAAAACCCTGCTTACAATTGAAAATGTATTAAATCGTTATTGGAGAATTCCAGGAAGAGAAGACTTAGAGATAACCCGAAAACTCGCCCCAATTATAAATACATTTGGACACAACGGTGATAAATTCGGAACTTGGTATCATTTATTTGGAATGATTCTCTATGGATATACAGCTGGGTCATTAAAAGCAAAGACCATAGGTACAATAGAAACTATTGGCAGTCATATATTAAGTAACTTTGAAAATGAAAAGCAAGAAAACTATATCAATTCAAAGGGTGGGGTCATTGGCGGAAGGCTTGCTAAAAAAATTAAAAAAGGAAAAATTAATAATGAAAATTATGATGTACTAAGAAATGAACCAAGCTACTACTTAGATTTGGATGAAGAATTTAAGCTGCACGCTTTTTTGGATTAGGTACATTTATAATTTCATCCATGGTGTAGCGTTTTTTGCACTCATCAGGAGATTTTTTAATAATCGCGGCCTTAAACGCATTATCGATTTTAAGCCAACGTTCACATATATCTTCAGGGCATCTTGTTTTCACAAAGGCCTCTTTTAAAAGATCTTCTCTAAGTTGCCACATTTCCTCATCAACAAAAATATGTGGATGAGCATCATCAGGCGTCCTTCCTCCATATTTTTTGGGGCCCCCAAAAGATTGAACCATAAAATCTGTTTGCTGACTTGTAATAATTTTTTGTTCTATCACAACAAAGATATGCTTGAGCCATTCATGATTATACACAAGCTCATAGAACTCATAATTTACTTTAAAAACAATGTCGTAGAGCTCTTCATCTGAATAATTTTTAAATCCCATATTTCTATATCGGACTTTAAGAACTTGCACTTGAATAAAACTTTAATGAAAAAAGCCAAAAACGATGAGATAGATAAATTAAAACTGGTGCCAGAATTAATGGCCACAATAAATAGACAAAGTCAGGCGGGTATAATAACGCTCTCGCTGGAACACTCACAATAACACCAACTGGAATTAGTGTTAAGAGAACAAACTTAAGCCATGGGAAATAGATAGAGTCAGGCCGCATTCCCAAACGATAAACCTGCCACCACATAAATTGTAAACTTTCTAGCCTTGTGAAAATAACAGAGCATGCAGAAAACATAAAACGCATTGAAAAAATAACGACTAAACTACAAGGAACAAGATAGATCAACCAAAGAAATCGAAGATAATTAAAATCTGGTAGGCCTAAAATTCCAAATGCTAACCAAGAGCCTCCAATAATTAAATTCCCAATTATTGCCGTATTGGCCTTCTGTAAACTAATCATAAAAAGTGAATTAACTGGTTTTACCAACAACAAATCTAATTCACCTTTTCTTACTTTTTCAGGAAGCTGATCTAAATTTTCATGCAATATAATCATATAGAGAGCATCTATCACAAAGAGGACTCCTAAGAAAACTCGCATTTCTTTAAGCCCCCACTCTCCGATTCTCTCAGTGTGAGCGTAAATAACTTCAAAACTTAAGACTTGTGCTAAATACCAAAAGACATCCGTTAATATCCTTGTAAAAAAATTTGCTCGATACTCTAAATCTGCAATTAAACTTAAACGAAACATTTCATAATAAAGTCTAAAATATTTTAATATTAGTTTCATTTATGCCCCCGTTCCTGTGTACTCTTTTAAAGATTTCTTCCAGAAAAGATAGGCAAAAATATTTAAAAAAACTAAACTCACAGTTAAAGAAATAAAACTATTCACCATTGTTTCAAAATTAACTCTACCGACCAAATAAGCTACTGGAGTAAATACTCCTGCACTAAAGGGAAGCCTGATTAAATATTCTTTATAAGGCATGGGAAGAATATCTAGTGGGAAAACTTCTCCCATTAAAATCCAAAATAATAGATTTTTTGCCACTGTTACAGATGATATTTTTGTAAAATGAAAAGCAAAAGTTGAAATAATAAAACTTATACTGTGAACAAAGCATAGAAAATAAAAACTCAAAAATATTGATGCAAATAATCGGTCATAAAAGATTGGCAATTTAAAATAATAACAGGCGATGATTGGTACAATCAATGAGACAACTGTAGTTAATAGCTTATAGGCCATCATCTGAGAAAAATAGTACTCATAAAAACTTAAAGGCCTTGTTAAAAGTGAGTTGAGTGTTCCAGAGCTCACCTCCTCAATCATTCTAAATTCATACATCCAGTTAGTTGTAATCCTAGAAAAAAAAACTGCCCAAAGAGTATAGCTTAAATAACTGTCGCGATTAAAGCCCGCAATTAACCCACTTTGACTTGAATTAAAAATGGCAATCCATAATAATATTTCAATCCCGCTGGTAACTACGGGCTGGGCAATTGCATCTATAAAATAATTAAGTCGATATTCAAGATTAGTTACTATCGCTAGTCTAGCGAAGGCCAGATTCCTTTTCCAGAAAGCGACGAATGACTGCTTCAAAATCAACCTCTTCATTATTAATATTTTCTTCATTACTTACTCTAACAAATTCATTTACAGTTCCTGAATAAACGATACTCCCCTTGCTTATTAAAAGTAATTGATCGGCAAGTGTTGCAATATCATCCATGTAATGACTTGTTAAAATAACCGTAGGCTTTTGTTCTTTTACATAACTCGCTAAAAAATTTCTAATGTTTTCCTGAGCAACTATATCTAGACCAATTGTTGGCTCATCTAAAAATAAAATTTTAGGATCATGTAAAAGACTGCCAATAATCTCCATTTTCATTCTTTCTCCCAGTGAGAGTCGTCTTAACTGGGTATTTAAAACATGTGTGCAGGATAAAAGATTTGCCAAGAAAAGAATTTTATCTTTGGCCTTTTTCTCATCGATATCATAAATCTTTGTCAGCATTGAATATGAATCCATTGGTGAAATATCCCACCAAAGCTGATTTTTTTGCCCCAATAAAATACTCACTTGACGCAAAAATTCATTTTTCCGCTCACTTGGATTATGCCCCAAAACTCTTGCGGAACCTTCACTCGGAACAACTAATCCTGATAAAATTTTAAGCAGTGTTGTTTTGCCTGCACCATTTGCACCGACAAGGCCGACAATCTTACCACTTTCAATTTTAAGATTCGTCGTATTTAGTGCAATCTTCTCTTCATATTTTCGGTTTACAATTCCTTTGATTGAATTGATAAGGCCCTCTGGCTTTTGATAAGTTTTAAAAACACGTTTTAAATTATGAGTCTCTATTGCAATCGTCATTCTATGCTCACTCTCTCAATCAAAACGTCAATGGGAGTTAAAGGAATAATAAACTTCAAGTCAGTTCCATGGGCCTGATGGGTTAATACTGCTCTCATTCCCATAAATAAAGGTTTGCCCTTTATTTTTAATTCATTTTTTATATGATCACCCCAGAGATTAAATTCCTCTAACGATACAAAATTTTTCCCGCTGCTTTTAATTTTTAAAATCTCTTCTTTTAAATATGCTCTAATCTTAGGAGTCGTTTCCCAAGACCTCGCATCTAAATAATCCTTTTCATCACTTATCTTTGTTTCAAAAAGAAGTGGTAAAAGATTAATTATGTCTTGGAAAAATTCCATTTTCTCTTTAAAAATGCTCACACATTGAACCTGCCATTCTTTTGTTTGCTTTAAAAAAGGATGTCCATCTGGAATTGTCTTAATTACAGATTGAGCGAGGGTTTCATGATCAAGCAACCGAAGATGTTGCCCATTAATATACTTTAGCTTATTAACATCATAAATTGCTGGTGCCTTTGTAAAACGATCTAAATTGAACATTTTTCCAAGGGAAAAGACATCAAACACATCTTTTTCCTCTGGATGAGACCAACCTAAAAGAAGTAAATAATTTAGCATCGCATTTGGTAGATAATGGTCATTTCGATAAAGAGTTACCGACGTTGCCCCATGTCTCTTTGATAATTTTTGCCGATCTTCCCCAATTAAAAGAGAGACATGGCAAAATTCAGGAGGAGTTAAATTAAATGCCTCATATAGCATTAATTGTCTTAATGTATTTGGCAAATGTTCTTCTGCTCGAATGACGTGCGTAATCTTCATCGTTGCATCGTCTACAACAACTGCATAATTGTATACCGGAATGCCATTAGCACGCATGATTACGAAATCACCAATCATTCCATTTGGAAAATTTACATTTCCCCTAACCTTATCTTGAAACTCATAATCTTTTTTAGGGGCCTTAAAACGAATGACTGGCACTCGCCCTTCTTTTTCATAAGCCGCGATTTGCTCGGTTGTTAAATGGTGACAGTGTCCATCGTAATTTGGATCCCCATTAACTGCTTCTGCTTTTTCTCGTTTGGCCTTAAGCTCTTCTTCACTACAGTAGCAATGAAATGCTTTTTTCTCATTTAAAAGTTTCTGTGCCCATTCTTTGTAAATGTGCAAACGCTCCATCTGTCGATATGGCCCAAATTCACCTCCAACATCTGGTCCTTCATCATGAGTTATTCCAAGCCATTTTAGATCATCAATTTGAGACTCTTCAAATTCTCTTTTTGAACGTTCTGTGTCTGTATCTTCAATTCGAAGTATGTACTTACCTCCCATGCTTTTAGCAAAAAGATAGTTATACATTGCAGTCCGCGCTCCACCAATATGTAAATAGCCAGTTGGTGAAGGTGCAAAACGTACTCGAACGCTCATAAAAAACTCCTAAGATCCTGTTCTTAATAAGCGCAAATAATAGCAAAAATTATCATTTATTAATAGACTAAAAGTCGAGGTTCTAACATTTCATTCATGGCGTAGACTATGCCCTCGCGTCCAAACCCTGAATCTTTCACTCCTCCGTAAGGCATCGTATCAATGCGAAAGCCAGGAACACCGTTGATAATGAGAGCACCAACTTCAAGATGCTCATGAGCATACTTTACTTGCGAAAGATTATTTGTAAATAAGCCTGCTTGTAGGCCATATTTTGAACGATTAATTTCTCTAATGACTTCGTCAAAATACTGGACTTTTTCAATAATCGCGATTGGCCCAAAAACTTCCTCGCCATTAACTTCCATTCCAATTGTTGTGTTGGTCAAAAGTGTTGGCGAATAAATATTTTTTTCTTGATCTAAAACTTGGCCTCCAAAAATTAATTCTGCTCCTTCTTTCACTGCTTTTAAAACCCATGAATGTAATTTATCGAGATGATCTTTATTAATTAATGGGCCAACAATTACTTCTTCCTGAGATGGGTTCCCCCACTTTAGTTGAGCAACTTTTTCCCTAAAGCGAATAATAAATTCATCAAAAATCGACTCATCAACAAAAATTCTTTGAACAGAAATACATACTTGCCCAGAATACAAATAGGCTCCACGAATAATCGCTGGAATAACTTCCTCTAAATTACTTGTTCGATCTACAATTACAGCGGCATTTCCACCGAGTTCTAAAACAACTTTTTTCTTTTCTGCAAGGCCTTTTAGCTTCCATCCAATCTCTGCAGATCCGGTAAACGAAAGCATTTTTACTCGATCGTCTTTTAGGATTGTTTCTGCTACATCGTTTTGGCAAATAACAACATTTATAATTCCTGCAGGAATTCCAACTTTTTTCGCTAGCGCACCTATTGCAAGGGCCGTCAGTGGAGTAAATGGCGACGGTTTTAAAATAACAGAACAACCTACAGCTAGTGCTGGAGCAATTTTATGAATTGCAAGATTAAGTGGAAAATTATACGGAGAAATTGCAAGGATTGGCCCAATTGGAAATTTTTTTGTGAATGCAGTTCTACCTACTCCCAATCCAAAATCCATGGGGACGACTTCACCTTTTATTCTAATCGCTTCTTCGGCGGCATTAGTTAAAAGAAAAATTGAGCGCTCGACTTCAAGCTTGGCATATTCGATTGGCTTCCCTGCTTCCGTCACAATTAGGTTAACAAATTTTTCTTTATCTATTGTTAGACCATCTCTTAATTTTAATAATAAATCTCTTCTTTCCTCTCCACTCATTTTTGAAATAAGTTGAAAACCTTGACTTGAATTTGAAATTGCAAACTGGACTTCACTTATGTTGGCATAGGGAATTTGGGCGACAAGATTTTGATCGTATTTGTCTTTTACAAACAAAATATTATCAGTTGAACTTCCAACCCATTCATTATTAATAAAACTTTTTGCACTTATAATTTCTCTTGAATAATCCATCGCTATTTCCCATCAAAAAGAACATGATGGATTAATTATACAAACTTAAAAATTAAATGGCGAGGATTCGCGGCTATCAATTCGAGTCGATTTTTTAGCGAGGTCCCGTGCAAATTGTAAATGCTCACGCAAAAAACGCTTTTCCCCAAGCATAAACAATTCAATACTGTGAATATGACAGAGGCGAATATTTGCGACTGACTCTCGATAAACCTTGTACAGTATATTTTTAACAGCAGTTGGTCGATTGCCATTTCTAAATTTTGGATCTAATCCTTCTGCCCTACAGACTTCACACATAATAATTCCTCTCATCAATAATGTAACGACATCTCATTATCGGATCTTTTTGGGCGGATATTAGGAGTCTTTAAAATAAATTTAATTTACGCGCAATATTAATTGTTTAGAATTCGTTTCTTAAGGAGCAAAGTGCATTTTTAATTCTCGTAAACTGCCAGTATTTTCTGTATGATGCTAGAAAAATTTAAAGGAGAATCCCCATGAATCAGGCAACTTTCAAACCTTTAGAAATCAAAAATAAGTTGGCGAAAACTCCAACCAAAGACCCTATCTACTCTGTCACAATTACCAATGAACTTAATCATGAAATAAAACTGGCCGATCCAAGAGCTACGCGAGCGCTCGTCGCTCTTATGAATCAGCATGCAACAATCGGTGGAGCCGCTTGCCACTGGGGAGGCCCGGCCGCATTTGCTGAAATCAACTCAGCACTTCATCAAATCATGTTTGATAAAAAAAATTACAAAGGTGAATGGTATGATCATTTTCATTTTGTAAACGATGCTGGTCATGCTGAAAATGGAATTTACGCTCTCCGTGCAAATTATAATTTTGATAATCTCACTTTTAACGATTTAAAAAAATTTAGAAGCATTGAAAGTAAACTTACAGGTCACGGAGAAGCACATCTAAATCCAGAGGGCGTTTTTATTTCGAATGGCCCACTTGGTTCAGGTCTTCCACAGGCCCAGGGCTTGTCAATGGGTGATAGATTGTTAAACATTGATCGAACTACGATTTGTGTTATGTCTGACGGAGCTGCAATGGAAGGCGAGGCCAAAGAATCATTTGCTGCAATACCAGGCCTTGCTGAAAAAAACAAAATGAATCCTTTTGTTTTACTTATCTCTGATAACAATACCAAACTAGGAGGGAGAATCGATCAAGATTCATTCTCGATGACTCCAACTTTTAAATCTCTTGAAACACTAGGCTGGGATCTTCAATTTGTGAATGATGGCCATGACTTAAAACTTGTACATTCTACTATTAATCAAGCAATCAACAAGGCACAAAAAAATCCTAAAAAACCTATAGCGATTATCTTTAAAACAATAAAAGGCTACGGTGTAAAATCGACAATGGAGTCACTTTCAGGTGGACATGGATATCCTCTGTCTTCATACGATGAAAAGTTAGTTTCATTTATTGAGGAAATTTATAATGGCCAAGCTCCAAAAGAATTTACAGATTGGGCAAAAGAAATATTGTCCTCTAAGCCTGAAAAGAAAGATTCTGCCGCCAATAGTGTGAAGACAGAAAAAGTACAAGATGGTTTTGCACGAGCAATTATCCGTGCCGCTAAAGAATCTTACCCAGTCTACTCGCTATCATCAGATCTTCAAGGATCGACTGGAATAAAGGCCTTTCATAAAGAATTTCCAACTCACTATACAGATCTTGGAATTGCAGAATCAAATATGATCAGTGCTGCAATCGGATTATCTAAAGTTGGATTTATTCCAATTGTAGATACTTTTGCACAATTTGGTGTAACAAAAGGCAAACTACCTTTTATCATGGCCGGTTTAAGTGAAGGACCTGTAATCGCCCTTTTTTCTCATACCGGTTTTCAAGATGCCGCTGATGGAGCAAGCCACCAAGCAACGACATACTTTGCCGCGCTTTCGGCCATACCTCACTTAACAGTTATCAACTGTTCGACTTCGTCTGAAGCTGAATTTTTAATGTATGAAGCAATTAAAAAATTTCATTCTGATAGAAGTAGTGGCAAAACTCCAAATTCAATTATCTTTTTCCTTGGAAGAGAAAATCATCCTGTAAGCTTCAAAGAAAATCTTAGCTATCAGTGGGGAAAAATAAATCTTCTTACGGAAGGCTCAGATGTAAGTATTATTGCGGCCGGTCCGATGGTTCAAAAAGCAATGAAGGCCCATGAACTTTTACTAAAAGAAGGTGTAAAAGCTCAAGTTATCAATAATCCATTTATTAATGAAGTCGATATAAAAGGAATTGAGGCCGCAATAAAAAATACAAATGGAAAGTTTATTACGATTGAAGATCATCAAATAATTGGTGGCATGGGACAAATGATTGTTCATGCACTCAAATCTGAAAATATAAATTTTAAAGCTAAAACGCTAGGTATTGAAGGCGAGTTCGGTCAATCGGCCTATAAGGCCGATCAGCTATATGCACGCTATGATCTTTCTGCTGAAGGAATTGTTAAGGCCTACAAAAATCTTTGAATATGAGTCGATATATTCGTACCCGTTGAGCTCTGAGTATAACGGGTACGTTCTTTTTTTATACCGTAAAATTCAAGCTTAGGAGTTTGATTTTAGTATTTAACACTAATCTCCAAAAATTTGATCTCTATTTTTTACTATTATAATTGAACTTGGATTTTTTTTTAAAAAGGACAAAAGAAAATTGCTAAAAATTTTTTTGGGATTTAGTTCATCTAATTCTTTTAAAGGCCATCCTGGAAGTTTTGTTTTCATCATAAATTCCTTTTATGAGTTTTAAGAGAAAACAAAATATCATAGATTAATTTTTTAAGTCTAGACGGAAAATTTTAAAAATTTCCCCAATCGCATTGCAAGCAAACTAGTCCAATATCTCGCCACATTTTTACCACACTCAAGCGATCATCCAAAACAAATAATACCTGATAATGTTGCTCGATACTCCCACGATAGATTTCTAGCTTAACTTCATTGTCTTCTCTAAAATCATTACTTTTACGCATATAGAGTTGGTGATAAGAAACATTATTTTTAGAAAGCCAATTAACAGTAAGGTCGCGGTAATCCTCACCTCGCCCTGTCACAAATAAAACTTTATACTGCTCTTTATGCATGACCCTGATTAATTCTTGGCACCAGTCATAAATAGTATCGTGTACCAATGCCTCATTAAATGACTTCCAATCTTTTTCTTCGCCTAATACATGCGAAACTCTATGCTCAACGTTACAAAGAGTACCGTCTAAATCAACTATTATTGCTTTTTTCATTTAATCAAATCTCCAATATTCACTAAATTCATCATGGTGTAAAAAAATTAAAATAATCATAGCAATAAAATTTAAAAATCCAATTATTCCTAAAATTAAAAACAGTTCAAAACCAAATGAATGTAAAATCATAAGCAGTACAGACGAAGAAACCATAAAAAGAGCATTTATTATATTATTACCTGCAATAACCCTAGATAAAGAGGAACTATCTAAAAGTGTTTGAAGGCCCGAAAACTGAATGACTGTAAATACTCCTCCAAAAAATGAAATCCAAAACAAATCAAAAGTCATACGATATGAGAATTTAAGGTTAAAAAACTCTTTAAAACTTATTGACTCAAAGATATTCGGAAGAAAATTTCCATTTACAAATTGTCTGATCACAAATGCAATATCAAATAAAAAAAGAGACATCACAAAAAGAGAAATTGGGATTAATACTTTTACAATTTTTCCCTTTAATAATTTTTCTAATACAAAAGGCCCAAGCCCCATTCCAAGAGTAAAGATAAAAAGCATAAATGTTGCAACACTTTCTTCGGCCTTAAATACATCCCTAGCAATAATTGGAAGTAAGGATAAAATAGCGGCTCCCAAAAACCAAAACCATGAAAGACCAAATAATAAAGAATATACTTCTTTATCAGAAGTAATCATTCTTAAAATTTTCTTTGTTGAACGAATGAAGTCATAATCGATGGTGATTGATTCATCTCCCTCATTTAAAAGTGGGAGTTTGTAGGCATAAAAAATACCAACACCGCTTAAAATTAGAAGAATAAATTTTAAGGGCCATACATTTGTCGCATTTAAGGCTAAAAGTCCACCAAAGATTGTGCCTAATAATATCGCGATAAATGTTCCAGCACTAATAAGAGCATTGGCCCATACAATTTTTTCATCAGGAGCATATTTAGGTATAAGTGAATATTTTATAGGCCCGAAAAATGTTGAATGAATTCCAAGCAAAAATAAAACCACTAAAAGCAAAGTATAATTTGACAGGTAAAATCCAAGAGCTGCAAAAAACATTATTCCGATTTCTAGATTTTTAATAACTCTGATCAAATAGACTCGATCATACTTTAAACTGCATTCTCCGGCCAAAGCGCTAAAAAGTAAAAATGGGAGGATAAATACTGCACCACATAGAGGGACCAAGATTTTTGAACTAAAACCAAAAAGACTCACGCCTTGATAGGCAATCATAATAACAAGGGCATTTTTAAACAAATTATCATTTAATGCGCCTAAAAATTGGATCCAAAATAAGTTAAATAGGTTTTTATTCATTTTTTTAAAGTTGGCACTCTTTTAATTTTTTTCTATATTTAAATTATGAAGTTATATCATTACGTTCATTGTCCATTTTGTCTACGAGTTCGTATGGCATTGGGATATTTAAATTTACAGTACGAATCTATCGTTCTCCCCTACGATGACGAAGCAACTCCGATGCGCTTGACTGGAAAAAAAATATTGCCTGCAATGGATTTTGGAGACAAAAAAGCAATTAATGAATCGCTAGACATTATAAAACGCCTTGATCTGCATAACCAACTGCATTTTTCTCATTATTTAAAAAATGAAGCAAACATTAATCAATTATTAGATAAAATTGGAAAAGATGTTCATCCGCTTTGTATGCCGTACTGGATTTATACTAAAGAATTTAATGAAGAATCGAGAAAGTATTTTCAATCTAAAAAAGAAGAAAAACGCGGTCCTTTTAATTTATTAATTCAAAATAAAAATGCATATCTTACAAACTTAGAATCAACGCTAAAAGATATTAATTTGAAATTATCTCCATATTTTGATTCAAATGAACTTACCATCGTAGATATTCTCATTGCATCTCATCTATGGGGAATGTACATTTTTCCAGAATTCCAATTTCCGACTCAAATACATGATTATTTACAAAGAGTAAAAAAAGATTGTTCATTTGAATATCATCGTGATTTTTGGGCCTAATCTAACTTAGAGATTATAAGATTTGCCACTTCATCAATATCAAAAGGCTTGAAAATAATTGCCTGAGGTCTTAGCTCATTTAAAACTTCTCGAGAGTAATCAGTATAGCCAGTGATAAAAAATACAGGCCCAACATACTCTTTTGCACGAAATCGTTTAATTAATTCAACTCCATCCATTTTAGGCATTCTAATATCAGTTACGATACAATCAATTTTACTCACATCTGAGTATGAGCTCAGGGCCTTTTCAGGAGACAAGAACGTCTCAACCTCAATATTACTAGATCTAAGAGACTCTTCAAGTAAATCAAGTAGATCTTTTTCATCATCTATGATGATAATTTTCTTTTTTCCCATAAACCCATTATAGATTAAATTTTAAAAAATACTAAAAAATTTTCAATAAGTTATTAAAAAAGTAAGTCTTTAGGCCGTCTAAAGTTTAGACAGCTCCATGAATAAACTTCACTCTCTCCCAAATGCCATAAAATTATTGCTAATCTCTACCAAATATAGATTTTTTAGTGCAACAAAAAAGGAGAACCTATGAAAAAGTCAATGCCACTTCTATTAATGCTGGTTGTTTCAAAAGCCTTTGCCGGAGGCCCTCTTGATGGCCTAGATATCAATTTTAACGAGACAGAACCTCGTGAATATGAATATTGCGACAAGGTTATTTCTACAGACCAAAATATTCCTCAAGCTGCAAAATTTGATGTTTTTAAAGCATGTAATTATGGTCTCGATGATGCCCGTCGTATGGCCGAAAGATTTGGTGGAGGAAATGGTAGTATTGAAGGTTATCATAGAGGTTATGCTTTTGGGATGAGAGAAACATTTGATGTTTCATCTTCTGACTCAAATATCTATCAACAAGGACAATCGTCGATCGAATCAGTTGGCCGTTACATGGAAGCAGGTCTTCAAGATGGAATTAAAAAAGGTAATTCTGAAGGTAATAGCGATGGTAGCTCTGAAGCAAGAGTTCGATTCCATAAAGCTGTCGACACTAATACATTTCCAAGTAACGTTATTACTCCAGTAGCGCGTGCCTACACACCGATGTCAAATGCCTACTATACACTAGTTCCAAAAAGTGAAAGAGTTGTAACTTCAATTGATGATATCATCAATGCAAGAGATGAACGTGAGCTTGATCAATTAAGTCTTCGAAATTTTCCTGTTTATTCATCTTATGATTCAAAAACCTGGGGAGATTTTAGACAACTTTCATGGTTTGAATTATGGACAAATAATGGCCGATATAATTTTGAAAGAAATAGATATTACGACCAAGAAATGGCATTAAAGCTATGGCTAACACGTCCAATCGATACAATGCCAAGATATCAAGCATTAAGCAATTTAGTTATTAATGATGCTGCAAATGTTAGAATTGACCTGCAACAAATTTTCCAAAAAGCCTTTAAAGAAGGATACAAGTATTATGTAAACTACTACTTTGCAAAAGAATTTAAACGCTCAGTAACAGTTGGTGAATTACATGGTAAAGCCGTTGGAACTCAACTTGGTAAAAGAGTTGCCTTCGGTCAAGGACTTGTTAATGGTTTCAATAAAAAGTTTGAAGATAGTGCAAGGCTATCTTATACAAAATCATACTTAAATGGATTTAAACTTGGTTTCAATGCTACTTTTGAAGATTTTGCAAAAAATCCTAAAGTTGAAATTGCAACAATGACAAATGGTTCAGTTTTAGAATTAATTGGTCTTGATGATGATGGCATTATTCAGCCAGGTGAAGCAGTAAAAGTAGCATTCAAAGTTAAAAACGTTGGTGGCGTAAGAAGTGGTATCAATGCTTCTTTAAGTGGTGATATTTTAGATACAACAGAAGTATCTGATTCAGTAAACGCACTTTCAACTAAAGTAATCACAAGCGACTCATCTGTTGGGACAATTGATCCAAGACTTGAATCAGGAGATAGTGCACGATTAACATTAAAAGTTAATAATCTAACAGCTAGCTTTGGTCAATATGTAACTAAATTAGTTAAACTTGATCGAGTATTAAGCCCTGAAGTTGATACATTAACTGGAGTTGCAAATATTTCAATTCTTGCTAATAACGTATCAACAAAAGAAACTTCAGCTTCAGTAAGTGCTGTACTAACAATTGATGGTAAAGTGGTTTCTGAAATCAATGCTGGAAAACTACTAGCAGGACAAAATACCAAAATTACTCTAAAGGCAATAAACATTGATCCATTAAAACTAATTAATGGTGGTATCAGTGGTAAAATTAGCTTGAAACTTGGTGATACAGTGCTTGAAAGTGCCAACGTTTCAATCTACTCTACTGATACAAGAAAGGATCTTGTTAACTACCATACACAAGTAATTAACGATAAAGGTTTTGTTCCATCAAACATCTCGCGTGAAGACCGTTTAGTTGAAGTTACAAAACTTCTAGTTGAAACTAATCGAACAGAATTAAAGCAGAAAAAAGATGGCGATAATATTTGGAAAGAAAGTGCTGATAGAACAATTGTTGGTATGATTAGAACAAATAAACAATTAGGCAACAATACTCCAAATGCTTTAAAAGAATTTGATAAAATCGCAAGAGAGATGTACAAAGATAAAGATATTCTTCCTCAATTTCTAATGTTTAAAGCTAAAAAGAAGGCATACATAAAAATTCTAAATGACCTTCTAGTATCTGGTGAATTGAAATAAATAAGGCATATGGCCAAAGAGATGCTCTTTGGCCTTTTATTTAAGTTATAAAAAGGATAAAAATATGAATATTAAAACAAGTATTGCAGGTCTTTTAATTTTATCAAATATTGCATTTGCAAATACTGATATTATTTTATCAAAAAAAATAAAACCAGAATTAAAAGAACTTATTAATCACGATCTGAATGTTTTAGACAGCTTCCCATTTCAATCAGAAGTAAGTGATAAGAGTTTAAGCATTCTTGGACTTACTCAGTTAAATTCAAGAACCGCAAGCGACTGGTTAAATCAAAGAGTCAACTATGTTATAGAGGAGAAAGCTTTCTCACTTTTTAATCTACTTGTAAAAAGAGTTATCTATAAGGCCGATTCTAATATTCAATTTCCAAATGCAGACGAACTTCCTTATGCTCTTGAAGACAAAGCAGGATCTATCTTCAATCAAAATCTTGATCACCAAGGAGCAAATGAAGAAAAGGGCATGGTTGTAATGTCTAATATTGGTGCGGCTTTGTATTTGGGTGGAAAAAAGGAAGAAAGTGTCTATGGAATTAAAATATCTCGCGGCCTTTTAAAAAAGGCACATAAGGTTGAGCTTCGATCTCCAAGAGCGGGAGTAATTCAAATAGGTGAAGGACTTTTTGCAAATGAACTAGCAATTAATCCAACTAATAAAAAAGCATTTTCAAATTCAATTTTTAGATTGGCAACATTTTTTCATGAAGCACGTCACAGTGATGGTAATGGCCGTTCGCTTGGTTTTTTACATGCGACCTGTCCACTAGATCATGATTATGCAGGAGCACCTGCTTGTGATGAAAATTTAAATGGCCCATATACTGTTGGAAAAATTATGGTTGAAGAAATGAGCAAGGCCTGTGAAGATAGCAAATGTTCTCTTCAAGAAAAAGAAATTTTAAAATTATTAGTTTTAGACAATGCAAGTAGAGTGCTTAAAAAAGATCGCTTTAATCGTCCATTACGCCATTGGGATGATGCTCCTGAGAGCTTGTAAGTGACTAAAATGCAACGATAAAAAGCAAAAGACTAAAGTATTATTACAATTACTCCGATAAGCCTCATAAGAATTATTAAAGGGAATACTTATGAAGCTTATCGGAATTTTAACTCTTTCACTCTATGCTACAACGACAATGGCAATTGAAAAAGATAATTTCAATCAAACAGAAGCTGTTCTAAATAAAGAAAAAGATGAGATCATATCTAAACTTACAAATACTCTAGCTTACCAACAAAGATCTTATGAAGAAAAAATAAACTATCTTGAAATTGAATTAAATAAAACCAAACAAAAGCTCTTAGAAAAATCACTTAACCAAGATAAGCTAGAAGCTTTCTATGAAAATAAATTAAAAGAAGAAAAGACAAAGGCCAAGACTGAGGTTGCCAATATCCAGCGGAGTCTCTATGAGGCCCAAAGACAAATCGAAAAAATGGAGCCAAGTGAAGACTTTAAAAAATTAGTTGTTTTAAATACTGAGCTCTCTGCCGACCTTAGAAAGACAGAGGGGCATATGGCGATAATTCAATTAGAAAACAGAAAACTTACTGATACGACAAGTACAAAAAATATTAAGATAAAGGCCGTATCAGATAGAGAAAATGCAAGAATGCCTGCAAGTATTAAGGATCAATAGATTTTAATAACTTACTTCTATCTGCCAATTTTTTTTCACGCTTTTATTTTTAAGTCGCCTGACTAAAAATCTTAAATATAAACATTTAAACAATTAAAACCAATAAGTTTAGTAAATTAAGTCATTCGTAATCCTCGATTGCCTCTCTGGTTTGATAGACTTTATTAAATTTAAGATTTTGTATGTAGTACGTTCGCCCCTTACAGAATCTTCTAAAAAATAAAGTAATTCTATGAGAAAATTAGCTCTCTACGCACTCGCAAGCTTTTTATTTTTATGGGGAATTAATCTATACATCATTCATAATGATGATTTGTTTATTCCCAAATTGGGCCAAAACAAGCGAACAAAAATAAAAAGAACTGTTGCCAACAATAATGCGGATTCTGAAAATAAAGAAATCGAAACTGATGAGTTTCTAACTGAAACCAACATTAGAGAACTTGATAAAATCGGTGATGTCATTAACGAAAAAACAGTAAAAATTGATCCTGAACAAAAAGCTGAAATAAAAAAAGAAAAAGTTAAATTCGACAATGAGAAAAATCTCCAAGAAAAAGTAACCCTTCTAGAGCAAAGTTTTCTTGATCGACGTAGTACCGTAAAAGACATTAAAAGACTTCAATCTGAAGTTCAAGAACTAAAACACAAGATGAAACTTGAAATTTTAAATACTGAAAAATGGGACCCAATGTTTGTTTATTATTTAATGATTTCTGAAAACTACACTTATCTTGAAATAAACCAGATAAAATCTCTTTCAGAAAATGGGATCACCAGTGATGAGCTAAACTACATCAACGACTTAATCAAGCAAAAAAGTTTTAAAGATCAAGTATTAAGTTTTAAAAACTCAGGAGATATTGAAAGAGTTGTGGCCAGTGTTGGAAAAAGATCAAAACCAAAAGAGCAGGACGAATTTGTTAATACAGATGATGATTCTCCAAGCTTAGAAGATAAATTAATCGAAATGAATTATGGATCAGAACAAAGAGATGAAATGATACACGGACATAGTTTATAATAATGAGGAGTTCGCCCATGACAACAGAAAAAGAATTTAAAAAGCGCATCCCAATAGTTAGTTTATTACTTCGAGAAAAAAAGTTTCTGATAAACTATCCATTTCAAATGCAATTTATGGCATCACTTATCCTAATCTCAATAATCTCTATGACTGTAATCTATATGGCCAATGATTATTTTTTTCAATCTTATATTGCCAGAGGAAAAGAATTAAATCTTTCACCTGACCATCCTTACTTTTTAATGATTATTGAACAAAAAAGATTTATGACAAAAGTCTTTATCATGGTTGCCAGCACAATCTCAGTTATTGCATCTGTTTGGGGTTTATTTTATTCACATAAAATTGCGGGCCCGTTATACCGACTTCACACTTATTTTACAGAGGCTGCCATAAACTCTAAACCACTAGATCGAAAAATTCACTTCCGTGAAGATGACTTCTTTCAAGAAATTCCAGAATCAATAAATAACTACATTGATTCAATTGAAAAAAATAAAGAGAACAAAATTGATAAAGATGTTGCCGCCTAATCTATAAATTCTAAAAAATTAGATTTGAGATTTTCAATTTCAAATTCTTCAAATTTTGACAGGGCCTCAGTATTCCAAATCGGATTTGGCCATGCCCTGTCATCTTGAAATCTAGCAATTATATGAATATGTAATTGCCTAACAACGTTTCCAAGACTGGCCACATTTATTTTATATGGCCTGTAATATTCTTTTAAAAACTCACTTACAAGACTAATTTCTTCCATCAACATTCCCTGCATTTCAGGGGTTAAATCAACTAACTCGATCAGATTTGGTCTTCTTGGAACCAACATAAACCAAGGGTTCGATTTATCATTTTTCAAGATAACAGTTGATAATTCCAAATCGGCAATCTTTACGGAGTCATTTAATAGTTGTGGATCAATTGAAAACATATTTCTATCCTAGGGTTGAAGTCTATTAATCTCCCAATTATTATCCTTCAAAACAAATAAAAATCTATCATTTAATCTATTTTTTCCATAAACAAAAAACTCATACTCATAAGGACGCACGATATAGCCGCCCCAGTGTGGCGGATGGGGCACTTCTAAATTTTCATATTTCAAATTTGCTGCCTCTAATTTTTTAATCAGACTTTCTTTTGAATCAATAATAGTACTTTGATCTGAAATAAATGATGCCAACTGACTATCTCTATCCCGTGAATGAAAATATTTCTTAGAAATCTCTAATGGCGCCTTCTCAACTTTTCCTTGAATACGAACTTGTTTTATTGATTTATGCCAATAAAAAAGCAATGAAGCCTCATTATTTTTCTCAAAATGCTCGCCTTTTACACTGTTATAATTCGTATAAAATATTGGATTGTTTTCAAAAAAACCTTTAAATAAAACAGTGCGTGAATATGGACGATTAAGCTTAAAATCTATAGTTGATAAAGTCATGGCCTCTGCATTGTCTTCAAACATAGACGCTTCTTTATACCATTTTTTAAAATTAACTAATGGATCTATACCTAAACCAAAAGATTCAAGTTCTTTTATCATATTCCCCTCTTATTTTACTCAGGTTTAAAACTCAATATTACATTAATTATTCTTTTTCTCTCTATGCTACTCTACATTTTTCAGAGTAAAAAGACGATAGGCCGACGAAAGGAAAAACATGAGAAAAGTTAATATATTAGTGGCCGACGATGAAGAATTACTGCGCGATATCGTAGAAATGATTCTAGAGTCAGAAATTAGTGCCAACTTTATAAAAGTAGAAGATGGCGCACAAGGAATAAAAATTCTCAATACTAATAAAGAAATTGATCTTATTATTTCGGATTACTCTATGCCTCTAAAAAATGGAGGCGATCTTTACATTGAAAATACTAAAATAAAAAACTGTCCGTTTGTCTTGCTCTCTGGTGGAGAGATCTCTGATTATCCTTCTTTTAAAGGCTTTAAAGAGAAAAACCCTCTTAACCGTTTTGTCGAAAAACCTTATGAGCAAGAAAAATTAGTCAGCACAGTTAAAGAAATTATTTCTAAACTACATGAAAACAATACTGAAATTGTTGAAGATCAAACTCAATATATCAATCCAAGAAATCAAGATCGCCTTTTAAAGGTAAAACTCGATTACTTTATCAAGTATGCTAAAAGCGCTCATGATGTGTTTATTCAATTGGGAAGCGATAAATTTGTAAGAATCATGGATGAAAAAAATGCAAAAGAGTCTGTAACTGAAATTTTAAATTATTATAAAGCAAAAAAAATTGAACATGTATTTATAACTGAAGATAAATTTAACGAACTCGTTTTATATTATAAAGACCGCACTATTAATTATGTGCGCCCAGAAGAATCTGTAAAAATAGCAGGGGCCCTTTTTCATCTTTCAGTTTCAACCCTCACCAATCTTGGAATGTCTTCAGGCATGATTGAAAAAACCAATCTTGCCCTAGATCAGGCAATCAAAGAAATTACGAAAGATAATTCACTAAATGATAAATTTAAAAATATCTGTGAAAATGAAGGGTTTATTGTTGGACATTCGATTCTTCTTACCCATATCGCCGGTAATATTTTACAAAAAACAACTTATCAATTTGATAGCAACATCAAAAGAATTGGCCTTGCGGCCCTAGTTCATGACTTAGCACTAGACGACGAGCTCGCACAAAAAGAAGTCAACATTAACTTTGTTGGTGATCGAGTCGAGAAGCACAAAATTCTAAACCACCCAATGGAAGCAGTAAAATTTTTGCAAAGTAAAAATGAGCTCTTTGAAGATACTAAAAAAATCGTTCTTGAGCATCACGAAAAACCAGATGGTACTGGATTTCCCAAAGGCCTAAATGCGAGTAATACTTACATTTTTTCTGCGCTTTTTAACCTCTCTCACGACTTGGCAGTCAATTTAATAAAATCTAATTACAGAATAGAATCATTAATTTATTACTTAGAAATACATGAGGCCTATTACAATCACGGTGCCTACGCAAAATTCTATCAAATTGCAAAAGATGTATTTGAAAAATCTAAAGCCGCTTAAAGATCATAAAAGTTTCAAAATGAGTCGTATAAGGAAACATATCAAAAATCTTTGAGCTCATTATTTGATAATTATCTTTTAAAAATGTAGCATCAGTCGCCAGAGTTTCAATGTTACAACTTGAATAAACGAGGTAAGCTGGGTTTAATTCCAAAATTTTTTTTACTCCAAACTCACCAACTCCTCGCCTCGGTGGATTAACAACTACTAAATCATAATCTCGATCGACTTTATCCCAAATAGAATTCACATCAGCACTTATGAAATCAACATTTGAAAGATCATTCATTTTTGCATTCTCTTTAGCCGCATGAATTGCACTTTGGCTAATTTCAACTCCCAAAACAGATTTAGCATATGGAGCAGAAAATATAGAAAATGCCCCTACTCCACAAAACAAATCTAGGACTTTAAGGTTTCTATTTTTCTCTAAAAAATGAGCTAATTCACTGTAAAGTAAATTGGCAATTTTAGGTGTCACCTGAAAAAAACTATCCTTTCCAAACAATAACTTTATTCCATTAAAGTTTTCACAAATATAATCATCACCATAAATTTTTATTTCTTCATCTGAAGTAAAATTAGGAGTATGTGTTTTTAAAATCATACATGTCACTATTTTAATTTGCGGAATTTTTGACAAGAGCGAAACAAGATTAATCTTAATTCGATCTACTCCCTCCTTAGATCTTAAAACAAGACGAACCATTACTTCTGTTTCGTTTTGATTAGTGCTTAGAACAATGCCTTTAAACTCACCTTTTCTTGTTTTCAAATTATAAGTAGAAACATTTGAGTCTATCATCAATTGCCTAATTTCAGGTAAAAGTCTATTTAAAATCTCTAACTCTAATGGGCAATCCTCTCGAACTGTAAATTCGCCATTTTTATCAAAAAGACCAAAAAAAAGATTACCACCAATATCCATAGCGCTTAATTTTAATTTATTGCGACTATTTTCTGGATTATCCAATGAAATAATAGGAGCATCAAAAGAAGATAGAAACAACAAGTCATATTTCTTTTTCTTATATTCAAGCCCTTCTTGATATGAAATAGACAAGAGATCACACGATCTGCATTGATTTAATAAATATTGGTTGCACTTCATGAAAATAATTGTAGCATAAAATCAAAAAAAGTGAGGAAATATGTACACACTTATCGGTTCAACAACTTCTCCCTATGTTAGAAAACTTCGACTATTATTTGCAGATAAAAAAATTCCCTACGAATTTAAAGCAATCAATTATCTTGAAGAAAATGATGCCAACTTTTTAAAAAACATTAACCCGATCAACAAAATTCCAATCCTACTTGTTGACGAAAAACCTATTTATGACTCTCGAATTATTTATAACTATTTAGTGCAAGAAAATCTATGTCCCAAATTAAGCCTAGAAGAAGAAAATATCCTTTCGGCAATTGATGCTGCAATGGATGCTTCGATCAACCTTTTTTCTCTGAGACGTGGAGGCCTTGATTTAAAAAATTGCAACAACTCATATGTCAAACGTCAGGAAGAAAGAGTATATCTAATTTTAGATTATCTACTTCCTTGGATAAAAAAAGAATCCTCTAAATGGAACTTTTTGACGATGTCACTTTACTCTTACCTTTATTGGGGGCAGTTTAGAGAAATTTTATCGCTTAGAGACTATCCAGATTTTTCTCATTTTTTAGAAAAAAACGCAAATCGAATAGGAATTGTAGAAACAGACATACCGAAATAACAAGCAGGCTTGAATGCAACTGACATGCATTCAAGCCTATTGGTTATATTAAAGTACTACTTCAAAAGAATTTGTTTTTACTTCTAAAGACTTGGTCTCATTTCCAACCAATTCCATTTTTAATTTTTTAATATTTTTAAAAAATTTTCTTAAATTTACAGAAATCTTTGCTCCCTTTAGATCTTTTTCACAGCTAACTTTAATTGACGCCTCAATTTCAGAGTGAATGCCCTCTTTTTTTGAATGTTTTTCTTTGTGGCCATTTTCTTCTTTTTCTATCTCATGTGAAAAATTTTGCTCTGACAACTTACACCCTAGTGCTTTGTCAAAAGTAACAAGATCAAAAAACTTGTTTGTCCAAAGAGTCTTTGTGTCCAAAAATATTTTCTTCTCTTTGGCCGTTTTAGCTTCATGCTCAAATCCTAAAAATGATTCTGCAGGGCCATCAACTGAAAAGGTAGCAACTTTTCCCTCCACGGCAGCTTCAAGCACAATTGAACCATGCTCATGTGAATGTAAAGAACTCTCTGCAAATACATTTGCGCTCATGAATATTAAACAAGTAAAAATTGATTTTTTCATATTTCCTCCAAAGGTTTAAGATTTCAAAAGGAATTATATGCAAATTACTTGCAAAAAATCAAGTCTAGGCAATTAATTTAATTTTTTCTTCTTCTGTCTTTTCGATGTCAGAAATTTTCATTTGATTTAAAAAATTTGAAAAGGCCATCCAAACTGCAAGTCCATTCAAATCTTTAATTTGTGGAGGGAGAAAATGTGGGAAGCTGATCACACCTTCTTCATAATAATGATGCAATGTAGGTACATCTGATAGGGTCACCTTACCTGCAAATAAAAATGGAATGACTTCAGCATGTCCCTGCTTAATCGTTGTTCTAAGAAAATTATAGATTTCTATAAACCCTTTTAAGTACGTTATATCTTTAGTGAAAGGCGCTCCGCCCTCTAGTACTCCTCCCCTAAAAGTTCGAGAAGTATTACCAATGCATTCAATTTCACTCATTCCTTGATTTCGATAGTATTCGATTATTTCTAAAGCATTTGCCCCCTCTTCGGCCATTTTACAGGCATATAATCGGTCATTTAATTTTTTTACGCGTTTTGGATATAAAGCAAAATTGAATAATTCAATGATAACGGCAAGACCTTCTTGTGTTATCGTTGAGCATGGTGGGCCCTTTGAAAGCCATTTGGCGTAGTTTTGCTTTTGCCCATTTAATGTTGTCCCAAGGTGCACCCATCCCTCATGAACTTCAAAAACATGCAAATCTCTTTTAGAAAAAAACTGCTTACTTTTTATTTTTATATAATCTGATCCAGCTGAGGCATCAGAAACAATGCCATCAGCTAATTTTATTTTTATCTTTTCATCTACAAAATACGGGCGCAACCTTTTTTTTAGTTCTGCTACGGCATCTTCACTTGAAATATTTTTTTCAGAAACCGGCCCTAAAGTTTCAGGCCTGAGTCCTTTAATTATATCTTCTAGAACAAATGACAAGTCAGATAAATTTGTCCTATTGTCATTTAATTTTTCGTTAGCACTTCCGTACAATTCTTTTGAAAATTCATAGAACTGCGAAGTCCCTCTACTTTGTAACATCTCTATTACTCTTTCATATTGCTCACAATTTCTTATTAAAATTTTCCCTAATGGATCTCGCGCACCAAGATCAAGGCGAATTTTTTCCC
This sequence comes from uncultured Bacteriovorax sp., assembly GCA_964583925.1. Lineage (GTDB taxonomy): Bacteria > Bdellovibrionota > Bacteriovoracia > Bacteriovoracales > Bacteriovoracaceae > Bacteriovorax. The sequence continues at coordinate 31,640 of CAZOXW010000020.1, forward strand.
GAAGATTTTTAAACTCTTCTTTTTTTTGAGAAGGATTATACTTTAAAGGACGAGATTTGTAATAGTCGCTATCAATTTTTGGCAGTTCTTTGAATTTTGTTTTTAGAAAAAATTGTTCAACTTCTATTGGCCATTTAATTGAGTCTAAGATTTGTATCGGCCTTTGTAATAAATTTAAAAGCTCAGAGTATTCTAGAATTTTGTTTTTATACTTTAAGTCAGTCAAATTTAATCAAGCTCCGTCAATTTAAAATTTACGCCATCTGAAAAAAATTTATTGTCTTTATCTACAACAATCGTTTTTCCACTCTTTGAATTCAATTCAATTTCATATTTATTTCGATCAATATTGGGTTTTGATAATTTTATCTCCAATTTCTGCTCTTCACCGCTATCAAGTGGAGATAGTGATTTCAAATTTAAATCAATTACTTCTTCTCTGTATTGAGTTATATAAAAAAGGCAGTCAACTCCCAATGATTTACTATAAGGATTTGTGTAGGCCACCAATTTTCCGCACACTCTTTCCCCATTTTTAAATTTTAAACGTACCTTCTTAGGGGTCTTATCTGTGCGTATTAAATGAATAAGATATGGACTATTGCTCTTTTTAAAATAAGGAGTATCTAGAGTGATTTCATCTTCAATCATTTTGTAGGTCTTATCTGCGTCTTCTTTTCGGCAGTTTTCACAAACATTTTCAATTATACCTACCGTTTTCACCTGTTCATCGGCCCCTGAAACTGTCTCTATGGCCTCAATGAGCTGCTTTCCTTCTTTTAACTTTGCCTCTTCATTCCCAGCAAAGCTTTGAAATACAAAAAATAAACTAAAAACATTGATTAAAATATAACTTTTCATATTGAACATATCGGACTGGCGACCTATAATCTTGAGTGTTTTGATTGGTTTTTTACCTTGCTTCTATCTCATTAAAATTGTGGAGATTTATATGGTTTCTGATTTATTTGATTCAACTCTTTGGAAAACTGTTGCTGGCTTTGATTTTACTGACATCACCTACCATCGGTCTATTAACCAAGGAACAGTTAGGATCGCCATTAATAGACCAGAAGTTAGAAATGCCTTTAGGCCAAAGACAGTGGATGAACTCTATATTGCTTTAGAACATGCAAGAATTTCTGCAGATGTTGGAGTTGTTCTCTTAACTGGAAATGGCCCTAGCCCAAAGGATGGAGTTCATGCCTTTTGCTCTGGCGGTGATCAAAGGATTCGAGGTAAAGATGGATATAAATATGAAGGCCAAGATTCAAATGGAACTGGTGAGTTAAATAAGATTGATGCTGCCAAACTCGGTCGACTTCATATTTTAGAAGTTCAAAGACTAATTCGATTTATGCCTAAAGTTGTAATCGCAGTTGTTAATGGATGGGCCGTCGGTGGAGGACATTCACTCCATGTTGTCTGTGATTTAACTTTGGCCTCAAAAGAACATGCCATCTTTAAACAAACTGATCCAGATGTTGCAAGTTTTGACTCTGGATATGGATCGGCCTATCTTGCTCGCATGGTTGGGCAAAAAAGGGCCAGAGAAATATTTTTTCTTGGAAGAAACTATTCGGCCGATGAAGCCTTTGAAATGGGAATGGCCAATGCCTCAATTCCTCATCGTGACCTAGAAAAAGTTGCACTTCTTTGGGCCGATGAAATGAACCGAAAATCTCCAACCGCTATGCGAATGTTAAAATTTGGTTTCAACATGATTGATGATGGATTAGTTGGACAACAACTTTTTGCAGGAGAAGCAACTCGTTTAGCCTATGGAACTGATGAAGCAGTGGAAGGACGAAATTCATTCGTTGAAAAGCGACCTAAGGATTTTTCAAAATTTCCTTGGCACTACTAGCTTCTATAACTGATCTAGCTTTACATCAGATATCTGAGTAAAACGACTTGTAATTTTTTCAGTTGTGGTATGAATTTCCTTAACATCTTTAGATACAGTATCAATATGAACTGCGAGATTGTCCCAACGCTTTTTATAGCGAGAAAATTCTTCTGCTAATTTGTTTAATTCTTGATGAATCACATTTGTATATTTACTTCTTTCAATATTATTTAAAACGACTTGGACCGTTGTCAGCATGGCCATAAAAGTTGTTGGACTCGCAATCCAAACTCGCTTTTGATGAGCATATTCGATTATATCGCCATGGTAGGCATACAATTCTGCAAAAATGGCCTCAGCAGGCAAAAACAAAACGGCCTGATCAGCAGTCTCATCTTTAATAATATACTTAGATGAAATATCATCAATATGTTTTTTTAGATTTGATTTAAATTCGCGAACAACTTCTTTTTTACTTGCTTCATCTAAATTTACATCAAACATTCTTCGGTAATTTTCTAATGGAAATTTTGAATCGACAACAAGCTTTCCAGTTGGTTCAGGTAAGAAAATAATTGAGTCACATATTGAATTGTTTGATAGCTTATATTGAAGAGCATACACCTTTTCATTTTTTTCACCAAAAACAGAAGACAAAATTTGATTCAACTGAACCTCACCAAAGATACCTCTCGATTTTTTGTCAGTTAATACATCTTGAAGGCTCACTACATTTTTAGATAAAAGCTCAATCTTTTTTTGGGCCTCATCAATTCTTGCGAGACGCTCAATGACAGAATTAAAAGTTTCATTAGTTTTTTTAAATCCTTGGTCGAGATTTTCTTTTACACGATCATTTATGTCATTGAACTTAACTTCCATATCCTTATTTAGCTTTTCACTCATTTCAAATAGATTTTTACTCACCCTTTTTTCTAGTTCTCCAAACTTTTCAATTAATCCTTGAAAATGAAGTGTTTGATCCTTAGACATAGATCTAAATTTTTCTTCTACAATTTCAGAAATCACTAATCTATTTATTTCTTTTTGATGAGTAAATTCCTGACTTAATGTTTGACTTAAGTTATTCAATATTTTTTTCTCAATTCCAAACAACAAGTAAAGCGTGACTAAACTAACTAAAAGAACAATAACTAAAACTAATTCCATATAATTCCTATTTCAAAAAACTTAAAATTTTATAAGCAAAACGACTTAAAAATGTATTGTATGGTGGGTAAAATAATTTATTAATAAAGAAGGGACTCCCGATAACAACTGGTTTTAAATGAGTAAAACTCATAAAACCATGTTTCCCATGACTGGCTCCCATTCCAGAATGGCCGACTCCACCGAAAGGAAGGTGGGGATTACTAAAATGTACCAGAAGATCATTCACAACAATAGCGCCACAAGAAATCTCGTCTTCTACTTTCTTTTTTAAACTTCGATCATTTGAAAATAAATAAAGGGCCAAAGGACGTTCTCTGTTAGAAATAAAACTTAATACCTCATCTATTGATTCATAAGTTAAAACTGGTAGGATTGGCCCAAATATTTCTTCGCTCATTACATTTGATGATGCGGAAATATCAAAAAGAACGGTTGGCGGAAAATAAAGTTCACTAGCATTTAGACTATCTATTGTATTCTTCTTTTCAGATTCAATCATCCATTCAAGACGCTTAAAATTTTTTGCATCTATAATCCTAGTTAAATCACTTTGCAAGTGAGAGTCATATAGCGAGCGCATTTTATTGTTTAATAAATCTAAAAACACCTCTTTTATTTCTTTGGGGATAAAAACATAATCAGGAGCAATACACGTCTGCCCAGCATTTAATAATTTTGCCCATGCTAGTTTTGCAGTCACGATCTCTAAATCAACTTTTCGATCAATAATCACAGGAGATTTTCCTCCTAGCTCAAGTGTCACACTACAAAGGTGGCGACTTGCCTTTTCCATAACAATTTTTCCAACTTGAGTTGAGCCCGTGAAAAAAATATGATCAAAACGCAAATCCAAAACGCGCTTAGATATTTCAATGTCTCCAAGAATGACGTTAATATATTCAGGTGAAAAACACTCATTAATAATTTTAAAAATTATATTTGAAGTATGAATCGTTTTCTCTGATGGCCGAATAAGCACACGGCATCCGGCCGCAATCGCACTTACAAGTGGACAAAAAACTAGATTAAATGGATAATTCCATGGCGACATTATTAAAACCAATCCTTTTGGTTCTTTAATTATTTTCGATCGAGCACCAAACATAAAAAAAGGAGTTGGGACAAACTCATCCTTCATCCATTTTTTTAAGTTTTTTAATGCAAAATTAATCTCATGAATTGTTGGGAATATTTCTGTCAAATCAGTTTCTTGATGTGTCTTTTTAAAATCTTTGTATAATGCTTCTTTGATTTCAATTTCATATTTGTTTATCGTCTCTTTTAGCTTTATTAGATACTCTCTGCGCGCATGTAGGTCAGGCGATTTAAATTTAGTACTTGAATTTAATAAATCTTGATAAACTTTTTCTAATTGCATATATACTCGTTATTAATTGATTAATTTTATATGAATTATTTTAAATGAGCAAAAATACACTCTATACATTTGATTACTTTCAACCACCTGAGTACCATTTTTCACTCGATTCTGTGTTTTTAGCGCAAGTTGTAGCAAAACGCTATCGTGAATCGTCGAATTTACCCCAATTAAAGGTTTTAGACTTATGTTCAGGCTGTGGCGTCATTGGATTAGAATTATCAATTCATTTACAAGAGTTGGAATATTTGACCTTTATTGAAATTCAAGAAATTTACAATGAATATTTTAGCAAAAACCTCCAGGGCATTCATGAAAATAGAAAAAAATTTGAACTGATCAACATGAACTATGAACAAATGCAGGTACCTAAGTATAAAGAAAAATTTGATCTTATCTTATCTAACCCACCATATTTTTTCAAGGGAGAGGGCCTATACTCACCTTCTGAATTTAAAAATCGCTGTCGTTTTTTTATGGATTCAAGTTTTATCGAGCTAATTAAATCGGTTGAATATATTTTATCTCCAAAAGGTGAAGCCTTTCTTCTTGTTCGCGAAGGTTCTACTCATGGACGTAATCCTTTAATGGAAATACAAAAGATACTAACGCCGAACTGTTGCGCAAATATTTTTGATAACATCAGAGGCACAATGGTTGTAAGAATAAAAAAAATTTAAAAAGTTATTTAGTATTTGATTTTCAATATTTATATCAGGTCTTAATTCTTTGGCCTTTTCATAGACCTCTTCAATTGAAAGCGACAATTCATCATCTGTTTCTAAAAAAATCCTATCCTTTGAAATTTTTGTAAATAAAACTGTAGCTTTACTATTTTGCCGAAACAAAGATTTTCCAAAGGAAAAATAAGCATCAAAATTTAAATATTTTCGAAGTTCACTCTCTCCTCCTGAGTAATCATGAATCAGCAGTTTTTGGTTAAACTTTAAATCTTTTAAAATTGCCAGTACTTCACTATGTGCACGAAGCACATGAAGAACAACAGGACGAGCAAGTTCCATTGAAAGCTTTAAATGAAAAATGAAAACTTCTTTTTGAATATCAAAGTCTATTTCGCTTTTTAGACGATCAAGTCCAGTTTCCCCAATCATTGCAATAGGCCGAGATTTAAGATAATGCTCTAAATTGATTAAGTCATCATGATATGTTTTAGGATTTATAAACCAAGGATGAATCCCAAAAAAATCCCTTTTATCCAACAAGACTAAAACTTCATTATTGATTGCCGTCTGCTCTGTATGAGTATGTATATCTATCAACATTTACATAAGACCTTGAAAGTTTTTATTTCTTATTATACTAATTAAAAATACTAAAATATGCGAGAAATACTTGGCACCAAAAAACTTATTTTTAAATTCATATCACAAAAGAGAACTCAAAGACTCTATTCCAAAAATTCTTCAGATTCAAAAATCTGAAGATCACACCACTAAATTTTTGCTCGAGTTTAATGATGCTTCCAGAGTCGAATCGGTTCTTATTCCCTTTCATGAAAAATATTCCGCATGCCTTTCAACTCAAGTTGGATGCGCCATGAATTGCTCCTTTTGCTATACTGGAACTCAAGGACTAAAGCGGAACTTAAATTATGCAGAAATTGTCGGTCAATATTACATCCTGTGTATGTATGTCCTAGAAAATAAATTGCTTGAGATCTATAAGCATCCAAGTATTGTATTTATGGGCCAAGGTGAACCACTACATAACTTTGATCAATTAAAATTAAGTATTGAATATCTGCTCAACAAAAAGAATTTTTACTTAGGACCTAGACAAATAACCGTATCAACCTCCGGCCTTCTTCCTTACATTTTACGTTTTAATGAACTCGGGGGGGTTAATTTGGCAATATCACTTCACTCCGCCGATAATATCATTCGAAATAAACTTATTCCGCTAAATAAAAAATACCCGATTGAAGAACTTCTATTGGCACTAAAAAAAGTTGAGCTAAAAAAAAGACAGTTTATAACCTTTGAGTACCTATTAATTAAAGATTTAAACACTGATAAATTGCAGGCCCATAAACTTGCATCCCTCCTGCAAGATATCCCTGCCATCGTCAATTTAATTCCATTTAACCCCTTTCCCGGGTCAAGTTTCAAAAGGCCTCTCTCTGCTGAAATTGAAGAATTTAAATCAGAACTAGTTAAACTAAAAGTCAGAACGATGATTAGAATAACTAAAGGAGAAGATATTCTTGCAGCTTGTGGCCAACTTAATACTGTGTAAATTTTACTCAAACTAAACTAAATATTTTAATTTCATATAAGATATGCCTCAAAATATTAAGAGGTAAATATGAAAAAATGTTTTGTTTTGGCCTTAGGTCTTGTGCTTATTAACTCAAATGCAGAGGCAAAAGTAAAAGAAAGAAAACTCTATGTTGGGTCAAACTCAACTGAAGCAATTTTAGAATTTCAAGGCCTCATTGAATATAATTCCAAAGCAGTAAACCCCAATCTATCAACTATAAAAAACCATATCGAAGCCCAGCTTGAGCATATTGTTGGCCCGATGTCAGAAGCTGAATACACCTCTGTTCCTAAAGGAAACCACTCAGTCACAAATATTAAAGAGGTTTCGAGGACAACGACTACAATTAAATATTCATATTTGTACAAAGGAACTGCAGTTGTTGAAAATGGGCCAATGAAAACATATCCCATTACTATTCCAGTAAACCCAAAAACAATTTATAAAAAAGCGATGGTTGGTAATTATAATCCATGCACCGATGATCATTATCAATCTGAAGGTGATTTCTGGTATTTTTGGAGCCCAGAGCGTTCTGGATGTAAGCTTATAAAGGGTAAAGACTATCTCATTATCAATTCTAAAATGACAAGAATTGCAAATTCAAAACTGAGCTACCCTGAATATCAAAATTTAAAAGATAAAAATGGAAAAGTAAGTATCCATATACTATTTGGAATGGATGATCCAACAACAGGAAGAAATCCATTAAAATCAAAAGATATAAATGCTTATAATTATCGAGAAATCAGAAATAGTTTTATAAAAAAAGGATATACATCAAAGGTATGGACAAATACCGATATTTCAAAAGTTGTAAAATCCCTTGATGGAGAAGCTCCTTATGTTGAAACTCTGACAAAAGGAATTTTTGAAGTAAGGTTTTTCTTTGGCCCATCTGGTATTGATGAAGATGCGCTTGGATTTCACTGGTTTTATAAAAATGCAATTGAGACTGCATCAATAATGATTTACAGTGGACATTCAGGACTTGGTGGTCACCTTGACCTTGAATCTATTGAAGCAAATCTTCGAGAAGAAATAAAATTTAACACTAAAAAATATCAGATTTTTTTCTTTGACTCTTGTACTTCTTATCGTTATTACAATACTCAATACCTGGACAGAAAAATTACTGATAATGATCCGCTTGGAACTAAAAAACTCGATATTTTTGTCAACGGTCTTGCAACATTATTTTCAGCAATGCCTCAATCGGTAGGTGGGCTTGTTGGTGCTGTCGAAAAGGCACTTGATCTATCGCTTAATAAGAATATCTTTGTAAGCTACCAATCAATTGCAAAAGAAATAGATACAAATAATTTATTTGGAATTGTAGGCGATGAAGATAATATCCTCCCTAATAAATAGTCTTGCCATCGTATTTATATTATATGTACCTGCAAGTGCTCTTGCAGGTACATCATGGGATATTGGTATAATCTTCATCACCAAAAATACTGATGGTAAATTTCAAAAAGATGTAGAAAAAAATATTTTAGAAATTTCAAAAATAAAATCCAATACAGACCTAAATCTTAATATATTTAAAATATCAAATGACCAAGATGAAAAACTTACTTCAAAGAAATTAAAATTGCTTTTTAAAACAAATAACCGAAAAAAAGCATTGATTGTCTATTCACACGGCGCCGGTCCTTATGGACTAAGAGATTACCCTACGCTGCAATTTAAAAGTCAATTTTTAAAAGGCATACCTCAATTAGATTTTATTTGGCTTGATTCTTGTTTTATGTCAAACTTAGAATTCTTATACGAAATAAGAAATCATGCTAACTACATCGTCGCATCTGAAGATGCTGAATTTAGTTCAGGACTTCCTTTTAATGCACTTGAAGAATTACCAAAAAGTAATGATGTAAAAACAGGAATTATAGCATTGGCAAATGATTTTATTAGCTCCTACTCTTATCTGTTAAAAGGAAAGCAAAAAAATAGTGTTGATATAAGTTCAGCAACAATCAGTGTAATAAACACCGGGAACCTTGATCGCTTTGTAAAAAACCTATCTCAAGTAAGGCCAATAATAGATTCACTACCAGTTGAAGCAAAAGATGCATTTTTAAAATCAGCAAGTCTAAAACTTAAGATGGACAATGAAGAACTTATTGACCTTGGAAGTTTTTTAATCTCATTAAGAAAAATAATTAAAAACAAAAATGATGATAAAACCCTTACTGATCTTATCAGGAAAATAGGCATTAACTCTGTTTCAGAATTAAAGACTAACCCTAGAATAAAAATATCCATCCCCGAAAATAAAGAGAACATCGACCAGATGCTTATTTATGGTTTTAATAATTGGAAAAATGGCCATGAAAATGATTATAAAAAATATCCAGAAAAATTTAATGGCATTTTGAAACCAGATGGTTTTATTGAAGTAAACAATGGGGTGCTTTGGCCATTTAAAAAGATAAGATCAAACAATATCTATCTTAATCCCTATGGCCCTAACATTAATCAATTTGACTATTTTATCTATGATAATTCGAATCAAAAAGTACTATCAAAAAATAGCTTCATGCGAGATTCAGATACAGTCATTAAAATCGGAAGTGACCCTGAAGCCATTATATCTTATACTGCTTATACACAAAAGATTGGTGCGAATGCCGAAAAATATACAGGCATCAATATTCTCTTGCCATATAGTGCCCCAAAGCTAGATTATTATGATTTAGAAATTTATTCTATATTGAACTGGCATTAAATGTTTCCAATTGATTTATATAAAACAGAGATTATTGATAAAATCAAAGAATTTGATTGGCTTATTATTAACGCTAGCCCTGGTTCAGGAAAAACGACTCGTGTACCCATTTTTCTAGATGAGATTTTCGACAAAAGAATTTACATTCTAGAGCCAAGACGATTGCCAGCAAAACTTTCAAGTCAATATGTGGCAAAATCACTAAACTCTAAAGTTGGCGAACGTGTTGGTTATATTTATAAATATGAAAATGTAACAGGTCCACAAACCAAAATAATTTTCTTAACTGAGGGAACATTTTTAAATATTTTGCGTGATAAAAACAAATTACCTGAAATTTCAGCAGTAATTCTCGACGAGTTTCATGAAAGGCATCTCTTCACTGACATGGCATTATCGTTTTTAATCAAGATAAAAAAAGAAATGAATCTTCGTTTTAAAGTCATCATCATGTCTGCTACAATTGATGCTGATTCGATAGTCACTTTTATAAATGCTCCAACTGGAAAAATCACTCAAACAGAATCACGCTTCCCTCTTAATATTAATCACCTTCCAAATGATCCCACAATATTAAAAAGGCCATTGGAAGAAAAAGTAATGGCGGCGCTTGAAAAAAGCAAAAGCATGATTGGGAATCGTTTGATTTTTCTTCCAGGCCTTAAAGAAATTTATCGAGTCCAAGCCTTGATTGAAGAGCGTTTAAATGTTTCCCCTTATATCTTGCATGGGGGGTTAGAGACAATTGATTTTGAAAAAGAAAATTTTAACTCTGAACTATCTAACAAAATTATATTATCAACCAATATTGCAGAAAGCTCCGTCACAATTCCAGGTGTAAAAATAGTCATTGACTCAGGACTAGTTAAAAAAGCAGGACTTTCAAAACTTACCCACCTAAAAACTATCGAAACCATCAAGGCCAACCAAGCGTCAAGTATTCAAAGAGCAAATAGAGCAAACCGCACAAGTAAAGGTGAAGTTTATCGCCTTTTTTCTAATGAAGATTTTTCGGTGCGGGAAAAATTTCATCCGCCAGAAATATCTTCGACTGATTTATTTGAACTCATTATAAAATCTTACGAGCTATTTCTTGTCGATCCTAGTAATATTTCTTTCCTCACTCCACCACCTAGCGATGAGATCGCTAGAAGCTTAATATTTTTAAAAAATGTAGGGATTATCAAAAACAATCAACTCTCTGATCTAGGTCTGGCAGTCTCAGCTCTTTCAATCGCACCACGTCTGGGGCTTTTAATCATCATGGCCTACCACTCATTAGACCAAAAAGAATTTGAACACACTCTCAAATTTGTTTCTAATCTTACGAATGAACACTTTGAGGCCTTCTCTCATCAAATTAAAAAGACACTCTCTAAAGTTAAAATGATTGAATTTGATAAAATAAATTCAATGTCTGAAGGAATCTTTCTTACTCATCAAGATCATTTAGCGATGTCTCGTTCGACAAACCGATTTGAACTTATCCATCGAAATGGCCAAATTTTTAAAATCGCAAAAGATCTTCATGAGATAATTTTAAAAGGAGAAAGATTTTGGGTAATTTTAGAATTAAATCATTACAATGAAATTTCTAAAGTTTCTGAAGTTGAAGAAGATTGGATTATTAACCTTGATTCCTCAAACTTTGAAACAAAAATTAACTACGATTATGATTTAAAATCCAATAAACTTAGAAAAAACACTAAAACCTATATCGACTCACTACTCTTAGATGAAAGTTCAAGTGTTTTAAAAACTTTAGATGCGACAGACTTGGATTATCTCTCAAATATTCTAACGAGTGAAATCGCAACCTTTATTTCAACTGATGAATTCATCCGATACTACTTTTTAGAAAAACATAGCTCAAATACAATTGCTCATTTTAATTTAGATAATTTTTTAAAAGGTGAACTCGAAAATTTTATTAATGGCGATGAAACATTTTCAGTTCGACTTTTTGAAAATCTAAAATATGAAATTAAAAATTTTCTTGATCCTTTAAACCTATTTGATTTAAAAAACGATCTCCCAACAGAAATTGTGATCTCTGGAAAAAGGCAGATTAAAATCGAGTACGATTTAACGAATGGAATTCATGCGCGAGGCCCAATTCAATTTTTTTATGGAATAAAATCACTCCCTAATATATTAAGAGGGAAAGAAAAGCTAATTATTCATTTAGAGGGGCCCCACAAAAGAGATCTACAGACCACGAGTAATTTAGAATTATTTTGGAATACTACCTACAAAGAGATTGTTCCTGAATTAAAACGTGATTATCCTAGGCACTACTGGCCTTTAAATCCTGAATCTGCTAGGCCCTATCTATTATTAAAAGAAGTTAAGTAAAAGCTTTCCGCAATCTAAATCTGATTTTTTTTGATCAACATAGTATGGCATTAAAAACTTAGTTTTAGCATTATATCTACCGCTTTTTAAATTGATACTATCTCTTACTTTATTCATACTAGATACAAAATCAATTTTTTCTTTCCCCATGAGATGAAAAGCTTCTTCTAATTGAAATTTAATTATTTTAAGTTTTTCTCGGTCAAAAACCCACTCCTCAAAATTTCTTGGTATGTATTCACCAATAAATTTTCGACTCTCATCGTAGCTTTCAAAATACTTAAATGTGGGCCCAATATAAAACATATTGCGCTCTTGCTCAATTCCATTAAAAAAATTCTCGAAATCATCAAATATAACGATTGATGAAAGATTTTGACTAATTTTTCGCAAATCTTTTTTATACTTTTCTCCAAAACGTGCATTTGGATTAGCAACAGCAACGCTCGTGAGATCATTAAAACTTTTTACCTCATGACTAACTTCAAGTAACGATTTTCCATTTGGCAAAAATATTTTAGAAAGCAGCTCTAAATTTCGCTCCTCTTTACCACCGCTAAAAAATGAGACTTTCACTTTTTTTTGGATTAAATACTCAATTAGTTCTGGTAGATAATCTCGAACGACATAAGTCTCTTCTTGAACCTGTATTAATTTATTTTGGGGAACACGACTAACTCCTGCTTCGAAATTAGAGACAATTGTCCAATCAATATCAAAAACTACATGAATATCTTCTTCAGATGAAATACTTCTTTTAATTGAATACTGTGGGGATGAGCTAGTACAAGACCAGAGAGATAAAAAAAATAAGAATGTCGTTATCAAAAGGCCCCATCTCATACTGGGGCCTATCGGCATAAACTATTTAATAAATGAGTTATTCTTGTGCCTTAACATCTGGCCTATAACCCTCATAGATATAAACCTCGCCAGTATAATCTTTTAGATCTTTTACAACCGACTGTTTTACTTCTTCCCATGAAAGCCCACCGACACCAGTTGCAATTTTAGTGATTGCAACTGATTCTATCTTTTGTTCATTAAGTTCTTTATGTAATTTTTTAAGAGCATGGTGAACATCAGAGAGCGCGGCCTTAGGTGGTAACTGTCCAGAGCTTTTAGGTCTATCCTGAGTAAAAAGATTAAATATTACAGGACTTCCAGGGCCTTTCCACGCCCAAATATCTCCCGGTTTAGGCGAATGAGTTTTGCAAAAATGACGGAAGTCTTTGTAAAGGGCAGGCCACATTTCTTTAAGCTTTCCTCCTACTCCATGTTTAAAGTCGTCATCAACCGCTACCCCATGGGCCAATGCGTTTGCTTTAGTTAAGAGAATATCGCCATTTACTTCTTTCATATTACCTCCTTAGCTCTATCTACATTTAGAGCATAGTACTCTACAGAAGGCCAAAACATGCGACATCTCAGTTTTTTAAAATAGAATAATCAATGAAATAACTCTTTTGAAAGATTGAAGAGCTTGTTTCCTGCTAGGAAATTTTTGATAAAATTTTTATTTTCTGGTTTATACCAAAAGAAAAAAGTGCGTTGTTTTGTTTTTTCATCCATGTGAATCGCAGTAAAAGTTTTCTCACCTGAGTAAGGATGAATTCCAGAATAATATATTTCTGTTGCGAGTGTCATTGGCGTCGGAGTAAAGTCTTGAATCTGCTCTAATTTATAACCAAGTTTTTTTGTTTTCACTGCAAGCTGGGCCATATCAATGGCAGTACTGCCAGGATGACTTGAAATAAAATAAGGTATAATTTCTTGCTTCTTACCTGACTTGAATGAAATTTCCTCAAAGGCAGTTTTAAATTTCTCAAAATATTTAAAACTTGGTTTACGCATAAGTTTTAGGACATGATCCTCAGTATGCTCTGGTGCAACCTTTAACCTTCCAGAAACGTGATGTGTGATAACTTGAGAAACATATTCCTCATCACTTTTTTTGTGCTTAGATGTTTCATCAAACATTAAATCATAACGAAGACCTGAACTAATAAATGCTTTCTTTACATTTTTGTTCGCATTTATTTTTTTATATAATCTTGTCATCGAATCAGGATTTGTATCAAGATTGTAGCATACTTTTGGATAGACACATGAAGGAGCCGCACACCGATCACATACAGACTGATCAATTCCTTTCATTTTATACATGTTGGCAGAAGGTCCTCCAATATCAGAAACATATCCTTTAAACTCAGGATGCTTTGTTAGCTCGTCTAATTCTTTTAGCACTGATTGTTCTGATCTTGAAGTTACGAATTTTCCTTGGTGAGCAGAGATTGTACAAAAGCTACAACCACCAAAACAACCACGATGCGTATTCAAAGAAAACTTAATCATTTCATAAGCACTTATCTGTCCTCGATCTTTATACTTCGGATGCGGAAGCCTTGTATATGGGAGATCAAATGTTAGATCTATTTCACTTTCAGTCATTGTCTTAAATGGAGGATTAATAACTAAAGTCCTATCTCCTATTTTTTGAAATAATCGATCAGCATAAAGCCGATTTGATTCTATCTCAATTCTTCTAAAATTTTTTGCATATTTTACTTTATCACTTAAGCAATCTTCATGCGAAGTTAGTTCAAAATCTTTCCAAGGAGACTTTGGAATTTCACTTTTTTTATCTACTAGAAAAGCAACTTGTTCGATATCATAAAGCTCTTTGAAGTTTTTTCCCGCTTTTAATTTTCTTAATATCGCATGGATCGGTTTTTCTCCTAATCCATAGACGAGAAGATCTGCCCCTGACCATGAAAGCATATTTGGCATCAATTTATCGAGCCAGTAATCATAGTGAGTCACTCGCCGAAGACTTGCCTCTATTCCGCCAATGATGACTGGTATGTCAGGATAAAGTTTTTTTAAAGCTTGAGTATAAACGACGGTAGCGTAATCTGGTCGAAAATTTGTTCCGCCACCTGGGGTATAAGCATCCTCAGACCGAAGTCTTTTACCGGCCGTGTATTTATTTATCATGGTATCCATATTTCCAGCGGTAACTCCGAAAAAATATTTAGGACGACCAAATTTTTTAAAATCTCTTAAATCATCTTGCCAATTAGGCTGAGGAATAATTCCTACTTTAAACCCATACGACTCAATAATTCGCCCCATGACAGCAGCACCAAATGCCGGATGGTCAACATAAGCATCACCTGATATTAAAATAACATCCAACTCATCCCAGCCGCGTTTTTTTGCCTCTTTAGAGGTAATCGGTAACCAGTCTGTAAGTGGTCTTAAATTAGTTTTTTCCATTGGAACCAGTATCTAAAATATTTCCGACACTCTTAAATTTTTCAAGGCCACTTTTATTAATTAAATACTTTTCAAATTTAGAATATTTATTTTGAATATATTCTTTTTCTTCTATTGAAAAGCGACAGAAATTTCCAAATTCAACACTTACATTATCTTTAATTTTTTTTATTGCTTTTTCTGACGCCAAAAGTGAACAATTTTTTGATTCATTAAAAGTCTGGTCAACATAATTTCTAAAATCAATCTCTTCTACTTGAACCCAATTTTTATTTTCACATTTTACATAAGGACCTAAGTTATATTTTTTCCCTAGGATATCATCATTTTTTAATAGAAGGTGGTTATAAAATCTCATTCCATTAAAATTGGCCGAAAGATCCCCAAAGCTAAATACACCAGTTTCAAAACGAATCCCGCCGTAAATAAACAGCTCTTCTCGCATTCCATTTTTTAAAGTTCTATCGATCTCTTTGTTTTTTAAATAGTAGTCCGTAAAATAACTTAGACCTCTCCCAAACATATGCTCAAATTTATCGGCCCCAAGATACACATCTCCAATGCGAATAATATCTGCAAGTCCTTCTCCTGTATTTTTTTTCAAATAAACTTTTAAAATGGCCCCATTAGTGAATGACCAATTTTTAAAAACAGACTCTTCAATAGAAACTGGCAACCTTGGAACGATAGGATCGTTGTAGATAAATTTTCCTAAATTTCCTTTATAATGATTTCCAAACTCAGCTCGAAAACTCTTATAAAACTCACTTTCATTACAGCCCAAACCTGCTTTATTAAGCTTTAATAGATTCTCTTTTAAAATTTCATTGGCCTTTGAGTTTACAATATCTGCTGCGTCTTCAAGCTCATTAATTGATTCAGTATTTGTAAACTGATCAACCTCTGATGCTTGTACGGCATTTAAACAAACCAATGTTGCGATAATAAGTGCAATCTTCATATCCTCTCCAAGTAAAACACAGCTTGAGGCCACTTATACCCCAAGCTGTGAGAGAGGAGAATATTCTAAAATCGATGTCTGTCATTTTTACATACATTCTGGATCGTAAGGATTTCGATAGTGATCCTCCATGTACTTATTCATTTTGTGAACTGGAATGTAAAGTTCTGCATCGTTAGAAACAAACAGCTTGGTTGCCATTCCAAGATCACTTGCTGCCTTAATTTCCTTATTTGACTCTCCAATATAAGCGCTTGGACATCCTTCCGCCTTATTCATGGCCTTTAAAAACAAAGTTGGCGCTGGCTTCATTTCTGTATTTTTTAAGGGCAAAATAATATCGTCGTAAACACTCCAATCAAAAGGCTCCGCCTCATCCCATCCATCAGCAATCACTTTTTTTAAAGTTTGAAGCTTTTCCTCATAATCCATTCCCCATGTCTCTGGAATGTTTGTGATGATCCCAATTTTAAATCCTTGCCGCTTTAAATCCTCCATATACTCACGCGCACCTTTAAAGTAGTGCAAATGCTTCATATCGTTTGTGCTGATCACTGTATCGCCTAAATCAAAATACACCCAAGCGTTCTTCTCCTTAGCTTTTAATAAAAATGGTGATAGTGACAAGAGCATTCCAATTAGTATTTTTTTCATTTTTGTCCTCCCTGATAATTTAATTATCCTCCTGATTACTAGCATTTAGATGATCTTGGTCAGTATTTCTTAGGATTTTAAGCATCATCTCTATGTTTTTTGTTTTACTTATAACCTTTCAAATTAGTACAATTTTAAAATGAATACAGAAAAATACATCTATACATCAAAGATTCTCGACTCAAATGGAATTATTCCTTGGGATCAGACAGAAAATAAAACTTGGGAAACTTTAGTCAAAAGACAAAATGAAGTGGTAAAAAATCGCGCTTGTCAGGAGTTTTTGGAAGGCCTACGCATTTTAAATTTCCCTCAAGATAAAGCACCTCAACTAGACCACGTGAACAATATTTTAAAAGATATTACGGGATGGGGAGTTCACCCTGTTCCAGCAATTATTCAGCCCAAAGAATTTTTTACCTTACTTTCAAATAAAAAATTTCCTGCGGCCACTTTCATTCGTCGCCCAGAGGATATGGAATATTTGCAAGAGCCAGATATTTTCCATGAAATCTACGGCCACACTCCACTTCTAACTCACCAAGGCTATGCCAATTTCATGCAAAAATTTGGAGAGATCGCACTAAAAGCAGCTCCAAAAGACCGAAGACAACTTTTTCGCTTGTTCTGGTTCACCATAGAATTTGGCCTTGTTAAAACAAGTGCAGGATTAAAAGCTTATGGTGGTGGAATACTTTCTTCAATTGGAGAAACTCAGTACTCACTAACTGAAAAATCAGAAAAAGTAGATTTCAACGCTCTCGATGCTTTAAGAACACCTTATCGAATCGATATCATGCAACCAATGTACTTCGTTTTAGAAAGCTTAGATCAATTATTTAGTATTTTAGATCAAGATATTATAATTCTATTAAATCGCGCTCGAGAACTAGGAGATTTTCCACCTAAATTTCCACCGGCAAATACTGACTGTGAAAAGGAATTGCCATGCTAACAATAAAAGACCTTGCCTCCGACTGGACAGTTGAAAATGGAACTCACTTAAAAAAAGAATTTATTTTTAAAAGCTATCTAAAAACGATCTCATTTGTAAACGCAATCGCTTGGGTTGCAAACCTTAAAAACCACCATCCTGACTTGGAAGTTAGTTTTGGAAAATGCGTTGTAAAAATCACCACTCACGATAACGCCAACACTCTTTCTGAAAAAGATTTCGATCTTGCAAAGGCCATTGATCAGCTCCAAGGAGAATAGTTTTGAAAATAATTTTCTTTTTTTTATTTTCACTATCAATTCATGCCAACACACTCAAAACTTTTGAATTTGATGGTTGTACAAAATTTTTTGATGGCACTCCTGAAAAACCAGATCTATGGAAGAACTGTTGCCTTATTCACGATATCAAATATTGGTTTGGTGGCACTAAAGAGATGCAAGAAAAAGCAGACTTCGGACTCTATCAATGTGTAAATCAAGTCGCAGGAGAATATTGGGCAAGCCTTATCTATTATGGTGTTCGCTTAGGCCACTACTCGCCAATTAAATTTAAATATCGCTATGGCTGGGGTTGGAAAGAGAAGAGAGATAGCACATTTTTCGATCTCTCTTCTTTGGAAATTGATTATATAAAAAGTGAAATTCAAATTTTAAACTATGATCCTCAATCACTTGAACGTTCAATTAAAGAGAGCTTTTAAAATTGAACGTCAATTCTTTTATCTGTAACTTTAATCGGCTCTAGTTTTAAAACATTGCCCCCATAGGTTAATGTCACTTGATATTCACCTGGATTTAAAATCATATCAATTGTTCCATCTGGCTTTCCACGGTAGGCCATATATTCTTTAAATTCACTCCCATTTTTTATAAAAACAGTTGCAGAAAAATCGGCCAAACTAGAAATATCGAAATCCATTTTTCGGAGGCGAATTCCTGGGCCTTCAAGTCTTTTTAAAAGATGCATCCATGCAGGTCGATTTCTCTCAACTGTTTTGTTTCTTACTTTAAATGGAGGTTGAAATCCCTCGCTAGATGAATTGACCTCAAGTACATAAGGAATAACTTGATACTCACTGTACATCCAATCAATGTCACTTCCATCTACAGAATATAACGTTTCCCATGCTGTGCCCGGGGTATAATTTACTAATCTTCCTAGCTCTTTGCCAATTCCTTCAACTACATCACTATTTTTTGTTCGCTTACCATTACATCCCATAGGATAAATAACAAGCTCGGAATATGAATGATAAGAAATATCAAAAACAGGTCTTATCTTAGAAATAAAATTCATCATGACTTTAGTCTCAGGCTCAGATGCGGCGCTTTCCCCTCGATAATCTTGAGCACTTTTATAGGAACTTGATCCATTACACGATCCCCACGCATAAGGATAGTTTCGATTAATATCTACACCGTAGTTATCTCTGGCATTTTTTCTCCACATTGAATCACTAGTCCAAACGAGATTATTTCCATCAACGTTAAACATTGGTAAAAGCCAAATTTCATTGTTTGTAACCCAATTTGAAATTTCAGAATTTGTTTCAAAGCCAGTCGTCAGCGTTTCAAGTATATCTAAGACAACTTCAGGCCCCATAACTTCACGAGCATGGTGCATTCCATTGAATAACACTCGAGGTTTAAAACTTTTTTCTTCTGTTGGATTCGTCGTAATTTTTACTGCAAAAATAGTCCTTCCCTGAAGAGACTTACCAATTTCATATACTTTTACAATTTCTGGAAAATTTCTTTCTGCAGCTTTTAAAATCTCTTCTATTTCGACGGATGTCTTATATTCTGCATCTGGCCCACGCATAAGATATTTAGAGTATTGATTGATAATATTAAATCCCTTATCCTCTAAATTTTTTAATTCTAAGTCATTTACAATTAAATCAGCAGTTTTATTTTTTATATCTACTCCTGCTATATCATAATGAAGTTGATTTAATTTATACATTCCAAAGCGATAATCAACAAATTGTACTTTTACAATTTGATCACGTGGAGCTTCAAAATCTTTTAACGAATAGTTAGTATGAGCAAAAAGTGAAGTAGCTCCAAATAGAAGAGCAAAAGAGAACGACATTTTCTTGGCCATTTTATTTCCTCCTGAAATAAATATTAATTTTATTTTCCAATGGTGAAAGATTTCATTCAAGGACACGAGCGCAAAGTAAAACACTCAAATAAGATCATAACAAAATCCACCTCCC
>CAZOXW010000021.1:0-51285 GCA_964583925.1 uncultured Bacteriovorax sp.
AAAAAAATAACAACTAAAAGCTATATTTTAGTCCCCATTGTTGTAGGGCAGTTTTGAGCTTTTCTCATTTCCCAGAGCAGATGACTTAAAAATGGTCTTCTTGTTTCTTTTGTTGCAATCATTAATAGCTTCATAATTTTTAAAGTACTAGGGTTCGAGTATAAAAGGATAATTAATTCTTGAATATAATTTGTACTTAGAGTGATGTAATTATCAGTTCCAATTCCTAGTTGAACTCCTTTTTTTTCCCACCAAGAAAATGGATGATCTTTGTAATCAGGAAAACATCCGGTCAATTTTAAATTTGAAGAGGGAAGTGCAACAAGCGACACTTTTTTATTAATCATTCTATTTAAAACATCGTGCTGATAGTGCTCAACTTCTAAAGCAGTATGAAATTTGGTTTTTAAAAATTTAATTTGCTCATTTTTTGTCAAAATTTTCCCTTGGAATAATTTTTCTTTTACTTCAGGGTCTTTCCAATCCATATCATTTATTTCAGCATATTCGTTTGAGTTTTCTTTAATTGCTAGACCTTTTTGATTTATTTGTATGGTTCGTTGATAAAGATGATGAAAATAATAATTAGGGTTAATTCCAAGACTCAGGCCATGTTCAAGAGTATCGATATGCCAAATGTTAAGTGCATTATCGACGGCCTGTACGCCAAGGCGAAGCACTTTCCAAGTTTCTCCGTGGTGACTTCTAACTTTAAATCCCATGTACTGAAGGCGTCTAAGTCCAGACTTCATTTCTTGAAATTGCTTTTTACGATAAAGCTCTCTTTCATCTCCAACTGTATCTATTTCTATCATTTTATCTTTCAAGAATGGATATTTTTTAATTAGGTCTAAAATAACATTCACTTGATGATTAAAATGTTCTTCTTTATTTTTATAATTTTCGTGATCAAAAAAATTGGGCTCTTTTCTAAAAGAAGGGGATAGATCAAAATCAAAGCTAGGAACTTCTAATTTAAAATCCATAAAGCCATCATAGAGGCCTAAGACAACATCTTCCTCGGTTAAATTTTCAAGCCCGGGAATTTGTTCTTCACTGATTCCAGTACTTCTAGACAGCGTAAATTTAAGTTTAATCTTACCAACATTATATTTGTGATAAAGTTCAAAGGCCATATGGTAGGCAGCATCTCTGTGGGCCTTTCGGTCATTTAGTACCAATTTTGCTAGATAGAGAATTTTTAAATATGTTTTGAAAAGTTCACCATCTTTTAAGCGAATAAGACGATCGACGTCGCTTTCATCTTTTATTGGAATGGCGGAGTCGCCATAAATTTCTTTAATTTTTTTTTCGTAAGTAGTTCTATTATCACCTTCTAAAAGTGGCTTAAGCTTACTATAGATAAAAGTAGAACTGAGTGAACCTGTGAGGTGGATGTGGTCTTCATGATATGTTAAAGGAAAGCATTTAAAAAAATTAAAAAATGCTTCTGTGAAAGTGTGATTAAGAAGAACAGAAATTGGCACAAGGTTATTTTGAAAATCAGCTAAAAGTTTTTTGAATTCTAATATCTGACAATAACTTTTCTGATTTTCTTTTATTTCATCATCGTTTAATAGTAAATCAATTGTATCTTGTACTGTGATTCCATTTGTTTCGCTAATTATTTTAATCAGATCGTTTTTAAGTATGCCCATTTTTATTTCCTTCATTGATAACATCATAGGCTTCTTTGTATTGCCCAAACTTTTGCTGGCATTTTTTCTTAAGAATAAGAGGAAGCTTTAGGCCATCTAATTTGTCTGGGTGAAAAAGGAGCGCCATTTTTTTATATTCTTTTTTCATTGTTTCAAAATCGTTAAGATTGACTCCAAAAACATTGTAGGCACCTTCGATATCTTTTTTATTTTTAATAATTGGCAACGGTTCGAGCATTTTTGCATATTTTATTTGTAGGCTTAGCTCTTCAAAAAGAGTGGACAAACTTTTTTTCCATAGATGATGTTCATCTTTTATTATATTTTGAATACCTGAAAAAATTGTTTCTTCTGAGTATTGCGACAGAACTAATTTATCGGAAAAAATGCGATCCTCTTTAATTGTTGAAAATGTACTGGTCATTAAAATTTTAATTTGGACAGAGAGTAGTAAAGTCGAAGGGCTAAGATTTAATTTTTTAGCGACATGTTTTGAAAAAGAAATATCATTGTTTTTATTTTCATCTATAAGAACTAGTAAAATAAATAAAGCAATTAAAAAATTTTCTAGTTGGGTATAATCTGTTTTAGTATCAATAAAATTTAATAATCTTTTACTTTCTGCATATTGGAAAAATGAATTAATTTTTGAATCAGAAAATTTATATGAGAAGTCGCGGTATATTCGATTCTTTATCTGTTCGACTGTTTTACTTTGCCCCCATGTGAGCTCACTTTTAATTGATTTTAAAAGATCGCCTCCTTCGCTAGATAAATTTGATTGGATTGTGCTGCGATACTGGGATTTGATATTCTCTTTTTCTTTTTTTATTAAATAATCTAAGTCGTCACTGCGATCATTTAGCCCAAGCGTCTTACCTTTAAATTTGTCCCAAATAAGTGGAATAATGACTCTTAGAAGGACGAGGATGAAGGCCAAGGCAATGATTAATCTTGTGATAAATTCTTTATTTATTGGCATATCTTAGTGTAGCATTATACTATAAGAAGTTTAAGAACTAACTTTGCTAGGATGAAAAATGTTTGATTGGAGTATTAAGGAAATCGAGCTACCATTGAAGTTTACGTGGAATATCTCACGAAATAGCTCAGATATTAAACGTAATTTTATTGTCGAGGTAAAAAACGGAAATATAACTGGAGTGGGCGAAATCGCCTTTAATGTTCGCTACGGTGAATCGCGTGAGCAAATTATTCAAAAATTTGAAGAATTTAAAAGAGAAGCAGCAAATGCAGAATTCAACGGAATTGAAAGTATCGTTTATTTTTTGGATCGCTTTGAATTTCCCCAGTCTCTCAAGTTTGGAATTGAGTCCGCTTTTGTTCACTATGTTGCAAAACTTGCTGGCAAAACGGTTCCTCAGTTACTGCTTTTAAATTCTGTCAGCAGCATCAAAACCTCTTTTTCTATTCCTATAATGGATATTTCTGAAATTAAAAAATTTTATCAGGAAAATAATTTAGATCGATTCAGTACTATCAAAATAAAAATTAATCGTGAAAATGGTGTCGAGTTCACCAAAGAAGTATTAAAAATTACGGCCAAGCCTCTTAGAATAGATGCTAATGAATCATTTCAGAATCCTGATGAAGTTATGCGTTTTACTGAAAAAATAGGAAATCTATCTCAAGTAGAATTTTTAGAACAACCCTTACCCGCCCATATGCATGATGAATCTCTAGAGCTAAAAAAAGTTTCGCCTCTAATTTTAATTGCTGATGAATCAGTAACGAAAGAAGAGATTACTTCTTATTATGTCGATCGATTTCATGGCGTGAACATAAAATTAATGAAGTCGGGTGGCTATCTAAAAGGCGTCAAGCAACTGAGACAAGCAAAAAACCTAGGCCTAAAGACAATGTTAGGATGTATGATCGAAACCTCACTCGGCATATCATCGGCATTACAAATCGCCTCAGGAGTTGATTATTTTGACTTAGATGGTTTTTTGATTATAAAAAATGATCCATTTGATGCTTTAATTGAAGAAAATGGTAAAATATTTTTTAATTTTATACAGTGATTAAAAATAAAATTTAAAGTCTAAATCATATCGCTCATAACTTGCACTATTTTTAGCATTTAATAATTTTTGAGTAGATAAAATTACTTCAAATGGAAGCTCCATTTTTTTCTTTTTATATAATTCGATTGTTGTAAAACCAACACTTGCCTTTGCCCATTTTGCACTCGATTCGGTTCCAAACTCTAGAGCATTTTTTACTTTTTGGTTTTCTAAGTTGTAATTAGTTTTTTGAATTTTACTCTCAAGGTAACTTAAACCGAAATTCAAATAATTTGTAGGAAGATAGTTTAAGGCAATCGTCGAATCAAATTTATTTCCTAACTTAGTCTTTACAGTCGCACTGTCTTTACTAAGAGGTATTTCTGGATCTTCATAGAGCCGAACTTTTTTCATCGATTCAAATTGATAGGTATAGCGTAGGACAACCCCCAATTGGACTGAATTATCTAAAAAAGAAATTCCATTACTGGATTCGACAAATGCATCAAACTGTCCATCACCAGTTGAAATATCTTGAAGAGAGTCTGAATCATCAGGTGTTCCAGTTGGCAGAGTTGCTCCAACGGTAAACGCAGAGCCCATATCTCTAAAGTCTGTAAGTCTATAAATTGCTCCAAGTTCTGCATCACCTAATGCTGTTTTTTCCCAAGTTCCGAGTGGCTTATAATTATAATAATTTACAAGAACGGATTGCAAAAGCTCCTCATTTGTTTCTGGTAACTGCAGAGTAAGTTGCTTTACGAACGTACCAATCGCACTTGTTGGATTTGAGTTCAAAAGTGTATTTTTGATTTGATTTAAATTGCTAGGGCCTTTCTGGTGAAAACTGACTTCTGATTTTAAGTGGTAAATTGGAACTGATGCATAAATAGTTAAGTGATTAGTGATTCCATGCCCCAATCCTAGACCTTGGGCACTGACTTCTGCTTCTCCATTTGCTTCAAATTCACCTAGTGAAAATGCATTGAATGCTTCTGGAGATATTTTTTTTAGTTCATCAAAATATGATTTAATAACATCATTTATATCTGAGAGGGAGCTAGGGGAAAATGTTTCATTAAGCTCAAGCGCTTCCTCTGATTTTGAATCATTAAATTTAGAATTAATTTTTGAAGTTTGGACATTTTTAAAAACGAGAGTATTTACCCCTTGTGGTAAAGTATCATACACCGTTGCCGGTGTATTTTTTAAGATTAAAAATAAAAGAATAAACGTCGAAAATTTCATAGGGGACCATTTTAAACTAAGTAGTAATTTTAGGTAAAAATTGTTAATTTCCGTGAAAAAAATACAAGGCGGAGTAAGCTAGAATCGTAATATGCTATATTCCTGTCATGAATAAAGTATTAGTCCTGTTTTTTTCATTATGCATTCTCTTACTGGTCAGTTCTTGTGGGAAGGAACGACTCACTCCTTTTGTTCAAACTAAGACCGTAAATCAGCTAAAAAATGATCAGCCACTTTATTTCTCCTATAAAATTGATGATACACAAATTGATGAATATGCCAAAAATGCAGGTAAATTTCCTATTTTTGGTAAGCTCTTTCAGGCAATAGCGGTAGTCTTGGCCAACTCGACAATTAACAATGAGGGGGGGCACGAATTAGAGCTGCCTGCAATTGATGTAGACTTAAGTACTATTTCTGAGCTTGATTATAAGTACATAAATTGGATAAAGCTTAATAATCTCACAGTGGAAATAAGAAATTCAAATTCTAAAGATCATTTACGTTTTATTGATAAAATAGAAGTTTATGCCAAGTTAAAGACACCTGTTTCTGGAATTGGTGTTGATGAAGCTGGATTTACCAGACTTCTGTACTTTGATAGGAAAATTCAAAATTTAGGCTGTGATGATAAATGTCTTAATTTTGAACAGGAAAAATTAAATTGGAAAGATATAATGGCACAAAATAAAGTGATTACAATAAGGCCAAAGATAATAATAAATTCTGTTCCTTTAAATACAATGAAACTAGCAGGATCGATAGATTTTAGTGTAAAATTAAACCTAGGTTTTTAAAAAAAGAGTCTTGCGTGAAAATTGGTTTTGATGGAAAAAGGGCCACTCATAATTTTAGAGGCCTTGGCAATTATTCTCGAGGGGTGATCGAGGGATTATTAGCAAATTCTTCTCATGAGTTATTTTTGTTTACACCTGCATACAAAGATCCAAGGGCAATTCACTGGATACAAAGTTGTCCTAGTTTAAATCTAGTAACCCCATCATCTTTCATTGAAAACACTCTTCCATCATTTTGGCGTACTTTTTTATTAGGGCATGAAATTAATTGGAAAAAAATCGATATTTTTCATGGACTATCTCATGAAATTCCAAATTTACCTAAGAGTAGATCTTTTCGAACAGTTGTTACGATCCATGATTTGATATTTTTAAGATATCCAGAATATTTTACTTTTATTGATAGAAATATTTATCTAAAAAAAATTAAATATGCAGTAAATAATGCTGATCTTATTATTGCAATTTGCGAGCAAACAAAGAATGATTTAATAAACTTTTTAGATGTTAATCCAGAAAAAATAGTTGTTCATTATCAAAGTGTTCCTAAGTTGTTTCTTCATGAATATGACTCTTGTGAAATTAGTCATTTTAGGGCCAATCATGGCCTTGATCGGCCTTATATTTTAAACGTTGGTGCTTTTGAAGAAAGAAAAAATCAGCATGGGCTAATTTATGCTTTTCACTCTATTATCAATCAAACTGAATGTGATCTTGTATTAGTAGGCAATGGAAAAGAATATTTAAAAAAGGCAAAGCGGCTTGCAAGCGATTTAAAAATAGAGAATCGGGTTAAGTTTTTAACTAATTTTCCTTATCACTCGTTGCCATTAATTTACCAAGGAGCAGAGATGTTTGTCTTTCCTTCATTTTTTGAGGGATTTGGTATACCAATTGTTGAGTCACTTTTTTCAAAAACTCCAGTATTAACTTCAGCAGGCTCTTGCTTTCCTGAATCAGCTGGCCCAGATTCTGTATATTTTAATCCACATGATTATGGCCAAATTGCCAATGCAATTCTATCTTTACTTGCGGATAAATCAGCTGCAAGATTTCGCGCAGAGAAGTCCTACATTTTTGCTCAAAAATTTACAGTGGAGCATTCAACTTCGGAATTACTCAAGCATTATTCTCGGTTAAGCTAAAATTTTAGCATTAGGAAATTTTTACCGATAGGCAAATATAAGCACAAGGTAGTGCTTACCGACTTTCAAGGATTAGAATGCGGATTTCAACCAACGTGAGCACACAAGTTGCTCAACGCTATTTACGCACGCACAGTGAAGAACTTAGTAATAAGGATAGCCGTCTGTCGTCTGGTAATCAAATCGTGCGTTCAGCAGATAATCCAGCAGGGCTTGCGATCTCTGAGACAATGAAATCAAAAATGAGATCAAACTATCAGGCCGAAAGAAATACAAATGATTCAATTTCTCTATTGCAAGTTGCTGAAGGCTCGTTAGGAGTAATGACTGGCATGGCCGGTCGACTACGAGAATTAGCAATTCAGGCAGCAAACGATACACTTACAGACAGTGATCGTCTTGTGATTGATAAAGAATTTCAATCTTTAAAGAATGAAGTTCAAAGATTGACTGCATCGACCTCATTTAACGGAAGAAATATTATCGATGGTAAAGGCTCTGTTTATGATTTACATATTGGAATTAACAACGAAGGTGCTAATGATAAAATTAGATATGACATGTCTAAAGTTATGGATTCAAGAAATAATTTTGGCATTTCTTTAATTAATTTAAGATCAAAAGAGTCATCTCAAGAATCAATTGGTAAAATTGATAACATGTTAGGACAGCTTAGTTCAAGTAGAGCAGAGCTTGGTTCAATGTCCGTTCGGATGAATTCAGTAATTCAAAATTTACAAGTAAGTAGAGAAAATGTTGCAAGTTCAAATTCAAAAATACGCGACACCGATGTGGCCATAACATCAGCAGAGAGAGCAAAAGAGCAGTTACTTCAAAGTGCAAGTTTAGATATGATAAAAACAACCAATAATGTGCCTGCCCATATCTTAAAGTTACTCTAAATTTAAAGTGGAAGTCGTATTAAAAAACTAGTTCCTGGTGAATATTTTGGGTCAACAACCTTAATACTCCCTTTATGCTTTTGAATAATGTGTTTGACGATTGATAGTCCGAGGCCAAAGCCAACGATATTTGAAGAATGAGATTGATCAATTCTAAAAAATCGCTCAAACACTCGATGGCGCAAATGTTCTGGAATCCCTTTGCCATTGTCACTTAAAATTAAATGTATCTCTTTTTTATCACGATCAATACTGAGATCGATATCAATAACGATATTGTCATTTTTATATTTAATTGAATTTTCAATTAGGTTTAAAAAAACTTGCTCTAATAGATAATAATCACCATTTATTTTTAGATTTTCTTCAAAGTTAAAATTAAAAGTGATATTTAAGTCTGATCGGTATTTCAAAAGAATGTCTTGCTCAATAATTTGAAGCATGGGTAAAAGTTCAATTGGTTCGATGTCAAGTTTGCTCTTTTTTTCAACTTTGCTTAAATTAAGCATATCTTCAAAAAGTTTTTCACTTCTTTTTTCATTGTGTTCAATTTTTGAAAATAATTCAAGTAAGTCCTCTGACATCTGAGCTTCTTTACTCATGCGAAGCTTTAGGTTTTGGATAAGTCCACTTTGTATTGTAAGGGGAGTTCTGATTTCATGTGAAAAATTAGAAATGAAGTCTTCTTTCATTTTTTCTGTGATGCGCTTATCGCTGACATCATTTAGGATTAAAATGCAGTGAGAGGTAAATTTGATAGGCACAAGTTCAATGTTAAAGAATGGAAATGAGTTTTTAGCAGAATCATCAAAATTAAAATTATAAAGGATAGAATATTGAAAAAAGTTACTTTCTATAAAAGTGATCAGTTCAAAGTTTCGACTCAATTCTAAAAAACTTTGTGCCTGATCTTCTTTTATGTTGGGGAAGATTTCTTTACATTTTTGATTATAAAAAACAAGCTCAAATTTTTTATTAATAACGATAATAGGAAAGTGGAGAGCATTTATTAAAACTTTAAGTAGTCTTGCTTCCGTATCTTTTTCTTCAATCTTTTTATATAGCCCTGCTTTTTCTTTTATTTCATTGTTCCTTAAGAAATCAAGACTTTCCTCGAGCTTTTTTTTGGATTTGTATAAAAAATAAATGCTTATTAATGATAAGAAAAATAATAGAGAAATGAGAATATTAAGTTTTATCATTCGAACTTACTCGATATCCGACCCCTCGAATAGTTTCAATGATCGGGCCATAGTTGGTCAGTTTTTTTCGAAGACCAAATATATGTGTATCAATTGTCCTATCGGTTACATGAACTGGACCATCTTGGATATACTCTACCAACTGGTTTCTAGTGTAAACTTTTCCAGGAGTTTTTAAGAAGCACTCTAGAAGTTTAAATTCCGATAAGGTGAGATCAACAGGTGAGCTATTAATAAAGGCCTGACATTGATCAAGGTCAATACTTAAATCACCATGTTTGAGCTGATTTTTACTGGCCGACGGAAGAGTTAGATTTCGTCGTAATAATGTTCGCATCCTAGCGTTTAGAACATTCAAATCAAATGGTTTTGTCATATAGTCATCAGCACCGGCGTCCAGACCTTCAATAATTTGTTCTGGCGTACTGAGGGCCGTAAGAATCAAAACTGGAACATTACAACTTTCTTTATAAATTCTTATAAACTTTAAAATTTCGATTCCACTCATGCCTGGTAACATTCGATCAAGGATATATAATGAAGTATTTTTAGCATTTTCTGATTGAATGTACTCAAGAGCTTTCTTTCCATCAGTTATAGCGACTAATTCATAATTAAATTCTTCCAAATAAGACTTAATGATATTGACTATCTCTTGTTCATCTTCAATTAGTACGATTTTTAATTTATCCATAATTTAATCTTTTTTGGGGTGACGAATGTCGGATCCTGACTCAAGAAAGATAACATCTTCTGCAATATTTTTAGCATGGTCACCAATTCTCTCCAAATTCTTTGATATTTTAATAATACTATATGCTTCATCAAAATGGAGTTCATTATTTTTTATTAGCTGAATATGTGAGCGCACAATCTCTCTATTTAGAGTATTGATTTCTTCATCGTAAGCAATAACATCTGTTGCAAGCTTTATATTGCTTCTGACAAAAGCATCGAGAGAATTTTTAACCATCAAGCTTACTTCAAGGGCCATATTTTTTATTTGCAAATTTTCCTTGGGAAGTCCCTGATAGTGCCTTTTAATTTTTAAAGCCTGATCTCCCATTCTTTCTAGGTCTGCATTAATTTTCATAATGGCAAGTGCAGTTCTAAGATCTTTTGCATGTGGA
This sequence comes from uncultured Bacteriovorax sp., assembly GCA_964583925.1. Lineage (GTDB taxonomy): Bacteria > Bdellovibrionota > Bacteriovoracia > Bacteriovoracales > Bacteriovoracaceae > Bacteriovorax. The sequence goes on from CAZOXW010000021.1 coordinate 10,110, forward strand.
GCTTTAAGAGCAATATATTTAAAACAAGCATCATCTATATTGATATGAAATTCATTAATTTTTTTCTCTAGTTCAAATACATCCTCAAAACTTTTATCAGAATTGAGAGAGCTTGAAAGTGAAGCCTCAACCACACTTGCCATTTTCAATATTTGATCTCTTAAATCTTTAGTCGTTATTTCCATAATGTCTCTACTATCCAAAACGCCCAGAGATATAATCTTCTGTTTGTTTTATTTTAGGGTTTGTAAAAATATCAGAGCTTTCTCCGTGTTCAATCATATTACCAAACATAAAAAAAGATGTGAAATCTGAAATTCGAGCAGCTTGCTGCATGTTATGAGTGACAATGATAACCGTATAATCTTTTTTTAAATCGGTCATCAGCTCTTCAATTTTTGCAGTTGCAATTGGATCAAGGGCAGAGGTTGGTTCATCCATTAAAAGCACTGGTGGGTTTACTGCCAAGGCGCGTGCAATACAGAGCCGTTGTTGTTGTCCTCCAGAAAGTGATGTACCCAATTGTTGTAGCTTATCTTTAACTTCATCCCAAAGTGCTGCTTTTTTAAGACAGTTTTCAGCAATATCTAAAAGTTCAGATTTTTTTATTCCACCTTGAAGTTTTAAACCTGCTGTTACATTTTCTAAAATGGACATTGAAGGAAATGGATTTGGCTTTTGAAAAACCATCCCAATTCTTCTTCTTACATCCACAACATCTACTTTGCGATCGTAGATGTTTTTGTTTTCTAATAAAACTTCACCGGTTGTTTTTGCTCCTTCAATTTCTTCATGAATACGATTAAGACATCGAAGATAAGTTGATTTTCCGCAACCGGATGGGCCAATGATGGCGTTGATGGTTTTTTCTTGATAGATAACACTTACGCCTTTTACGGCATGAAAATCACCAAACCAAGCATGGACATCTTTAGCTTCAAGGATGGTTTTTTTAGAGTCTGCCATTTATTTAGTTTCCTTTTTTGTCATGTATTTTATTTAAAACAAATCGTGCAATTAAATTCATTCCCAATATGATAATCATAAGGACAAAGGCGCCGGCCCAGGCTTGCTTCTGCCACTCTTTAAAAGGTGAGATGGCATAAGTATAAATTTGGACCGGAAGAGTTGCCATGGGCTCTCTTAAATCATAATTTATAAACATATTTCCAAATGCGGTAAATAGTAGTGGGGCAGTTTCACCAGAGGCCCGAGAGATTGCTAAAATGATTCCAGTTAATAGATTTGAAAGTTCACCTTTTAGGATAATGAAAAGAATGACTTTCCATCGTGGAAGTCCTAATGCAAGACCGGCTTCGCGAATATGGTTTGGAACAAGTTTTAATATTTCTTCCGAGGTCTTAATAACAATTGGAAGCATAATTATACTCAGTGCCACACCACCCGCTAGAGCAGAAAAAGACTTGAAGGGAAGTACAACTAAAAGATAGGAAAAAATCCCGATAACAATGCTAGGAATTCCAGAGAGAAGATCGACGGTGAGTTTTAAGGTTTTAGAAAGCTTACTTTTGGAAAATTCTGATAAATAAACTCCACAAGTAACTCCAATTGGGACTGCGATTAGTGCACCTAAACTTACAATATATAACGTGCCAATAATCGCGTGCTTCATTCCGCCACCAGCTTCGCCAACAGGTTTTGGGATTTCTGTAAAAAAAGACAGGCTTAATGAACTCGCACCTTCTTGGAGGACAAATTTTAAAATTAAAACCAAAGGAACAAGTACGACTAGTGAACTTGTGATTACCAGTCCAGAAAAAATATAATTTTTGATTTTTCTAAATAGTAGATGGTGCATTTTACTTTTTTAAACTCCCAGATTTTCTAACAAAACGATTGATAATTAATTTTGCTAAAAAGTTAGAACAAAAAGTTATAAAAAAGAGCACGAGGGCAATATAGCATAGAGAAGCAATATGAAGTGGAGTATTGGCATCAGTGTATTCATTGGCCATTACTGAAGCCATTGTTGAAGCAGGAGAAAAAATAGAGGCAGAAATATTTGGAGAGTTACCAATTAGCATTGTTACGGCCATTGTTTCCCCTAAGGCCCTTCCAAGCCCTAGGATTATTGCAGAGGTAATTCCAGAAATTGAAGGAAGAAGCATTGATATTTTAATCATTTCAAATTTTGTAGATCCAAGAGCAAACGCTGCTTCTTTCTGATGACCTGGGACTAATTCAAAAATTGAACGGCATATTGAACTAATTGTCGGGATTATCATAATGGCCAAAATTAATGAAGCTGTTAGAATTCCAATTCCAAAGCTTGGCCCTTTAAAAATGGGAAGAAATCCTAAATGGTTTATTAAAAATGGCGCAACAGATTCTTTAATGATGGGAACTAAAAAGAAGATTCCCCAAAGTCCAAAGACAATACTTGGAATGGCCGCAATCATTTCGACAATGATAGATAAAAAGCGAGATAATTTAGTGGGCAAATATTCAGTAATAAATATTGCAATTAGAATACTGACAGGAGCCGCTAAAAAGAGTGCTAGAAACGATGTGACCAATGTACCAAAAACAAAAGATAAGGCTCCAAATTCATCTTCCATTGGTAGCCAGTTTTTATTAATAAAAAACTTAAATCCAAAAGCTTTAATGGCCGGAAGAGAAGAGTCTATCAGTGTATAAATGATAGCTAGAAGTAAACAGATTACTAATAAGGCCATGAATCGTAAAAATAGAAACAAGATCTTATCTTGAGTTCGTGAGTTCAATTTGAGCATAATATCTATAATCGACATTTTTACTCAAAAAATAAAGTTTGTTTTGTTAGGATTTTGTTAAGATTTATCAAGGCCCCTGTATATTCGGGGCCTTGATAGATTATTAATGTGGAAGTTGGCTAACGTATAATCTAAAGCACTTGTCTTTAGATCGTCTAATTGTACATTTACCACTGTCTTTGCTTTCAATAAGAAAATGGTAGAAGTCAGGGTTTGTGTCGGCAATTTCTAGAACTGATTTTCCCTCATGTTCACCGAAATCGATATAGACTTTGTCTTCTTCAATAATGCCCGTTAAAGGACTTAAATCTAATGATGCCATTATTTCCCTCCCTAGAATTAATTGGCGAATACTATTTTAAGTGTTTCAGTTTTAAATCACTTTGAAAAGAAATTTATATAGGAGGCTTTTACTCGATTACTACTGGCCGTTCTTAAAAAAATTTTTGAAGTAGTAGACGATTAACTTAAACTCATTTGGATATTGTTCCCCAATCAAAAGCCTTACGAGATCAAGACTTTTAAAAAGGCTTTCTGCTTTTCTAAATGGCCGATCAGTCGTCATCGCTGCGATTGTATCCATAGCAGAAATCATCATAGTCTCAAAGCCGTACATATTATTTGGATCATCTGAAAGATTAAATCGATTTGTGAGCGTGCTATAGATATGGTGATTTTCAATAATACGCAAATGATTAGGAGGAAGAGGGCACCTTCCTTTTAAAATATTCACTGAAAGTTCAGGATGACTGGCCAAGAGTTCTTTATCGTGGTCATCAAGATGCTCTTGATTGTATTTTTCAACAGGAATAGCAGACATACCAATATCTTTTAGATAGCTTGTTAGAAAAAATAACTCAATATCTTTATCAACGTAAAGTCTAGAATTTTTCATAACTCCCAGTAGAAATAAAGTAGAGACAAAAGGCTGAGCAAAAATGTAATGATGACCTTGCTTTAAAAATTCACGATATAAATTTTCATGAATTTGCGGTTTATTGTACAAAAATGTTGAGAGATTTTTTGCACTTTGAATTTGTAATCCAAGAAGGTCATCATTCGTTGGATCTTCATAGAGATAGGCAAAATTTAATGTCAAAAGATTCGTTTGCAGCTTAGCTTTTTCAAGTGGATTTCCAATAGAAAGCGATCGAGTAACAGAACGTAAATTTTCTTGTTGAGCAGAGCGGATAAGCAGGCGCTCTTTTTCATGGACAAAAAGATGTGCGAGTCCCTTGGACAACAATTCTTTTAGGTGATGATTTGAAATTTCTGAATTTTTTGTAAAGACAATTTTAAAAACACCATCACTGTGTGCATAGATATCACATGGTGCTTCTTGAATAAAAAAAATCTCCCTGAAAGCAATCGGAGTCAGTGAATAGTTCAGAGCATTTTGCTCAAGAATGTCAAAAGGGTTTTTCATCTTAAGATAAATTTTAACCCAAGCCTAAAACTAATGAAAGAAGGAATATTTTAAATAAATTAGACTAATGGGCCGATAAGTAAATAAAAGAGGAGTATTGTAAATGAATTATTTATTATTTTTGAGTATTGTATTTTACGCGTCTGTTGGAGTGGCACAAGAATCAACTGATGAACAAGCACTTGTTAATGTTGTTAAAGATATTAAAATTGACAAGGCCGAAATTAGAAAATCACTTGAAGATATGAAAAAAAACGGAAAGATTTCTGATGCTGAATACCTAAAGGCCCTAAAAGACCTAGAGGGATTTGACGAAGGAAAAATAAATGCTCTTAAAAATCAAGCGGTAGATATAATAAAGTCTGACCCGAAAAAAGCTGAAGAAATGGTCAATAAAAAATAATTTGTTATTCAGCAATTAACAAATAATCTGCATATATGCCATCTCTTTCATGGCCTGCGATGTATTGCTGATAATCAGAAGATTCAGTTTTTTCTTTGTTAATAAACTTAATTATCTTAACATTAGGATTTAATTTTTTTAATCGTGGATAAGTACCGTCATAGAAATCGGCATGAAATGAACCCATAATTGCAAAACTCAGATGGTGGTGGTTCTCATTTATTTTATGCGCCATTATTGAATCTGTAAGACATTGTGCTGTAAAATAGGGAAAAATTTTATCGGCCGGGACGTGATCAGACATCGTCTCATTAAATCGTGTTTGATATTTTTCTCCTCCAATATAAAAATCGCCAGGAATAAATTTGGGGTCAATCGATTGAATTCCATCTTTTATTACCTTCTGCTTTAAATTTCTTGGAAGATTAATGCCGTAAACTTCAGTGTCAAATTTAGAAATAACATCAAAAATAGGAGTATAGCTTAGGTTGTGCTCTCCAACTAACTTGGCTAAAAATTCAGTAGAATTAATTTCACTATTTTTTAATTTTAAATAATTTGCTTCTATAATTTCTTGATCTGTAAAATTTAAAAATTCCCACATCAAGTTAAAGGAGCGTGTACTTTTTAAGAGCGTAAGTTCTTTGATAAATTGAGATTGCGCATTTTGAATGATCGGATCGTTGTGAAACTCGGAGAGTATATAAATTTCAGTCGCTGCATTTTCTAAAAGAAGCTCTGCCATTTCTATTTTAGATTTATCCGATAGTCGAATGAGCTCACTTGCGTAGCTTGAAGCTGTGATTAAAAAGAGAAGTAGTATTTTCATATTGATTCCTTTTAAAAAGCAGTCAAGTAAATGGCCGTGCCAAAAATTAACTCATTTTGTGCTAGTTCTTTTATTGGACGTTCATCATAAGTATCATTTAATTTTGTTTCAAAGTACAGCTCAAGCATATGCTTTTTGTTAAATAAATAAAGTAAAGACTGGTGTAATGTTAAGTCCTCAACATTTTTATTTTGCATTCCAGAGCGATAGTATGAATAATGTTTGCCAGTATATTTTTTATGGCGATATTTTAACTCTGAGTTTGTAATGATCCCATATTTAAACATTTTTGAATAAGATAAATAGACTCTATCTTCATTCGTAATTGTACCTGCAGTTTTTCTATTCCGGTCATAAAAGTGATGTCTTAGCTTGAGGTCAATTGCTTGCCCATACGCAAATCTTTTTTTAAAGATTAATTGAGGAATAAATTCTGAATCAAATCCCCAACGCTTTTTTATCTCACGATCTATGACTGATCCATATTTAAGTTCTAAATTAAAAACAATTCCATGTTCGTCTTCAGATAATATATTTTTTCTTCGATACATAAATTCTAAGAATTCAAAATATTTTTGATCTTCCATCTTGTTATAATTTTCATAGACAAATGAATTATACAGACGAAAATCATCTACGGAGGTCAACGAATAGAGCAGTGAGGTTTTAAGAGATGAGTAGCTACCGTTTGTTTGATGAGAACTACTTTCTTTGGTTTGTTCTAAAGCATAAACAAATTCTAGGTCCAGTTTTTCTGCACTCGTGTCATGGCCTTTTGTATTTAATGTGGTTGTACTAGTGGTTGCGCAGACATTAAAAGTAATGAGTGCTAGAATTAATGGCCTATAAATTATCTTCATGCTAATCTTCCTTAAAAAAACTTTTAGTTTGACGACTCAAACTTTTAGCAGTTAAATATGCTCTTGTATAGGGTTTCTAAGGCCAATATGTTAAAAAATAAATTTAAAATTACTATTCCTCTGGCCGTGATGATTACGATTGCAGCCGTTTTATATCAACGACTTACAGGCCCGACCTATCCTAAAAGGGTATCGATAATAAATTCAAAAAATATAGAATTTAAAATTAGATTACCTCGAAGTCATGGCGGTGATTCAAATGCAGAAGTTGAAGTTGTAAAATTTGAAGATGATCTTAAAGCTTATTTAAATTTTAAACGCTATCCAACAAATGATGAGTGGGTAAAAGTTGAATTCTTAGATCTAAATAATCGCTTAGTTTCAACTCTACCCAAACAACCACCGGCCGGAAAAATTACTTACTTTATCGAATTTAAATCAAAGTATAAAAATTATCAGCCAATAGGTTCTTTAGAGGGGCCAATTTATATTCGTTTTAAAGGTGACGTGCCCACATATATTTTAGCACCACACGTCTTCTTTATGTTTTTATCAATGCTATTTTCTGCATTGGCCTTTGGTGAGGCCATTTTTAAAACTGAAAGCGCGATTAAAATAGGGCGCATAACTTTGGGTTCACTATTTGTTGGTGGTATGATCTTAGGGCCTCTTGTACAAAAATATGCTTTTGGAGTTTATTGGGCCGGATTTCCTTTTGACTGGGATTTAACAGATAATAAGCTTTTAATTGCTGTCGTTGTTTGGACTTTGGCCAATCTATTAACAATTACAAAAAAGCGCATGTGGCCGGTGATTGTTGCAGCAATTGCACTAATTTTAGTTTATTCAATTCCTCATTCCATGCAGGGAAGTGAGTATAATTATGAAAAAGGTAAAGTAATTACTGATCGAGATTAATCTGACATTTAGTTGTCGTATTTTTTACTGCGGCCCCATGATCATAAACGAGCATTGCTCCTGAATGTGTTAACAAAACTAGATAAATAAGGCCAAGAGTCCATGATATTAATTGAAAACAGACTAGAATTTTTAAATAGAATTTAGATTTTAAAAATGTATGTGCTAACTCAAAAAAATAAATAATAAATAGTATGTAGAGCATAGAAAAGGCATCCTCTTCATGCTTATAGAGCTGACTTATTTCACAAATCTTATTTTTGACAATTCCCAATGCTTCATCGCCTAGGAAAAAATTAACAATATACAGAATTGGAACTGCATAGAAAAAAAGATTGAAGGCAAAGTTAATTTTTAGTTTTTTATCTTCAGAAAAAAATGGTAATTCTAAAGCAAGTTTAAACAGAAATGCCAGAATAAAACTAACGATTGGAAAATGTGAAAAAAGTGGATGGTAAAGTTCTGTTCTCATAAATTAAGGATAAACATGAATATATTAAAAATTACATTAATTTTATTTTTCATTGTATTAACAGAGAAAAACTTTGCCAACATTAATATCATTGAAAGTGGTTTGAAAAAATTAGCAAGTCCTGAATTTGAAGGGAGAAAGGCCGGGCATATTGGAAACAAAAAGGCAGTAAATTTTATCAACGATTTCATAACTTCAAGTGGCCTAGAAACTCTCGCCGAAAATCCTAATATTGATTTTACTATTTTTACTGAAATGGAAAAGAGTGGAGAGAATTATTTAAAGCAATCTAATGGAGCGCTAGAAAGTAAATTTCAACCATTATCATATTCATTAAGTGGAGAACTTAAAAATGCTCATGCAGTCTTTGTTGGATATGGAATAACAATTCCTAAAAGTGATGAAAAATTAAAATATGATGACTACGAAAATATAGATGTAAAAGGGAAGATTGTACTTATTCTAACTGGTGACCCAGGGATTAAAAATCCCTCTTCACTATTTCGGCATCCAGACTATTTAAATTACCGTTCGGTTCACTATAAATTAAAAAATGCAATCAATCACGGAGCTCTTGGGGCAGTTTTGCTTGATGATCCTTTAAGCATGAGTGACTTTCCAAATGAAAAAGATCCTGTCTTTAAAAATGCAGACGGAGGTGGAGAGCGATTTAACATAATTGCAGGTTTTATTACGAATAGTTGGGCAAAAGAAAATCTTGGGCTTGATACACTTCAGTTGCAACTTAAAATAAAAGAGACTCAAACTCCAAAGTCGGTCAGTATTCATCAGCAGTTAGATTTGAAAGTTGGGCTGACAAAAAAGACCGGTAGAGTTTCAAATATTGCAGTTGTTATAAATGGATCAGATCCAGTTCTTTCTAAAGAAGTAGTAGTTCTTGGAGCACATTTAGATCATCTCGGATACGGAGGAGAATCGTCTTTAGATGATCTTAATAACTCAAGTCTTTCAACGAAAGAGATTCTTTTTAGAAATTATAAATTGAGATTTGCCAAGTTTTTTAGCGGAAAAATTCATTATGGAGCTGATGACAACGCATCTGGCTCGGCCTTAATTATGGAGCTTGCTTCTAAAATTAAAAATTTAAATTTAAAGCGTACTCATGTGATTGTTTGGTTTAATGCTGAAGAAATTGGATTATTAGGATCAGCAAACTTCATTGAGTTATGGCCTTCAATGTTCAAGGAGAAGTATGGAACAGTTGTGGGAATGCTAAATTATGATATGGTTGGACGCTACACCAATACACTATCTATTATGGGGACAGATACGTCTAAAAATTGGGTAAATATACTGACCCCAATTAAGTCTGATTTAAATATAGAGTTTAAAAAAACGGCAGTTGGCTCTAGCGACCATGCCTCTTTTATAAATAAAAAAATCCCTTCACTTTTTTTTACAACAGGCTCACATCTTGATTATCATACTTCGCGAGATACTGCAGATAAAATTAATTTTAGTGCCCTAATGAGTCTTTCAAAATATTCAGAAGAATTATTACTTGCCCTAGATAAAGAAACATTAAGCTTTAATAATGAATATGATTCGGGTGATTCTGATTCAAGACCTCGAGGCTATGGCGCACATTTGGGCTGTGTTCCTGAGTTTGGGCAAAGTGATAGTATAAAGGGAGTTGTTTGCATGAAAGCAAGTCCTAATTCTCCAGCAGAAAAGGCCGGCATTGTTTCGGGAGATATCTTGATTAAAATAGGTGAAATCGTCATTGATAGTGTCTATGATTTGGCCTTTGCACTAAAGTATTACCGTGCAGGTGATGTTGTATCTTTAGTCTATAAAAGAGGGGAGGCAACTTTTGTAAAAGAAGTCACTCTAGAGAAAAGTAAGCGAGAATAAAAAAATATTTTTTACAAATTGATCATTTATAGCGACTTCCTTCTGTGGTTGTTAAACTCAATTGATCTAAAATACTTATTTTGTATTTGATGTCATTTAATATTGGAATCCACAATGTATCAATTCGCCTTTTAGAATTTTCAGTCAATTCAAGTTTGGCGATCTCGGGAATTAAGTCTTTAAATGTTTTAGTCATGGACTGATAGAACTGCAAATTATAAGGATTGATTTGCTCTAGCTCTTTAGCAATATCCATTGGCTCATAAGAATTTATTTTATTTTTTGAAAATTGAACCATTTTTTCGACATCTTCAATCCTTTTTTCTAATACTTTGACTTCCTTTAAAAGATTTGAGCGTTTTATGTCGATGAGATTTTTTGAAGAAAGGAGTACCTCTAGATCCAACTTTTCACCATAGGATAATTCAATTCCTCTTCGGTAAAGTAATTGGTAAATTATTTTACTATAGAGCGTTGCTGAGTGAACTTGAAGCAAGAAAATTTCAAAAGAGTCTTCTTCGTTAACACTAAATACTTCTTTTAAAAAAGGCATGAAATTTTTATTTCTAAAATAATAAATTGGACCAGTCTTTTTTTGTAACCAATCTCTTAAAACTAGTGACTCTAAAAAACGCATGATTTGAGTGTTTTGAATTTTATTATGTTTATTTTTATGAGAGCTATCGACCCAATCATTAATGAGCTCAAAATAGAATCTTAGGTCTTTTTGTCTAAAACCTTTCTCGCTACGATTGAGCCAGACCCCCACCAAAGCTATTAAAAAAACCTTATTCATTTATACATTGTAACAAAAATGAAACATAAGGCAATGGCCGCTGTTTTGTTATTTTAAGTACAAGATTGTTACAATGTAACTAGGATTGTATTTTGAAAAAAGAAAAAACATGAGAGAATAAATCAGGTAATAAATATAATAATTTTAAATTTTAATTTATCGTTTAAAATATTAAACACCAAGGATGAAAAATGAAAAAATCAGTTCTGTTTGAAAAAAAATTTTGGCCGATATTTTGGACACAATTTACCGGTGCCATGAATGATAATATTTTCAAAAATGCTCTTGTTATTTTGATTACCTATCATTCAATGACATTAGGTTCATTTAAAGTTGAACAAATGGTCGCACTTTGTGGAGGAGTCTTCATTCTTCCATTTTTTCTTTTTTCATCTATTGCAGGAGAAGTAACTGATTTATTTTCGATGAGTAAGCTCGTAAGATATACCAAAATGCTTGAAGTCATGATTATGCTTATTGGGATACTGGGCTTTTATACTTCTAATTTGTATTTACTTTTAAGCTGTCTTTTTTTACTTGGAACTCAAGCCGCCTTTTTTGGCCCGGTCAAGTATTCAATTTTGCCTGAACTTTTAAATGATGAAGAGATTGTTGAAGGAAATGCTTTAGTTGAAATGGGAACCTTCCTCGCAATTTTGATTGGGACAATTGCTGGTGGAATTTTAATTGGAAAAGAAAATGGGCCGATGTACGTTGCCATCACTTGCTTTTTTGTTTCTTTAATAGGTCTTTGGTTTACTTATAAACTTAAAAATGTTCCTTCAGTTTCTGCCGGTGGAAAAATAAATTTTAATATCATTTCCTCATCTATTGAAATTATCAATATTTCAAGAAAAACGCGAAGTGTTTTTATTTCAATCCTAGGTATTTCATGGTTTTGGTTTTTTGGGGCCACTCTTTTATCACTTTTTCCTCACTATGTTCGCGATTATATGCATGGGAATGAAGAAGTTGTCACACTCTTCTTGGCCGTTTTCAGTATTGGGGTAGCGATTGGCTCGATTATTTGTGAAAAGCTTTCTCACGAGCGATTAGAGTTAGGACTAGTTCCATTTGGTTCAATTGGCCTATCTCTCTTTGTTCTTGATTTATTTTTTGCTGGAAGCATTCAATCTGAAAAATTGTTAAATGTGCAAGAATTTTTTATGGCCAAAGGGTCATTTCGTATTCTCTTTGATTTGGGAATGCTTTCAATTATGTCAGGTTTTTATATTGTACCACTTTATACATTCATCCAGACGAGAGCAGATCGAACTGAGCGTTCAAGAGTTATTGCTGCCAATAATATTTTAAATGCCCTTTTTATGGTTTTATCAGCGCTCATGTTGATGATTTTATTTTCATTAAAGTACACGATTCCTGAAATATTTTTGATTATTTTTATTCTAAATACTCTAGTGGCCATCTATATTTACACTGTAATTCCTGAGTTTTTACTTCGCTTTTTTTGTTACATTTTAGTCAATATTATTTATAAAATTGATTCAAAAAACCTTCATCATATCCCAAAAGAGGGCGGTGCTGTAGTCACTTGTAATCATGTCACTTTTGTCGATTGGTTAATACTTGCGGGTACAGTAAAACGTCCGATGCGATTTGTGATGCATTATTCATTTATGAATATACCATTGGCAAAATTTCTTTTTAGAGATGCTAAAGTTATTCCAATTGCCGGCAAAAATGAAAATCCATTAATCATGGATAATGCATTTAAAATGATTAAAGAGACTTTAAATGAAGGCGAAATTGTTTGTATTTTTCCAGAGGGAAAGATTACGTATGATGGCGAACTTAATAGCTTTAGACCTGGTGTGGAAAAAATCATTGAAGAAAACCGTGTTCCTGTTATTCCAATGGCAATGAAAGGGCTTTGGGGCAGTTTCTTTAGCCGAAAATTTGGTAAAGCAGCAACAAACTTTTTTATCATACCTAAATCATTTAGAATGAAAATCTCAATAGCGACTTCAGATCCAATCTTTCCGAAGGATTTAAATGCAAAACATCTAGAAGAAGTGACTTTAGAGTTATTAACGAAATAGATATGAACTTATTAAGCATGAGTTAAGGTAATTCAAAAATTAAAAAAGAAGCGCTAGAATTATTTCCTTTAAACTTTATGTCTTGATTTAGTTCTATTATCCCCATTGAGTCACCAGAAAAAAGTTCGTAGTCATTAACTAAGAGTTTTCCTTGAAAAACATGAACCCAAAGATTTTTGTTTTTATAAAAGCAAAAATCTTTTTCTATACCAGACTCCAGAGTGCCATAGTAAATAGTGGCTTCAGAGTTAATCGGCATTATATTTGAATCATTAATGGTGTCGGATGCTATTGGTCTTAAGAAGTTTTTTGTAGTGCCATTTAGGATTTGTCTTTGCTCGTAGCGAGGTTTGATATTATGCTCTTTTGGCAAAAGCCAAATTTGTAGTAGGTGGGTAGAGGCATTGTTTGTGCTATTTTCAGAGTGCTCGCTATGAATGATTCCAGTACCAGCACTCATCACTTGCAATTCTCCAGAATTAATTACAATGTCGTTTCCGAGCGAATCTTTGTGTCGTAGGGTTCCACTAAGCATGAATGTGATAATTTCCATATTGCGATGAGGATGAAAAGGAAAACCTTGGCCGCTTTGAATATAATCATCATTTAAAACGCGGAGGTTTTTAAAACTCATCCAGTTTGGGTCATGATGCTCTCCAAATGAAAAGGTATGATAAGATATTAGCCAGTCTTTGTGAGTCCTTAATCGATCGTCTGCTTTTCTTAGTTTTACTTCCATAATTTTATCATAGCACATGAAAATATTTCGTAAACATAACCCTCTGTTTTTTTAGAACCGCCAATTATATTACTCACTTTTTGTATTTTTATAAAGTTTAGTGCCCCCTCATCTTTCAAGTACTTCAAAATCTTTTGATAGATGAAACTATTTAGTAATTAAATTCATTAAAATGGTAACTATAAAGATATGATGAGGAGAGATTTATGACTAAGTCTATGCTTTCAAATTATCTCGGTAAATGTGATCTCACCGAGAGTCTAGTGCTTACAAATCATTTAAGTTTTCATTGGGCAAATTGGGATGAGACTTGCCTAATACAAAGGAAAATTTTTAAAAATTATAATCAAAATCATCACCTCTCAAAGTTAAATAATAGACTTATGCAACTCAAATCAAAACCTGTTTGGCTTTGTAATAAAGTTAAAGTGTTAAAAAGTGATCTTTATTCATTATATGAATCTTACTTAGATTCGCGTTTGAGAATGACTTGGTTTGAGCGAAAAGACGAAATACTTTTTTCATTCGACGGAGAACAAGGGCCTTATCAGACTCTTACGACAATGAAATGGCTTGATAAAGAAGTCTATGCTCAGTTTGTTATGAGAAAAATTCTATTGGATTTTTTTACGTTGAGATCATTCCGATTAAATACTGACCTTCCGATTGTTCTTAAATTTGATAATGATGTTAATTTCTATCATGACAAAGTTATTCTTCATCAGATTTCAGAAGATGGTGCAATTTTAAAATTCACTGATAAAAATTTTTTTAATAAAATTAAAAACTCATCAAAGATGGAATTGAAAATTCCGATCCAGACTTTTATTGATGTATCAAAAAAACCTTTTTTAGATTCAATAAGTATTATGTCAAATAAGTTAATTACAACCAATGATCAATTCTATTCCTTTGTTTTAGAATCAAAAATTATAAATATCTACGGTAATGCTGTAAATTCTAAAAGAAGCGGCGAAGAAGAATTTTATCTTTTTGCAAAGTATGAAGATTTTCTGCCGGTTCATCATAAAAATGAATTAGATGAGGTTTTTCGTCCACTCGTAAAAAAGACTAAATATGTCTTTGATCAAGAACTACGTCATTTAGAAGCAGCAAAAGAAGAGAAGAAGAGTGCGTAAACACTCTTCTTCATAAAGAGGGGTTACTCCATGCGGATGCTTTTAACACCCACAGTTCCAATAATCGCCTTTTTGTTGATTTCGATATGAAACTTTGTAATTGTTCTTTTTGATTTGAATAATTTAAAACCCAACTTGTCGCGGGCCAATTCAAGTTCATAGGTTTTTCTTTCACCAGTAACACCATTTAAAAGTGTGTCTATTGTTATGGTTCCACCTCGAACTGGATCGAAATTGTGAGAGTTTAAAGAGATGACTTTATATTTTGTTCTTTGCTCTAAAACAACTCCATTTTCAGTTTTTAAATTATTGGCATTTAAAATGGCCCGATTTACTTTTACGTTATTTGTATAGTTGTCTTTAATAAAGCCTTTAATATCGCCAGTACGGTCGTCTGTAAGTGCAATAAAGTGATAAATATCTTTATTCTCATCATTGCTTACGATTGCCAAAATTTCTTCTTTAGAAAAAATATTTAAACTTAAAAGCATAAGAATTAAAGTCACCATGTTTTTCATTTTTTGTTCCCCCCAAAAAAGAATCAAATAAAAGAAGTGATGCAATCTAAGCATAAAAGATGCCAAGTTTTAGGGACTAAATGCCTCCATAAATTGCAAAAAATTGCGTGAAGAGGTGTCTAGTTGGCACTGACATTTCTAGGGAAAAGTGGCTATTTTTTCTTTAACTAGCTGAAAACATGGATATCTTGATAAAAATACTCAAGTAGTGTCAAAAACAACCGATAATATTATTAAATAATAAATTTCATGAGGGAGGTAGAGTTTATGGGTGATAAACATGACAAACATAAGAAAAAAAAATTAACTAAAAAAGAGCAAAAAGCACTTAATCATCAAAAATTGATGTCTGAGAAAAAAGGTAATTCAACTGATTCAAATGTGATTCATGTTGATTTTAATCAAAATAAAAAAGCAGCTTAGTTTTTTATTTAATTTTCGTCTTAAAAAGCACCACTTTTGTGGTGCTTTTTTAATTAATATAGGGAATTTTTTTTACGACTTCTATCTCATTTGGATTTAATTTACATTGATAAATCAAAACTTCGACGCCCACACTTAAGGCCTCTTTTAATAATTTAGAATAAGTTGGATCAACTGAATTTGAGAGTGAAAAAGAATGGCAATCTTCTCGTTGAATAATAAAGAGCATAACAGCTCTTATTCCTTCTTTTTTTAGCTTCATTAATTCAAGTAAGTGCTTCTGGCCTCTTTCAGTTACAGCATCAGGGAAATAAGCGATATCATTTTCTACAAAAGTGACATTCTTCACTTCAATATAGGTAGGGAGATTGTCATTATCAATCGTCATAATATCAATTCTACTGGCTCCAATATTGACTTCTTGTTTTAGATCTTTAAAGTTTTTCAATTCACCAATAATACCGTTTGATATTGCAGCAACTGCTAGACTATTTGTTCGTCCTGTATTTAGGCCAATCCAGGATTTTCCATTGTAAATCATTTCTAAAGAGTATTTGAGTTTTCTTTTAGGGTCATCGTTTTTACTCATTAGCACTGGCCAATTTTGGCCGAGACATGTTGTCATTGTTCCAGTATTCGCACAATGGGCGACAACTATTTCTGGCGGATTTTGGTCTAATTCTACGTCAACAAAAAATCTTTTGTATCTCTTTATAAATTTACCAGAAATTAAATTGGTCTGAAATTTCATACTTAGCTCTCAACATTGGGTAAAGCTTAAGGCTAACTTAACCTCTTAATTTTTATAAAAAAGATATGTTAGAATAGGTTGTTAGTAAAGGAGTAAAAGGTGATTACACAAAATGCATAAAATAGTAGTTATTTCAGATATTGAACTTGTTAGTCAGTTGTATATAACAAATTTAGAAGTCTATCTAAATTCTGAAGTCGTTCTTGTTGATAACTATGAAAAAATCCATAATTTAATTCTAGAACACCCTGAAATAGATCTTATTATTTCTTTGTCAATGATTGATGACAAAAATGTAATTGATGAATTAAAGAAAATTTTTCTACAAAAAGAAGTCATTATTCCAATAATCAGTGTCGGTGATTCTAAGTCTTCTAACTCAGATTATGACGTTAAAAGTTATTACTCTATTCAAAACATTGTTCGAAGTGCCGCCAAAATACTAGGCGTGAATGCTAAAGATATGTCGGCGGCCGTTGTTGAAAACTACTATAAGATTTCATTGAAATTCATCGAAAAAATAAAAGAAACTCCTGTAAATATTTATATTCAATTGATGAAAAATAATAAGGAAGAGTATCATCTTTTAGTGAGTAAGGGAGTTAATGCGAATCAATCCATTCAAAAACTTTTAGCAGAAGGCATAGAAGATATTTATGTTCAGTCTATTGACCGCTTAAAAATGATCAATTTTGTTTCGATTTTTTTATGCAATAACTTAATAGATTCAAAAAATAAATCGTCAGATGAAAAACAATTGGCGATTGAGAATAGCATGAACTTTGTTGCTGCAAGTATTGTTAGCAATGATATTTCTCCTGAAATACTAACACTTGTTAATTCATGTACAAAAGTAATGACAGAAGTAGTAACTGAAGTTCCTAGCTTAAAAAATTTATTAAAGAGTGTTTTAAATAATAAAAATGGATACATCTATACTCATTCCATGCTGTCTGCCTATGTTGCAGCTCATATTGTTAAATCTGTTCCTTGGGGAGGAGCTACACATATCGACAAAATAAATTTTGTACTTTTTTTTCACGATATAACTTTAGGCCCAATTTATGAAAAATACCCAGAGTTCAAAATGGAAGAAGACTTGCTTTTTTCTGGAAGTTTAACAGAAGAAGAAAAAGAACTAGTTTTAAATCACGCACGCCTGAGTGCTGAATTGGTTTCAGGGCTAAAAAAATGTCCGATTGGAGCTGATCTTTTAATTAAGCAACATCATGGTGTTGGAAATGGAGTTGGGTTTGCTGCCGAATTTCGTGATGATATTTCGCCTTTATCAAAAATTATTATAGTTTCAGAAGCATTTATCGAGGAACTTTTTTTAAAACGTAACGAAGGGGAATCAGTGGTTGTCTCTGAAATCATAAAGGAATTAAAAGAGCGATTTAGCAAGCACACCTATAAAAAAATAATTGAGACTTTAAACACTCTTAAAATTTAGGGCATTGTTATAATTTTAATGAGAGCATTCATGGGCTCTTTAAAATTACCCATGCTATAGGGCTTTTTCATTGAGCTAAGGATATCTTTGGCCGCAGCAATTCCCAGTTCATTTCGATCTATTCGAGATAGAAAATGGTTGACGATTATAAAGAGACACGAAATGGTTGTTAGTCCTGAACTATTAAGACTGGATGGAAAACCTTCCCCGGTTGGATGCTCATGATGTTCTTTAAGTATAAAATCTAATTCTGTATAACCATGGAAAAGTTTAGCGATATCTTGAGCTCGCTTAGGATGCTCTAAAAATTGTTTTTGTTCTTCCTCTGTAAATGTTTTTAAGAGTTGATCTTCTGTGCTTCTAATTTTATATAATTCATCATTAGACAAATGAATATCTTGCAAAATACTTGCAAGAGTAAGGCGACCTTTTGTCATATCAGCATTCCATTTCATTTCGACAAGTATCAGCTCACAAAGATAGGCCGAAAGTAGAGAAACCTCCGCCTGGGCCATGTTTTTAAATTGGGTAATTTCCCCTGCGATGAGTGGAAAACTTTTTACTAATCTGGCCTGGTCAGAAATTGAATCAGTTAGAAGATGAGTGAGTTCATTAACTTCATCTGAAACAGACAATGCTTTAATATATTCTTGAATAAAAAAGATGGCCTTAAGTTGGAGTTTGATGATTTTAGATTTATCTATATTTTTCATTTTAAAAACGGAAGTGAAATTTTTTATAGATGAATCAAGCATTTTCAAGTGCTCTGTTTTTTTGACATGTAATGATTTAATATTTTTTTTTGAATAATTTTGAATTAATTTATGTGAGTAAAATCTATTTTTTGAGATTACTTTTCCATATTTATTATTGGCAACTTCGATATAAACATCATAGGGGAGGCTCTCAAATAAAAAAAAGTTTTTTAGGCGCATTGGGCGCATTTCATCTTTAGAAAATTCCTGTATTGACTGCTCGAATTCTTCATTTTTTATCCACGTTAAGCAGTTTGAAACTGCTTTTTTTAGCTCTTGAGGTTTTAGAGGAACTTCCAAGACAAAATTTGTTTTATGATTATTTACCAGCTCCGTGGTTAACTGAGATTTAATGGCATTTTGGGTCCCAATATAGAGATAAGGTCTTAGTCCTATAACCTCAGTAACTTGCTCGTGGTAAGCGCTAGCTTGGAACCTTTTGTCATCAAGGTGATGAATAATAAATGAAAATGGCCCTTCGGAAGTCAAGATGCTGATTAATTCATGCTCACTAGAAAGATAGAAGAGATTTGCTTTGTCTACATGGTTTTCTAAAACCAGTTTGGTTTGTAAAAATTCTTCACTTTCTAGGCCAATTACTAAAGCTTTCAATGTTCAAATCCAATTTTTTAAAATATTGTCTTCGATATGAATGAACTTATTTTCTTTTTAAGAGATTCTCTAAATTCTTCACTATCCTCTCGTCGATTATACCATGGGCGTGGAAAATTTATTTTAAATTTTGAGCATTTAAATATTGAATTATTTTATCCCTACTTAGTTGTAGTTTTTTATCGGCCATTTGAAACTGATCTGCTACTTCACGCAATAAAAGAGCTAGTGCTTAAAAATCCAGATTATAAAATTAAGGGGATAGTTGTTCAAAGTAGATTTCTAATGAAATCTCCATCCTATATTTTGTGGGGAGAAGTTCCTCGTAAGGATGATATTTTAATCGATGATTTATGCTATGAAATTAGTTTACTTGAAAACCAAAATTTTGGTTTTTTCTTGGACATGGAACTCGGTCGAAACTTCGTCCGAAAGCATGCAAGAGAGAAAAGAATTCTTAATTTATTTTCATATACCTCTTCACTGTCTTTAATTGCGACTCAAGCAGGGGCAAAGAGTGTCGTCAATTTTGATATGAGTAAATCTGCTCATGCCACAGCGAAAGAAAATTATAAAAAAAATAATATTTCTATGAATACAGTAAAGTTTTTTTCCCATGATATTTTAAAATCATTCAAAAAAATTAAAGATAATGGCCCTTATGATTTTATAATTATTGATCCGCCTTCAATTCAATCGAATAGCTTTAATTTAGAAACCGATTATAAAAAAATTTTTAATCGAGTGCTTGAGTCTTTGGAAAAAGATGGATTAGTGATGACCTCTTTAAATTCTCCCTTTAAAAGTTTTGAATTTTTACGTGAACTTGGGCACGATTACAAAGATAGAATATTTATATATACTGAATTTGGTTTTCCCGATTATTTTAATGAGACAGATATTAATTTTGGATTAAAGGTGGTTGTATGGAAAAAGAAATAGCTCGAGGACTTTTAGAAATCGGTGCCGTCAAGTTTCAACCAAAAGAAGGCTTTAAGTATGCCTCAGGACTTATGGGCCCAATCTATTGTGACAATCGAATGGTTTTAAGTCATGTTCCCTTACGAAATAAAATTATTTCGCATTTTTTAGATATCATCAGTTCAAAAAAGCTGAGCTACGATTATATTGGCGGGATCGCAACTGCTGGGATTCCTCACGCAGCATTTATAGCTGACCGTTTGCAAGAAAGAATGATCTATGTCCGAACAACTGCCAAGGGACATGGGAAAAAGAATCAAATTGAAGGGGACTGTATGCCTGGAAAAGAGGTCCTCCTCGTTGAAGATCTAATTAATCAAGGCTCAAGTTCTGCCGATGCAGTTTTAATCCTTCGCGAATCAAATTTGAGTGTGACCCATTGTCTTTCGATCGTAGATTATGAAATGGATGAGGCCAAAAAACGATTTGATCAATTAAAAATAACGCTCCATTCACTGACAAATTTTTCCGTATTGGTTGATTGCGCTTTCGAGTTAAAATTAATTGATAATCTAGGTAGAAATGAGCTTCAAAATTGGCATCGTGATCCAAAAAATTGGATCGTAAAATAGGGCCTTTTTGCCTAGACGTTCAAAGTGCATAGAAGTATTTTAATTAGGAAATTTTTCTTAATATTATTTTTTTGGAGGAAAATATGTCTTTAAAGGCAAAAATAGAAGTTGAAGGTAAGGTCGTTGAATATCCTGTTCTTGTTGGATCTGAATCTGAAAAAGCAATCGATCTTTCAAAATTACGAGCTGATACTGGCTATATAACAATTGATCATGGATTTTTAAATACAGGCTCATGTTATTCTGCCGTAACCTTTCTAGATGGTGAGCAAGGAATTTTACGTTATAGAGGTTATCCTATTGAGCAATTAGCTGAACAATCATCGTTCATCGAAGTTGCTTATTTATTAAATTATGGAAAACTTCCTTCTAAATCTGAGCTAGTAAATTTTGAAAAGAAAGTTGCAAGCTATTCTAAGTTGCCTGAGTATATTGTAAAAATGATTAGCATGTTTCCTAAGACAACTCATCCAATGGCAATTGCATCAAGCTTGACTGTCGCGTTGTCAGGTCATTACCCTGAACTTAATAATCCAAATCCAACCGCAGAACAAAAAGATGAAATTTTTGCTTTAATGCTTGGCCAATTTAAAATCATTACCGCGGCAATTCATCGAACATTGAGAGGCGAAGCACTTGTTCCTTCAAATTCCAATCTTTCTTATTGTGAAGATTTTATGAGTATGATGGGCATGAAAGCATCAAAAGATGTGGCCAAGGCACTAGACGTACTTTTAATTTTACATGCTGACCATGAACAAAATTGTTCGACATCGACAGTAAGAGTTGTGGGAAGTTCTAATGCTTCTATTTTTGCTTCTATATCAGCAGGAATTGATGCTCTTTGGGGCCCATTACATGGGGGAGCAAATCAAGAAGTTCTTGAGATGTTAGAAGAAATTCAAAAAGCTGGTGGAGATGCTCACAAAGCACTAACCAGAGCTAAAGATAAAAATGACACTTTTAAACTAATGGGCTTTGGACACCGAGTTTATAAAAACTTTGATCCACGAGCAAAAATTATAAAAAAAGCATGTGACTCAGTTTTAACTCAGTTAGGTATCAAGGATCCTCTTTTAGATATTGCTAAAGGATTAGAACAAGAAGCACTTTCAGATGACTATTTTAAATCAAGAAACTTATATCCGAATGTCGATTTTTATTCTGGTATTATTTATCGTGCGCTTGGAATTCCAACGAATATGTTTACTGTTATGTTTGCACTTGGAAGAATGCCTGGTTGGTTAGCACAGTGGAGAGAAATGAGAGAAACAAAAGAGACAAAAATTTCTCGTCCAAGACAAGTGTATACAGGTGAAAAAACACGCGAGTATATTTCCTTAGATAAAAGATAATTAATGAAATATGAGGGGGGAGTATTCCCCCCTTTTTTTTATGGATAAAATAAATCTTGAAACAATTTCAAATTATCTTTTAAATCCGAATCTAAAAGAGACGGATCATATAAAAAATATCAAAGATATTTCGTTTAAATTTACACAAGACCGATCAAAAATTGCAGATTATACAAAAGATAGAAATTGTGTTTCAAGCTATGCATACTTTTATCTCCCAACAAATTTACCAAAGTTTAATTTTTTATTTAGTAAACTTCATCAATCTATAAAAGATTTAATTTTGACAAGACCTTTTGTCGATTATGGCTCAG
The DNA here is from genome assembly GCA_964583925.1 of uncultured Bacteriovorax sp. Taxonomy (GTDB): domain Bacteria; phylum Bdellovibrionota; class Bacteriovoracia; order Bacteriovoracales; family Bacteriovoracaceae; genus Bacteriovorax. The sequence goes on from CAZOXW010000021.1 coordinate 32,114, forward strand.
GGCCTGGTACGTTTTCTTACGCATTATTGTTACAAGGTTTTAAAGAGAATATTTATTGTGTTGATACATCTGAATTAATGCTAGAGCAGGCCCAAAAAATTTTAGAAGGTGTTTTTCAAACTAAAAAGATAAAGTTTGAAACAAAGATGAATGAATTTCCTAAAGATGCGACACTTTGTTTTGGTCATTCGATTAATGAAATGGAATTAAAGAATGCTTTGGAGCTTATCAAAAAAGCAAATCCAAAGGTGATTTTAATTTTCGAGCCTGGTACAAGTGAATTATTTATAAAGTTAAAATCACTCCGTGAAAATTTAATTTCAAACTATGACATTCAATATCCGTGTCCATCTAATTTATCTTGTCCAAATTCTTGGTGCCATCAAGTGATACGACTTACACATTCAAACTCTGTTGAACGACTCTCGCAATTAGTCTCGCTTGATCGAAAGATTATGCCTCTTTTTTCAATGGCACTGGTTCGAAAGGATTTGAATTTAAAGGATGAGAATTTACAAGAAGTCACAATTGTTCGCTTTTTAAATGAAACAAAATTTAGTTTTATCTATGAAGCATGTATTTTTGAAAATAACGAAAATAGAATAATTAAAATAGAGTTTTTAAAGCGTGATTTAACAAAGTCAGAAATAAAGAAAATGAAAGAGCAAGATGTTGGAGAAAGAGTTGAGATTATATTAGATAAAGAAATTGGAGATACTTGGAGAGTGAAGAATAAAAAAAAGGCCCTCAATTGAGGGCCTTTTTTTATTCTTATTTTTTAACTTTACTTGCGTAGTCTGCACCAAATTTCTTTTTAAATTTTTCAATTCTTCCTTCTGTATCTAGAATTTTTGTTTTTCCAGAATAGAATGGGTGGCAAGCTCCACAGATATCAGTTTTTTCTAGTGGAAGAGTGCTTTTTGTTTCATAAACAGCACCACAAACACAAGTGATTGTTACTGCTTCATACTTTGGGTGAATATTTGCTTTCATGTCATAGACCTTGGTTAAATACTACTGATTTGTATACAGTAGCAGGTTAAATAATTAAAATATAAAGACGTAATTTGCCTAAATTCTTCATATCTGTCAAGAATTAGTGTGCAACACAACTAGAGCAACCATCTTCTTTTTCTGGTGTCTTCAAACTAAATAATTCCCAATGAGAGTAGTTCTCATTGATATGGTTTAGTGCCTGATCGATTGAATCAAAAACTTGTTCAGATATTTCAATATAGTCTAAATCACTGGTAATTACAGAGTATAAGTATTTTAAATTACTAGAAGAGTCAAGCTCTGCACCCAAACTAATAAAGCAAATCTTATTTGCAGTTTTAAAGCGTGTAATTTTCCAATTGTCGTTTGTTATTAGTTTCATAGTTTTTTAATAGGTTTAACAGTTTTTTGTTGTCATGCCAAATGCAAAAGTGTAATTTCATCTTTGTTAAATTTTGACCTGGAGGAAGTTGTGGCAAAGAAAGGGCCTAGAGTAATTATTACGCTTGAGTGTACAGAAGCAAGAAAAGAAGGAAAAAGTCCTTCACGATATACGGCAACTAAAAATAAGAAGACTCATCCTGAGCGTCTTGAGCTAAAAAAGTATAATCCTTTTTTAAAGAAGCACACTGTTCATAAAGAAATTAAGTAGTTATTTAATATAATTAATATCTTATGGGGCCAAAGTTTAGATAAATTTTGGCCCTTTTTTTTTCAATTTTTTCCAATTTTTGCCGATAAGTCTGAGTGATGTCCTTTTAATATTTGAAGGAAATAAATTTGGCCTTAAAAATTTTATTAGTAGATGCGGATGAATCTTGGCTAGGTGGAGCAAAAAAATACCTAGTCGGTGAAGGCTATGATGCTGGTTGCGTGGTCAATGGCCGCGATGCTCAGCTTGCGCTTTACAATGATAAATATTTTGCCGTTGTGATGAATTACGACATTCAAAATCATTCGTGTATGCAAGTTTTAAAGTTTATTAAAACTAATTATACAAATCAACGAGTTATTATAGTTGTAAATAATAAAGAATTGGTTGAAAGAGAAATTGTTACAGAAGAAAAAATGATTAAGCTTGGTGCTGCCGGAATTATTGTAAAGCCTTTTGATCTTCCACAGTTAAAAGAAGTACTCGAGGGACATCAAAGCCTTGGCGATATTATGTCAAATATTCCCAAAAAAGAGGGGACATCTGAAGAAATAGAAGTCGCCATGGGGGATGATAAATTTACTTCGATTAAAATAGATGAATTTTATTCATCGCAAGCTGTTCTTTTTGATATTTATATAAAACTGTCGGGAAATAAGTATTTAAAAATTCTTCATGCAGGAGATGCATTTTCAAAAGAGCGCATTGATAAATATAAAAATGAAAAGAAGGTAGAGTACCTTTATTTTCATAATTCAGATCGCAGAAAATTTATTCAACATAATAATTTTTTAGCTAAAAAGTTAGTGGAAAATGAGCATGTTCCTGCATTTAATAAAGTAAACATGCTAAAGAATGTCTCTGAAAAGTTTATTGAAGAAAGTTTTACTGTGGGAATAAAGCCTCAAGTTGTCGAGCAAGGCAAAGAGGTATGTGAAAATATTTATAACTTAATTGAGTCACAAGAAGATCTTTATATGGTACTTCGTTCTTATCAAAATTTTGATCCGAATGCGTACTCACATGCTTTTTTAGTTACGCTATATTCAACAGCAATTATAAAGCAATTTGAATGGCAGTCGAAAGCAACAATTGAGACAACTGCCATGGCATGTATGTTTCATGACATCGGGATGGTGCAGTTACCGAAGGAATTTTTGAGTCTAAGGCCAAAAGATATGGGGCCAGATCAGCTTGAGCAATATAAGACCCATCCTGAACTTGGGCATAAATTACTCGAAGGGAATAGGTTAATTAATAACTCAATTAAGCAAATTATTTTACAGCACCATGAAGCTTATGATGGGACAGGTTTTCCGTACGGCAAAAAAGGAAATAAAATATTAACTCTTGCAAATATTGTTTGTCTTGCAGATGATTTTGTTCATGCAATGATGGATTATAAATTGCAGCCTACTGAGGCATTAAGAAAAATTTTATCTGATAAAGAAGCTGTAAAAAGATATAATTCTCAAATTTTAGAAAAGTTTATTCAAGTTTTTGTTGACCCTTCTAAAATCCAAAAGGACGGTCAGGCACTCCCTTCAAATTCTCGGTTAGTAAATACGAGAAAAGCTTCTTAGAAAAACTATATTGAAAATTGAAATTGGGCCTTTGTAAAAAAATATATGGCATCAGTATGATGGGCATATATTAGTACCATCTCTTTTAATTTTAGGTCGGCCATGGGAAAGAGAGTCGGAGAATTAATAATTGAATACTGATAAGAATTTGAATCATCAGTTAATTTTAATTCAACTAGATTTTCTTTTTGATCTAAATATTTTTTAAGGGCATTTCTTTGTTCATCTGAAAGTGTTTCTATTAAAAAATCACTCTCTAACGATTTTAGATCAAGTAGGTTCTTTTTGACTAATTCAAGATCTAGAGTCACTTCGCCTTCCTTGAAGCTTCCATTTGAAAAAATGATGTCTCGTCTTTTGTTTTGAGCAACGATATTAATCGAGTGGATTTTTTCAAATGAGAATTGAAATGGCCTTGAATTAATAAAGTTTCTGCTTGAAAGGGCATCGATATTTATTAATGGAGACTCGACTTGGTAAATTCCTTTTTCATCTTCAAATTTTATATACAATGATTTATCAATTGTATTTTGAAGACCTGCGAGAATTATAATTTCTTTATCTGGAAAATTGAGAATGATTTTATTTTTACTTTGTTCTGGGAAAAAATTTGTGAGATTAGCTTCATTTTCTTCAAATTTTGTTTTTAGTTTTGTCTTGTCAAATAATGATTTGATACTTGTGATGATATTGTTATTTGCCTTATAATTTTGAGGCGATTTGTATCGCCATTCGACATTTAAATTGATAGTATTTTTTTCTAAAACAAAATCACCCTGTTTATTTGCAATTTTAATTCGTTCTAAATTTTCAAAATCAGAACTCGCTAACCTTGAAAAGATTGTCTCATCTTTTAATTTAACATGCTCCACTTTTAGAGCATGGCCAATATAGAGAGTGGTGCTAACAAAGACAATAAATAGAAATAAAATTATGTTACTACGAGATTCTTTATTTAAATATTTCATGGAACGATTATAAACCAAGATCGTCTAGTTCGCCAAATCCGCCATCTTCACTTGATTCACCATTGGTTTCTGACTTTTTATCAACCTTTTGAACTTCTGGCTCTATTGATTGAATAAACTGCCTTAGAAGTGCTCGCTCTCCATCTTTTAAAAATGTAAATTTTACTAGCATTCTAAAGTTGTAACTATTTTGACTAATAATTCGACTTTTTAGATTATATGGCCGGCAATATAAAACATCAGCATTAAGGATAAACATCTTAGGAATACAAAATTGAATAACGATTGATTGACCTTCTGTAAAACTCTGATTGCAGAAAAAAAACATTTTCTCCATATTAATTTCAGACAGAACGGTTTTACCTTTGGAAATTTTTTCAAGTTCAAGAGTAGGTGCTTCTAAGGTTACTTCAATTATATTTTGATTCGCATTTAATTGAACTACATTATTTTCGGAATCAGTAGAAATATCTGATTCGGGAGTTTGTTCAGGAAGTTCTTCCCCGCGCATTGCTCTGGCCATTTCGTCTTCACTAGTATCTAAGTCGGCCCCAGATTTTAGTTCTAACACATTATTCTGAGTCGATTTTGAAAAATTAGCTTTGATTGTATTTACATCTAGTTCGGCATCTGGATTTCTTTCAATTTCAGTTTTTATGCGTGCTTCAATCTCATCTCGAAGTGTCCAGATTTTTAGCGAGATTTTTTTAATTAATACAGGGTCAGTTGAGCTGTTATGTATCATAGATACTATATTCTCATTCCTGTGAAAAAAAGAAAGGGCCAGTGATTTTGGAAAAAATTGCCACGATCTATTTTGATTTACCAAAAACTAATTTTCTTTAAGCTAATAATATTGACCATTAATTGAACGATCAGCCAGATACTTTAGTAATAGGATAGGTTATTTGGAATGATACTTCCAAGGAGGGAAGAGATGAAAAAAGCGCTCAGTTTAGGATTGGTACTTTGCTCTAGTTTAGGATTTGCAAGCGAGTTTAGGCATGTGCCAGGTGAAATTATTGTTAAATTTAAGGCCAATGGAGAAAAGTCTTTTTCTAAAAGCTCTATGACTAAAACATTTGGAATTAAAGTCGCACGTCAAATTAAACAAAGTTTTGACTCTTTGTCTGTTTTAAAATTTGATGAATCTAACAAAGCTTCAATGGATTTAATATTAAAAGAATTGCGTTCTAATCCTAGCGTAGAATACGCTGAACCAAACTATATCTACAATGTAGATCCTATCCGATCTGGTGCAAGTTTTAAAAAACTAGATGCTTCACCATTTGTTGATATGACTAGAGCTGCACCTACAGATCCACGCTTTAAAGATTTATGGGGATTAAGAAATACTGGTTCTAATGAGCCTAAAGGAACTGCCGGAGTAGAAGGAGCAGACGTCAATGCATTGAATGCATGGGAATTAACAACTGGATCCAAGACAGTAAAGATCGCTGTTATTGATACAGGAGTAGACTATAATCATGCTGATTTAAAAGAAAATACATGGGTAAATTCAGTTGAGTTAAATGGAAAGGCCGGCGTTGATGATGACGGCAATGGATACATTGATGATATTCATGGCTACGATTTTGCGAATGACGATGCAGATCCAATGGATGGCCATGGGCATGGTACTCATTGTTCTGGAACTATTGGGGCCCTTCATAATAACTCAGTTGGAGTTGCTGGGGTAATGAGTGATGTAACGATTGTACCAGTTAAGTTTCTTGGGGATGATGGCTCTGGTACATTAGAAGGTGCAATTCGCGCTATTGATTATGCGACAAGTTTGAATGTCGATTTAATGAGCAATTCTTGGGGAGGCGGTGGTTACTCTCAGGCCTTATTTGATGCAATTAAAAGAGCTTCAGACAAAGGGATTATTTTCACAGCGGCAGCTGGAAATGCATCATCTAATAATGATTCAACTCCATCGTACCCAGCGAGTTACCAAATTCCAAACGTCGTATCTGTAGCGGCATTAACAGCTCAAAATGGACTTGCGTATTTTTCATGTTACGGTAGAAACTCAGTTCACATTGCAGCTCCAGGGCATAATGTTTTATCAACCGTCACTGGTAACGCTTATGAAGTAATGTCGGGAACATCAATGGCGACTCCGCATGTCTCTGGAGTTCTAGGTCTTCTACTTTCAAAGGAAGGGAGAATGTCTCATGAAACGATGAAGGATCGTTTAATGATGAGCTCTGTGCCAGTAGCAGCGCTTAGAGGTAAGACTGTAACTGCAGGTCGTATCGATGCCTATAATTTATTAACAGACACACGTCCAGAAAGAAGCGGCCCAAAAAATGATCAATGGAGAACTGTTCGTTTATCTGAAATTTTTGAATCAGAACATCCTTACAAAGAGAACCAAACTCTAAGAAAAGGATTCACGATTGAAGGTGCAAAATACATCAGAGTGAAAGTGACAAAATATGATTTAGAGTCTGGATATGATTACTTACGTATTTCAGATAAAAATGGGGCTACGGTAGAAAAACTTACAGGAGCTGGAACTGGTTACACTTCTGAGTATATCGAAGGGGATTCTGTAGTTTTAGACTTTGTATCTGATAGGTCAATTAATAAATGGGGATTTGAAGTTTCAGAATTAGAAGTTCAATAGAACAAAAAAGGCCCACAATTGTGGGCCTTCTAATTTATCTTTTTTTCTTTTTAAAACTAGAAAAACATTTTGAAATTTTTCTTAACGTAGTTTGTAAGAGAACCAATTTTATCTAGATCTCTAATTGCTTTTGCTGAAAGCTTAAGTTTAATTGTTTCACCAGTTTTAGGATCAAACACTTTTTTAGAGTGCAAATTTACAAGCTTTTTAGTCTTAGTTTTATTATTAGCATGTGAAACTTTATTTCCCACTAGTCTTCTTTTTCCTGTTAAATCACATCTACGTGCCATAAAAAATCCTTATCTCAAAATTGGTTTCAATTATAAACGAGGTCAAAATATAGAATATATTGGATGGAGTGGCAAGAAAAGAATGCAGAGGGAGTTTGTTTTGCGGGGTGTTGGCCGGTTAGTTGTCTTCCATGCAAAAATAGATTTTATTCGGCTCCATTCCCCTTAACAGGAGCATGTCTTTAATTTTAGATAAAAGATGCGCTCTTATGGGGCGCGGATAGCGATAAAAATCGTCTTTACCTTTTATTAAATCATAGGCAAAAATTTTAGACTGTGGGTAGTTTTTTTTACTTTCAAAAAAGGCCTTTTTTGTAAAACGTACAACGCCAAGTGAAAGGTATTCTATCTTATCAAGTGAGACTTCTGATGCAATTTCATCAATAAGTCCTTTGTAGTCATTAATAACATCTGAGGCATAAATAATAGGATCGAAGTGAATTGCAACTTTGTGTCCGGCAACACTTAATTTTTTCATTGCTTTGATACGGTTGGAAATCGGTGGCGTTTTTAGATCGTGATTTTTTGCACTCAGCTTAGGAGACATTGAAAAGCTAACTATTATATTTGTAAGTGGTGGGCGCTTTAAAATTTCTCTAATATTTACTGATTTTGTTCGAAGTTCTAGGGTGGCATTAGGGCAATTTTTAAAAGTCGTATAGTAGAAATCTACTTCACCACTTATATGGGAGAGCGCTAAAGAGTCAGAGAATTCTCCTGCATGAAACCATACATTTTCTGATTTAAATTTTTCAGCAGTGGTGATTATTTCATTTGCGACTTCATCTCGGTTTAAAAATAAAACCATATCTGGTGAATCAAAATATCCTTGTAAGAAGCAATAATCGCATTCGTAAATACAGTTGTAAGTATGAATAAAATAATAGTGAGGGCCATTGTTTAACCCATAGGCATCTGGCGCCTGCTTTACAAGGGCCCCTTTTTTTTTGGCCAAATACAAATTAAAGTTTGTTCTTTTATTTAGATAAGGTTTTTTGAGTGTGCCAAAATATTCATCATAATCTTCGATGATTGTAACTTGTTCAGTTGTAAAATGTGCTAAAATCTTATTAGCATCTTGGTTTTCGAGTAAAGATCTCTCGACAAACACTTTTTCAAAGATCATAATTTTCCATCAAGCAAATCAAAGTATTCTTCGATTCCAAAATCATTAAAATTTGATAAATCAGCAATAATCATACCTAAACTATTTTTATTTTCAATCATTAATTGTATGATGAGCTCTTTATTTGCAAGTGTTGGATCGATTTTAAATTGGATAGAATTTGTTTGAAACTTTTTTACTATTTGATCAAGCTTATTTTTAGTAGACGCTAGGAGTGGATTTGAAATTGAATAAAGTGTTAAGAGGAGTAGCTTGGTTCTATCTTTTGGTTTTAATTCATTTTCTAAAATTGATTTGAAATGAGCTGAGTTAATAAATTCTGCAAGGCTAAATTCTTGAAGTTTTAACGATTGAAGAATATTTATAAGTTGTCGTTTTTGACTTACACTAAAGTATAAAAAATCAGAATTAATAAAATAACTGATATCTACTTCGACATCTTGGAGGGATAAATCAACAATCGAAAATTCAGATCGATAGTAGTCCAATAATTTTTTTGAAATAATTTCTGATTCATTTAAGATTTTGGCACAAAAGTCAACAGACTCTAAATCATCAGATATAAATTTGATAGAATAAAAATCAATTTTAAATTTTTTAGCGGCATAAGCAATTCCCCATGACTCACGATCAATAATATCTGCGATCGGTGTGAGCTTTAATTTATCTTCTTTTATTAAAACTCTTCCAGGGACAGACAAGCATTCGACAGTCGCACTAGAGGTCAGGGTTGGAAAGGATTGATATTCAAAGGAGTTGTGATTTTTTCCGTAAATTGTTTTCACTTGAACAATTTTACCAATCTTTATTTTTGAATTAATGCTTCCAGCGATACCAATATTAACGATAGAATTAATTTCATGGGCAAAGTTTGCTAAACAAATCGAGGTATTTAACATTGCTTCATTAATACCTTCATTTGTAATTAGTAAATATTCAGAATCATTTTTATAAAGCTCAATTCTTGAAGTTGGCACGGGAATAAATTTGAGATGATCAATAAAGCTCTCGGCCTCTTTCTTGTGGGCAAATACTAAAAGTCTCATTATTCATACCTTAAAGCATCGATTGTTTGAATTCGTGATGCTTTTCTCGCTGGCCATACTCCAAATATAACACCAGTTAAAAATGAGAGCATAAATGCAGGAGGGATGATCCATAGTGGGGGGCGCATATCAAATTTAGGAAATAGTAAAAAGAGTGAATAAGAGATAAAACTTGCGATAAAAATGCCAAGGAGTCCACTTGCGATAGAGATTGTCACGGCCTCTACTAAGAACTGCTTTAAGATATCTGATTGCCTTGCTCCAACAGCTCTCCTTATTCCTATTTCTCTTGTTCGCTCTGTAACCGATACAAGCATGATATTCATAATTCCAATTCCGCCGACAAGCATTGAAATAAATGCAATGGCCCCTAGAGCATAGGTGAGCATATTTAGAATTGTATTCATGCTTTCAAGCATTGTCAGTTGAGTGATAATTGTAAAATCTTCCTCACCATCATGTCGCTCTTTTAAAATTTCTGTAATTTCGCTAACGGTTTCATCCATTCCTGAGCGAGAGCGACCAGCAGCACGAATTCCAAAGAGATTTTCTGTATTAAATAATCGAAGCGCTGATTTCGTAGGAATAAAGACCATATCATCAACATTAAATCCAAGTTTATCGCCCGATTCTTTTATAATACCAATAACTCGATGTTCACTATCGTTAATTTTTACGAGCTTCCCAAGTGCAATATCGGTACCGAAGAGACTATTTTTTACATTATGCCCGAGAACAACAACTCGTCTCCCAGCCTCATCTTCTTCTTTTGTTATATAATTTCCTTCGCGAATGCTCATATTAAAAATTTTAATAAATTGTTCATTCGACCCCAGAATATTAATATTCAAGCTTGCAAATTCGTTTTTAATTGAGCCGGCACCAAACATAACTCCTGATACAGCGGACACCGTCGTCGAAGTTTTAAGTAGTGCATCTACATCTTGAAGGGTTAATTTTCCCTTACTTGATGATACAGGAGGTCCCATGGACGTTTTTTTGTCTGTCTTTCCTGGTTGGATTATAATGATGTTTGTTCCAAGGCTCTCAAATTCACTCGTGATATATCTTTTGGCCCCGGTACCAACAGAAACTAGTAAAATAACTGCCGCTACCCCAATGATCATTCCAAGCATCGTTAAGGCTGAACGCAATTTATTTTCTTTAAGTGCTTCAAAAGAATTTAATAATATTTTTTTAAAAATCATTTTAAGATCCGATAGTTATTTCTTTCTTCATGAATTAGTCCGTCGGTCATTCGAAGTATTCGCTCACATTTATTAGCAACATTGTTATCATGAGTAACAATGATGACAGTAACGCCTGTTCGATTTAATTCTTTAAATAAATGTAAAATTTCTTCACTAGTTTTAGAGTCTAGTGCTCCTGTCGGTTCATCGGCCAAAAGAATTTTTGGGCGATTGACTAGCGCACGAGCAATGGCCACTCGCTGACGTTGTCCTCCTGAAAGTTCATTTGGTCGATGATGCATCCTGGAAGTGAGTCCAACTTGATCAAGTGCTGTGATGGCCATCTCATTGATCTTTTCATCTGTTAAATTTGGATCATAGGCAGAAGCATATTGCATTGGCATTGTAACATTTTTAAGCGCAGAAGCTTTAGGGAGTAGATGAAAGCTTTGAAAAACAAATCCAATTTTTTGATTGCGATAGTGGCTTAAGCTATCATCATTCATTTGGGTTGTGTTCATACCATCTAATAAATAATCGCCACTGGTTGGAAGATCGAGAAGGCCAATGATATTCATCAAGGTCGATTTCCCAGAACCAGAGGTCCCAACGATTGATGTCATTTCACCTTGATCAATGTTGATAGTAACATCGTTTAAGGCCTTGATGATTTCATCGCCCATCGTGAATGCTTTATTGATATGAGTTAATTCAATTAAGGCCATTTTTTTACTTCGGCCTCCACTTTTAGTTTGGAAATATCATCAGCACCTTCAGGTGGTCTTGCAATAAGATCATTAACTTTTAATCCTGTTAAAATTTCAGACCGATCGTAGTTGCCCACTCCAATTGTGACATCTTTTTTGGTGAGACGATTGTTTAGAATGGCATAAACGTATTTTTTATTTCCAACTCCGTGAACAAAGTTAGATGGTGCAACGAGGGTGCTCTCTTTTTTGTCGACGATAATTTCAACATCGGCGGAAGCGCCAACTGGAATTTGAATACTTTCCTCAATTGAATTTGTAATAAGTTCAAGTTCTATTTCGGAAGTACGATCTTGGTCTTTTGCTGCAGATACAAAAGGAACGACTTTTTTTACAATAGCATTAAAAACTCTATTTTTAAGGGCCGGCAGTTTCACTCTTGCTGTTTGATTATTTTTAATTTTACTAAGATCAACTTCGTCAATTTCTCCTTTTACAATCCTTCTTTCTAGGTCAATGATTTGGACGATTGGTTTTGATGAGACCGTCGCTTGGTTTTGATAAAATTCGCCAATCTTTAAATCTAACGCTGTAATCATTCCTTTAAATGGAGCTTTGATCATTGTTTTTTCAAGATTAACTCGTGCAACTTCACTGGCCTTTTTGGCAGCATCTAGGTGCGAGATTGAGACAAGCCCATTATTAAAAAGTTCAATTGCCCTTCCATATTCTTTTCTTGCTTCATCAAATATTGCTCTCAAATCGGCATTTTCTAGTTCGGCAATGACTGTGCCCTCAGCGACGATGTTTCCAATAGAGCTATGAACTTTTGAAATTCTGCCAATGGTTCCAAACGAAAGTGTAGATTGCTTTTTAGCCTCTACGGTTCCAGAGTTGATAGTTGAGACGGTGCTTTCAACATAACTTTGAATGATTGAGATTGTTTCAACTTTGACTTTTTTTGAGCACGAAGTAAAAAAAAGTATGAGTAAGATTATTATTAATTTCATAGTCGTCCTATTTGCCAATTGTAGTTAGAGATCAGTTGATACAAGTTAATTTTATTTTTAGCGTATTCTATTTTTGAATTAATGAGGTTGTCCTGAACTTCTAGAAGTTCTATCAAGCTTGTTTTTCCGAGCTGATAGGATGTGCGACTTAGTCGGTAGAGTTCTTCAAACTGGTCAATGTTAATTTTTAAAGAATTATCCATCTTTAAAAGCGCTTCAAACTGTTTTAGTTGCGATTTAAACTGATTATTTAGTTCTAACTTTTGCAATTCTTTATTGTACTCAAGAGTCTTTAAGGCATGATATTGCTCAAAGTTTGAACTAACAATGCTCCCACCAAGAAAAAAAGGAAAACTAAGAACAACGGCCATCGAATGAGAGCGCGATGGCCTATGAAGACTATTGTCAAATGTCATTCCTGAATGCTCTAGACTTCCTTGGAGTTTTAATTCTGGCCAGTGTTTAGTTGTAATAAGCTTACTACTATATCTCAAGTCGTTTATTTCTAATTCTTGCTTTTTTAAAAGCGCACTTTCATTAAAGTTTGCTTGTGTCAGAGGAGCATCTGTTTTAGAAAGTAAATTTAATAAATTGAATATCTCGTTTTCCTTTAATTCTAAAACCTGTGAAAAATCTTCAAGTTTAAGGCCAGAAAGAGCAACGATCGTATTTAAATTTTTTTCAACTTCATCTAATATTCCAAGTCTTTTTGAATTTAGAGACACTAAATTTGCTTCTGATCTTAAAACATCAATTTTAGTTTTTTGACCCAAGTTAAATGCAATTTCAGCTTCTTTTTTAGCAGTTTCAGCTTTTGTAATTGAGTTTGATATAGTTTCTTTTTTATAGAGACTTAATAATAAATTTAAATATTGAGTTTGAAATTCTACATCATAACTTTTTTTGTATATTTCATATTCTAGGTCTTTAAGTTTTTTTTGGTTAAGTGATTTTTCAGTTTTTATAAAAAGCGAATGATTAAAAATTGGCCAATAATAATCCACACTCCAAGAATAGGGGCGTGATGCTAATCCTAGCGAGTTTAAAAGAGGAGAGTTTGAACTATAATAATCTTTTGTTTTTTTAAAATTGATTTCACCACTTGGAAGATGATTATCTAAACTTGATAGAGCATTAAAGCTTGCTTGTTTTTTTTCTGATTCTTTGCTGAGATAATTTTTTGAACTTAGGTAAGATTTTTCTTTTAAAAGATTGAAATCTTTAATCTGGATAGATTCCTCTGCCTTTAGATTTACAAAATGAACGGATGCGAATAATGATATTATAGTTAAGGTAAAAAACCGACCGAACATAGATATTTTCCTCGTTTTGGTTTTGGGCATTTATACAATTTTTACTCTATTTACACAAGGATTCGAGAATGACACTTTTAAATAAATACCGAGATTTGCCGATCAGTTTTGGAGGTGCATCAATTAGTGGTGAAGGCGGTGGGTATGGCTTTGGCGATATTAATGAGGATGAGTCTGTCTCTTTACTTAGACTTGCCTTTGATCGAGGAATTAAAATTTTTGATACTGCTCCGATCTATGGTTTCACCTTAAGTGAAAAGCGCATAGGAAAGGCCTTTAGACAAATCAGAGACAAAGTATTTATCGTTTCAAAATCAGGGGTTACTTGGCATGAAAATCGTCGAGTTGATATGAATAACGATCCAAAAATTGCAAAAAGAATGTTGGAACAAAGTCTCATTGATTTAAACACGGATTATATTGATCTTTACATGGTCCATTGGCCAGATTCTAAGTTTGATATTAGGTCAACGCTTGAAGTATTTGATAAGGCCCTAAACGAAAAAAAGATATTAAATGTAGGTCTATGTAACACCAATATAGATGAAATAAATAAGGCCTTTGAAGTATGCCCAGTTAAAGTAGTTCAAAATGAGTTTAATTATTTTGAAAATAAAGCACAGGTTGATTTATTTCCCTATCTAAGAAGAAAAGAAATAAGCTTTATGAGTTGGGGAAGTCTTGATAAAGGAATTCTTACTGGCCGAGTGGATAAAAATAGAAAATTTGATTCTTCTGACTGTCGATCCTGGGCACCTTGGTGGAAAGCACAAGATTTGCAAACGAAGTTTTTAGAAGTTCAAAAATTAAATTTAGCTTGTGAAAAATATCATGTTGATTTATTAACTTTTGCTTTAAGTTATAATTACTCATTTGAAGAACTTTCGACGATGATTTGTGGTGCAAGAAATGAATCTCAATTAAATTCGTTATTAAATGCAGTGGAAAATTTAATTGATAAAAATCTAGTACAGACCATACTAAAAGAGGTGCGAGGTGATGATAAATGAAAATTCTTTATCACCCTGATATTGATTTGCGATTTACTGATTTTGGAGTGCTCATTCCAATAGAAAATGATCGATCAGCGCGTGTGTTTAATGAGCTAAAAAAAGATTTTTTGAATCTTTGCTACACTGATTTTTTAGAGATTGATAAAATTACAAAAAATGATCTTATGTTGGCCCACTCAAAAGAGTATATAGAAGAATTATATTCTAGCGCGCGAAATCTAGAATATCACTTTCTTAAAACCTATGAGCTAATCGACGATGAGGGAAAATATCATCGTTATGATCCTTCTTTAAAAATACATGATTTTGCCTATGCTTTAAAAATTATCTTAGCACAAATAAGTTTTACTCATCTTGCAGCTCTTTCTGCATTAAAAGGTGAGGATGCATTTTTCTTAGGTGGAGGAATGCACCATGCAATGAAAAATACAGGGCGTGGATTTTGCCTTTTAAATGATATCGCAATAAGCATTTCAAAGCTTTTGGCCGAAAAAAAAATCTATTCGGCCTGGGTTATTGATGTCGATGCTCATAAAGGTGATGGGACGGCTGAAATTTTTTCTAAAAATTCCGATGTAGCTACATTTAGCATCCACATGAAAGAGGGATGGCCGTTAAATACTGGATCAGTACGCGATCCATGGTTTATACCAAGTGATATAGATATTGGTATAGACTTTAGTGAAAATCATTTATATTTAGAGAAATTGAATTTAGGTCTTGATCGTTTAAAAAATAACTTTAAGATTCCTGATATTGCCTTTATTGTTTCAGGCGCTGACCCTTATGAGTTTGATGAATTGGGAAGTGCTTCACTTTTGAGTTTATCAAAAGAAACAATGCTTAAAAGAGACTTACTTGTTTATAATTTTTTAAAAGAATTAAAAATCCCTGCGGCTTATGTTATGGCCGGTGGCTATGGTAAAAAATCATGGGAAATCTATTACCAATTTTTAAAGTTCGTGGGGCAATGTTCTTCTTAATGGACGAAAGTAAGTTCTAGGTGAATAACTCATCAGATCTGAAACTTTAGTCATGTAGATGCAAGCATATTTTTCAACTTGATCAGCAAAGCGTGATTCTTCAAGTCCAGCCCGCATCATTTCACCCCAATAAGGATTAAAAAATTTGCGATGCTCCTCTAAGGATTCGGAGATGGAATGATTTACTTTGTCTATTTCATTAAATAATTTATTAAGCTCTTCTTTTGAGATTTCTTCATTGAATTCATTTTTTCTTAGATCGAAATCATTTAATTTGGTTTCAAGTTTTTCTTTAAGGTTCATTAGGCGATTAATTTCAGCTTGAACTGGCGCGCTTTTTTTAACGGCAGATATTTCGTCTTCAAGAGGATCTAAAACAAGTGCAGTTCTCCAATTAAAAGTTTTTTTGATGCTCACGACATCGCCATAGATATGATCGCCGAGATATAAAATTTCGTCGCCAGGAATTCCAAGATCACTTTGAAGTTTTCCGGCCCAGCCTCCCTGAAAAATTCCCTTAGTTATTTTTCCTTCAGTGTTTTTCATGAGGCCTGTATCTGGATCAACTGTTAAAAAGGGAGTTTTAATATTAAAAAATCTCGGCTTCATCGCTGACGTTATACAAATTTCAAATAACTCAGACCAGTTTGTGTGATTTTTTAAAAATGGATTGATGGTGTAATCAAGAAGAAGTTTGGTGTAGTTAAAGTCAGAATTGGTGATGACCAACAATTTTTTTCCATATTTTTTATAGCGTTCAAGGAGCGTGACAAGTTCTGGGTCTTGGATAATAAAACGTTTTATATCTCGTCTCACTTCATTTTTTAAAGTTCCATCCGAATGACAAAGATCGAGCATTTCTTTTATTTCGTCCGCCAGTGTGTCATAGCTTGGAATTTTAAGTCCTTTAGATTTCAATTCAACCAATTGAGAAAATAGAACGCCATTTGAGACGCTAAAATTAGTATCTAGAGATTGAATATATGGATCAGAAAGGTCAATAACTCCATTGCCATAAATCTTTTGCTGTTCTTTAAAGTCGATCATGGAAAGGCCATGATAAGATGATTTCACTTTCCCAAATCGAGAGACCTTAAGCATGTTACCATGCCTTTTGTCTATAACAAGTCCTTGAATAACTCGATTAAACTCAAATTGAAGTTTTAGTATTTCCTCTGGGTAATTTTTTTCAGAAACAAGTTTTTTTAGCGTTTCTTCATAGGTGAATTTTTCAAATTCTTGGGTGTGGTAGCGAACGATCGTGTAGTCCATGTCAAAGCCGATCGCCTTAATTTTTTTCATATTTAATGTTCTGTTTACGTAGATGCCCATAATTTTTCCTAAAAGCGATATTGATAAATTAGCGAGATTGCTTCATTGTGAACGGTGTATTTCTTATTATTCTTTTCAATTTCAGGTCCACCTCGCTCATAACGGATTCCAAAATCACTTAGATTTAAAACCATCACAACATTTGATGATAGTGCAAATTTTTTAAGATTGACATTGTTTTTTGAACAATTTGATTTCACCTGGGCCGTGGTCGTGCTTTGCAAGCATAGAGTACTAGCATTGGAGTCGAGATGATAATAATCGCCATTGACTGATGCATATCCAAGACCTATTCCAAAGCCAAAGTAGAAATAGTAATTGTCATTATAGGGAAAATACAAATCAATTGTAGGATTTATAAATAAATTAGTTCCAGTAATTTTTGTGCCCAAATCAACTTCATTGCCAAGGCCAGATGAATCACCTGTTGATTGGTCAGAGATTCTATTGGCAATTTGGCGATTAGCAGTATAGGGAGAGATCGAAAATTCAAGTGACCATCGTAGCCAATTAAAATATAGAGGCCGAGGAAGTCTTGAGTAGCCAAGAGTGAAATAGAGGTTTTCATGTCTAACCATTTGAGTTTCAAGGTTAGAGTTTAAATCTCTAACTTCAAATTTAAAATTAGGACGAGAAACCCCAGCGTAGATTGAATGTTTTTTCTCCTCAGCTAGAAGGTCTAGTGAAATTAAACTGGCCAAAAAAAATATCAGAATTTTAGTTTGCATATTTATGAATAATCTCATAGATTTAACAAACAATCAAAGTGGGCCCATAGCTCAGCTGGGAGAGCGCAACGCTGGCAGTGTTGAGGTCATCGGTTCGATCCCGTTTGGGTCCACCATAAAACTAGATTTGAAAATTCCAAAAATTTAAACAAAAAATCACCTCTCAATTTCGAGAGGTGAATCTTATTATCTTTAAATAGTTATATTCACGCACTCAGAAAGCTGACTATCCTAGGTTGGCAGTGGATGACTCAAAAAACTGACAATAACTTCTCTAATAAATTTTAGTTCCGGAAGTAAAATTCCTCGTGTTACACTTTGATTAAGCATAAGTACTCCTGTTTAAAATTGTTGTTGCAAATAAATTATAAACGAGAATTACTTATGCTTATTTGTTGAGGAAAAAGGTTATGAATCAATGCGTTCCACTGTCAACCGAGAAGACCGCTACATTTATCGGAAATCCGTCAGTAAGCTTCCCCAAATTATCTCGTGACGATTCAGTCACAATATTCAAAACCAATTTTTACAAATCGGCCTATGTTTAGGTCAAAATATTTTTTATCCTCGCTTTAAATCACCTAAGTTTCTCTCCTATAGACTTTTCCTAGGAGTGGAGTGCCTCGTGGGCACAAAGCTCTCCAACCATCAATCATGCGGGTGTCCCATAGCTCCGTCGGGTAGTGCTCCGTTTTTAACTTTATTCGAATGTTAAAGAACTATGTCTTGAAGTCACGCTGTGGCCCCAAGCGATTTGCATCTACCTTTTTTACGGAATTCATTATTGCTTTTACTCTGCACACCTCCTTGCAAATGTAGTTCATCATACGTATCTCAATACTCCTGGCGTGAGTTATCACCTCGCCAGCAATCGCTACAATTCTTTTTCTTGTTGTCTCAACAAAACATCCACGTTCTGGTTCCACTGCAAATGAAGCAAACCTCACCAGGTTGTACGCAATAACTCCCATTAGTCCCCACACATTATTAGCCTTTAAAGTTCCGCAAGGAAAATGATGAAAGTCCATTCCATTCTTAATATCTTTTATGTTGTTTTCCACTTGAGATCTTTTTCGATAAAACTTTATAACTGCTTCGTTGCTCATCTCAGACTCACTCATATTGGTGACAACCGCATATACCTTATATGGATAATTATTTTCTTTTGTCGGTGTTAAGTTTTTAGTACGAATAAAAACTACTCGCAGAAACTCTTTGTTAGGTAATCCTTTGAGTTGATAAATTGCTGAAGAAATCTGACAGTCTTTAGAGTCAAAAAATCTGAGTTTTGTATTTACCCACTTCATATGATTTTTATTCTTTGTTAGAATTGGTTTCCAGATATTAGTTTTTAAGTTAATTGCAAAGTTGCAGTTGTGATTAATAAGAGAATTATAAATTTCCATTGTTGAGTAAGCAGAGTCCGCCACAAAATATTTTTTTATAGTCTTTGGAATTTTTGAAAAAGTTTCTTCTAGTAGTTCTGTTGCATCTACGCTTGAATAAGTATTTCCAGCACGAAGTTTAAATCCATAAAGAAAACCTTTGTCATCAAAAAGATTTTGGGAATTTAAACACAATTCTTTTCTATATCCATAGG
>CAZOXW010000022.1:0-48312 GCA_964583925.1 uncultured Bacteriovorax sp.
TTACCGCGGCTGCTGGCACGAAGTTAGCCGGTGCTTCCTCTATGTGTACCATCAACTCAATGGCCTATTAGACCAATAAGCATTTTTCCACATTAACAGAGCTTTACAGACCGAAGTCCTTCCTCACTCACGCGGCGTTGCTGCGTCAGGGTTTCCCCCATTGCGCAATATTCCCCACTGCTGCCTCCCGTAGGAGTCTGGACCGTGTCTCAGTTCCAGTGTGTCCGATCATCCTCTCAGACCGGATATGCATCGTCGCCTTGGTAGGCCTTTACCCCACCAACTAGCTAATGCACCGCAGGCCCATCGTTTAGTAAGTGCATATACAGAGGCACTCTTTCATCTACTACTTTAAAATTTGTAGATCGTATGCGGTATTAGCCAAAATTTCTTCTGGTTATCCCCCTCTAAACGGCAGGTCACCTACGTGTTACTCACCCGTGCGCCACTTTACTCATCCCGAAGGACTTTCACGTTCGACTTGCATGTGTTAGGCACGCCGCCAGCGTTCGTTCTGAGCCAGGATCAAACTCTCCAAGCTTCAATATAAAATTTCTTAAAATTTAATTTAACGAATTACTATACGGATAATTCTAATCTTATTACTAGAAGAAGGAATTACGAGAAACTCATAAAACTTCTAGCTCTGACTTTTATCACTTACAACATATACAACATTCACATTAGAGCGTGACAGATTAGTTACGTCAGATTGTTTTTATTTAGGTTCATTCTCATCGTTGATTGAAGCCTTGCGGCCTCAAAATCGTTTAACTTTTTATTCTGTTTTTAAAGAGCGCTTCAAAAAGAACTGGTGGAGATGACAGGAGTCGAACCTGCGACCCTCTGCGTGCAAAGCAGATGCTCTCCCAACTGAGCTACACCCCCAAAAAATCTATTAGAATTTTTAGTTTTGCGACTGTTCAATTCAAAGGTGAAAAGGAATTTATTAAATCTAATAAAGTCTGTCAACACTATTTTATTTTTTTATTGAAAAAAATTGCAAGAATTGATTTTTAGAATATGCTTTTATTATCAACCAATTAGGTGGTGTTTAAAATGAAAGAAATTTGTTTATGTTTAATGCTTCTATTTAGTGCCTGTAGCAAGGATACCAGCACGAGGCCAAAAATTAAATTTGTGGAAAATATTACTACGCAAAACCTTAGAACCGATTCAAATGGGCTATCGTTTGCAGAAGCGAAAATGAGAACTGTCTACGGTGATGTTATTTTTCGTTTCTACACAAAGGCTGCTCCCATAACAACTTCAAGAATAATGGAATTAATTCAAAACAAGTTTTATGACGGACTTGTGATCCATCGAATGATACCTAACTTCATTCTTCAAACTGGTGATCCGACAGGAACTGGAACTGGCGGTTCTGGTTTAAAATTGAAACAAGAAATTTCTGACCTTCAGCACATTAAAGGAACAATCGGTCTGGCGCATGGCCACGATGTGAACTCTGGTGATTCACAATTTTATATATGCCTAACAACCCTTCCTCATCTCGACAAAAAAAGTACTATTTTTGCTCAAGTCGTTGAGGGATTTGATGTCTTGACTAAGCTATCAAAAGGCGATCGAATTATTGAGATTACATTAGATTTGAAGCAGTAATAGTGAATTCTATCGCCTGTTTCAGAGAGTTGTGTGAACTAAAACTCGATCTTATTCAAGACTACCAAGTAAACTATAAAATATATTCACAAATTAATGCATACAAAAATTGCGACATTAAAAATTTTACGAATGATTCACTCGATGAATTAATTAGAAATGAACTGAACTGGAAAAATGCTCAAGTATATTGGGCAGAAGATTTTAATGAATGCTTACTATCTATTTTAAAAAATATCAGTGAAAACGATCATTACGATTTTATTTATTTTGCAGAAGAAGAAAAATTTGATTTTCTCGATGCTAATATTAATTTAAAAAATATAAGCTACTTTCCATATGAAAACTTGCTCCCCATGCTTCAAGCTCAAATATTAAAATCAAATAGCCGTTCTGTTATTTTTTTAAGTCATATTCTAAAATTTTCTGGAATTTGTTTTGAAAATATCGAATTAATCTTAGATATTGCGAAAGCAAAAAATTCGCACGTAATCATTGATATAAGTGATTCATTTCTTTTTTTTAAGATCAATAAATTTATAAATTTTAATAACATTCATTTTATCTATACCGATTCTTTAGAAGGTTTTTCTTTTGCAATTGGGTCAAAGATAGTCGCTAAAAGTTTAAGGCAATTGAAGCCAAGGCCTGGCACGGAAAAACTTTATAAATATTTATACTTCTTAGCAGAAAATTCAATAAATTCAGAAATTATTCATTATGAAATACAAAAAATTCAACATGAATTTATTTTAAAACTAAATGCAATTGATCACTTCTACTTGTGCGAAAAAAACATTGTTTCATGTAATTATTTACGTCATGGTACTTCATTTGTATTTGCATTACCTGATATTGAGACTTCAAAGAAGATGCACCAATATTTACTTCAAAATGGCATAAGTTGTCTGTTGGTAAAATCCAAACTGGTCTTTAATTTTAAATTAATACATAGGAATAATTTGAATTTAGATTTTTTAAAAAAGCATCGGAAAATTTAAGGCCGTAATATTTTACTAAATACGGCCTTAAATATAGTTAGCTTAATTATCGAACACCGCCAAGCTCAATGACAAGTTTTGTTATCGCATCGATTTGTTTCTTAGCATCTCCACCGAAGTAAGTTGGATCAACAGGAGTTTTTCCGTCCTCTCCCCAAAACTGTGGCATAGTGGTATTTGGCATAATTCCCTGAGGATTTGATAACCATTTCTTTATCCACGATGGACGTAAACGTTTGCTTGCCTTATGAAGATCTGGGGCCATGGCCGGGTTGCTATTAAATCCAACAGTGTGGCAACTAGTACATGCGAGAGCATCAAATAATTTTTTCGCCTCTTCTTTTTCACCTGGCTCCCAAGTTAAAAGCGCTTGTGGATCTTCATAAAAGCCTTGTTTTGCACCATTTTGAAATCCATTTA
Source organism: uncultured Bacteriovorax sp. (assembly GCA_964583925.1). Classification (GTDB taxonomy): domain Bacteria; phylum Bdellovibrionota; class Bacteriovoracia; order Bacteriovoracales; family Bacteriovoracaceae; genus Bacteriovorax. Next base: position 3,045 of record CAZOXW010000022.1, read on the forward strand.
TTAATCTATTTTTATCTTCTAGCGATAAATTAAACGAAGGCATTCTTACCTTTACCCAAGGTCGAATCGGCTGCACGTTTGATAAGAAATGAAAGAACCAATCTGCTTGTACCCTATGACCTTGATTTACTAAAACAGGTGGCCCTTGATTTACGTCTTCCTCATAAGCTTTTAAAATATCACCACGCAATCCATCGATCTGGTGACAGCCAACGCAGTTGTATTTACCAGCAACTTTCATAGCATCATGGTAGAGAGCTTCAGATGCGTTTAGACGTTTTTGACCAAGTAGAGGGACAGTGTCAGCAACCTGTCCAAGAAGAGCTACTGTTATTTTTTCTGCTTCTTCTTTTGACATATAAAAATTTGGCATCCTATTTAGGTCTCTAAAATTTTTATCAATTCCAATATCCCACATCCTTGGATTTTGCAGATGGGCCGTAATCCAAGCATCTCTCTGGTGAGGTATTTGATGTTGGATGCCGTAACCAAATTGGGTAATTGGTTTTGATCCTTCTTTTGTAAGCTCTGGACCAATTGGGGGATAGCCGTCAAATCCTTCAATTTTATGGCACGAATAACATCCATACTTACCGACTGAGCGCTTTCCAAGTTCTAATGTTTTTTCACCATCAGAGATAGCTGCTACTTTAGTTTTGGCAGAAGCTTGGGTATCAAATGCAGAGTAGTAATCCACCAATAAATCATCCCGAACTTGTTTATCTAACGGAAGAAGTCGAATTTTCTCAAATTTCTCATTTTTTAATGACAACAGATATGTGGCAATATCCATTGCTTCAGAATCAGTTAAGCGCATTGAAGGCATAATAGTATCTTCTTGATAATGCCAAGGCTTTTTAAGCCAAGACACCAACCAATCGCCACTAACTTTTGATCCAGTACCTGTTAAATATGGCCCAGCATAGGCTCCAATTTTTTTAGACTGATCCTCTAAACCTTCTACGCCATGGCATCCAAGACAGCCCACTTCAGCTATAAGCGCTTTTCCATTTGCAGCATTACCTGAACGAAACTTGTCACTTGGAATATAATTTTTTGATTTTGAATAAACATATTCAGCAATCGCGTTTACCTCGGCGACATTCATCTTAACAAATTCAGCTTTCGAATTATTAGACTGCATGAAAAAGCTTGGCATCTTAGCGTGCTTATTAAATGACTTTGGAGACCAAACCCACGACTTAAACCATTCTTTATCTACTTTAGCTGAGATCTTTTCTAAAGAAGGCCCTGGCTTTCTTCGATGTTCCCACCCCTCAATTTTATGACAAGCATAGCAACCATATTTTTCAATTCCCATGCGGCCTTCATTTACAACTGTTGCTTTAGGAATAAGATCAACTCCACTGTGACATTTCACACATCCAGCTTCTGTCTGCGAACGCTTAAACATTGGTTGCGGAACCTTGTGAGGCTCATGCCATGAATATTTTTTTACCCACTCTTTTTCTTGCTTTTCATCATTTGGCATATGCGCTACGGCATTAAAATCGTTTACTCTGTGCCCTTCTCCACCATGGCAAGTTGTACAGCCCGTTTTCTTCATTGGATGAGGAGAATCAATTCCAACCATTAAGTCTAGTTTTGGGTGAGTTCTAAAAGGATTTTTCTCTTTTTCAAAACCAGGCTTATCTATAAAAGTATGGCAAGTAATACAACGATCTACCTTAGGAACTTGTCTAAAGTATCGATCATCAGTGATATTATCGATTACTATCTGTTGGATTTTTATCGTTGGGTCTAGAAAGTCTAAAAATGGCATATTTCTTAGCGCAAATACAGGATCAAACGAAGCCTGCTTCTTTGCCATTTCCAATAATTCGAGTTTGCCAGTAATTTCTTTAATTTCTTTTTCTGTAGCAAGCACTTCTTTTTTAAGCTCTTCAATCTTAACGATTGCAAGCTTCTCATCGGTCTGTAGTGCTTTTAAATTATCTTTTCCAAGATCAAAATCTCTTTTTAGCTTTTGCAATTTCTTTAAATATTTATCTGCTGACTTCTTATCACCATGGGCAAGTGATGATTCATATTTAAAATTTATTTCTGTTGAGTCTGCATTAAAAACACCGTTATCAATATTTTGCTTTGTTAGCTTTGCCTTAATAACATCTAGCTCTTTTTCGGCCTTACCAATCTCTTTGGTTCTCTGATCGACAACTTTTTGTCCTTCGGCCAATCTTTGATTCAGCTCTTTTAATTTTGCAGAATCAATTTCTTTTTGCGCAAGCTTGATTGCCTCTTCAGTATGCCTTCTTTGAATTTGAATGGCCTCGATTTGTACTGCCTTCCAAGGTCGAATATAGTCATCCAAAAAAACCCAAATCGTCGTTACAAAAAAGATAAACGACAAAATCGCCATTAGCTTGTTTAATTTAGGCATATTATATGCCATTCCAGGTTCTTTATTTTCACTCATCTCATTATTCCTATAAGTTTAATTCCCACTCTGGCAATGCCACAATGTACTTTAAGCTAAAGAGCCATCTTAAGACCATCTTGATTGGAAGACTCATCATTATTAAAAAAAGTAAAACTAAAATATGGTATCTTATAGAGCCTATATTCTTATAGAAATCTTGCGCTAATTTAGATTTCTTCAACAGAAGTGGAGGCAAAACTATTATGTAGGCTAAACTTAAAACTATACCAAAAATTTCTCTTATAATTAGATTTTTAGGCATTCCGATACCTAGCATTTTAATCCAAATAATTTCTGAAAGATTAACGTTAAATGCTGATACAACTTTGTGAACATCCCAAAATTCAAAAGGCCCATAGAAAGTCCAATTTGGACCTCTCATAAAGACCCCAATAATAATTAAGTAGACCCATAAAACAAGCCAGCCAAACATAAATAATGTGATGGCCATTTTCCGTTCCATGAAAGTGTAATAACCATTCCCTTTAGGATTTGTATCGATATAAGGAATGGCCACAAGTCCAACGATAATTAATACAGGTAAAACAACTCCTGCCATCCATGGATCGAAGTAAACAAGCATTTCTTGAAGTCCTAAAAAGTACCAAGGAGCCTTTGCCGGATTTGGTGCCCATGTCGGATTGGCAGGTTCTTCAAGTGGTGCTTTAAAAACAATTGCCCAGACAATTAAAAAAGCAGTAAAACCAATCATGCAAAGTAATTCAATATAAACAAGGTTTGGCCAACACCAGACTTTTTCACGATTGTGGTCAGTCGCTTCTATAGGACCTAGACCTTGTTCAATTCTAATATCATTTTGAGCAGCTTTATAAATCGAAAACCAAGTTAAAAATCCGACGGCCACTAACAAGATAACAATTGGAATATTGTCTGGAGTTTTAATAATTAAAAAGAAATTAGGGTCAGCTAAAAACCATGCAGTTAGAGGTGCTATTATGGCCGTTGAAATCCAAGCAAATTTTTTTGTCCCCACAACTCTGTAATGCTTGATCATTAAATAAAAAAGCCAACAGACCAAAGGAAAGGAAATGATTGGATCTGAAATTTTATTGACGAGTTCTCTTAACATATTTTTTCCTTAAGGTTTTTATAGAGGTGCTGAAATCCCACCATCTTTTCTCACTCTCCAAAAATGCACAGCGATCAAAACACCGACAACAAGAGGAATGAAAACACAATGTAGAATATAAAATCTTAGCAGTGCCGGCTCACCAACAAAACGTCCTCCAAGAAGTTGAAAACGAACGTCATTTTTATTAGAGACCATAACAAAATCTCCAATTTGAGCAAGCATCGCTCCAGGACCACCATGACCTAGAAATGGCGTTGCTTTTGCCATATTGGAACCTACAGTAATCGCCCAAATTGCAAGCTGATCCCAAGGAAGTAGATAACCCGTAAAAGATAATAAAAGTGTTAAGACTAATAGAATTACACCAATTCCCCAATTAAATTCACGAGGTGGCTTGTATGATCCAGTCATAAAAACTCGAAACATGTGTAACCAAACGGTAATAACCATTGCGTGTGCTCCCCAGCGATGAATCTCTCGCATGATACCAAGAGGAACATGCTCGCGAAGAGCAACAATATCGTTAAATGCATATTCAGCAGTTGGCCTATAATAAAACATTAAAAGAAGGCCAGTTACTGTAAGCGCTAAAAAGATAAAAAAAGTAAGCCCTCCCATGCACCAAGTATAGCCAAGCTCAATTCCTGATCGCTTTAATTTAATTGGATGAAGATGTAAAAAGACGTTACCTGCTACAACTGCAGCTCTGTTACGAGCATTATTTGGTGGTCCATGTCTGAAGATCGATTTCCAAACTTGGGTCTCTCTTACTTTATTTGCGATACCTTTATTCGACATAATTTAAGCCTCATTAAAATTATTAAACTGCTATATATGAATCTTTATTTTCCCATTCGCCTTTTTCTTGGCGAAATACTTTTGTTTTATCTACTTTTATTTTTCCATCAGCTTGCAAAGAAATTTTATAACGCTCTAAAGGACGTGGAGCTGGGCCTTCAAAATTAACTCCACTCATATAATATCCAGAGCCATGGCAAGGGCATTTAAATTTTAATTCGGCAGGAAGCCACGAGGGAATACATCCAAGGTGAGTACAAATATTTGAAAGGGCCACGAGCTTTCCTTCTTGCTTTACCATCCAAACACCATAAGCATTTTTCCAACGCTCATCTACACCGTTTGCGTAGTCATCTGGAACTCCAGCAACAAAATCCATCTCTGGTTCGAAATTAACATTTGGGTATAAAAAACGTAGCACAAGCGAGAGTAATCCGCCGGCCGCTGCAGTAAACATAATCCAGCCGACAGTTAAATAACTAAAAAACTCTCGACGATTTAAGCTTGTTTTTTGTTCTTCACTCATAACTCTATAAACCTCTTAATACCACCCGGGGTACTACCTTAAAATCACAACAACTTAAAATCCTCAAAAAGGGATTTTAAATAATAAATAGTTAAAGAAAATAGATAGTTAGATTATGCGTACGAATCGCTAATTTTTCAACTCTTTTAATAAATCTTTTGCAAGAAGTGCGATTTTTCCATTAGCGTCATTAACCGCTATTTTTTCTAGCACGCTATTTAATCCATTCCACCTATTATTCTTTAGTGCATGCAATACACTTAATTTTAGTTCAGATATTTGACGAGCATCGAGGGCCGGAGGAAGCACGATATCTCCGTCCTTTGGATAAGGTAATGCCAAAATCTCCTCAAGATATTTAATTGCAGAATCATCTTTGTAGTTTATTAAAGCGATCGCGGAACTATACTTTATAAGTGGATTTGAACTTTGAAGTTGCCCAACAATTTTTTCTAATCCATTGCTCGGTTTATGCGTTCCTATAGATAAGACAGCTGCCTGTTTTAAAAAATCATCTTCTGAGTTAAGTATATCAAAGGCCAAGGTCCAATTAAAATCTAATCCCTTTGGAAGAGACCCAAGAGCAACAAGTGCATGAAACTTAATTTCTGTATTGGCCTCTTTTAGACCTTCTTCAATAAGTGGTATTGCAAGTGGAGACTTTAATGCTCCAACAGCAGCAATAATAAAACCTTTTGTACGTGGATCAACTGAAGTCTTATAGGCTTCAGTCAAATTTTGAATTAACCAAGGATAATCAGTTGCTGGAATTTGTGAGCTATTAATTTGCTTTGATAGTTCATAGGCGGCAACCCATTTATTACCGAAAGACTTTGATTGTAATTCAAGCACTAAATCTTTATAACTACGATCGGCCGATAGGAGTTTGGTTACACCAAAAATAATCAGCGCGCCAATGAGCACGATACCAATCGGAACAATGAGACTTCCAAGAAAAGGATTATCTAATATTTTTTTTGTAGAATTTGTCTTGTCTGTCATATAGGTTCTTTGTTTTAATTAGTGGATTTTGAAAATAACAAATCTTAATTGTCATGACAATTAAATTAGACTAAAGACAACGAGAGATAGATGGCCTACTTACTTCGCTTTTTAATTATCTTAATGGTTTTGGGAATATTGCTTACAGCGCTCAGTGCGCTAAAATTTGTAATTCTTCCCTATGGCCATATTCAATTGGCAATACCTGCATTTTTATACACTATCTTTATTCAAGCTTTCGTTATGTTCTATTTTATTGGAGTTGCTCGACTTGCTAATAACGTTTTTACTGTTATCACAAGTGAGACCAATCTCCATGAATTGTTTGAAAATGTACCCAGCGATCTTGGGCCCTACATAAAAGACACAAAAAAATTTTTCCAAGATGCAGAAAGATGTAAAAGGCAAACAATACCCTGGACTATATTAATGCTCGTGCTTGGAATGATCGCATTTTTACTTGGAGGAGCACATGATACAGGACTGGTATCTAAAACAGTTCACTCTGGAGTTGTCTTGGGTTTTATTGTAGCAATGATTATTGGTTTTTTTCGTCAATGGTACTACCTAGGAAAAAGCCACATCTTACTCAGAAAACTAAAAGCGCTCTATCAAATTCCAGATGGCCAAATGTAGTTTTTTATTAATTTCTATTGGGCTGAACTTTTTTAAGCATAATTTCCAAAGGACAAAATTTAGTAAAAGATGATTGCAAAAGATTGACTCCGACAAATACTGTAAAGTAAATCCAGTTTGGGTTATGTACTTTGGCGAGTGCCAAACTTAATAAAATGAACGTCCCTGCAAAAGCTCTAATTTGATTTTCAATCTTCATATTTTATTCTCCTCAAGAAAAGTAGTAAGTTTACCAATTAGGTTTATTGAGACTCCTGTAGTTTGAAGCCTGATTGTATTTTTCTCATCAATCAATACAAGTGTTGGAGTTGAAACAATATTAAGCTTAGTTAAAAAATTGTTTTCCTTATCTAGGTAAATTTTAAATAAGTATTTTTTATCTTTTAAAAATTTATCTAAGGCCGTTAAGTCTTCATCAAGGCTTATGGCAATAATTGCACTTGGATCAATCTTTTTTTCAGAAATTGCATCACTAATTCTTTCTAATTCAATCTTGCACGGAATACACCAAGAGGCCCAAAAAATTGCAATTGATTTTTTTCTAGGAGCTGGAAAAATAACCGGAGAAATATCTGTGACAGAATTATATTGATACAATTTATTTGGTTCTATTATTTTTCCCTCGGCCTTCATATTATCCATTATTGATGGTGCTTTTAATATAAACGAGGATGCAATTAAAAAATAAATTGTATATGTTATGGCCTTATTCATACTAGCTCTTTCTCCATTTTATTTTCTTGGATAAATTTTTCACGAGTTTTCCCCACAATCCAATAATATAATACTGGCACTGCAAATCTTGAAAGTATTGTTGCTGCAACTTCACCAAAAATTAAACTTACTGCGAGACCTTGGAAAATTGGATCAAACAACATAACTGATGAACCAACAACTACTGCAGCGGCCGTCAGAAGCATAGGTCTAAATCTCAAGACACCTGCACTTACTACGGCCTCTTTTAAATTTATTCCTGTTGCTAATTGATGTTCAATAAAATCGACTAAGATGATTGAGTTACGAACAATAATACCAGCACCAGCAATAAACCCAATCATTGACGTTGCTGTAAAATAGCTTCCAACAATTACGTGTCCCGGTAAAATGCCAATCAACGATATTGGAATTGGTGCCATAATTATTAGTGGAACTGTAAAGCTTCTAAACCAACCCAATACTAAAATATAAATAAGCACCATTACGACTGCAAATGCTCCTCCCATATCTCTAAAAACCTCATAAGTGATAAACCACTCTCCATCCCATTTAATAACTGGCTTAGATGTGTTCCATGGGACATCTGCAGTTTGCAGCGGATAAGAAATTTTTGGAGTTAATTTTAAAATACCATAGACTGGTGCTTCTTCAGATCCCGACAATTCACTCATAACATATGAAACTGGTTTAAGATTTTTTCTGTATAACGTTTCAGTTTCAACAATTTTTGGTTTTCCAAGAACATTTTGAACATCTACGACACCTGACTCAAATGAAGGTATTGTAATTTGATCAAATGGGTTTTGACTACTTCGCTTTGAATCAAGCACCGACAAGTTAATACTTACCTCTTCTGGTGACGCTTCATCTTTTAACAACGCCATTGGCATTTCAGAAAAAATGAGTGCCCCATTTTTCATCACCATGTCTGCACTTGTACCAAAAATTCCACCTCGAGATTGATCAAAAGGATAGACAATTCTTGGACGTCCTAATCTTAAAGTTGTATCCAAATCGACCACACCTTCTGTTCCTGCAAAAATATCAAATAATTCTTTGGCAACTTTTTTTCTTGTTGCTTCGTCAGGTCCGTAAACTTCTGCAACAACAGTAGACATAACAGGGGGTCCTGGTGGAATTTCTAGAACTTTTGAAATAGCTTTTTTATCATCAGCATATTTTTTAATTAACGGGCGTAGTGCTTCAATGATATCATGACTTGATTCTTTTCTTTTATCTTTATGCTTTAAAAGAATTTGTAAATCACTTTGATAATCACTCCGTCTCATAAATGAATGTTTAACCATTCCTGAGAAAGAAAATGGTGCAGGTTCTCCCGCAAAGACTTGAACTTTTTCAACGTTAGGATTTTTCAAAATTTCTTTTGCAAGCGCGATTGAATTGTTTTTATTTACTTCAAGATTCGTAGTAGTCGGGTAGTCCATCAATACTTGAAATTCTTCCTTATTATCAAAGGGCAACATCTTTACTTTTACATTTTTAAAATAAACTAAACTCATCGATGATAATAATAAAAAAACTGTAAACCCCATGAACATAATACTATAGGATTTACTTTTTAATAACGTATTCATCATCTTTTCATAAATCTGATCAAGCTTGCTTGATTTATTTTCAACGAGATCAACATCGTGCGAATGTTCATGTTTTAAGATTTTAACCGCGGCCCATGGAGTGACTATAAAAGCAACAAACAATGACAAAATCATTGCAAAACTGGCTCCGACTGGAATTGGCTTCATATAAGGCCCCATTAATCCAGACACAAAGGCCATTGGTAAAATAGCACCGATAACTGTAAATGTTGCTAAGATTGTTGGGTTTCCGACTTCTGCGACTGCATTTAAAGTTGCTTTCACTAAAGATAGTTTCTTGTTTATTTGTAAGTGACGTTCAATGTTTTCTACAACAACGATTGCATCGTCGACTAAGATGCCGATTGAAAAGATAAGAGCAAAAAGTGTTACCCTATTTAGAGTGTAGCCCATAAAGTAGTAAATCGCTAAGGTCAATGCAAGAGTTACAGGGATTGCGATTGCAACAACTAGCGAGGCCCTAAAACCCATGACAATGGCAATCAAAGCAGAGACAGACAATGTCGCTAGCAACAAATGTTCAATGAGTTCATTTGATTTTTCACCAGCAGTCGCACCATAATCACGAAGGACTGACATTTTAATTTCATCTGGAAGATGGGCCTTAAATGTATTTGCTCTTTCAATTAAATCCTTAGACAAAGTAACTACATTTGTGCCTTTTCTTTTTGCAAACACTACCGAAACTGCGTTCTCAACTTCGCCCTCTTTGGTCAGTAATACAGAGGCACGTGTTCTTTCTTCTTTACCATCAAGTACATCTGCTACATCCCTAATCTTAACAACTGCTCCACCTCTTTGACCAATGGCCACATTCTTTATCTCTTCAGCTGATTCAAATCGTCCACCGACATCAATATCAAAGACTTCTTTTGCACTCCAATTTTTACCAACCGGCATATAAGAGTCGTTCGACTCAAGAGCTTTGGCCACAAATCCAAGTGAAACGCCTCTCGCTTTTAATTTTACAGGATCAACGACAACTCTTACACTTCTTTTAAGACCCCCGAGTAATTCTACTCTAGATAAATCTGGTGTGCTTGATAGCTCTCTTGCCAAAGGTGCAATAAGACTTCTTAATTTATAATCATCTAAATCTCTTGAACTGAATGTTAGAACTAAAAATGGAACGTCATCTATCGAGAAAGATTTCACTTGCGATTGCATTGCCTCTTTAGGAAGCTCTGATTTGATTGATAATAATTTGTGGTGAATTTTAACTAAGCTTGGTTCCATTGGCTCGCCAACTTTAAATCTGACTGTGACTAATGAACCATGACGTTGAGATCCAGAGTAAACATACTCTACTCCATCTAATCCCCAAACAGCACGTTCAATAACTTCTGTCACTTTTCTTTCAACTTCTCTTGCTTCTAACCCTGGAGCTTGAGTTTGAATATCAATCATCGGCACAGATATTTGTGGTTCTTCCTCTTTTGGTGTTAAGTAGACGGCCATTAGTCCCAATAAAATACTTGTAATGGCAATAACTAAAGTTAACTTAGACTTAATAAATGCTTTGGCAAGTATTCCTGCAAATCCCAATTTATATTCGTGACTATTGTTATGCTGACTCATAAGAGCTCCAAATTATTTTAGCATTTCTATTTTTGTATTCGTTAAAGTTATTTTTTTTGCTTTTGCTTCAACTAATTTCGTTTCCACTTCTGTTTTTGAATTTACGAGATCAATTCTTCTGTTTAATACTTCCACTAACTGAAGAGCGCTAATCATTCCATTTTTAAAAAGATTATTTGCAATAATCATTTGCTCATCTAAAAGTTTCTGACTATCTTCCAAAGTGCCTAATGTTTTAACGAGCGTTTCTTCCATTGTATTTTGGGCATCAAATTCAATTTTTTCTTTCTGTGACATTGCTTCTGCATAGTACTTGGCCGCATAAGAATTATGAACTGCTTCATTACTTGCCCCAACATCATCACCTGAAAACAAATTCCAATTTATATATAGACCTGTAGCATATCCGGTGGCCGTATCTCTTTTCCCATTAAAGACATTTCCTTCGGCAAAAGCCCCTATTCTTGGCAAATTTCTCGATTTTTCCGCTCCGACAACTTCCGAAGCTGCTAATGCATTATATTGAAAAGATTTTATTTTATTAGATGGTGAATACGAATCGTTACTTGCTAAATATTCTTTAAGCAATTGCTGAATATTTTCACTTCCAGTAAATGACAATGTATCGTTTAGCTCTGCCAACTCATTTAATGCTTTTGAATAGGCGGTCGTTTTCGCTGTATTTTCATCATTTATGGCCGACAATCTATTTCTTAAGCTTTTTAGACCTAAAAGTCCTGAGTATCCAACCATGTTTCCTTTGTTTCCGATTTGGTATTTACTGATAATTAATTCTAAATTATTGCTCACTTTTTTTAACTCAAGCTTTTGCGAGTTAAGCGAAACTAATACAAAATAATTTTTTGCAATTTCACTATAGTATTCAACTTTATTTTTCCCATCTTCACTTTTTTTCGATTCAAATTGGAATGATGATGCTTTCCTGATTGATTCTTTCATCCCTCCTTCGTAAAGAGGTAAATTAATCCCCAATGCTCCCTTGATGAAATGATTGGATCCCGGCTCATTTAAAGTTGCAGGATTAAAATCAGCTTGTTCAATTTTTCTTTGGGAAAGTAGACCAAACATATAAGCACCAGAATCATTGGTGATATAACTTTGCCCCGCCATATATAACTTTGGAAGCCAATGCTTCTCGCTTCGACTTAAGTTTAATTTTGAAGCTTCAACCTGCTCACTCGAAGCCTTTAATGCTTTTGAATTAGAATTAATATTTTGCCAGAGATTTTCAAATTGCATATCTTTTGCAAATACATTGCTTGAAAGAACAAAGGCCATTAAGATAAATGCTTTCATTTTTACCCCTTAATTATTTTGTCGCTTTCTTTAAATTTCGTTGCAACTTATGAACCATTTCACTCTGCTCTTCTAGTCGATCAGAGAGACATCCTCTTACTATTCCACAGGCTTCTTTAATTCTCGGAATTGCCAGAGAAAGATATTGGAACTGCCCCTCTTTTCGAGTTTTAATAATTCCAGCATCCTTAAGAACTGTTAAATGTTGCGATAAGTTTGCTTTAGGAATATCAAGAATCTCAAGTAACTCTGAACTGGTTTTTTCACTTTCCGAAACAATATCTAAAATTTGCAAACGAATTGGATGAGAAAGAGCGTGACATATTTCGGCCTGCATTTCGTAGAGTAATTTTTTATTTTCTGGCATACAACCCCATTCGCTTGTTTGTTAGTTTATAATAATATAAACTAACAAACAAGCAAAGTCAAGGGCAATCGTCAAAACTGTGTAACCACCCGATTATATTGACTTTACCATGATGAAAACACGAACTTTTCCTGGGACATTTTTTACATTAGAAGTACTGCTTTCAAATAATTTTGCCTTGTTAACTTTCATTGTCTCGAGGATAAAACTTTTAAAATCAGGCTTTGGAACATAGATATTATAATAGACTCCGCCCGGCACATCCATGCCAGGAATTGAATCTCCAACAGGCTCGGCCTTAAATTTTTTAATAATTTGGTTTAGATCATCACGAGTCATATATGTATTACTTGATGTCATCATCAAACGATATATTTTAGTAGTTCCGTTGCTAGTTTCTCTATAGCCATTTGGATTTTCTGCATCTCCTTCATAGAGACTGGCCTCTTTATCTGCAGACTTAAAATCTTTTGGAATTGATTCAAAAGAAGTTAATGTAACCTCTGTCTCTTCTTCATATTTTTCAGGATCAAAAAATTCAGTAAGCTTTTCCCCTTTAGTGATGTCCTTGATCTCATCAAAATTTAGTTTAAATTCATTAGCAGGCTTTACATCGGTTGACTTAAATAAACCACGTCCAAATTGATAAAATTTTGGCTCGTAGATACTTACTTTTTCTAATAAAAATTTTTCATAAAAAATATTTCCTTGCCGCAATCCAACTGCAATAACAAAAAAAACTAAAATTAGTATTCCCACTTCTTGCAGCATACGAATTTGTTGCAAAAATGTGGCCTTATCTCGAATTGCTTTGAATGAAAAATTACTTGCACTAAAATCTGTCTTCATTTTTTTTACAAAACTATTCCAGCCATCAAAAAGAGTTATCTCAAGCGAAGTCATTACATTATCTTCTTTAGGAATCGAATTATCCAAAACAAGATGATATTCGCTCTTTATACTATAAAAATTTCGACTTACATTTTTACTTAGTACATTTCCAATGCAAAACGCATCTGATAATGGAACTTCTAAATGTGGGAATGCTAGAATAAAATAATTACGCAACATCGTTGCCAAATCTGATATTTCTAAGCTTGTCTGTAGTGCTAACTCTTCAATCGAAATATTCTTTTGGATGAATACATAGATTAAAAATTTATCTCTAAGCCAGGTAAACCAAGTCGCCACCGAGCCATTTTCAACTTCGGAAATAATATACTTAAAACGTTCGGCCAATAATTCTAAGTTAGTTTCGTCTTCAAAAAATCCTGTCCAAAATATTTCAAATTCTTTTTTGTATTTACCTTGCCATGTAATTGAATCTAGATCCAGCTCAAGCCAGTTTCTAAATTCAATAAAATCATTTTCTGAAAAAATTACTTGAGACATTTCTAAACACTCTTTAGAAGGATTGCAATTCCTTGTCCTCCACCAATACATGCTGAGGCAATTCCATAACTTTTATTATAGTGCTTTAATTGTCTGGCCAAAGTATTTGTAATCCGAACACCCGAAGCGCCAAGCGGATGACCAAGAGCAATCGCTCCTCCCCAAACATTTAATTTTGCAGGATCAATTTTTAAATCTTTCATGCATGAAATTGTTTGTCCTGCAAATGCTTCATTGATTTCAAATAAATCAATCTGATTTTTGTCTAGCTTTCTCTTCTCTAAAAGCATCGAAATGGCCGGAGAAGGTCCTATGCCCATTATTTTTGGATCAACTCCAACAACAGCACCATCAATTATTTCTGCAATTGGCGTTAGTTTTTCTCGAATAACAAATTCTTCACTTGCAACTAGTACAACAGCAGCACCATCGACAATTCCAGACGCCGAAGCTGGTGTTACGACTCCATTTTCTTTAAAGCTCGGTCTAAGTGCTTTCATTTCTTCAAGTAAAATATCTTCTCGTAAATGCTCATCCTTATTAAGAAGTAATTTTTTAATTTGAATTGAGCAAACTTCACCTTGAAGTAAGTTTTCAGTATATGCTTTTTTGGCCTTCGCATGAGACTCAAAAGAATATTGATCGCAATCTGCGCGAGTTACTTCAAAACGAGCTGATAAATCTTCTGCAGTAATTCCCATTGGTGTCTGAATAAACTGATCTGTCAGTGCATCTAATAACATATCGACTGTTTTTAACGATCCGTATTTTGTACCAAAACGACTGCCATAAACGAGATGAGGAACCATTGACATATTTTCAGTTCCTCCTGCCAAAATACAACTAGCCTCATTTAGTTTAATTAAATTGGCGGCCTGAAGGATTGCTTCAATACCTGATCCGCAAAGTCTGTTGATTACAATTCCGGGTGTTTTAACATCACATCCTATTTTTAATGCCAAATGTCTCCCACCATACATTGTATCTGTTGAAGATGATACAACATTGCCGAGTAGTACTTGGTCAATCTTAGATGGTGCTAAATTTATTTCCGATATCAACGCCTTAGCTGCAAAAACCGCGAGATCAACAGGAGCAATATCTTTTAAACTTCCACCAAACTTTCCAAATGGTGTTCTTTTGCCGTGTACTAAAAAGATTTTTGAATTACTGGCCATATTTGCCTCCTACTTTAAAAAAAAATGTGAATGTAAACTTATCTTAAGGCCATTTTTAAAACTTGGCACGAGGAAATATATGTCAGATATAACTGAGTTAAAAGCACAAAAGTATATTGAGTCAGAATCTAAAAGATATGAATCTGAACTTAGAAAATTGCGTGCTGAAAATGAGAAAAACTATACTGGCGAAGTCAAAAATAAAGAAGGCCAAATCAAAAGACTTCGCGATGATTATGAGACTAAGATTGCCAATTTAAAAAATGAACAAGAGCAAAAGCTGTCTCAAATTCGAGAGCGTCTTGGTAAAAGTGTTGATGAAGAAAATCAGCGTATGGAGCAAGAATTATCAAATCTAAAGGCCACTCATCAAGAACAAGTTGCGGAAGTAAAGGCAAGTCATAAAAACGAAATTACAGAGCTTAATGAATCTCATAAAAAAACGTTAGATGTGGCAAAACAAAAATTTATTAAAGAGAAATCAAAACTAGAGGCATAGAGGTAATTATTTATGAGTACAACCAATTCATCAAATCAAGGTGTTTTTATCAATGGAAAATCTCAAATTATTGAAATGCTTCAACATATGTCTAGAGAAGAAAGAACTCTTCTTTTAAAAAATATAAAAACGAGAAACCCTCAACTGGCCGAAGAATTAGCTGACTCATGTTTTACATTTAATGACCTAGATTCTCTTTCAGATTATGAACTGCAAACAATCTTTAACTATATATCAGCGCCAATACTCGGCATGGCACTTAAAAATGTTGAAAGAAATTTTCAAAGACGCCTACTGTCTTTAGCTGAGCGTGCTTACGCAGAAGAAGCTTTTAGAGTGATGAAAACTCCATATGCAAATGAAAAGCGCGATAACAAACGAGCTCAAAATAAAATAATTGAAACACTTTCTTCTTTAAAGAAAAAAAGACATCTGTAGTTTTATTTTTTTTCTTCGATCAACTTTAAAAGATGAAGCTCTTCATTCTTGCTGAGAATATAATTTTGATCAATAGGCCCAGCCTCTAAGTTATGTTCGTGAATTATTTCTTGCGAATCTATTAATCTTTCACAGAGAGTATTAAAAATATCAGGTATCCATTTAGGAGATTTATCAAGCACATCTCGAACATCTTTTGCTTCAATTTTAACAATTTCAACATCTGTTTTTGCTACAGCAATATGATCAACTGCTTTTTTTGAAAGCACACTGATATCATTTAAAAAGTCTCCGGCCTTACATATTTGAAATACAAATAAATGCCCTCGCTGAAGCTTCATCAGTCTAACTTCGCCACGCTTAACAATATATAAATATTTTGAAGGAGTCCCATCTCGATAAATTATTGAATTAGAATAATAGATCACTGAAGCTTGATTTTCACTCACGTTTTAATCCCCCATTGACGATCACGCCGTAGCGTAGACCTCTAGTTGAAATTTGTAACTCTTTTACCTTAAGCCTTTTAGCAATTTCCAAAGCAACGCTAGCACCTCCAGAAATTACGCTTGCACGCTTTCCTAAAAATGGATAGGTGGCCAGTAACTCATCCGCAGTCATGCTTTGTATTTTTAAAATAAATTCAATGAATTCATCAATAGAAATTTTAGTTCCATCAATCTCTTTGTCATCAAACACACGTTGATTTAAAAGCATTCCTGCTAGACTTGTCATACTTCCGGCCACACACACGAGCAAATCGCATTTATAATTTTCTAGACTAGAATCTAAAACTTGATGCAACTTTTTATTATAAACTCCTTCTCTCTCCCAATCTGTAGCGCGAACAGAGCCAACTGGGTAACTCGTTGAAGATTTAATTTGAAATGGATTTGAATCCACTTTTATTAACTCTGTCGATGCTCCACCTATATCCATGATAGTTAAATTTTGAGCTTTAGTGCCTAATCCAGAACAAACACCCAAGGCGGTGAAGTAGGCCTCATCATCACCTGAAATTATCTGAACGTTGAAACCAGTTTCAGATTTAACTTCATCAAAAAATAAGCGTGCATTCGATGCCACTCTGCTTGCCTCTGTTGCAGTAACAAAGGTATCCGCAGGATTGATCCCTACTTTTAGCAATTCTTTTTGATAGTTTTTTAAAGTTAAAAGAGTTGCTTTCATTCCAGCATCGAGAAAGTGGCCATTTTTGTCCAAGTCCTTACCAAGTGATGTAATCGAAGATAAATTTAGAATTTCTTTTTCAATCTTACCATTATATGAAACAGCTAAAAGTAACACTGAATTTGAGCCTATATCAATACTAGATCTATACATTTTTTACAACACTTCCAACTGAATTGGAGTTTACTGGTTTTATTATTCCATTTTCACAAAAAATTCCACTAATACAAGAATGATCAGTAACATCAAAACTTGGATTTAGTGCCCTTGCACTCGGATGCGAAATATAATGTTCTTTATATTTTGTTATTTCTTCAGGTTTCCTCATTTCAATTTCAATTTCTTCACCTGTAGTGAGACTTAAATCAAATGAACTAATCGGTGCAACAATATAAAATGGCACGCCATAATGTTTTGCGATAATGCTTAAACTGCTAGTGCCTACTTTGTTTGCAGTATCTCCATTTCTAACAATTCGATCTGCCCCTGCAAAAATGGCATCAACCTTTTTATTTTTAAGTATGTATGAAGCAGCTCCTTCAACAACAATTTCATGTGATATTTTTTCTTTTAATAGTTCAAAGCTTGTAAGTCTTGAACCTTGTAAATAAGGCCTTGTCTCAGAAGCGTAGACGTGATTTACTCTATTCAAAGAGTTTAAGTAACTAATTACTCCCAATGCTGTACCATGAACACCACAAGCAAGAACCCCGGTATTACAGATGGTCATTAAATTTAACGGGCGATCTCCATACAAACTCAACAGTTCATCACTTGCAAATTTTGCCATGTTCATATTTTTATCATGAAGATTCTTCATTTCATTTAGTGCATGATCCACAAGTACATCATATAGGGCATTCATATGAGTAATCTTTTTGGCCATTAAAACACAGCGATCAATCTCAAAGGTCAAATTAACGGCCGTAGGTCTTGAACTTTTAAGATAATCGGCCGCTCGTTCAAATTGCTCAAGAGTTGTTTTGGGATTTGATTTTAAAAAAAGCGCCATCCCCCAAATTCCAGTAAAGCCAATTAAGGGTGCTCCTCTAACAACCATTTCATAAATTGCTCTGTATGCGGTCTCAAGATCACTGAGTTCAATATATATTTCTTCCAAAGGAAGTAATCTTTGATCTAGTACTTTTAATTTTCCATTTTCATAAACTATTGGCTTTAAAATATTCATTAATTAAACCTGCTATTTATTTTTTAAATAACCCTTTTAAGAGACCTTTTACTTTTTCTTTTGCTTTTTCAGGGACAATTTTATCAATATTTTTTTCTACAACTTCCTTTAGTTTTTCTTCACCCTTTGTTTTTATTGCCCCTTTAGCAAGCTTATTTATTGTAAATGAGTAGTCTGGCTTTAGGGCAAACCCGCTTCCAACAAGCTTCATCGGTAATATTTTTGTCCCTGTATTTTTCTGAAGTACTTCTGAAATTTTACCAGTATTGTCGATAAAATTTACTTCAACAGTTGAAGAATTTTTTCCTGCAATTGGATAAATATCACCTTGTCCATTTAATTGAACTTTTTTATCTAGTCCGATAAATTCAAATGTATTTAGTGCGTATTGATCATTAGTAAATCGACCTTTCAAATTTAGTGATTCAAAATTTCCATCAACTTTAATTTGTCGATCTTTCATCTGATCTTTTACAACAGGGACATTTGAAAGCAATGGGTTTATATATTCTCCAATGTTAAGCTTTTTAATTTCGCCTTTGGTGGCAGATGTTATGATCGTTACATCATAGCTAGGGAGTTTTTTAGGGTCTGAAAACATCGTCGCACTACCAGCAACCTTTCCAGAAAAATTTCCACTGAAGTTCTCCACAAATGGTGGAAGAAACGACTTAAATGACTCTAAATTAAGATTGGTAATTTCAAAGTTAAAATTAGAACTACTACTCACTTTAGATAATTGCATTGTCTGACTTAACTTCCCACTTCCTTTTGAAAATTTAAAATTTAAGTTGTCGACTGCAATTGTTTTTTGTCCGGTAACGATTCTCCCTTTCCCTGAAAAATCTTCTCCACCTACATTAATATTATTCCACTCAATATTTACGCTTGCAGGTGGCAGACTAGGGTCTTCTTTAACAGCGGCCGTAGTTTTTGCATTAGCATCTTCGCCTTTTACTTCAGTGGCCTCTATCGGTGTCTTCTTCTCCCACAATTTACTTCGAATTAACTTTTCTGGAATTTTTAATCCAGTGGCAGTAACTCGAATATCAATAGGCTTTAGCTTTTTTAAATCAATTGGCCCATTTACATTTAATTCACTTGCAAGCACAGAGACAATTGATCCCTCTAATAAGTCAGTTCTCGATTTGCCGCTAAAAAATGAATCTTTAAATTCACCAGCGAATGTTGTCGAAGACGAGATACCATCAATATTTACGACTATTCCAGGACTAATTGAAAAATTTAAATTAGGGATAATTTTTTTATCAGATGTATATTTTAAATTTCCTTTTGATTGCAGTTTGGCTTTTGATAAATCAATACCACTTTCTGTCCCTACTAACCCTGAAAATTCCTTTAACGTGATATCAACAAAGATATTTGATAGCTCAATATCTTTACCTACTTTAAACTGGCTACTAATTTTATTTGTTCCATCAAATGTAGTTGACGTTTTGCCTGATAATTCTCCCTCTTTTTTTAGCAGTAGCTCAATGTCCGTGACGACGTCTGGAATTTTTAAATCAAGGCCAGATTTTGTCACGTTACTTAGCTTGATATTAACATTTGAAGTGACAGAACCATTTTTAATTAAATCAGAGATATTAAATTGGCCTATTGCAAGTGTATCAAACGCAAAAACTCCCCCATCTTTCATTACAAATTTTGCATTTGACTTTAGCTCAAATGCAGATGAACTTTCAAAATTTAATCCTTTAACTAAAAACTTTGATACAGATACTTTTCCATTTGAATTATCTCGCAACGAGTATTTTATAGCGACATCACTTAGACTCAGATTTAATTTACTCTTACCAAATATATCCACCGCCTCATTGGTCTGACCATTTTTAGCATCCTTTCCTTCCTCACTTTTCTTTGGTTCTTGGCCCTTTTCTCCCATAGCATAGGTCCAATTATTGCCTTCAGAAAATTCAGAATAATTTAACTCCGGAGTATCAAGCTTAATTTCAATAACGCCTGAACTTGTTAGGATTGCCCACAGAGGAACTTTCACAACCAACTGGTTCACAAAAAGCATCGGTGTTTTTGCCCCGTCTTTGATTGCAGTAATTTTAAATTTTTCAAGATTGATTTTAAAATTAAACCCAACATCGATGTCGACATTTTCTAATTCAACTTCTGAATTAGGAAATACTTTTTGAGTTTGAATAATGGCCATTTTTTTTATTTCCTCTGGCCTTAGCTTTGAAGAAGCATAATAAAAAAGTATTCCCACTCCTAAGACAAAAATAGCGATGAAACTGATCAGAATTTTTAATTTATTGGATTTCATGTGTTTGAACCTCGTTTCGATGAATATATATTTTAATTATTTCTAATAATGGTGGTACTGCTGGGTTTTGAAGATTAAATTTGTATAATTTCGACCTTCCTACAACTCTAGATAGTAGAAAACCCGCACCTTCAAAGCGCTCTAGTTGTTTAATAATGGGGTCTACTGCAGATGCGTGTTCCTTGGCAATTGCAGAAGCATGTAGTTCGCCATGTTCATGCAGAGATAGCATGATATTCACAGCAGATTTATTTCCTACTAACGATAGAAGCATGAAAAGAATTATCAACTGAAAATTAGTTAATATCAACTAGATTCTAGTCTATTGTTGAGATGAATAGATACCATTTTTTCCAACGACAAAATAGGAAACTAAAATAGTCAAAAAAGCGTACGGAAGAATTTCTGCTCCAAAAAATTCAAATGCTAGCACGATACCGCTAAGAGGTACGCGCAGGCCTGATGAAAAAAGCGAGACAAGGCCCAATGGCACAAAAAATGACAAAGGGAAATGAGTGATTTCTGAGAGTAAATTTCCAGCGGTTGCTCCTATATAAAATAAAGGCATCACCTCGCCCCCTTTAAATCCCCCAGAAAGTGACAAAGATGTCAAAAATATTTTAGCTAAAAAATCTAGGTGAACGACAGAGTCCACAAAAGATTTTTTTATAATTTCTTCTCCAATTCCAAAGTGACGATCACTTCCAATGAGCAAGTAACTCAAAAGAAGAGCTATTCCAACCATGAAAGAATATAAATATTTTTTTTTATGAAAGTGAAAAGCTATTAATTTAAACTTATGGTGAACCCAAACAAATAGTCTTGTAATTAAACCAAAATATAGTCCAAGAAGCATGCTAATAATATAAAACCCTGATGAATAGTTACTTGCAAAAAATTGATCACCATTAAATTTATGATTGCATAATAATTGAAATATAAAATAAGCAAAAGATGAAGATAAGAAGCATGGGATAAAATCCTTTATCTTAATTCTAAACGGAGTGGCCAACTCCATTCCAAAAACAGCGCCTGCTAATGGCGCTTGAAATAAAGCACCAAACCCTGCGCTAAGACCTATTTTTAATAAAAGTTGTCGATTAAAACTCTCCCGATTGAATTGATCGGCAACCGTCGCTCCGATTTGGACTCCAACTCCTTCTCTTCCAGTACTTGCACCAAATAAATGTGAAATAATTGAAGCAATAAATACAAGTGGAATAAATGCCAATGGAATTTTTTTTGAAGGTGTATAAATTTCTTCTAAAATTAAATTAGTACCTTTATGTAAATGCTCTCCAATCTTTTCATAAGAGTAAATGATAATAGGTCCGATGAAAGGTAAAAAATAAAAAAAGAAGTCGCCTTCTTGTTTACGAGTTTTGGTGACATATAAAAGTGAGAGCTGAAATAGGGCCAGAATTATGCCTGTAATTGATGAAATAATGAAAATGGCCAAAGAAAACTTTAAATTTTTGAGCATAATAATGAAAATTTTATATATTTCCCTTTAAAATGGCCAATATTAATGGCAGATTCAGACTCACTAAATATTGCGATGGAGAATGAAATGAAGACTCTTTTTTTATTGATTGCGATCACAACTTTAAACACGGCCCTGGCAAAAACAACTGCTGGCGAAGCACTTAAAAAGATTATTCCAGAAGGCAGATATATTGGAGTTGATGACGGGAAAAATGAATGTGTCGTAAGTGTGTTTGAAAACGATTTAAACGAAGTAGAGATCTCAATTGAAAATGAGACCGACTTTGTTGGCTATGCGGCTAATAATAACGAAGACTATGCCCAAGGAAGAGTTGGCAGACAGAATGTTCTATTTTTGCAATTAAATATTGTAAATGGTTCAGAAAAGAGCTCAGTTAAGATAATCAATTCAAGTATTAATAAATTGAATGTATCTGTAGGAAACTTCATTTCGAGAGGACGTGAACACCGATATAAAGCTCTTAGTTGCAACATTTGATCTGTAATTTTTATATACTTTCCTGCACAAGTACTACTTTCATCGTAGTATCTTGTGCAGAATGAAAAATGCCCTAGCAAATCTATATTATTTCTTAAAAATTATAATACTAATCACTGTATTAATCACGTTATTTGTATATTTAAAAAATCACGAGCAAGTATTTTATAAAATTAAAACCCTTTCTTTAAAAAGTTTATTCGCTCTTGGCTCACTACATTTGTTAAACATAGTAGCTCAATCCTTTGTGTACTACAGGCCATTTAAGCTTGAAAAATTAAATTTTACTCTCCATGAGATTATTGGCCTTTCATTTACTACTGAACTTTTTAATCACTTTCTCCCAGCAAAAGCAGGAACGATTGTAAAAATGAGCTACTTAAAAAAAACTCATGGCCTTAATATCTCAACTTTTCTTTCAATAAATTTCGCTCTCGTTGTAACTTCATTTAGTTTACTTTCATTTTTTGGCTTAGGTTATATCTACCTTTTTAATGAACACACTAGTATTGTTTGGAATATTGCCGAAATAATATGCTGGTCGCTTTTAATTTCACTATTTCTCATTATCACTATTAACAAATCAATCCATAAGATCTTTAAAATTAATCGCAAAATAAATCCTCGTCCCTATTTAAAAAACGGAAAACTTATTTTCAGCGCACTCCTTATTTATGCCATTGTCATACTACTTTACCCTCTTCGAACCGAGCTGAGTTTTAATTTGATTGGTGTAAGTTTAACTCTAAGCCAAAGCATAGAGCTTAGTTTTTCGCTTATTATTATTTCACTATTTCAAATATTACCTGGAAATATTGGGGTAAAAGAGGCCATTACTGTTTTTTTAGCACAACGATTTGGGGTTAGTGCAGAAGCAGCGGTACTTGCAAGCTTAATTGATCGAGCTGTTTTAATAATTATTCTAACTCCATCAAGCTTATATTTTTATTGGAGCTTATTTTTAAAGAAAAATATTAGATTTTCTACTATTGCAGAGAGAGCGGAGCAAATTTCACCATAAACTTTTTCTTATTTCCATCTGAAAACTTAATCATTACTTTTTCGTCTGCACCAGATCCTTCTGCTTCAAGCACTACTCCCTTCCCATATAGACTATGAATGACTTTTGACCCTTTTGGAAACTTATGGGTCACAACTGATTCTTTAATTTGATAAACTACTGGGCCTTCATCATAATCATTTGCTTGGTTGTAGTAATTCTCGTATTGATCCTCTTCATCTTCATTATATTCTTTTGGTTGTGAATTTCTTAATTTAATCCATGTATAAAGCCTCTCGGGGATTTCATCAATAAAGCGAGAAGGTCCATTAAATTTTAATTGGCCATATAACATTCGTCCTTGTGCAAATGTTATAAATAATTGTTTCATAGCTCTGGTCATGGCAACGTAAAATAAGCGTCGCTCTTCTTCCATTGACATATCACCAGATTCTACACTTCTAAAATTAGGAAATATATTTTCTTCAGCTCCAACAACAAACGCATGGGTAAACTCTAATCCCTTTGCTCCATGCACTGTCATGAGTGATACTTCATTTTCTTTTTCATCTACTTCTGAACTGGTATCAAGAGTTATAGTCTCTAAAAAACCAGAGAGATCAGGACTGTCAATTGATGTCTCATATTGAGAAATCGCATTATATAGTTCATCTAAGTTTTCTAGCCTTGCCAGCGTTTCATAATCTTTATTGGCCTTCAGATGTCCATGATATCCAGATTCATTGAGGGCCTTCTCATAAATAATCGATGGCAATGTTTTATTTTTATCTAGTACTTTAAGCTCATTAATAAGGCCTACAAATTCAAATAGTGATGATTTTACTTTGGCACTTAATTTTATATGAGCATAGCTTTCTTCTCCATTTGCAATTTTTTCTACAACTTCCCACAGTGAAGAGTTGGCATTAATGGCCTCAATCTCTAGTTTTCTCAAAGTTGTAGTACCAAGACCTCTTGCAGGAACATTTATAATCCTACTAAAAGCAAGGCTATCTTTAGAATTAATTACAAGCCGTAAATAGGCCAATATATCTTTAATTTCTTTTCGTTCATAAAAGCGTACACCACCGACAACTCGATAGTTTACTTTTAATTTTCTTAGTGAATCTTCTATTAAACGAGCTTGTGCATTAGAACGATAAAAGACGGCAATTTCTTTTGCATCGACACCTTCGCGCTTTAGTTTATAAATTTCTTTTGCTACAAAGTCTGCTTCATCTTTATCATTAAAACACTCGACAATTGAAATGGCATCTCCATTAGGATTTTCTGTCCACATTTGCTTGCCTTTTCGAAGTGTATTTCGCTCAATCACAGATACTGCTGCTTCAATAATCGTTTTACTCGATCGATAATTTTGTTCTAATTTTAATATTTTTACCTCTGGAAAAACTTTTTCAAAATCTAAAATATTACGAATATCAGCGCCTCGCCAAGAATAGATTGATTGATCTTCATCGCCAACAACACATATATTCTTACGTTTTCCACAAAGCATACAAATTAATTCAAACTGTGCCCTATTTGTATCTTGATACTCATCCACTAAAACATATTTAAATCTTTCCTGATAGCGTAAAAGTACTTCTGGAAATTTTTCAAAGAGTTGTATTACAGCAGTAATAAGCCCTCCGAAATCAACAGCGTTAGCACGAGACAATTCTGATTCATATTCTGAAACATATTCAAAATATTCATCACTTGGATCGGCTCCTCCCTGCATCTCTCTCCCTGGATAGTGACCATTGTTTTTTAAAGAATCAATATAATTTAATATATCGTAGGGATTAATTTCTTTAGTTGAAATTCCTCGTCGATCTAGAAGAGCTTTCACAATTGCTTTCGACTCTCCATCATCATAAATTGTAAAATTCCGTGAGAGGCCAATATAATTTGCTTCAGACCGAAGAAGTTTAGCGCAAAAAGCATGAAACGTTGTTATTTGCAAAACCCCAATATCAAAATCCACATCATGTGAAATTCTTTCTCTCATTTCACGTGCAGCTTTATTAGAAAATGTCAGTGCTAAGAGTTGGTGAGGAGACACGTCTTTTTCATTCAAAAGATATGTTATTCGAGTCACAAGAGTGCGCGTCTTTCCTGACCCAGCTCCGGCCAAAATCATGACAGGCCCATCAGTTGTTAGTACAGCGTCTTTTTGCACTTTATTTAGATTATTTAAATCAAATACCATGAATAGGTTTTACACTTTTCGAGTTACTTTTGTCTTGTACAAAATTAAAAGTAAGCAAATGAAAGTGATAATTCCTGCAGCAATGTATGGTGCACCTGGAAAGATAACTCCATCACTTTTTGTATAGTGTGAAAATAATGATGTATAGAGAATTGGTGCAACAATTGTTGATAAACTCATCATCGAAAATAGTGAACCTTGTAATTCACCTTGTTTATTTGCTTCTACTTTTTTGGTCATTATTGACTGTAAAGCTGGTGGAGCAATCACACTGAACATAATGAGAGCAATAATGGTATAAATCATCCAGCTCTCTGTCGCAATTGCATATAAAAAATAACTAATTAATGAAATAATAATTCCTAAAATTAAAGTATTTAATTCACTAATTCTTTTTGAAAAAAAACCAGTAAAGAAGCCTTGGCCAATTCCTAATGCTAATCCCACAGCTGTTAAAGAGAGGCCCACCTGTTGTGAAGTCCAATGAAATTTATACGTTGTATACAAAGTCCAAATTGATGGATGCACTTGACCTGCAAGATTCATCAATGCAAATAAGAACATATAAAAAGCGATATCTCTCTTGTTTAAAATATCACTGAATGAACTAACAGGATTTAATTTTGAAAATTCTATATTTCTTCTTTTACTTTCTGGAAGTGATTCGGGAAGTATGAATAATCCAAATAAAAAATTAAATAAAGTCATGGCCGCTGCGACTAAAAAAGGATAGGCATGATCATAACTTCCCACGAGTCCTCCCAGTGCTGGCCCCACAATAAAACCAATACCAAAGGCTGCACCGATCATTCCAAAATTTTTAGCTCGATTTGTGTCATCTGAAATATCTGCAATGTAAGATGAAGCTACTGTTTGATTCGCACCTGTTAATCCTGAAAAAATTCGCCCGATAAACAAAATAAAAAGAGTTGGAGCATAGGCCATCAAAACGTAATCAATAGCACTTCCCAATAAAGAAATTAATAAAATTGAGCGTCGTCCATACTTATCAGACAAAGAGCCTAAAAGTGGGGATGCAATAAATTGCATGAGGGCATATATTGAAATGAAATAACCAAAGTATGTTGAAACAAACTGTGGGTCTGTTCCAAATCTTTTTATAATTTCAGGCATGATCGGAATAATAATCCCTATTCCAATTGCGTCGAGAAGTACTGTTATAAAAATAAATATTTTCGATGCTTCGTATTTTTTTCTCATTTGTTAATTACCATTTGACCTCAAAAAACTTTAAAGATAATTTTTATCTATGATAAGTCATTTTATTTTATTCGTCCAAGATCAAAATATCAGTAGAAATTTTTATGAAAAAGTTTTTTCTCAATCCCCACGCCTTGATGTTCCAGGAATGACAGAATTTGAATTAAGTCCTACAGCAATTCTTGGATTAATGCCAAAATCTGGCGTCAATAAATTATTTAACTCAACAATAACAAATAATGGAAGCGGTGAAGATTCTTCTTCTGAATTATATTTGAGAGTTGATGGTCCAGAAGAATTTTTCAATCGAGCATTGGCAGCAGGTGCAAAATTAATTTCTCCAATACAAGAAAGAAATTGGGGAAATAGAGCTGGTTATTTTAAAGACCTAGATGGAAATTTAATCGCATTTTCAAACTAATCCACAATGCACTCTCATAGAAAAGAATGCATTATAATTTCATTACTTATTCTACCGTAACTGACTTTGCAAGATTTCTTGGCTTATCAATATCTGTGCCTTTAAACTTTGCCATATAATAGGCCAGTAGTTGATTCACGACATTTACATAAAGTGGTGCAAGTTCATCAAGGCCCTTAAAATCAACTCCAATATAATGATCGGAAAGTCGATTTCCCTCCGAATCACCAACTTGACCTATACCTACGATAATACCTTTTCTAGCTTTATTTTCTTGAACATTTGAAATAGTTTTCTCATAAAGATCAGGAGCAATAATTGCAATATTAACAATTTCTTCGTCTATAAGTGCAATTGGCCCATGTTTTAATTCACCAGCAGCGTAACCCTCAGCATGAACATAAGCAATTTCTTTTAATTTTAAAGCACCTTCTAGTGCGATAGGGAAATAAACGCCTCTACCTGTATAAAAAAATCCTTTCTTATTATAGATGGCCTCTGCGATTGATTTTATCGAATCAACATTGGCCAGCAGATGATCAATTCTTTCGGCCAACAGAGAAAACTTCCCAGCAAGTTTTACTCTATAATCAGCATCATCAAGTTTTCCAGATAAAGCAGCTGATAATAGTCTTCCCGTTAGTGCTTGTTGGGTAAAGGCCTTCGTTGATGCCACTCCAATTTCTACTCCTGCTCTAATCAATAAGTTCTCATCGCAATCTCTAAAAAGAGTTGATCCTTCAACATTTACAATTGATACGGTTTTAATACCAGATTTCTTACACATATTTTGAGCGGCCAAGGTATCAGCAGTTTCGCCAGATTGAGAGACAAATAGTCCAAGGTCGTTTGGCTCTATGATTGGATTTCTATATCTAAATTCTGAAGCGAGCTCTACCACTGTTGGAATTCGATTAATTCCCTCAAAAAAATCTTTTGTAACCATGCCTGCGTAGGCGGCAGTGCCACAAGCTGAAATTAAAATTCTTCGAGGTTTTAGCTTGGCCACTCTTGTTAAAGATTCATAGCCTTCGCCACCAAAATAGTATTGAGTTAATGCACGAATTAATTCAGGCTGTTCATGAATTTCTTTTAGCATATAATGCTCAAATTCACCTTTTTCAGAAACTTGAATTGATAAATCTTGTTTTTTTGAAAGGTATCTCTTGGTCTTAGATAGATCTAGCTCATAAAAATTAATTAAATTGTGATTGGCCGCAGAGAGATGGACTAATACTTCATCTTCTGGAAAATATAATTTGTGTACCATTCCAGCTAAAGCATAAGGATCAGAAGAAACTAAAGCTTCACTTGTCACATCATTTATTCCAGCAACAAGAGGAGCTCCTCTTTTTATTGCAAAAATTTCACCCGTTGGAGGATAGAGAACAACAAATGAGGAGTTACCATGTATCTGCTTAAAAGTTATCGCGATTGCTTCAGCTATTGGCAATCCCTTTTTTAATTCATAAGTAACTAGCTCTAAAAAAGATTCTGAATCAGTTTCTGATTTAAATTTTACGCCCTCTTTTTCAAGTCGTTTTTTTATTTCATGAGCATTTTCAATTATTCCGTTATGAATAATTGAAAGTGTATCATTGCTATGTGGATGAGCGTTTGCATCTGTAACTCCACCATGGGTTGCCCATCGAGTATGCCCGATACAAGTTCTTGCGATTAAATTTTTTCCTTCTAGTTCTGTTTTTAAGTTATCTAACTTTCCGGCCTTTTTATAAAAATGCATTTTATTATGTTCATCTAAAAAGCTAACTCCAGCAGAATCGTATCCTCGATACTCAAGACGTTTTAATCCCTCGAGAACGATTTGAACTGAATTCTGAGATGGGCCTAAATAACCTACAATTCCACACATATTTGATCCTCAATAGCTAAAAGTTAGTCCCAATATAGCAAAGTCTTAAAAAAATGTTTATTCTTTTGTTACTTCTTTTTAATAAACCTATGCGCCATTCCTTCTTTAGTCATTTGCTGGCCACGCGATATTGCAAAGGCGCCATTTGGCATATTTTTGGTGATCGTGCTTGAAGATGCAACAAAACAATCATCTCCAATCTCAACAGGAGCAATTGTTTGAGAATCAGATCCGATAAAGCAATTTTTTCCAATTTTTGTAATATGCTTATTGGCACCATCATAGTTACAAGTAATAAACCCACAGCCAATATTAGACTCTTCGCCAATAAAAGCATCTCCAACATATGAGAGATGTGAGACCTTCACTCCTTTTTCAAGCACTGCTTTTTTTAGTTCTACAAAATTTCCTATTTTTGACTTCTCTCCTAAGATTGTTCCTGGACGCAATCTGGCATATGGACCTGCACTTGCCCCACTTTTTAGATGAGTGTCTTCAATGCTTGAATATGCAAAAATGGTTGCCCCATTATCAAGTTTTGCATTTTTTAATATTGCACCATTTTCAATAATACAATTTTCACCAATCACCGTTTTTCCAGTGATGAATGCATTTGGATAAATTGTTGTCCCACTGCCAATAACGACTTCACTATCAATATAGGTGTGTCTAGAATCAATAAATCTGACACCATTTTCTCTGTGATGATTAATTATTTTCTCTCGTAAAGCACGCTCAACTTCTTCTAGTTGAACAAGTGTATTTACTCCTAAAAAAGTTGTTTTGTCTTGAAATACTAAGGCGTCGACATTTAATCCATCTTTGAAAACATCTGTTAAATAAAATTCTCCCGACTTGTTATTACTATCCACTTTTTCCAAATGCTCAAGCACGTATGATGTTTTTAAAATATATAATCCTGAATTTACCTCTGTAATTTTGCGTTGATCAACTGATGCATCTTTTTCTTCAACAATATGAAAGCCTTTATTTGCTCTAATAATTCTACCGTAGCCAGTTGGATTAGATTCAACAAAAGTAGCGGCAACTGCATCTAGTTTGTTTTTGATTAGATGATCATACATTTCTTTTAATTCATTAGATGAGACGACAGGTGTATCAGCGCAAATTACCAAAGTATATTCACAATTTTTAGTATCACTGTTAGAATTAAAATAACTTCGAAGTGCATCCGCAGTCCCTAGTTGCTTTTCTTGTATGGCAAATGCAATATCAGAATAATTTTTTTCAACATATGCGGAAACAAGTTCTCTTTTATGTCCAACTACAGCAGTCAACAATCCACTTAAATTATTTATTTTAATAAACTTTTTTACTGCACTAATTGGAAAATCAATCAATAACTTATCTAAACATGGTGCAAGTGGCTTCGGCGCATCTAATTTCAACCGCTTCCCCTCTCCCGCTGACAATATAACTGCCCCTATAGAATATTTCACCACTAACTCCTCATTATTCTCCTCGGATATTTCGAGGAAAAATCATTTAATCCATTGATAAATGCTATCAAGTAAAAACAAAAAATTGAATAAAAAGTTAATTTTTCTTAAAGAAGTTTCA
The DNA here is from genome assembly GCA_964583925.1 of uncultured Bacteriovorax sp. Lineage (GTDB taxonomy): Bacteria > Bdellovibrionota > Bacteriovoracia > Bacteriovoracales > Bacteriovoracaceae > Bacteriovorax. The sequence goes on from CAZOXW010000022.1 coordinate 33,613, forward strand.
TTAATTCCCGAACTGTAAAGAGAATGCAAACGAATTTGCAATAGGCCAATCTTGGAGGATTTATTATGGTAACTAATTATGAGGGTGACAATATCGAACTAAAAGATCATCTCCCTCTCCTGCCAATTAGGGACATAGTCGTTTACCCGTTTATGATTTTACCGTTTTTTGTAGGAAGAGAATCTTCAATACAGGCCGTAGATCATGCACTTACTAAAACAGATCGATTAATTCTTTTGTCGTCACAGAAAGACATGAAGGCCGAAGCACCTTCGCCTGACGAAATTTATGAAATCGGAACGATCGCAATGATTATGAGAATGCGCAAGCTGCCCGATGGAAGAATTAAAATTTTAGTTCAAGGTTTATCTAAAGCAAGAATCACAGAATATACTCAAGAAGCTCCTTACTTCATGTGCAAGCTGATGAAAGTCTCTGATGTTGAAATTGAAGAGAATCATGTTCCTGCTAATGCATTAATGAGAAATATTAGAGAGCAACTTGAAAAAGTAATCAATCTTGGGAAAGTATTATCACCTGATATTTTAATGATACTTGAAGATATTAAAGATGCAGGTCGATTGGCCGATCTAGTTGCTTCAAACTTAAATCTTCATGTTGCAGAAGCACAAAGTATCCTTGAAATTCTTGACCCAATGGAGCGCTTACATAGAATTAATGACATTTTAACTCGCGAATTAGAAATACTAGCGATGCAAAATAAAATTAAAAGTACCGCTAAAGAAGAAATCACCAAAACACAAAAAGAATATTTTTTGCGTGAACAAATAAAGGCCATCAAGTCAGAACTTGGAGATGAGGCCCGTGGTGAAGCTGATGATGAATTCCAAGAAATAAGAGAAAAAATCAAAAAAGCTAAAATGACAGAAGAAGCAGACAAGGAAGCAAATAAACAATTAGCTCGTTTAGAAAAAATGCATCCTGATTCTTCAGAAGCATCCATTCTAAGATCATATTTAGACTGGATGTGCGATCTTCCATGGACAGCTGCAAGTACTGAGCATATTGACATGGCAAAGGCAAAAGAAATTTTAGATGAAGATCATTTTGATTTATCAAAAGTCAAAGAGAGGATTCTAGAATATTTAGCAGTTCGCTCTTTAAAAGGCGATGGAATGAAAGGACCAATACTTTGCTTTTCAGGGCCACCAGGTGTTGGTAAAACATCACTTGGAAAATCAATTGCAAAAGCTTGTGGAAGAGAATTTGTTCGAATTTCACTTGGTGGCGTAAAGGACGAAGCTGAAATTAGAGGACATAGAAGAACATATGTAGGAGCAATGCCTGGAAGATTTATTCAAGCACTAAAGCAAGCTAAAACAAATAATCCAGTTATCCTACTTGATGAAATAGATAAAATGGGTGGCGACTATAAAGGTGACCCTTCTTCAGCTATGCTGGAAGTATTGGACCCTGAACAAAATTGTAACTTTAGAGACCATTATCTAAATGTTCCATTTGATTTATCAAATGTAATGTTTATAGCAACATCAAACGTATTAGATCAAATACCAGCACCATTGCGCGATCGTATGGAAGTCATTAATCTTTCTGGATATACACAGGAAGAAAAAGTAGCTATCTCTAAGAAATATATCATCCCAAAACAAATGGATGAAAATGGAATTAACGATAATCATATTGAATTTCATGATGATGGTGTTGCGAGTGTTATTAAGCACTATACAGCAGAGGCAGGACTTCGAAATTTAGAACGAAAAATTGGGGCAATTTGTAGAAAAGTTGCAACAAAAATTGCTAATGGTGAAGCTGAAAAAAGCCATATCATTGCAGACACCGTTTTTAAATTACTCGGCCCTCCAGTATTTACAAAAGATGATGAAAAAGAATTTGATGAAATTGGTGTTGCAACCGGCTTGGCCTGGACAGCACACGGTGGAGAAGTGCTCTATATTGAAGCAACAAAAATGAAAGGTCGTGGATTAACATTAACAGGGCAACTTGGAGATGTTATGAAAGAATCGGCCCAAACTGCGATTGGTTATATTCGCTCTCAATCAGATTTTCTTTTTATTAACGACGAAATTTTTGAGAAAAATGAAATTCATATTCACCTTCCAGCTGGAGCTACTCCTAAAGATGGCCCATCTGCAGGTATTACTCTGGCCACAACGATCGTATCGTTACTAACTGGCTGCCCAGTTTCCAAAGATGTGGCAATGACAGGTGAAATCACTCTAACAGGAAAAGTGCTTCCGATTGGCGGATTAAAAGAAAAGGCCCTAGCTGCAATGAGAATGAATATTAAAACTGTCGTAATTCCTTGGAAAAATAAAAAAGATCTAGAAGAAATTCCTGAAGAATATCGAGCAAAACTAAATTTTGTCGCTGTTAAAACCATTGATGAAGTTTTAGATATTGCACTTATTGGATGGAAAGAACGTCAACGCAAAAATGAAATTTCACAATTAACAAAGGAAACGGCAAAGCCTGTAGCTGCATAGTTTCTGAGTAATTTTATCAAGAACACTTCAAAAGAAAAACCAACAGTATTGTTGGTTTTTCTTATTTAAAGACAGTTTTTTTGCTATCATAAAACCATTGAGGATTAAATATGAAACCGGCAAGAAACCACGAGTTTGTTAAAATTTTAGTAGTAGACGATTCTGACTTCAATCGTCGCAATATGATTGATATCTTATCTAGCGAAGGCTTTAACGTCGTTGGTGATGCGCGATCAGCAGAGGATGCCATTCAAGTTGCCCATGCTACTAAACCAAGCTTAATATTTATCGATATTGTAATGCCTGAAATTTCAGGTCTTGAACTTTCAAAGCATTTTCAAGATAAGGGAAGTTCAGATCGCTATGTTATTATGATGTCTTCTTTAAATATTGAAAGCATGGTGATTGAATCTATTTCAAATGGAGCGGTTGATTTTTTACAGAAACCATTTTCAAAAGATGATTTAATCAAATGTGTTGAAAAAATAGAAAAATTACTCATAAAGGATAAGGCCTAAGGAGAGAGAAATGTTTCTTATTCGCTTTGTGTTCTACTTTATATTAAGCTTTGCCATATTGTGTATACCAACTGGAGATAATCTACAGCTCTTTGATAGATTATATTCTCTCGTTACACCATACGCAGAAAAAGCAGTTAAGACAACTAAGCAAAAGTTTGCTACGACTAAAAAATACTCAAAAAAACTCTACTCGAACTCCGATCCAAATCAAACTGATACTGTTCAGACCAAATCATCTGCACTGAAAAAAAAGATTATCAAGAAAGATAATCCTGCTGAAGATTCATATACCGAAGAAGAAGAGCTGCGATTGCAGCGAGTACTAAACCAAAATGAATAAAAAAACCCACCATTCGGTGGGTTTTTTATTGGGCGAAATTATATACTAAGTTATTTTTTTACTGCTTGAGATTCATCTTTTTTAACTTCTTCTTGACTTGTCTGCAATACAACTTTCGCTTCTCTTTTTGCAGATTGGTTTGAAAATTTACATTCACCTTTTTTGTCTTCACCAACTTCTGCAGAAAAAACATTTGTACTTATAAGAAAGATTGCTAATGTTAAAAGTTTCATAAAATTCCCCTTGTTTGTTGTTACTATTTATAGAGCAAGGAGTGTGCCATTTTTTTACTTTGTTATTTAAAGAACTTACCATCCACTTTTGCCTATAAAAACTACGGCCTGTATAAACTTTATACAAAAAAAGGCCCTGGAATGATACATCAGGGCCTTTCTTTATTATTAGAAAATCTATAAATTACTTTTTAACGGCAACACTTTCTTCTTTTTTTACAGCTTCACTATTTGGTTCAACGATAACTTTTGCTTCTCTCTTGGCCGATTGATTAGAGAATTTACACTCACCTTTTTTATCCTCACCAACTTCAGATGAAAAAGCTTTTAATGAAAAAAATACGATAGTAGTTATTAGTAATGCTTTCATAGATACCCCCTAAATCATGTTTAATTTAGATAGTGCAGGACTTATGCCAAGCTCAAGATATTGATAAGGCGTTAGTATAGAAATATATTGTTAAAGATTTAGACAGGTGAAATTGAAAGTGTATAAATTAAAAACAGTATAAATGAGAAAAAATTTTCTAAAATTTTTGCCACGGCCAATTGAAACCAGATGCTCTCATGTGATTACAGTTCATTAGATGTAAAAAACAGTATTTTTGTTTGAAGATATGACGATAAAGATCCCGACTTGATGCCGGCAACACGACAGAAGCTAAACTTAGAATGTCCCTTGGGTGTAATTTCTTTGGATAGATTTCCATTTTCATCGTAACAAGCGAGAAAGGCCTATTTTTTTTATTCAACTACCAACTTTTTTGATAAAGAATCCAGTATAAAAAAAGACCACCCTTCGGTGGTCTTTTTTTATAAGTTTATTTCCCAAAATATCTAACTTATTTTTTACCAGCTTCCGCTCCATCTGCAGGTTTACCTGCGGCACTATCTCCAGACTTAACATCACGGTTGCCGTCGTTTGCAATTTTGCAATCTTCCAGTGTGGCATGCTCAGCCTGCTTGAAGCATTTTTTTACATCCTCTTTAAAGATCCCTTTTAGAGAATCACACTCTGCTTTACTCTCACATTTTTTATCATCACCCAACTCACAAGCGGCAAAAGAGTTAAATGCCAAAAATGAAAATAATACTGCTACTATAAACTTCATACCTATCTCCTTCCTTTTTTTCGGTCCTCAAATCCTTATCGGCAATTACATATTTAAGTTTACACCTGCGGGCTTAACAATTGATAAAAGTGATTGAAAAGCTTGTGTTACCTGTAATGCCATCTTAGCGCCTGCCTTAGATTCTACTTTCTTAATTTCCCCATAGTTGTCATACGCAACATTAATAATTCCAACGTTTTCCATCTCGATTTCAACTGGCTTGCCAAGAGAATTATATTTAAAGTTGAGTGTTCTTCTCGTCTTTTCGTCATTTTTTTCTTGATCAATCATTCTTGTGATTTTTCCGTTGCGGTCATAGATCAATAAAACTGATTTACCTAGAGAATTAACTGCTTTTGATAAATTTCCTACTTTATCGTAAATAAAAGAAGTCCATCCCTCATTGTTTACAACTTTTGTAATTTTATTGATTTTATCATCATACTCAAGTTGAACATACTCACCTTTTGTCGATGTTTTCTTAGTTAAAAGTCCTTTTTCATTATATTCAAAAGTTGTCACGTCTTTTCCACGAGTAATTTTTAGAGGCAATGAACAACATTCTGAATAGATTGTTTCTGTTTTTATTCCATCTAACTCTGTTGCAATTCTATAGGTGTACTGTTGACCATCTGGCTTCGTCTTAATTTCATATTCATAGCGAGAAGAAGATTCAACTCCTTCTGCTGATTTCTTTGTAACAGTTGTCCAATAATGAAACTCTGGATTTTTTGGATTGTTTTCATACTTATATTTTGTTGAATCACCATTTCTCTCAATCACTTCAGTTGCAAGTGAAGACTTGTCGTACTTAACTTGCATTTTCGAGTTATCGACATAAGTAATTTGAGTTAAGTTATGGTTTGAATCATAGTCATACTTATAAACATTTCCACCGACATCAGCAGATTGAATTAAGTTTCCACGTTGATCATAAGTATAGTTTGTTGTCTTTTTATCTGCGGCAGAATAAGAAGACTTAATTTTTCCATCTGGATACCAATCTAATAGAATTTGTTTTGCTTGAGAGTCTTTGATTAATCTTAATTGATTTCCTTTGTATTCAAAAGAGATTGAGTAGCCATTTTTATCTGCGATTTTTGTAAGTTTTCCTTCGTTATCAAAAAAATCTGCTTTACCGTCGGTATTGCTTCTCTTGTAACCTTCTTTTACTTTTTCGATCGTCTGAATCCCTCGATCATTTGAATAAAGAGTTGTCCCGTCTGGAAGTTTCGTTTCTACACCATATTTTTTTGAATATACTTGGCGAAGTTCCGCATCCCCTTTTAATCTATTTGTTAATGCTGTGACAGCAGCATCACTCATTGGTTCTTTTTTTCTCATGGCCTCAACAATCTTTTTTGCAGCAGCATCAAGATTAATTGATTCTTTTGGAACAAATCGAGTAAGTGCTCCAGAACCATTTTCTTGCACTACAACTGATCCATCAGCAGAAACGACAAGCTTTGTTTCATAAACAGAACCCCAGCCAAAACCAAACCATCCATTTTCAGTCGACTTAGAATTGTATGTTCTGGTTATCTCTAGGTCATGATCCCCGCCTGGTACAACAATGTCAGTGTAAGTAATATAAAAATTTCCATTTTTTAAATTAACTCCACCGAGTGCAAGTGTTGGTAGCATTGATAAGAAAATGAGACTCTTTTTAAAATTCATAAAACTTGTTCCTTGTTTTTTATCCCTTACTAGATTTTTATTTTAACTATTTTCATTATAACGTAAAATCCGGAAAGATTGAACGCTAAAGCAATAAAAAGTAATACCCAACCAAGAGGCTTGGTAAATAACATCATCATTGATGCTGGGTCTTGCAAATAATATACAAACCCGAGTAAAAAAGGCATCAATCCAATTGTTATCCCTTGAAACATTCCTTGAGCAGTATATGTATCAATCTTTTGCTGTAATCGCACTCGCTCACGAATAACATCAACGATTGTATCGAAAGTTTCAGCAAGATTCCCCCCTGTTTCTCTCAAAATATTCACAGAAGCGACGAACATATCATTATCTTGTGTGGGGACTCGATTCGCAAGATTTTCAAAGCATTCTTCCAGTGGAACACCAATTCTATTTTGCTGGAGAATAATATTAAATTCCTGAGAAACTGGTTCTGGCATTTCATCTACGACCATGCCGAGTGCCTGTGGAACTGATAGCCCGGCCCTAATTCCGTTCGACAGCAATTGCAAGGCATCTACCATTTGTCCTTGGTAAGACTTAATTCTTCTTTCAACTAAAAAATCAATTACAATTCTCGGCATTTTAAATCCAATAAATGCAACAATAACCCCTAAAATAATTCCAAGTATCCAACTTACCAAGAAGCCAAAGAGAACAAAGACTAAAATACCAATTCCCAATGAGCTTGCAAGAAGTCCATAAGTGACTTTCTCTTGCGGTATTTCAATAAATAAAAATTCTAATTTCTCCATGACATATGTTCTTGTTCCTAAAGTCTGCCTTTCAATCCAATCAAAAATATTAATTGAATATTTATAGGCATACATAAAAGTAAGAACACCTACTACAAATATAATTCCCTTCCAATCCAAAAATTTAATTAAAAAATCCATTTACATAATCTCATTTTTTGACTGGTGGTTTTTGAGCAGCATTTGTCGCTGCTGGTGCTGGTTGAGCATTTACTTTGGGTGCATTACTAGGCGACGCAGGAGGAGTTGGCGTCGGTGCTTGAGTTGTTGGGGTTGGTCGATTTGAAAAAATTCCTCTCGGAACATTATATCCTTTACGTTCTAGGACTTCGATAAACTTTGGAATAAATCCAGAGGCCTGAAACTCTCCAATAATTTTTCCGTTTTTATCAATTTCTTTTTGAACGTAAGTAAATATATCCTGAAGAATAACTGTATCCCCTTGCATTCCTCCTATCTCGGTAATGTACATAACTTTTCGAGAGCCATCCTCTAAGCGAGACTGCTGAATAATTAAATGAACTGCACTTGCAATCATTTCTTTTATCGCCCGAGGTGAAAGTGCCGTTCCTGCATATTGTACAAGCGTTTCAAGTCGACCGATACATTCACGTGGATTATTTGAATGGACAGTTGTCATAGATCCATCATGCCCTGTCCCCATGGCCTGTAACATATCTAATGTCTCGCCACCTCGACACTCACCGACGACAATTCTATCGGGTCGCATACGAAGCGTTTGCTTAACAAGACATCGAATGTCGATTGCACCGTCACCTTCAAGTGATGGCGGTCGCGTTTCCAAACGTACAATGTGCTCTTGTGGAAAGTTTAATTCTGCCGAATCCTCACAAGTAATTATTCGCTCGTTTGATTGAATAAAGCCACCAAGAATATTAATTAGAGTTGTCTTCCCTGATCCAGTACCACCAGAAACAATAATATTTCGATGGGCCTCAACTGCAATCCGTAAAAAATCGGCCATACTTTCAGTCATTGATCCAAATTTAATTGCATCTTTATAAGTTAAGCGTTTCTCTGGGAATTTTCTAATTGTAATTGAGCAACCATCGATGGCCGATGGTGGAATTATTGCATGAACTCTCGACCCATCTTTTAATCTTGCGTCCACATAAGGAGTTTTTTCGTCAATTCTTCGTCCAATTGGCGCAACAATTCTTTCAATAACATTTAAGACTTGCCGGTCATTAGTAAATACGACATCTGATAGATTTAATTTTCCGCTACGTTCAAAATAGATTTTATGTGGGCCGACAACCATTACTTCAGACACTGATTTATCACGCAATAAATCTTCTAACGGCCCAAGGCCCAAGGCCTCATCGATTATTTCTTTCACAATTTGGGCCATATCTTCTCTAGTATTTAATATCCCTTTTGTGTCTTCTTTTGAAAGAAGATCAACAATAACTTTCTTTGTTTGCTCTTTTAAAATAATTTGAGCTTTAGGATCATTGTCGTCTGCCTTTTTTAAATCCATTTCTTCAACAAGTGAGCGATGTATTCTCGACTTCAATTCAATCCATGGAGTTTTGCCCGGATCCTTTTTTGTGCCATCATCTTTTTTATCATCTTTTTTTGCACCCATATCGGCCGGTTTATTTAAGGCCTCAAGTGCTTTTAAAATATTTTTTTCTTGTATTTTTCTAAATGTATCGATGATTCCCTTCGCAAACGCACCTTGCTTGGCTATTAACATCACTGGCTTTTTTTGGTTAAGCGCAAGAATGCAGTTTTGATCATCCTTTGCTATCGCAGAAAAAACTGGTTTACCCAAAGTTTTTGAAATTACTTCATTGGTAACAGGGTGTCCCTGTTGTGCCTGATTAACTACAAATTGAATCATATCTTTTGGGAAAAGTAGTGTCGTTAAATCTGAATATAATCTTTTTGTTTGATTTAGAGCTAAAATATCTGGGACGACAACAACTAAAATTAAAGTTGAAAACTCAAGTGCTTTTAAAGCAAGTGGAGTTAGTTCATTCCCTGCATCGATTATTGTAATCGGATAAATATTACTTACCGCTTTTAATGTTTTCCCTAAAGCATCCACTTCTATTCCGTTAGATGCCACAGGATCGTTTGGCATGCCAATGTAAAAAACATTTTGATTCATATTTACAAATTGCTGAATCGAAGTCGGATCAATTGCACCTTTAAACTCTGCAAGTTCACGAATATTTTTCTTGCCCTTCATTCCCGTGATGAAGTCTTGATCTCCTGAAGCTTTCTGGTCAAAATCTAGCAATAATACTTTTGCTTTTCCCTCTAGTGCATAAGCAAACGCCAAGTTAGCAGCAACTTGCGACTTACCGACGCCTCCTTTTCCTCCGATGATTGAAATTATATGTCCCATCTATCGGCCTCTCTTCCTAAATTTTCTCTCTATCTCGCTAACCCCAGTAGAAGCAGACTCAATTACTTCTGGTGTAATGAAAATGACAAACTGAGAACGATTTGTTGAATAGTTTTTTGATTTTACAAAAGTAAAAAGTGGGTTTCCGTTCTCTACCTTGTCATTAGCATTAGGAGAATCTTTATCAAAATCGGTTGCTTGCTTATTAGAAACGACTCCACCAACAACCGCCGATTCTTGCGATTTAACTACAATTTGTGTGTTGACGGAATTTTCTAGCGTAGTCGGCCCTGCCCCATTAGAAGAATTGAGGGTTGAACTTACACTGATTCCTAGTTTTAAATTAATTTTTTCTTCTTGGAGCATCGTGGGCGTAACTGAAATTTTAAGTCCTGCCGTTGATGAACCTGTTCGTGCAGTTTCTCCAGATCCTAATACATAAGGAAGAGTTGCAGTCTTATTAATTTGTCCCTCGATATTTTCTTTGACGACAATGATTCCTGACTGAATAACTCTTGCATGCCCTGCACTTTTTGCTGAATTTAGTTTAGGAAATAAATTTGAAATTGTAGCTGAAAGTGTTCCATTTGATTGTGTCGAGACTCCTCCATCAACAGACTTTCCAATTTGAATTTGCCCAGCTCCGTTTCCAATGATTGGCATCCAACCAAATCCAAAAATCTTATCGTAAGTTTTCGTCAATTCTACAAACTGAGTGGTAATTTTAAATAGTTTTGGTATTGGCTCTGGCTTAGGCTTACTATTTACAGTAAGTAAAATTTCATAAGGATTTTTCTTAATTGTTTGAACTGAATCTGTTCTCTTGGCAAGATTGGCAATTGTATCCGGTAAAAATGAAACTACAATTTGAGTAACTCTGGCAATTTCAGCATCGGAATTTACAACCCCTTCAATCCAAAACTGGCCATTGACAACCCTTACAGTTACATCTTTAAAATTGCTCCGTTGAATTTCATCTTGCATTTTTTTTGCAATGATTAGCTGTGTATGCGGAGACAATTCCACAAAAAAAAGTACATCTTGAAACTGCTGTAACACAACATTTACTCGACCGATGTCACTCGGAACTGCAATCTGTCCACCGACATATACTTTTTCACCCTTAATTCCGATCTCTAATCCTTCAATATCTTTTAATAGATCTTTTAACTGTCCAACAACTTTCGTTTGATCAGATGAAGTTACCTTAATTAAATATCGCTTTTTTACATCTCCAGCGGTATCTCGAACCGTCATGGTTGTATCACCAGGTTTCTGTCCAACAAGCATGATTTCTTTTTTTTGCTGAGACACTTGATAATTTACAATTGATTCATTTGCTATTTTGATTAAAGTATTTGGAACAAAATCTAACTTTAAAATTTTTTCAATGCTCATTGGCACTTCAACTTCTTCTAACTTCTCATCGCGCGAACCTTCGTCTTGTGCCATTAGCCCAACTGATACCAAAATCAAGATGAAAAGAATAAGGGTTTTATTGACCACCACGTCCCTCTTTACTATATTTATCTGAAAGAAATTGTCTTTCTTCAGAAGATTCTTCACCGAGAACATCAAAAATTTGTGTCGCTTTTAACCTTGGCATTTCTTTGTCCGCATTATTCCTTAACGATAGCGAGAGAGTTCCATTTCCATAGGCTTGTACATAGGCAAGTTTTTGAACGTCATAAGGATCAAGCTCTAACGTTATTGTATTATATGCAGAGTATGTATTTAAATTCATCGTGCGAATAACTTTTGGAGTTTCCACTCCATAAATTGGAATTGAATTTGTCATACTCATACCAGTTGATAAAACTAATATGTCTTGAAGAATTGTGCGCGTTTTTTGTAAATCTTTTCTTGACCCTTGAGAAATATCTATTGCGGCCAAGACATCAACTCGATCTCCAGGCTTAATTAACCTTCCAACTGCATCTTTTTCAGTAATATTAATTGCCACAGCACGCTTACCAACAGCAACTTGCTTTGATAATCCTGTTTTAATTCCAGGAAAAGTAACTCTTGGTTTTGTAATTTGCTCGCCTTTAATTATTGGAACAGTCGCAATCGTATTTTCCAACTCTTTTACCGACTGAAACGCTCCCGGAGAAACAAAATTTTTAGGAACAGTTATAACTTCTAATTTTGAATCATCAATCAGATCCAATTCTTGTACATCTGTTTTTGCAACGACAACAGAAGTTTGCGTACCGTAATTTTTTACCATCTCTGCTTTTTGTTCATCGATATAAGTATAAACCATGAACATCGCAAATCCTGCAATTAATAAGGCCAGGGTCATCGCACGTGTATTCATTAACAACCTCTTTAAATAACTAGCATTTTAATTTTATCAAACTTATCGAAGTTAATCGGTAGGAAGTTTTTTCTCTTTGCGAAACTCTTGAGTATTTTACTTAGTTAAGGAACAACCAAAAGCATCAGACTGAATCATTGGATTATAATTAAACACTCCATTCTGATCAATAAAGATACCACCACACACTCCATAGGCAGTGAACATTCTAATAAACATTGATGAACCTTCAGTTTCTCGTTTTGAATCATCACATTCTTCTTCGTTGCTTCCTTTTATCATTGATGAAAACTGGAAACAATTTGCATACTGACTGCGCGTTTCGATTCGTTCGGCCCATCCAATAGAAAAAAAACCGGCCTTTTTAATTGCTTGGCCTCGCAGTTCATCTAATTCTTTTTTTGATAGTATATAGGAATTATTTTTTACTAGAGAATAAAAATATCCCCTAACTGCTTTTTGTTGGTTAATAGAACCACTAATTGATGATCCAATGGTGTAAAACATCATGTACAAAAAAACCAAAAAAGGAATGAAGATTATAAACTCAAATATCGCTTGACCGCGGCTATCTAGCATACTTCTTTTTTTCAATTTATGCTCCATTATCTTCCAAGGTGGTTTGTTTATCACACCCTGCTCCAGTCAATGTTTTAATGGCCTGACATATTTGAAAATAAACTTCAACGCGACTAGGCTCCCTTCCTAAAAAAGACTCGGATCTCAAATCTAATTCTTCCTTGCCACCAATAATTCCTAAAGAAAAAGGAGTAGAATGATTAATATACACCCCAATAAAAGGAGTAAACTTTGCAGTTGATGGTGAATTTTGTTTCAACTCAGAACTAAAGCCAGTGATTAAGCTTTCTGGTAAATATTTTTTAAATACAATTTGAGCATGTTTGAATGCAACATCATCACGATTTTCAGGAGACTCTCTCTCTGCATCACTCGCGAGATATGCCCTGCTCGCCATATAAGTCGCATGATGAATCATGTACCCATCTGTAAAATTCATACAGATTTTCAAAAAAAGAAAAAAGAATGCAAAGACCAAGGAAAAGGTCATTATAAACTCAATAGTTGATTGCCCTTTATTACTACTGCTCACCGTAGGCCTCTTGCCCCATGAAAAAATGCGTCTCATTTTTACCTTTAATCATGTATAAATCATGATTAGGAGAATTATATTCAAAAGAAAAACTTTGCTCTGGATTTTCAGCTGTCCTAATATCTCTTCCATAGCGAAAAGAATACATCATTCCCTCTCTCATACTAGCAAATAACCCACTATCACCTTTCATAAAATCTTTAAATTTTTTATTATTTATTACTGCAAAAGTTACGCTTGCAATAACAGCGATTAAAAGAATATATTCAACAGCCGATTGCCCTTTCTCTGAATTTAAAATTTTAGATATGAAAAATTTTGCCATCCAAACCACATCCATGAAATAAAAATTACCGGTGCATAGGTAAATTTTTTTCCGAAAATTTTTTTAATACCACCTACATCCTGCAATTTTAAGAGCATTATTATCTTATCAAAATTTTTGATAATGTTGAATAAAAGTAAAGAGCTCCCGACAATAACTGTCGTGTATAATAAGTATAAAAATACTTTTTCATGAAACCCGTATGGAACTAATAAAAAAAGTGAAGACAAATATTTTGAATCTCCTCCCCCCATTATTTTTAAAATATATAGCAATAATCCGACGACAATAAAGGCCAAAGGATAAATGAACGTCGAAACTTTCCATAAATAGAGTTCTGGAAATACATAGCTCAAAAGTCCAAAAAATAAAAAATTAATTAAAAACCAGATGTTTGAAATAATTCGTGTCTTGAAATCAACATAAGCGACAACTAATAATTGAATTGAAACAAAAACAAATACTACTATAGGAAAAATCAACTCTATTTCTCCTGATTTCGATAGCCATTAAAAAAGCATAATTTCGGGCACACACCAACCGTAAACTGCTCAGTGAGTTCATAGCCTATATATCCAACTGTAGTCGTGAGTGTTTTGCCAAGGCCCTTGACCATCCCAATGGCCAAAAAAGACACAAAAGAAAATAGCAATAGATATTCAATTAAGGCCTGACCATTTGGTCGCTTTGGTTTTTTCATAATATTAGGATTTATTTTATCAGGAAAAAGAACAATCTAGGCAAAAAAAGCTATAATCCTCCAAAGAAAGGAAGAATACAGAGAACATGTGGCCATTGGAAAAGAGTCAACTATTTAGTCTTACTCTTTTCCAATCTGATCAGCTAGGCCGTTGGCATTGGTAAATACTTTATCTGTAATACTGCCAAGCCCAGAATCCATTTTAGATTTAAATTTAAAAATGATCATAGCAACGACTGCTACAAGTAAAATATACTCTGTAGAAGTCTGACCACTTTCATCTTTAAAGTATGCCAGTAAGGTCTTCATGGAATAGTCCTCCCTATTAGTCTTCACTACGATTCCTTGTCGGAAGATCAACTTATAACTTTAGTCCTTTACTCTATTATTTTAGCATAACTATCAAGATTGCCCCTGAATATACACAATTTTAATGTTTTTCACGGCCAACCCCTTAATTCCACAAGAGAGGCAAATTCTTTAATGGTGATGTTTAATTTCAGCGTGTATAATAAAAGTGGGTCTAGGAGTTGGCATTAAGCTGGTTCGCTCTACAAAGATATATTCGGGAGCGGTCCCTGGTCACGGTGTGCAAGCTCATATATTACCTTCGGGTTTTATCAGTGAGAAGCCTAAAGAGACTACTAACTGCAGCCACCTATTTTAATAATGGGCGGAACCTGATAGTAAGTCCAATGCCTAGGCTCTTTTATATTTTC
>CAZOXW010000023.1:0-47259 GCA_964583925.1 uncultured Bacteriovorax sp.
TTCTTGATCAAAATACTTTAGAAATATTGCTCCCCACTACTAAAGAGGGAGACCCCCAATATTTAAATGTAAAAAATTCAATAAATACAAAAATTAATTGAAAGTGTTTCCCTTTTTTTATAACTAATGAAAAATTAAAAATCATTATTAAGATGAGGTTTCTATGTTTTTAAAATTAGCTTCTATTGCTGTTTTTTTGATATCAATTAATTCTAAGGCAGACATTTTTCAATCAAATACAACTAACATCAACCCATCAATGAGACATATCACTTCGCTTTCATATAAGAATAAAGTTCTAAGATATGGAAAGGCTAAAGAAAACAGCTTACATTGTGCTAAGAATACCTTAAATCAATTTGTATGTTCACGAATACATGATGGAATAACCCTAAATGAAGAAGTTGTTTTTGCAAAATATATGGAATGGGCGGATGACTTAAGCGATGGTAGCCCTTCAATTGATGTAATGGAAGATGGATCCGCTGTAGCTGTACAACCTAGAGAGGATCGAAATGGTTTAGTCTTTGCACTTCAAAAGAAACTTCCTAATGGTCAATTTGGACCATGGGTTCTTTCTACAAATGTTCTTAACACTGAGTATTTATATCACGTAGAAGTTGCAATTTTATCAAGACCTGAATCTTTAAGAATATTGACTCAAAGAAAATTACAAACTGACCCGAAAAACTTTGAATTTTACCCTGTTTTAAGAAGAATAGAATTAATACCAGGTAACAATACGATGGCCGCTGTCGTTCAAGAAACTCAAAATATCAACAATGGTGCTGCACCATCTTTTCCATTCCATCAGCAGGTTTCAAAAATTTTAAAGGATACCATCAGAAATAAAACATTTTTTATTCAACCCCATAACTTTGGGGCCAATGTCTTAATTTGCCCGCATGATGGAAATTGCAGCTTCGGAAATAATTTACATATTTGGAATAAGATCCAAGCTGCTGAAACAAATTGCAAAATTGAAGCAGATATCGACGTGATATCTGGCTCTTTCTACGTATTAACATCTATTCATACAACAGCAGACAACAAAGTAAGTTCCTTAACTACTTTTACTGTAAATTCAAATAACAATATTTCTTATAATAGACGTCAATATTTTTTAGATGATCTTGATAGTCCAATAAAAATCAAGGCCCTTGGAGAAAATTCATTGGCTTTTGCTTATTTAGATTACAATTCAGAGACATTATTAAAGTGGAGAATTTTTCACTCAACCTTTGGTTGGTCCCAGCCTCTTAGCTTTATCAGCATAGATCCTCCATTTTATTCTTCTTCAAAAGAAAAAATTAAGAGTGAACGTTGGTCGGATTTTATTGATTTCAAAAAATTAAAGAATAACGATATCTTAATTTCTGGTTGGGGGTTTGATGATACAGAAGATAAATTTAGCCTTAAAGCTCAGACCTATTCTCCTTCGGAGCAAAAAGTTAAACCCATTGAAACTATTTTATTAATAAATCAAGATTACTCACCTGTATTTAGTTTTTTAACAGACGAAGGGCTCAATACGTCTTATGGATATTTTCCTACGGTAAAATCACCAAATGAACCGATAAATCCACAAAGTCAGCAAATCATCATCAAAAAATTATTTTATTAAGTTTAAGAAGAAAAGAGAGCAAGCATTCCTTGCTCTCTTTTTCTTCGATTAGATATCTATATTATACAACCAGTCTTCTCTAGAGCCATTGACATAAGTAACAGTATATTTTTCTTGCCCATTAGGTTCAGTAAAAAATTGAATATTTTGTATAGAAGAAACTTCATTACATTCTAAACCTTGTTGTACACAAATTTTTCCAGCACGATAGCCCCTATTCCCAAAAACATCTTGCTCATTTCCACCTCCGAGTTCTACAAAAGGTTTATTTTGAACATGCCCAAAAGCAATCCATGCAAGAACCTTTCTATTCTCTTCAAGCACACATCTTTTTACTAAACGATCAGGAAGTATTGTTGTATAAACTCGAACTTTGGGATGATTCGTATTGCATTTTCCTAGAACCCATTGCCCATTTACCATAGAAATAAATGGAGATGACTGGGGATAATGTTTTAACTTATCGGTAACATAATCAAATCCCATAGAACTAGGAGAAGTTCTATTCCATAATCCAATAACTGAACCACCATTTTCAAGCACGAAAGACGAAAAAAGTTCATCTGGATTATTTGTTGTCCATCTTAATAAGTTTCCAAACCCAGAAGTAACTCCTGCAATCACACCTCCATCATTTGGATTATTTCTAATCTCTGCCAATGCAAATGAAAGCTGATTAGAGCTTGAATTTGGTGAATTATATCCATAACCAAAAGCTCTAAAATTTCCATGCTCGTTAGAAACTTCAACATATGTTGCAACTCTATTTCCTGGAAGGCCATACAAACACATGACTCCCGGGGCACCATTTTTATATTTAAAATTATCTGGATGATACTGTAACAGATTTCCGCAAAATTTAGGATTAGCGGCCATCACTGGAAAAATTCCAAAAGTACTTAATAAAAATACAACCACATAATTCATCATCTTTAACTCCTATCACTATTTGCAATTGTTAAAATAACCTGACCAACCAAGAAATGCTATTGAGACAACTCTATTACCTGTTTTATCTAGAAGACTAAGATAACTAATACTAGATGAGCCCATTTGAAATTCTTTCTTAGCTGCATCTCCTGCATTTTTTCCAGTCGTATTTCCAAAATTTGTAATAACCGTTAATACACCCTTTTCGAACTGAGGCAACGGCTTTAATTTTTCTCTCACCTCTTTAAAAGAATCTGTGCTAAAATCTTTTGAAGTTAGATTAAAATAAAATGGTTTTCTGTCTTTACCAACACTGTTTTTTCCGCCAAATAATCCCGTTTCTTTTTTCGTTATAATATCTTTTGGACCACTCATATCTTTAATAGTCTCAACCTGTGTCACTACCTCTGCTTTACCAGATTGATTTTCTTGAATCGTTAAAGCAACTGCTTGCGGATAAAATTCAGAACTACAAGTAATCGTTCTAGCATATACATTAGATGATATTAAAAATATTCCAATAATTAGATTTTTCATAATTTCTCCAAAATTGTTCATTGTTAAGTTTATAGAGTTATAAAGCAATAGAATCTAAAAATAAATCAAAAATAATTGAAACCAACACTTGAAATCAAACTTTTTATATGTCAATCCAAGTATTTACAAGTTCTAGTTATAAACTCGTCAACAAATCCACCCCATTTACGTATCGATCTCCGCAAGGAGTGAAATATATCAAAGCCCGTTTTAACCCAACGGGCTTTTTTTTGTCCAAAATTCAAAGTGAAATTCTGAAAATAAAAAGGCCCCGAGAAGGCCGGTCTATATTTACGTCTTCAAAAGTAATATTTGATTCCACATTTTTTCTCCAATACTTTTCAAAAGCATGTAATTCTTTTGAATTTATGTAAATTTATACCGAATGATTAAATGGCTAGTTCAGATCAGAATTTTTTCGCATTTCAAATCGGAAAAATTCTATTTAAAAAAATATAAAACAGCACCAATAAAAAACCCCTCATGATAAGAGGGGGTTTCAAAGCATTAAAAATCTCTAAACGGTCTAGCAAACCGGGCTTTTAGGGATAGTTAATTTTATCATAAATAGAATTTTTTTCAAGCCGAGAGCTCCTGACGCTAATGAAGGCGACAACGGAGGCAAGGATGCTCAAAGCATTAAAAACGTTAGAGATTGTTATCTTAATTCTAAAGTTACTAGCAATAATTTTAGAATTGCTAAAGATGAATCTTTAAGGCTTTTGGGGAGGAGAAATCCTCCCTTTTTTATGTGAGAAAAATTTAAATTTGTATCCGTTTGTCTCCACCAGTAAATGCCACCCCATTCTAGTATCGATCTCCGCAAGGAGTGAAAAATATCAAAGCCCGTTTTAGCCCAAAGTTTTTTTTTATAAGTGGTCTTAGAGTTATTAATGAATTAGTGCAATGACTTAATAAAACTATTTTTTACGCGATAGTCGACTTACACTCCACGCTGCCAGTAAATTTTTAATAAAATCTCCTGGCAAAAAAGGCAGTACACCAGAAACCCAAAGTCCTTTAATTGGAATAAAGAAAGATAACCCAAAAATTCCAAATGAAAAAATGATCAAACTGCCAATATAAGTCGCAAGTAATGCCGATAAAAAACTCTGGCCCCATCCTTGATCGCTTAATTTTCCTACTCCCCAAGAGGCAATTAGCATTCCTACTAAATAACCAACCGTTGGGCCAAAATTTAGGCCATAAGCTCCTCCTGCAAAAATTGGTGCACCTAAAAATCCTAATGCTAAGTAGCTTAAGAAGGTTATTACAGACAAACGACTTCCCCATAAAAGTGAAAGCAAAGATACTCCAAAGGTTTGCCCAGTAATTGGAACTGGAGTCCATGGAAGATTAATTTTTAATTGTGCTAATAATGATAGCATCGCTACACCTCCAAAAATAACGGCCATAAATCCAATCAATCTATTGGGAAACAAATTCAGGTGAGAAACGACATAAGCTTTTGATGTTTGCATAAAAACTCCTTTTAATAAGAAGTAGATATTTTTTTAGAAAAACACAATTGCAAAAGACTATTTTCTACTCTAGTTTAGTTTTAAATTGTTTAATACTAAACTATGAAAAAGCCTAAACTTGAAAAATTCATTAAAGAAAGCGCTGTTATTTCAATCGTAACAAATGGAGTTCGCCTACAAAAAGAACTTAACCATGGACTTAGTGAATTTGGCCTGAACTTAAATCATGCCCTCATTCTTCTGGCCATCTTTTTTGAGCCTGAAAAATGTATTCGGGCCAATGTTTTATCAACGATTATCCCATCAACCAAAGGTAACATAAGTCATTGCACTTCATTTTTAGAAGAAAGAAAGCTTATCAACCGAAAAAATGTTACAGGTGATTTAAGAGGGTTTGAATTTCATCTAAGCTCAAAAGCATTAAAGCTCTGCCCTGAACTTGTTCGTTTTTTTAATCAGATTGAAACATCTAACGATAATAAGTTTACTGCATCTGAACTAAAAATATTAACCAAATTAGCTAATGAAATTTAGTTCAGACTCAGAGTTAAGCTAAATTATCTTTTTATATCAAAATAGGCGCAACATTTTAACATCATCAACATATGTCCCGTCTGATTGCCTGAAAGCTTTTGGATTATTTCCAATCTCAATAAATCCAACTTTTTTGTAAAGTTTTCTTGCAATCAGATTGTCACTCATTACAGACAACTCAAGCCCATCAAGATTTGGAATTTTTCTTGCTAAGGTAAATAATACTTCAAAAAACAACTCCCCAATTCCTTCTCCTCTAAAGTTGTTATGAAGTGAAATTCCAAGAAGGGCCCTGTGCTTCATTTTTTCATTTTTATATGAACCAAAATCTAAAATTCCAATTAATTCATTTTCAAAAAATGCCCCAATAACACCACCGCGCTCATTTCTATTGTGGTTCTCAATCCATTTTTCTTCATCTTCGATTGATGTATTTCTGAAGTCTTGGGCCGACCGTAAAATATAAGGTGATGTTTCTGCAACTTTGGCCATTGTTTCAATTACAATTTTTGCATCTTCCTTTTTTAACATTTTAAAGATGATTGTTTTTCCTTTTTTTGATTGTCTAATTATGTCTTCAAATTGCATAAATTCCTCACGGGGTTAAACGACTTATATCTCTTGGAAACATCGTCGCTTCTTTAACATTATTTAAACCAACTAATTTCTGAGTTAATCTTTCTAGTCCCATTCCAAATCCACCGTGTGGTGGAAGTCCATACCGATGTGCAGTTGTAAAAAAATCAAAATCTGAAGGGGACATGCCTCTCTTTTTCATTTTCTCTATTATATCCTCATAATTATGAATTCGTTGTCCACCGGTTGTTATTTCAACTCCTCTAAATAAAAGGTCAAAACTATCAGTCATCATCGCCTCTTCCAAAGAGTTCATTGCGTAAAAAGGTCTCTTTTTTTCAGGGTAATGAGTTACAAAAACAAATTCAGATTGAAATTTATCTTTTATATACTCACAAAGTTTTAATTCCTCCAAAGGAGAAAGGTCATCATCCTCTTCATTTATTTGATAAACATCTAATAGTAATTTTTTTGCTTCTTTAAATTTAATCCTAGGTATTTTATTAATCACAGGTAAGCCTATTTTTAATAATTCAAGTTCTCGTGCATATTTTTCTTTTAAAAATGCCATTATCGAATTTAGAAGTTCCTCTTCTAAATTCATAATTTCCTCAAATGATTGAAGTGGACTAAATTCAATATCCATCGAAGTATACTCATTTAAGTGCCTACTCGTATTGTGTTTTTCCGCTCTAAACACTGGCCCGACTTCAAATACGCTTTGAAAAACACCTGTTAAAAATTCCTTATAGAATTGTGGACTCTGAGTTAAGTAAGCTTTTTCACCAAAATAGTTAAGTTCAAAAATATTTGCGCCGCCCTCTGCTCCACTTTTAACAATTTTTGGAGTTCGAATTTCTGAAAATCCTTTAGAGTAAAAAAAATCTCTAAATGCTCTCACAATTCCTTCTTGTATTTTAAAGACGGCTTTTATTTTTGGATGCCGTAGACTAATTGCTCTTAAATCAAAAAGAACGTCGTTGTTAATATTCAACTCCTTCTTTGTAATATCAAAAGGCATAGTTTCAAAAGGAGTAGAAAGCATCGTTATTTCATTAACAACAAACTCTTCTGATTTTAAAGAGACAAACTCATCTTTAATATTCGCCTTAGTAAAACCTCCCTTAAGAATTACGCTCGACTGCTCCTTTATATTTTCTGGTAAAAGTCCATTATAAATAGACTGTACAATCCCTTGATCACAATCAATTAAAATGAAATTGAAGTCTTTAAGCACTTTTATTTTAAAAATGATACCTCTTAATTCTGTTACATTCTCCATCGCTCCTCCATATAAAAAAAAAGCCCCGAAAATCGGGGCTTTAATTTTTTTTTATTTTGTGATTTATTTTATGAACTTGCCCCAATCACATTAAATAAATACATACAATCGACAGAATCGATTGTGATAGAATTTTTCAATGTTTGTGACTTAGAACTATAATACATGGGTTCTCCCTATTTCCAATATGCCTCGGTTTATTATTTTTATCAACCGATAAAAATCTATCTTTCTATTACATCATCACCTTATTATTCAACTGAGCAATTTTTATCAGTTAAACACTTTGATCTAAGGTTTTTAACTTGTTCAACGGTATTTGAATTTTCTGAATTTGCTAAAACGACTCTACCAATTTCAGAATACCATCCCTCATAATAAATTGAGCCATCCTGTCTTAAAATCATTTTCTTTCGGCAATTCATTGTCTCAGAGGCGACATGATTATTGTCCCGTAAGCATAAATACCTCTCCCCTTTACTATTTTTCCCATAAGAGCTCACCAATACAGCATGAGAGTAAACTGCATTGCCTTTCTCATTGAAAACAATTGTAGGTTGTTGAAAATTATTGAGTCTATATTCAATGTCATCAAACAAATTATTATAATAATCTGTTCCTTGTGTCTCAGATGTAGCAATCATCTTAAGGCCTTGAACAGTCATTGCATTTTCGGCCCAATTGTCTTTAACAGATTCCTGAAGTAATTCCCTTACTTCTGGGTTTGATGAAAAATCATTTAAATTTTTATAACCAACAATATCCACTGGTTCATTTTTATTAACTTTTTTAATTACAGATTTATAATAATCTCTTCTTTTTTCGTCATTCTCCCTTCCTTGATACAGCTTAGGGGACTCACCATCAAATTTTGCAAGCCTATTAAATCTTTGAGTTACAACTGCATGCCCCCAACAGTAACCTGCATAGTTTGGATCTTTGTTATAAAAGGCCTGGTCTCCATTGGTAAATGATAATGAACTGGCCTCACTCTCATCTTTCGCGGTTCCGGCCCTATTCAAAATACTAAAATTATTTGGACATAATGTTTTACAGTTACAAGAAAGTGCATCACAAGTTCCCCAAGTCTGACATGTACACATTTTATCCTTAATTTTTGAGATTGTCGGGATCAATGAAGAACTCTTATCTGGCACTTGGCAACCATCCAACCTAGAATTATAAGGATTAATTTCATTTTGAGACTTAAGCTTTTCATAGGCACTATCGCCTCCTGAAAAAAATGCTTTACCTGTTATAATATTAGTTGCAGCAGTGCTAATCGCTGTCCCAATTTGAGAATCACATGCAGTACTAAAAATTAAAACTACTAAAAGTAAAAATAAACTTTTCATTATTTAATCTCCTTAACTGCATCAAATAGGAATTTAACTTCAGCACTGTTTGATTTAAAGTACTTTTCCGCTCGTACTAAATTAGCTTTTTGCATTTTTCCACCTTTCATATAATCTGAAAGCAAATGGCATAATAATGTACTATAGGCATAAGCATCGGGGTATTTTTTTAGCTCATCAGAGCAATATAGATTTTTCACATTTTTTTTATTTACCAGAACATTTAGAATATCATATGAAATTATATTGAAGCTATCACTTGATTTTGTAAGTCCATTTGGATTAACGAATGCTAATGCTTTTTCATATTTTTTATCAGCTATTAAATTTTTAAATTGCGCTTCCGTAGCATACATCCCATAGAAGCCAGGAATATTCTCAGGAGATTCATTATGTGAAAAAGCAGCATCTAGAGTTTTTATATAATATTCTATTTCTTTAGTCTTATAATTTGGATTCTTGGTTAAGTAGGTTTTTAACTCATTAAACTGAACCTTAATCTTATCTTGTTTCCTGTCTTTTATAGAAATAGCTAGTCTGTTAATATAAGCTTCGGTTTTATTCTCATTTGATTTATTATCTATCGCCATCTGATAATATCGATCAGCTACATCATAAAAATGAAACTGAAATGCCTCTTTTGCAGCTGTTATTTGGATAAGTAATTTTTTGTCATCTGAGATGTCCTTTTTTTTCAATTCTTCATCTACTTTATCTTGTATAAGTTGTAGCTCTTTCTCAGAAACAACTTGTCCCATAGCACTTATAATGAGCATGAGTGATAAGAAGATAAAATAAAAAAACTTACTCATAATTTTTCCTTTTCAAAATATTTACTACACTATTGACTAGCTTTGCACATCGTTGGAGGATTCCCTATCTTGTCACTTAAAAGATATTTCATTGCTTCAATTGGTGCACGCCACCCTTGCCAAAGTGTCGAGCCATCTCCTTGATAGGTAGTATTTGTTGCTCGACCTAAATATGCACATCCATGCTCATCATAATTAAGCGATTCAAGTTTTAAATCCAGCATATCTTGCCATAAAACCTTGCGAGTACTTGGATTGATAGTTCCATTTTTAGCACCTGCCTTACTTTTCGGATCATACTGGTAATCAGGATCAACCAAAAATCCTCTCGCGGCCATTATTCCGGGACGCCCTTTTCCTCTTAGATCTTTTCCATGTAACGGTTTATTTTTATTTTCTGGACGACTATTATAGTGAGTTAGTCCAAGGCCATGGGCATATTCATGTGCACAAGTCGTAGTTTTACCAAGCCCATCAGCTTCACCGTAAAAGCCACAATTTTGACCAATTTCATTATTTGAGCGGCCAAATTCTTCATTGTAGGCCTTATCCTCTATTCGAATATAATTATTTTCTGGCCGCGTATTAATACTTGAAGAACCGAAAGCTTCTTTTTCAGTGATTAACTGGTAGCTAATTTTAAATTTCACTTTAAATTTTTTTCCAGCAATAGCAATCTGACCAGTTGGCTCATTAAACATACGGGATATTTCTTCTGCGCAGGCAGGGCCTAACTTGTTTTTATTTCCATAAAACTTTAACTCTGAACTTACCTCGATAGTCCCATTTTTTATACAAACTTTAGCTGAGCCATAGGTAACCCAACTAACTAAAATGCAGAGGCATAAAAAAAAAGTTTTCATTTAGACACCAATTTAATAGCAAAAAGCTAATAATATTTTAGCATAAGAATTCTGTACTATTTTAATTGGGCAAATTTTTCTTATGATTAGAGGCTAACTACTTTCTAAACAAGTTAAAAAAATGACAGGTTAAATTGTTTTTTTTCATTGCCAGAGCGAGGACAAGTGCCATTTCACGCTTCTCAAAACTCATACCATTACCTGAGTCTAGAGCAAGGGAAAATAATCGCTTTATCAAAGTTCGATCAGCGTTACATACACTAACCTTATTAACAAGATATTCGAGATCGTGAATTTTACATCCTTCATCAATTGAATCAATTGATTCAAGTTCAATCATTGCACGCATCGCTTCGATTTTATTTTTCCAATCAACAGGCTGCCCTGAAGAATCTTTGGCAGCATTTTTCCAACCACAAAAATTCCCATAGAGGCCAAACTCTTCAAATTGACCATGAGTCTTAAAACCTAAAAAAGTAAGGCACATGCATGCATTAGTTTTTTTCTCTATGCAATTATTTTTTTTGAAATCTTTTAAATCAAACTGCCCAATATTTGCAGCATCGATTCCATGACAGTATGAACTTTCGTTACAAAGCTCTTTATAGTTTGAAACTTGCTCATTTTTACACGTAAGAAAACCTAAATAAGCGAGAGTTGGTTGAGAGTAAAAAACAGTAAAAATAATTAGAAAAAAATACTTCACAACTACAACTCCCATTTCTTAAGCTCTAAAACTAAGATATTCTATCTATTATGAACTGCGAATTCACTTGTCGTCTAGTGCGTATTATTGCCCTGCGCGCCGCACCTGGTTGGCCATTTATTAGGATTTCACCATGTTTGAAAACTTATATACAGATTACTGGAAAGTGCTCTCTCTTTTTATCATACCATTTGGAGGGGGAATACCTGCCGGAGTATTAATGGCAAAATCGTTAAAAATTGCATGGCCTATCACAACTGTGCTTTATTTTATTTCTGATCTCTTGCTTGCAATTACATTTGAGCCACTATTAAAGTTAGTGATTCACTTTGGTAGAAAAAATGAAACCGTTGTCAAAATGGGGCACTTATTCAAGCAATCAATTGAATTGACCACTCAAAAATTAGGGACAAATACCGGCCCACTATCTCTCGTGGCCGTTGCTTTTGGAGTCGATCCAATGACAGGACGAACTGTCGCCGTAATTGCAGGGCATGGTTTTCTCACTGGATGGATGATCGCTATCGCCGGAGATATGCTCTACTTTGGCGTTATAATGATGTCTACACTATGGCTTAATCAAATTATTGGTGATAGTGGTGTTATCACCACTATTATTATCATTTTATTAATGATCTTTTTTCCTCGATTGATTCAATATTTTAGAGAACAACTGACAAAGCTCGGATGGAAAAAATAACCGCAATACAGCCTAAAAAAATCATTGAAGCAAAAAAACTATTTTGAATTTTTTCATTTTTCATTACAAGACTAATGGCCCCCATTACCAGCGAAATTTGATAAAATAGACTAGCATAATCAAAAAAATCACCTGCCGATGATAAATTAGATATCTCTGCTTCAAATTCTTTTGCACCATGAACGGCGCCCAACTTACCATCCACTTCTTGTGCCCAATTATCCCGCCCTACACCTTTTGAACCAAGTAAAATTTCTTTTTTTTCTCTTTCATACTTGCTCACTTTAGAATCTAAAACTAAAATTTGCTCATCAATCCCTTTTAAAAGAGATGAATTAAATGCATTATTTTTTTTTAAAGTTTTTAATAAATCGCTTTGGCCTTCAATTAAAGTTTCTTTAATACTTTTTGATTGATACCAAAGATAAGCAGAAGCTTTTTCATTGGTTAAAAGAATTTCATCATCACCATATTTCCCAGCAAACAAATCAGATATAGACATTAAGGCCGCAAATAATGCTATTACAACACCACATTTTACTTCAAAGCTAATTCCCTCATTCATTTCCCAATCCTTTTAATTTACATCTCTAATGATTTTGATTCAGATCGATTTACAAGAGTCTGAATTTTTAAAAATATAATAATTAAAATAATTGTAAAAAGTAAACTCCCAACCCAAAATATTCTTCTTAAGTTAAAATCAACCTCTACTCCAAATCCAAAACTTGAAACAAATGAAGTTAGATAAGTTCCAAATATAAACGATGCTAGAAAACTAAACATATAAAGAAAGACAGGCTCAGTAAAAAAAAGCGATAGACGAAGTTTTCTCTTAAGGCCCATCAAATACATTAGCCTCATCTCACTCTGCTTAAGATCTAAATGATTTATTGCTATAGCAATAACGACAATAAAAGCTACGAATAATGCCATTGCAGAAATTGAAATAATTGAAAATGAAATAAGTTCAAATATTTTCTTCATTTTTAAAATTGTTTCTTTTACTTCGATCAAAGAGACATTAGAAAATTGACTACTAATATTTTTGTAAACAAATGAAATCGCTTCGCCATTCTTAAGCTTAATTCCAGAAATATATGTTTTAGGAGCATCTTTAATAAATCCAGGTTGAAATAACACAAAAAAATTAGGCTCAAAACTGGTCCAACGAATTTTTCTAATGCTTGTGATTTTAGTTTTTACCTTAATACCACTAATTTCAAAAGTAAGCATGTCTCCAATTTTAACTGATAGTCTATTCGCATACGACTCTTCTAAGGATACTTCGCAAATCTGTGAATGACTTGGACACTCGTCAGTGAAATACTTTCCTTTGATTATTGATTCAGATGGTGAAAGGTTTGGCCGATAGCTTAAATTTACACCTCTATTCCTAAAGCGTTCTTCATTCTCACTTTCTCGTGTTTTAAATTGATCTTGATTCTCTTCTGATGCATTCTGAATTTCTTTTTCATTAATCGAAACTAATCTGGCCCGAACCATAGGAGAGAAGCTTTTTAAAATAATCCCCATCTCCTGTGCTTTTTTTACAAAATCTTGTGCCTGATAATCTTGTAGATCAAACATAAAAAGATCTGGATGTTTTTCATTCTTCGCAAACTCGAATTCATTTTGAATCGTTTTTTCTAGTTGCAACACAAAGACAACAAGGGTTAGTGCTAAACTTAAGCTTAAAAAAACAGTGTATGATGATTGATAATGGCGAAATAAAGATAAAAATGCATGCTTAAGAATAAATCTTCGTTTAATAAAATCTATTTCAGCAGATCTATACAAAACCCAAAAAATCAGGGCGGTAAAAAAAATTATTAAAAAAATTGCACCGATAAAACCTAATCCGACTTTAAATGAACTTGATATATAAATAGAATAAAGACAAATAACCAAATTAAGCGGCACAAAATATTGCCAAGGTATTTTTCTTAGTTCATATGGAAAACTTTTAAAAATTAATCCGGCATCTATCTTAACCGCCGCTCGAATAATCGGCATAAGCATTAATAAGGTTGTGATGACAGAAAAAGAAAGCATCTTCAAAACCACTTTCAAACTAATGTCGATAAATAATTTTTCACCAGTTTTTAATACTAAAAAATTCTCTAAAGGAATTTTAGCTAAATAGATTAATGATAGCGAAATAATCGTTGAAATAAACACTAATCCAAGAAAATATAAAGAGAGAGATGTAAAGATTTCTTTGGTCTTTAGCCCCAAAACCTTAAAAAGCAAAGTTAGCTTCTGTGATTGTGATAAAAATCTGTGTGAAAAATAATAAACACCAATTAAACACAACAAATAACTCAATAGAGTGATTAGCCCTAAAAAGTCTGAAAGATAATTAAGAGAGCGTGCAATTTGCTCACTAGCTTCCTTGGGACCTTTTATTTTTATACTCGAATCATTGGTTAACTTCAGCAAATCAGACTTGATTTTTCTAATTGAGTCTTCACTGGCCTCATTTGCTTTGATTAAAATAGAAAATGTTCCAGTTGATCCAAACTGCATAAGTTTAGTCTTTTCTAAAAAATTTGCAGAGACAAAGATTTTTGGTGCAAGATTAAAACCGCGAAATGAAGTAAAGTCATCGGTAAAAAAAATTTTTCCGATTAAAAAATCAGTCTCACCAATTTTCAAACTCTCACCTATCGAAACATTGAGAATTTGTGCGATGTCATTGCTTATATATGCAACTTGTTTTTGATGCAAAAGATCCCAATCAATTGTTAAAAGTGGTCGTTTATTCTCTTCGTAAAGATTTCCATAAAATGGAAAATTTTTCGACACAAAGTTAATATTTGAAAGTCTCGATGAACTTTTTGAACTTGAAAGCGTATACGTCTCAACCCACTTGGCAGTTATGAATTGTTGATCATAAACATAGTTATTAATTTTCTCTTCAACATTTTTTGAGAAATTAAACCTAGAGCTTATTGACAGATCAGAAGCAATAAAGTTTTTAGCATTTGCACTTACTCGTTTTTCTACTCCCGCCTTAAATGCTTCAACTAACGAAATTCCGACAAGCCCAGCAGACAAGCAAAGTATAAATACAAAAAGAAACCATTTGTTTGATTGAAAATAATACTTAATATACTTCAAATGCATTTCCCTTGGCTTATTCGCACCACTCGATCTGCACGCTTTGCAAGCTCTTCATCATGGGTAACTAAAATAAGTGAAAGCTTTTTTTCCTTCACTATCTTAAACAAGAGATCCATGACAATATTTCCAGTTTCTGAATCTAGATTTCCACTTGGTTCATCGGCCAATATTACTGAAGGATTAGAGGCCAAAGCACGTGCGATTGCAACCCTTTGTTGCTCTCCTCCAGATAACATCATTGGAAAATGATTCATCCGATCGGAAAGTTGAACTAATGAGAGCCACTCGCATGCTTTATCTAGATTTGAGTTGTGGCTAATTTCCATTCCAAGGTTAACATTTTCAAGCGCAGTGAGATGGCCAACGAGAAAAAATTGCTGAAAAACTATTCCAATATTTTTCCCTCGCCATTCGCATAATTCATCCTCAGATAATCGTGTTATCTCTACTCCGTTAACTACGATGCTGCCACTTGATGGTCTTTCAATTCCTGCAAGCATAGAAAGTAAGGTTGTTTTTCCACTTCCTGATTTTCCAAGGATAGCAACAATTTCTGACTCATTAAAAGTTAAACTTACATCGTTTAAAATAGAAATTTTGCGACTTTGTTCAAAATAGTCTTTAGATAAATTTTTAATTTCTATTCTCATATATTTTGCTCGATGAATTTGACTAAATTCTTCGCAATTATTTCATGCCCTTTTGCGTTTGGATGAATTCCATCATCTTGATTTAGTTCTTTATTTCCTGCGACCCCTTCTAAAATAAAAGGATAAAGCGGTATTTTATTTTTCTTTGAAATTCCTTCATACATTTTTTTAAATTTTTGAGTATACTCCTTGCCATAATTGGGGGGGAGTAAAATTCCCAACATCAATGTTTTAATTTTTTTTGACTTTAAAAACTCTACGGCGCTTACCAAGTTCTTTTCAGTTTCGTCTATTTTAATCCCACGCAATCCATCATTTGCCCCAAGTTCTAAAATGACTAGATCAAATCTATCCTGGAGATGCCACTTCAGTCGACTTACTCCACTTGCACTTGTAGAGCCACTAATACCACCATTAACAATCTCAATATCTCTATTTTTTAAACGAAAAATTTTCTGTGAAACTGCTGGAAATGACTGAGTCTCTTGAACCCCAAGCCCCTCTGCCAGCGAATCGCCCAGAATAAGTATTTTGGTGCTTGAAAATGCAATATTTCCATAAATAAAACATAATCCTAACAATACGAGTTTTAGCATTGCTTTCCCCTAAATGTGATTTCGGTATTTTAAAGCGAACTAACCAGAAAATCTATTTTAAATTGCCTGTAGGTCTTACTCTCATTCCTTTTATTAGTCGTTATTTTTTGATATAAACCCGTCAAATTAACCCAAGGGAGAATCTATGAAATCTTTATTTTTAGCAGTACTTCTTACTATTTCTTTTTTATCAAACGCTTTTGAGTGCCAAGGAAAAAATAACGAAGCTCAATTCATAGGCTTAGTTACAGATTACAACAAAGAAAACTGTAGCTATAAAATTTATTTTAAAGATTTTAAAAGTTCTATTGTGTGCCCTTTAACCCTGGAAGAGGTTTATACTCATACGTTTATTGATCAAACTTGTTCACTATCTGATGGAATGAACATTTCTGGTATCTTACTTAAAAACCGCACTACAGAAGAAATTACTATCGAATAAGATCAACTTGGAGCAGGGACAAAATTTTTGTCTCTGTTCTTTTTTAAGAACAATTAGTTCTCACTTAAAAACACCTCTCAATTATTTCTTCCCCTTCATCTTAACAATTTTAATTACTTAATCTTTTTTTATTTTGGCATACCCCGTGCTTTAGAGATTTCATCAAGTAATTTTGCTTGTTATTTATGGGAGAATTTATGTACGGTAATCAAACTCATTTCTTACTAAGCCAAAGCGCCACCAATTCTAAAATTAAAAATTTAGAAAAATCGAAAAAACGAGCTCGATCATCCCGATTTGAAATAATGTTAATCTTGACTGTTTTATGTCTGTTTAACTTAAGTGCAAATGCCGGATCAAAAAACCCAAAACTTGCAGGAGGAAATGGCAATGCTAAAGGTAGAGTTAATTAATTAAAGGCGGAAAAATTCCGCCTTTTTTTTCTTTCACTTTTTTAAGTTTGGCATAAAATAAGAATTACTATGAAAAACTTAATATTTATCTCATCATTAATTTTCTTTTCTTGCACAAAAAAAGAAGAAACCAAAAACCTTCCAACCATTGCAGAATATTCAAAACAAGTTGTTGTTATGAATGGGGTCATAAACAAAATCTTAGATGAGAAAGACCCTAAAAAGATGTATACAATGGCCCAAGCTGTAGAGGCTACTCGAGTTGTAGATTGCAAACCAGTAGGTGAAGAGTGCAATTCATATTACAAGCTAGTAAACAAAGTAGTTAACTTTACCAAGGAAGGCAGCTTAACCGATGACCAAAGAATGCATCTATTTAAAATGCGAAATGATTTTCAAGCAGATGTTCAATCAAGCGAACTAAAGATTAGAGAATTATTTAAAGAAAAAATAAACGCCTCCAACAAAAACTAATTTTATAAAAAGACATTTTAAGGAAGAATTTTATGAGTTTAGCAAAAACATTTCTCTTCATCTCAATTCTTAGTATCAATTTTGCTATCGGTAATGAAGCTCACCATGAAGCTGCTCCAGCAGCAGCACATGAGAAAGCGTCACCTGCACCTGTAGAGGAACCTAAAAAAGATGGCCATGATAAGCAAAGTGCCAGCCAACACTCTGAACACAAAAGAGAAAAAGGGCCAGTAAAACCTGAGCAGTCTCTTACTTGGCTTAAAAATGGTAATAAAAGATATACTCTTGGAAGAGTTCGTTGGGATGGTGCCACTCAAGCTGATCGCGCAAGGCTTGCAAAAGGCCAAAAACCACATGCGATTGTCGTATCTTGCAGCGATTCTCGTGTTCCACCAGAACTTGTATTTGATCAAAAATTAGGTGAAATTTTTATTATTAGAACTGCTGGGCAAGCGTTAGATTTTGGCGCGGTGGCCTCAATCGAATATGCAGTATCACATTTAGGATCAAACTTGATTGTAATAATGGGACATGAGTCTTGTGGCGCTGTAAAGGCCGCTCTTGGAACCCTAAAAGGTGGCGACGCTGGAAGTATCTGGTTGAATCAACTCGTAAAAGACTTACACCCACGCCTTAAACGTTTTACAGATCTAACTCCAACTGACAATGTGATTCCTGAAAGCTGGGTAAACGTAGAAGGAACTGCCAACGATCTAGTTTCAAAATCTGAAATTATAAAAACACTCGTTGAATCAGGGGATGTAAAAATTGAAAAAGCACTTTATCACTTGAGTTCTGGTAGTGTTGAGTGGCGCTAGCTCAAATTCTTTTTGTCTTAGGATTAAATATTTATGCTGGGGTATGTGAAAATACCCCAAAAAACACTGGCGACAACCCAATTATCCAGCAACAAAATGAGAACTTTTTTTTAGAGTTCTCAAAAGAAACAAAAATTAGAGAAGAATCAGAATCAATTCTTTCAAAATTAATAACCGCTAAAAGCCCTTTTATATATAATTGGATAAAAAAAGAAAATCTCAATCCAATAAACGATAGTGAAGAAATCGCTCGTCGCTGGTTCTTCTACTATTCTAAAAATTTAGTCATAGCAACCTATCCAAAAAATGAACAAGTTATTAATGAACTTGTTGAAAAATACTTTGATAAAGCAATTAAAGCTCGCTTTCCTCCTCAAAAAAAAAGCGAGCTTAATGAATTACTTCGTATCGAAAAATTAAATGCAATAAATACAATTGTGCAATATCCTTTTTCAAAAGAACAAAAAAGTGCACTTGTCGAACGGATCAATGCAATTTCATTCTATTGGCCAACCCAACTACGTGGTTCAAAATTTGAAAATTTTCCTCTCGAATTTTTTGATTGGTCTTTTGCGTATGATCCAAAAACAAATGAAATTAACATTGGCTTCAATGCTCCAATTGAAAATTTGAATTTAACTAGAGTTATTTTGCTCCATGAAATTGCTCATTCATTTGACTCTTGTCGCTGGAATCAATTTTCAAAATTAGAGTGGCCATTTTTAAAAGTTGGTCAATGCTTACGAGAATTTGCAGCACCTCGTGATGACTCAAAAATAAAAAAAATGCTCGAAGATAAAAAAATATCTAAAAGTGAGTATGAATTTTTTATTGAAAATCCGACCTGCAATAATTCAAAATATCCACCAGAGCCACTTCAGGCCGATCAATTGCCTGAATCATTTGCTGATTGGTTTTCAGCTTTGGCAGTTAATGAACAAATCATCGATAATGATTTTCGACGTGACTTATGTATTGATAAAGTTCAAAAATCTGGATCAAGCTATCTAAAAAATAGAGATCGCTTATTTAAAATTTATCTCTCAAATAAAAAAATCCAAGAAAAACTTAAACATAGCTCTAACTATCTTGAGTGCAAACCATTCTAGATAAATGAACTCAGGCTTTTAAAGCTTGCAGCTTTTATAAATTGAATTAGAATTATAGGAATGGATATAAGATTAATAAGTGTCAAAGAAGATTTTGAAAAAGCATATAAAATAATTGACTACAACTACCCACTTTCTTTCTATGAGTTTGTCCTAAAACACGATCGTTTTAGCGAATCCTACTCTCCAAAACTTGTCGGTGTATTCGAAGATGAAAAGTGCTTAGGTCACATCAGTTACTTAGTTACTCACTGCCCACACCTAGAGCGAATACTTGAAATTAAAGAAATTCACGAAACATCAATTCGTGGCCACAAGGCCTTAATGGATTTTATTGATACTCTGGCAAAAGAAGAAAACTGTAGGGCAATAAAAATCTCTAAAAAGAAAATTGAGCGATTAAATTTTACAATCTTTGATAAGTTTGAAAATTTCTTAAAAGCAATTAATTTATTTCATTAAATTGAAGCTCTACTGACATTGCTTCACTATGTTCATTGGCCGCAATATTAAAATGAGCAGAATTTGAGTAAAAAGAAGTTACTGTTTGATCAATACTATCTTTCTTTTCTTTGGAATTTGTTTTTAATTGAATTTGAATCGGTTCAATTTTAGAACCATTCACAAAAACATTTTTTATTTTTTTAATGGTTAAAATGAGCTTATCACTTAGGCCACGATCTGAGATGATAACGGGCTTATCAAAATCGGTTTTTACAATTTTATTAATTTCAATTTTTTTATTATCAATAGTTTTATCAATTTTAATTGCTAAATTTACTTGGGCAAAAAGATTCAAAGAAAAAATCGAAAGTATAATTAGTAAAAATGTTCTCATTGAATTTCCCCATATAAAAGATAGAAGGTGAACTCCATTATAAACAAGCTTATATCCCAAAAGAAAGACAGTAACAAATGCCTATTTGGTCTTAGGTCTAAAAATTAAGGATGCTAGAATTGAAATTGAAATTAACCCGATTACAATGATCAACGATAAATCAGTAGGAATATGGTAGTAATGAGATATCAACATTTTGACTCCAATAAAGACCAAAACAGCAGATAACGCATAGCCTAAATACACAAAATACGAAACGACTCCGGAAAACGCAAAATATAAAGAACGCAGTCCCAAAATTGCAAAAATATTTGAAGTATAAGCAATAAAAGAATTTCTTGTTACAGATAAAGTCGCAGGAATTGAATCAAGTGCAAAGAGCAGATCAGTTGACTCAATTAATAAGAGCACAAGAAATAATGGAGTCATATGTCTCTCTCCATTAATTTTTACAAAGAATTTCTCTTTATGCATCTCTTTAGTCATCTTAAAATGTTTTTTACAGAATTTAAAAATGAAGTCTTTTTCTGGTTCTACTTCCTTTTCTTCACTAAATAGCATCTTGATCCCCGTATAGGCCAAGAAACCTCCAAATAAATAAATTAAAAAATGGAAACGTTCAATTAAAGAAATCCCGCCCAAAATAAAAAGAATTCGCATTACAAGGGCCCCTAGAATCCCCCAAAACAAAACTCTATGTTGGTATTTTGGATCAACTTTAAAATATGAAAAAATTACGGTCATTACAAATATATTATCAACACTTAGGCTTTTTTCTAGAACATAACCAGTAAGAAATTCTGATGCCTCTGTCTTTCCGATGTAGACATAAACTCCAAGATTAAAAATAAGAGCAATAAACACCCATACAAATGTCCATACTAAGGATTCCTTAATAGAAATCACGTGATCTTTTTTATTAATAACTCCAAGATCCAAAGCTAGCATTAAAAAAACAAACACATGAAAGCCAATCCACCAGTAAGCATTGATCACTAAAACTTCTCCTAATTCTAAAAATAATATAGTATGTTAGCATGCTTCTTTTAAAAAGGAATTTATGAAGTTTTTTTTTGTTGCTTGGTTTTTAAATTTTTTTGTACGCTTCTTTCATTATAGTTATCGATATCGGATTATCGGCGTAGAGCATTTCAAAGATGCACGCATGAAATCACCTTTTAAAACATGTATAGTAGCACTTTGGCATCAAAATATGTTCCCAATGCTTACTTGGTGTATCAACACACGGTTTACAACGATTATTTCTAAATCTAAAGACGGCGATTTTATGGCCTACACAGCAGAAACATTTGGCCATGTTCCAGCTAGAGGTAGCAGTTCAAGAGGCGGAAAAGAAGCTCTCCTTGAAGTTATCAAAGAAATGAAAAAAGGCTTACCTGCTACAATGGCCATTGATGGCCCTCGCGGACCAATTTATAAAGTAAAGCCAGGTACAATTGAAATGGCCCGCCAAACAGAATCAGCAATTATTCCTTGGACGTGTTCATCTTCATCATATTGGCAATTTAACAGTTGGGATAAAATGAAGCTTCCAAAACCATTTTCTAAAATTGTCATTATTTTTGGAGAACCAATTTGGGTGGATAAAAATATTTCAACAGAAAACTTTACAAAAACCCAAGATGAGCTGGCAGAAAAAATTCACCAGCTCACCCTGACTGCTGAATCTGTACTTAAAGATTTCTAAAATTCTGATTCCTTAAACCAACATTCTGGCCTTGCTCCAATTGTGTTTGCGCTACAAGCTCCTATTCTTGGATCAAAGTTATCGAATAGAATTTCAAAACTCATTTCACACCTTGCTCCTGCAATGTATGTATCCAATCGACATTGAGGAGAAGGATGCAGATAATAAGTCTTCTCAACTATTGCAGAGTCTTTATTTGTTATCTCTGGTAATTTTGCTGATTTTTTAACAGAAGCAAAGACATCACTAACTTTTTTTCCTGCTAAAATAATTCTAGCACACACATCATCCTTACATTTAAGCATGGCATTTTTTAAGTTAATTGTCTCTAAATCCATTGAAGCATTTTTCAAATCATTCCCATCATTAAATATTCTAGGCAAGCATTTTGTTACTGCAAAATAGTCTGCTTCGCCTTCGGCAGATGACCATCCCCTAACCGTTGTCTGTCCTCGAAATGATTTCGGTGCTCCACCTAAATGATGACCGATTTCATGGCACAGTAGAAGTAAAAAACCATCTCTTGAAATTAGTGGATGACGTGCCAATCCACCATAAACATTTACCACTGGATTTAGATCTTCATCTCTTGTTGTATTAGCATCTACTGTAGAATTATCCCAAAAAGAATTAAAAACTAATTTCTTTTTCAAAACATCATAGACAATCGGTGACATCGCCACTTCTACTTTTTTGATTAAAAAATCAAATTCTTCTTTATCAATTGTATTTAAAAATTTTTGATTTTTATAAAATTGTAAATCGTTTACTGGAAAACATGTAATGGTCTCTTCGGCCCTTGCAGTTAGTATAATCATTAGAAAAAAATAAATCAGTTTTTTCATAAAAATTCTCCTGACATGTCACCAAACTAGCAGAAAATACCCTATCTCAAACATGAGATAACTCAGCTTTAGAGACATACACAATCTTTGGAAAAACTGAGATAGATCAATCTTGTTTATACCTTCGAGGAATATAACTTAGTCATAAAGGATGACAAATCATATAACTAAAGGAGGGAATATGAAAAAATCAATCTTAAAAATCTGTGGATTATTACTTTTAATTCCAGGAATAGTGAATGCTCAGCCAATTAAACAAATTGAAAGTCCTGTCCCGGTTGATCACGTCTTTGCCCCTGCAGGCTTTGATAGTAATGACAGTGCAGAAGTTTTTGTATCAGGCTATCTTCCTAATCTTTGTTACAAGGCACCTAAAGCATCTATCAATATAAATGGAGATAAAATAAATATTGGTATAAAGGCCCTTAAAAATATCGGAGGATTCTCTTTATGTGCTGATGTGATCGTCCCTTACTTTGAAGCAATCAATATCGGACTACTTGATCAAGGGAAATATAAATTGAGTGTAAACAAAGATTCCCGCTATGAAAAAGATGTGGACTTCAAAATCAGTGAAGCAAGCAGTAATTCAATCGATGAAAAAATTTATGCAAATGTTAGTGAAATCATCAAGCATGAAGGAAGCAGAAGGGTTGAACTAAAAGGACAAAATCCAAGTGATTGCTTTGAATTTGATAGAATTGAGATTGTTGATAATGGAATTGATTCTTATTCCATACTTCCAATTCTAAAACAAGTACGAGATTTCTGTCCGAAAAAAATGGTCGATTTCTCTTATGAGTTTAATGTTCCTGAAAAATTAAATAGCGATAGAGTATTACTTCACGTGCGTGTTATGGACGGCAAATCTATCAATGCTCTCTTTAACAATAAGTCACCAGCTGAAGAATAAATAAAAAGGGGGATCAACTCCCCCTTTTATTATTTAATCAAACGAACTAGTGAATCATCCAAATATTCGTCTTTATACCTTAAATAAGATTTAAAATGATTGGAAAAATTTTGTATTTCTTCGTCCGTTAAAGGTCTGATTAGCCTTGCGGGATTTCCCATTATCATACTTTTTTCTGGAAATTTTTTATTGGGTGGAACAACAGAACCCCCAGCAACAACAGAACATTCACCAATTAGTGCGCCATCCATCACAACGGCACCCATCCCAATCAATGCCCCATCTAAGATTGTACATCCATGTAAAGTTACAGAATGACCGATACTTACATTTTTTCCAATAATGAGTGGATTATCTTTTGTAACATGCAAAACAGATAAATCTTGCACATTTGTATTTTCACCGATGCTAATTCTGTTTACATCTCCTCGAACTACAGACTGATGCCAAATAGAGACATGATCAAAAAGAATTACACGTCCAATGATATCTGCCGAAGGAGCGACATAGACTTTTGACCTTATTTCTGGAGAATATTCTTTATAAGAGTAAATTGACATTTATTTCCAAGGTAGCTTTGAAGCGTATAAGGCAACATCTTTAAAGTCTTGTTCAGACAGACCCTTAATAATTGGCATCATTGTTTCATTAATTCGCGCCCCATTTTTCATGTCATTTAATTGCTTTAAAATATAAAACTCATACTGTCCTCCAATCCGAGGAGCTTTTAATGAAGCATTCCCAGCACCACTTTTTCCATGACATGCAATACATTTACCAAATACTTTATTACCGTTAACTAGCTCAGGTGTATTCAATTCAATATTAAATTCATTTGTAACAATCGCTGAAGGCGAAGAAGAAGGTTCAGAGCTTAAGTCTTTATTTTCGTTTTGAAGATAAGCATTTTTTTCTTTTTCATAGCTAAACTTTTCATTATTTACCGGAAGCTTATTAAACTTATTTAAGATAAGTACTGCTATAAAACTAATCGCGACCATAACGAATATAAAAATTCTGGACATGACCTCTCCTTATAATCTATTAAAAATTAAGTATAGGTTAATCACAGAAAATTTGCAATTTCTTCTAAGTTATTGACCACTTTTAATAATTCAAAATGCTCTTTTTTTAAAAACCCTTCTTCCGTAGCATGCTTTAACTGCAAAAGCAGCGAGTCATAGAAAGAGTTAAAGTTAAATAAGTAGCAAGGCTTGGAATGTAGTTTTAATTGCGACCACGTAAGAATCTCAAACATTTCATCCAGGGTTCCAAGCCCACCAGGAAGAACTAAAAAATAATCTGATTTATCGTACATAATTTTTTTTCGAATATGCATATCTTCAACTTCATGAAGCTCGGTAAGTCCTCGATGTGCTATTTCATAATCGACAAGATGATGTGGGATAACCCCAATGACTTCGCCCTTATCTTGGAGCACACTATCGGCAATGGCCCCCATTACTCCAATCGTTGCTCCTCCATAAACTAATCCTATATTTTTTTGCACTAATATTTTTCCAAGCTGATTTGCCATCTCTAAATATTTCTCACCTCTACCGCTACTTGATCCACAAAAAACACAAAGTCTTTTTTTCATTTTTTACCTTTCTATTAAAATAAAATGCTCTAAATTCCCATTCTTGCCAGAAATTTGTGAAGGACAGTCAGAAATAATTTTAAGTTTATTGTCTTGGCACCATTGTTTTATTTCTTCAATTGCTCCGATTCGCATTTGCTCATTTTTAACAATTCCACTTTTATCAAGCCCTTTAGGACCAACTTCAAACTGTGGCTTAACTAAAGCAATAATATGCCCACCTGGCTTAACTAAATTTGATATGTTTTTTAAAACCAATTTTAAAGATATAAAAGAAAGGTCTACCAAAGCAAAATCTACTAATTCTGGAAGTTGAAATTCAAACTTCAGATTAACACCTTCATAGTTTAAGATGCGCGAATCTTTTAAAAGTTTTGAGGCAAGCTGATTATGACCAACATCAATTGCATAGACTTTTTCTGCACCTAAATATAGTGCATATTCAGTAAATCCCCCCGTAGAGGCGCCACAATCGGCAATTATTTTTTCTCTCAGAATTAATTTAAAAAAATTAATTGCTCCTGCAATCTTATCTGCCCCCCTAGAAACAAATCTATGTTCTTTTTTTATCTCTAACCCATCTTCAGTTACTTTTTCAGATGGCCTCTGAACTTTTTTTTCCTTCCAAAAGACGACCCCCTCAGAAATTAAATTCTGAGCCTGAGACCTTGTTTCGACAAGGCCAGCATTTAAAAGTGCTAGATCTGCACGCACTTTAGAATCTTTCATAATTAGAACGAGACAGGACGAATCGTGAGTTCAATTTGCTCCTCACCTCGCTCTTCGTGAATAATTGTCTTAGATTCGCCCAAATAAATATCTAACTTCGGCTCGTTTAGAGTTTTTACGAGTTTACCACTTTGATTAAAAATAGCTCCCTTAATTCTAACAAAACCTGATGGGCCATACTCATGAATACTTTGAACATAAAAAGCAGTTAGTTCTGCCTTAATGCCATTTTTCATCTGTATTGTTATTAATTCATTTTCATCAACTTGCTCTATAGAATGTTGCTCAGTTGATAGGAAAAATCCTTTACCTACACCTTTTTTAAAGATTAAACTCAGGTTTAATCCAATTTTAGCACTGGCCACATTTGAGCAAACAATGAACACGAGAAGGTATATTAGTTTCATATCTACTATGCTAATTGATTTCAAAAGTACCTTCAAATACTTTTTTCACTTGTCCACAGAGAAATATATTTTTAAATTCGCTATCAAATTTAACTGCGAGCTCTCCCCCTTTTGTTTCCAATACTATCGCTTCTTTTAATTGATGCTTAATTGCAGCTGTAATTGCGGTGGCAACTGCCCCAGTGCCACAAGAAAGAGTTTCATTTTCAACACCTCTTTCATAAGTACGAATCTTAATTTTATTAGAAGCACTTAACTGATAAAAATTGACATTCGTCCCTTCTCTAAAACGCCCATCAAACCGAATTTTTCGTCCACAGGAAATAAGATCAATTTTGTCCACATCATCTACTTCAAATACAGAATGAGGAACACCTGTATTTAAGTAGCAATTTGATTTGGCCAAAAATAAATCATCTAAATTGATTGCGCGCAAATCATATAACTCTGTCATTTTTAATTTATAGCCAAACTCAGCGTCGATACTACATTCATAAACACTGTTTTTCGTCTCAAATTGATACTTTTCCTTTCCAAAATTTAAAATTGTATGAGCAAAGTAAGTGATCGCACGGGCACCATTGCCACACATTGCAACTTCGCCCCCATCAGCGTTTATATAGCGCATTTTAAAATCGAATTTTGAGCTCGGCTCCAGAAGAAGAACACCATCCGCACCAATCCCAGACTTCAAATAACACATGGATTCCCATAAGTTTTTATTCAAAGCATCGTAAACAAGATTGCGGTTATCAATGGCTATAAAATCATTTCCAGTGGCACATAACTTATAAAAACTTACTCTTTTCATGTATTACTCATTATTTGGGATTGAAAATAAGACTCTTCCACGATATAACAAACAGATATATTTTTCCAACTACTTTTGGGTCAATAGCTCAGTTGGTTAGAGCTCCCGGCTCATAACCGGGTGGTCACAGGTT
This sequence comes from uncultured Bacteriovorax sp., assembly GCA_964583925.1. Classification (GTDB taxonomy): domain Bacteria; phylum Bdellovibrionota; class Bacteriovoracia; order Bacteriovoracales; family Bacteriovoracaceae; genus Bacteriovorax. The sequence goes on from CAZOXW010000023.1 coordinate 27,013, forward strand.
CAAGTCCTGTTTGACCCACCAATTTAAAATTAAAAAGCCAGTCAGAACGCAAGTGATGATTGGCTTTTTTGTTCACTTATAGATAAATCTAAATTTGCAATAAGTTCTGTTATTCTGCATAATTATTAATTATGAGTAAATTATCTATTCTTATCATTGATGATGAAAACGAACTAGAATCAATCTATCGGGCACATCTAAATAAGATAGATGCAGAGGTAACTTTTAGTAACCACCCCCAAAAGGCTTGGAAAAACCTCGACAAATTTACCTATGATTTAATTGTTACTGATTTAAAGATGCCGATCATATCTGGTGACGAGTTTATCCACATCGTCCGTAGTTCGCGTACTAATTTGAACACCCCCATTATCCTTTGCTCAGGTTACATCGATAAAAAAACCTCAACTGAGCTAACTCGTGAAAGTAAAGTTTACTTTCTTTCAAAACCATTTACACAAAAATCATTACTAGATTTAATTGAAAAAATTTTTAATGTTGGCAAAAATGGCACTATCGATACGAAGTCGTCTGAGGCTGACCACCCATGGATAAAAATATTCACGTCCCAACTAGACGCACTTTTTATAACCGCATCTATTTCAACAGAAGATGATTTTCCAATATGGAACCACGACTGCATGAATTTAGATTTCACTATTAAAACTAACAATAATTTTTTTAGCTGCTCACTGTTAATGCACGAAGCAGTTTTTTTAAAAATTGCAGGAAAAATTCAGGGCACACTTTATAAAAATATCGAATCCGAAGTTCTTCTTATTTGGAAAAATTTTTTAAAAGGTACTGAAATTAATACAACACGAATTATTTTCTCCATGAACAGGTCAAAAAAATTTATAAACTCATCAAATGATAATTTTATCCAGAAAATAATTAATACAGATTGTGGAGATATCCTAATCTATATCAAGTAATTTACCAGCGCCCTTAAATTAATTTTCCCTCAAGACCGATGACAAAGAGTAAACCTTAAGTCAAAATAAATTATGTTTTTATTCATCAGAAAAAATTTATATTTTACAGTAGGTCTTTTTTCATTGTTTGGAATACTTGTTCCCTTTCTAATTAGTAGTTTTATTGAAATAAACAAAGAAAGAAACGAGCATCGAATAGAATCTAATCAAAGAATTAATTTAACAACAAAAATTCTTTCAACAAGCATCAATCGCGCCCTTTGGGACTATTCAGAAGATCACATAAAAGCAATTGTATCGTCAGCCTTTTTAGATAACAGTGTCGTATCCATTACCATTTATGACCATAAAGAAAAAATTTTTCACGATGAAAAAAATCCAAACGCTGATAAGTTGGCAAAAAATATAATCACATCAACCGATGATGTTTATTACAAAGAACGGAAGCTTGGAAAAATAGTTCTCACGTATGAACTTGATACCGAATTCAAAAAAATTAATTCTAAGATCACTCAGTATGTCTATTCAAGAATTGTTAATGCTGCTTTTTCACTTGCTTTCATTATGTTTTTTCTTCACTTTGGTATCATCAAACGAATTTTTAAACTCATTAATAATGCCAAAGATTTGACCAACAGGAGATTGGATTCTTCATTTGACTGGAAAGCAGGTGACACTCTTAATGAACTAGGTCGATATCTTGAAGAAGCGAGGATTAGTTTAAAAGATTTATTCAAAGAAGTTCAGGAAAAAAATAACGAGCTTCATCTTTTAAATAAAGAATTAGAAGATAAAGTCGCAGAGAAATCAATTCAAGTAGTTCAATCTGCTCGAATGGCCGCAATAGGGCAACTCGCTGCTGGCGTTGCTCATGAAATTAACAATCCCCTTGCCGTTATTACCGGAAGAACAGGGATATTAAAAAAATCAATTATTGAAAAACGTGAAATTTCTGAGGAAGAGATTATCAATTCACTAACCAAAATCGATAAAATGTGTATTCGAATTGCAAAAATTGTCAAAAGTTTAAAATTCTTTTCAAAAAATACAGACAATGAAGCAATGACTACCGTTGAGCTAAAAAGCGTTATCGAAGACACGCTTGATCTATGCCAAGAGCGTGCCAAAAATTTAGATATAAACTTAGAAGTTGCAGAAGTTCCAAACATAAACATTACTGTACGTAATATCCAAGTATCACAAGTACTTCTCAATTTAATTAATAATGCAATAGATGCCATCAAAGATCAGCAAGAATCAAAATGGATATCCATTACATTTTCACTGAGCAAAACGAAGCTTACTATGCGAATAACTGACTCTGGAAATGGCATACCAAAAGAAATTGCAGAAAAAATCATGACGCCATTTTTTACAACTAAACAACATGAAAATGGTACAGGGCTTGGCTTATCAATTGCCAGAGGAATTATTGAAGATCATAACGGCAAATTATATATTGATTGCGACCATAAAAACACTTCATTTATCGTTGAACTACCAATGGAAGATAAAGCATGAAACTTGTAATGTTATTTCTCTTTTTTCTATTTCAATTTTCTATAATGGCTAAAGAAGTAGTTAAAGTTGGTGCCTATAATTTTCCACCTTTCATTGAATGGAGAGAAAATACTCCGCTTGGCCATACCGTAAATATAGTTGCAGAGCTTAACAAAATTCAAAATAAATATTTATTTGAACTTGTCGAAACAACCGCCCAAAGAAGGTACGAAGACTATGAACAAAAGCGATTTGATCTAATTATTTTTGAGAGCAAACTTTGGGGGTGGAACAACATCGATATCCAAACGTCGCAAGTATTTATGAAAGGCGGGGAAGTTTTTATTGCTCTTAAAAAAGATAGAAAGCAATCATACTTTAATGATCTAAAATCAAAATCAATTAAAGGAATATCTGGCTACCACTATGCTTTTTTAAATTTTTCAACTTCAGAAGATGTACTCGCTAAATATAGAATAGAAATGACAAATACCCACGAAGGAAATATTAAGGCAGTCATTGAAGAAAGAGTTGATATTGCGATTATAACAAAGGAATACTTGGATTTCTTTTTAGAAAAAAATCCCGAGTATAAAAATAAAATCTTAATTTCAAAGAAATACGATCAAATTTATAATCATACGATACTATTACGTCCAAATATTCCTCTTAAAATAGAAGAAGTTAATCGTTTATTAAAACAAATCAAACTTCCCAACTCAAAAAATACCTCATTTAGGATGTAGATTTCGATTGTACTGACATACACCAGTTACAACTTCAAAAATGCTAAAACCAATTTTCATATACATATCGATCGCAGGCCCTGATGATGTGGCAGCTAGTATGTAGCTCTCAGCATGGGCAATCATCGCTGCATGGCCCATTAAATTTTGAGCGATACCTTTTTTACGATAATCTTTTCTTGTTTCAATACTTTGAAAACGCTTCACTTTTTCATCTCCAAACATTCCTAGATCTGAAATTAATTCATCTCCTACAAATGCTCCAAACCAATTACCAAGACCAGAATCAATCATCAATTTATAGTCATAAAATTTCTTTTCAATAAAGTCGCGATAACTAGTCATAACATAGTTATAATCCTCTATCCCTATACGTAATTGAAGATCAATTACTTTTTTGAAATCAGTTTCATTTGTTATTTCTCGATATGAAACATCATTGTTAAAGTATGAAGGAGCAATACTATTTGCCTTTAAAAAAATTGATTCTTCTAAAACAAATCCGGCCTTCAAAAATGGATCTAGATAGGGTAAATCACCATAGATATCCCATAAGAATGTACGATGCTTAATTAAGTTTCGATCAGGAAACTCTAAATCAAAATAATCTATCCACTTTACTAAATCATCTTTTTGAGGTGGTGTGAAAAATAAAAGTAAGTTTCCCCAATAATAATTAGGGTTATTAGGGCTTTCAATTTTTATATAATTTTCTTTGACCGTGATTACAGACGTCTTTTGGTAAAAAATAAAATCTGATAAAATTCCAACTGATTTAATCACTACAAAAACTCAACTTGCTACTAGAGATGAGAATTGGTTCTCATCTCTAGTAAGTTTTCATTATTAATTAACTAATTCACCATCAAAAGTACATACTGGCTTAGTTGTTTCATTATTTGAACAAGATAAAGTGTCTACAATATTAGGATTAAATCTCATAAGCGTTCCAATCCTAAAGTCACCAGTTGGATGGATCCCTTCATCTTGACTTCCACATAGTTTTACCCAACTTTCAGTTAACATTTTTTCAGACTCACCAAAAGAAAGTGACTCATGTTTTGCATGAATTGCCGTTACCTTTATTCCCCATTGGTCTGCAATCAACTCTCCAGCATGACTTAATACAACCTTCTCAGAACATTTTGCTGGCTCTTTTTCATTGGCCTTACAAAATTTCTGATCATCTTTTGTTTTATTAAATCTATCGATGTGGTTTTTAGATAAACAATCTAAATATGGGCGATAAATTTCATTTCCAACTTTGCTATTATCAATGTGATGGCCAATTTCATGTGAAATTGCTTGCAACATTGTATTAAAACGGTCTTTCTCGTTTGATTCTTGGTTAAGTGTAATTAAAAATCCAGGACATACTAAGACATATTTTTGATTATCAAGCGTAGTTGCAAAAGCGTTATCAATCAGGCCATCTGATCCGCAAGCATTACTTAGCAATTGAGCAATAACATTATCTTCTAAACCAGTTTTCTCGATAAAGTCTGCAAAGTTTCCTATAACTACGCTTGATACTACTGATTTTAATTCATCTTTAGTAGATGAATTAAAATTTGTTTGATCAACTGCTTCTGACATATATGATTTTAATTTTGAAATATTTTCTGGGTTTGTTATCACCTTCTCAAGATCTCCAACTCTAACCTTTGCAGAACGCATGATCTCTTGATTTTTAATTTTATAGGCCTGAATCATTCGTCTTATAAAACGAAACTTTGGTGTCTTCTTTTTCATTTCTTCAATTCTAGGTGCTGCATTTCTTTCTGCTTCGGCCGAAATCTCACTTTTAAGCTTTTTTACTTTCGCTTCTCTTTCTAATTGCATACTTTTTGTATCACTACAAATTTTTTGTAGTGGATCAGTACAAACATCTGAGGCATAAAGACTAGAAAGTGAAAGTGTACTCATTAATAAAGCGCATGCAATTTGTTTTTTCATGTTTTTCTCCTGAAATTTAATAGGCTGATTGTCTCAAACTTTAGTTTTTTATCTAGTAAGTTATGGCGTGGCCGTAATTTATATAGATATTGTCCAATTTTTAGACATTGATTTTATAAAAAATTAGGATGTTATATTGGCACGCTTTTTGAAGATATTAACTCGATATGAATAAATACTTTGCAACCCTATTGGTATTCTTATTTTTTACAAATGCTCTTTCAAAAGAAGAACGATTTACCATTATAGATTCCGAAGGTGATCGCTCTAAAATATCTCTTGAATCATACACCAATTCAAATGGTGTTTTTGAGGTAAGAGTGGATGCCGCAGGCATTCCACGCTTCTTAGACAAGTTGAATCCAACCATCCTCTACGGCAGAGATCTCGATGGTAATAATAAAATTGATACATGGTTTTTTATTACTGATAAAGGAATTGAAGTTGAATCAAAAGAGGGGCAAGACCCAACAGGAAAGGACATCTTAGATAAATTAATTACAAAAAAATATCAAACAACGGCCATGATGTATTTCAGCACAACTTACACCACTATTTTTAGCTACCTTCTTTTAAGTGCAGATGAATCCATTAATATTAAAAATAAATATATTGCAACTTGGATTGACTTAGAAGAATTAAAAATAAGATTTGAAAATGAACAAAAAGCCAATGTGGCCACAACAAATTTTAATGAGATCCAAATGCATCATGAGCTTCTTTCCTTTGGCTACAATCAAATTGCTAACGATCTTGAACGTTTTGCTAAAAAAGATTTTTGGGCATGGATGGGTGCTGACATTGGTCTTTGGGTATCAGGAACAATTTTATTTAAGTGGGGAGAAAAATTAATTGCAAAACTTAGCGGAAAAATTGCCTCTAGCTCTTACTATCAAATGATTAAAAAGAAAGTATCTAGCTTATTTACAGTCCAATTATCTATTGTTAAAAATAAAGTAGCTCAATTAACAGAAAAGATATCCTTTCTAAAAAAGAAGGCAAAATCAAGCTCTTCTGAACTAAGTTACAGAATTACGAAGGCAAATTTTAATATTGTTTTGACATCAGCGATTGCTAGTAAAATCGCCAAAAGAAAATTAGCAAGTATCGTTTTAAAATCAATGAAACTTCCCAAAAATATTCTTCTTGGGGCAAAAGAAGAATGGCGCTATATTGCTCTAAATGCCAGCATCCAAACAACCGCAGAAACTATCTCGCACTGGGATGAGGTCTATGATTCTAACCCACTCATTCTTGCAAAAAATGTCCTTGAAAATGACGATATAAAGCAGAATATTGCTTTTATGACCACTGATACAATTTTAATGACAGGCCTATCAAAAAGCTTGAAAACAACCAAGGCCCGTTTTATCGCTAATGGCTTTGTTGGAATGACAAATTCAACGACTATCAATCTAGTCATAAAAGGTGAAGAAAATTATGAAAGAGTCGCGCTAGATACTGGCTGGGAAATGCTTGTTGGAAACGCTCAAGTCCAACTTGACTTAAAAGCGCTTGAATATTTTGAAAAAATGGCACAAAAGAAAAACAATCCTAAAATAAAACTTTTAGGATATGCCGTTGCAATGATTGATCAAGGAATTGGATACTTCTCTTACTCAAAAGTATCAGAAAAAATTGATAACAATAGCGAATTACCATCCATGGCATTAGTACCAATTCTCGCTGAAAAATAATTATTTTTTACAAAATAATTTTTTAGTAAGAGATCGATCCACTGAGCATTGTGATATCCATTCGCCTTTTAAATAATGAGCAAATCCAAAATACCACTGAATTGAATTAGTATTTGCATTAATTAAGACTTTATCTGGCATCTCTTCTAATACTTCTCCATCAACCTTAAAACACCAACCAAAGGCCAGCATTTCATAATCATTGAGAACAACTAATGCCTCGTCTGACTTAGGGCTATCGTTTATTGAAGATATCCCATAATCTCCGCCAACAAATTTAATTTTAAATCGATTCAATTCCTGTACTGTTAGATTCCCAAGTGTAATGTTGCTCACTTCAATTTCAGTATTAACAGTGTCATCATCTGAACAAATATCATTAATGACAAATTTTACGCTAGCATCTACATTATTTAAAAACATTAACACTAAAATAATTATTCTAAACATTTTAACCTCACCGCTTTTTTATTTTCATCAATTGCAACTAAAACAAATTTTCCAGTAACTGACTTCTCACGTTTTTCAGAGTACATATCCTCACGATAAATATCTACAATAACTTCAATACTTGAAGTCCCTACCATTCCAATTTTTGCATCCAATTCAACCAAACTCCCTGTAGGAATTGGCGTATTAAAATTTACGCGATCTGAACTTACTGTTACAACCTTTTGCCTTGCAAATCGAGTAGCAGCAATGAAAGCAATTTCATCCATCCAATTTAAGGCCATGCCTCCAAATAATGTCTCGTAGTGATTTGTCTCTCCAGGGAATACAGCTTTGTAGAGACGAGTGCGCGCCATTTCTCGGCGATTTTCAAGATTCATATTTCCTCCTCGGGTAAATTTTTTTGGGATCGGACTCATGAGACAATCTCAAATACCGTTGCGGGACAGTGTTGGAATTTCACCAATCTTCACCAAGTTAGTCAGGTTTTAACTTAAATAAGCTAAAATTGAAAGAAATATGTGCACTAAATCAGGTACTTTGACAGCATTTTGCAGCAATAATAATGGGTCTCATTATAACAAGTATAATTATACTTCCTTGGAATTCACCAACAATTCGTTGTAAATCAACTAGAAATATTATTTATCATCCAAGTAGAAACTCACTTATTTTTGTTATTTATCAAAATGGTTTAAATGGTATTGCAGAATACGATTTAAACTAATTGCCTAGAGAATTCAAAGAAGGACTACTCATTAAATGATAGTAAAACTGAATCATCTCTTTGTAGTTTTTTATAGATAGTCGCTCGTTTGTACCATGAAATCGTTGCAAATCATCGGTTGTGGCCCTGACTGGAGAAAATCGAAAAACTGCATCAGAAATCGACAAATAATGGTGTGAGTCTGTCGCTGCAGTCATTAAACCTGGAGCGACAACAACATCAGGAAAAACTTTATGAATTGATTGCTGTATCAATAAATAAGACTTGCTTTTTGTTTTTGTTATCATAGACGACTCTCTAACATATCCTGATGTTCTAATTTTAATTAATGGATTTTGAATCGAATTTTTTGTGTGCTTAATAACATCTTCTGAACTTGTTCCTGGAAGCGTACGATAATTAATCGTAGCTTCTGCAATTCCAGGTAAAACATTTTCTTTCGAGCCAGATTGAAAAATGGTTGGCGCAATCGTAGTTCGCACCATTGATGCACCTCCTGACGTTTTTGAAATTTGTTCTTTTATATACGGAGAAAACAACCATAAGTTTGAAAGAGCTATTTTATTTATTCCTTTTGATTCAGGTGCTAATGTCTCAAACATTTCTTGAACTGGCTCTGTAATCTTAGAAGGGAATGGATTACTTTCAACTTTTGAAATTGCAGTACTCAAACTACCTATGGCCGTATTTTTAGTCGGCATTGATGAATGTCCTGGCGTCGCTTCTGCAGAAAGCTTTAAAGTAACATAGCCTTTTTCAGCAACCCCAACTAGTGCAATTGGTGCATCTACTCCTTTAATAGAATTATGCATGATTAAAAGTCCTTCATCTAAAACTAAAGCAAGGCGAATCTGTCGCTCTCTCAATGTCTCGACAATTTTGCGAGCTCCTTCAAGACCAGCAGATAGTCCAGATTCTTCATCATGCCCAAAAGCAAGATAGATTGTATTTTTTGGCCTATAACCATTTTGAATTAAGAGCTCAGTGGCTTCTAAAATTGAGAGTAGATTGCCCTTGTCATCCCAAGCACCTCTCCCCCAAATAAAACCATCTGCAATATCTCCAGAATAAGGAGCGTGAGTCCACTTATTTTCTGTGTTTGGAGCTACAGGAACAACATCTTGATGGGCCATTATTAAAATAGCTGGCGCTTTAGAATCTGATCCTTGCCAAGTATAAAGCAAGCTCAATTGATTAATAATTTCTTTTTTAATTGTCTTATGTACCAATGGAAATTGCTTCTCGATATATCGATGAAATTCTAGAAATGAATCTTTAGAAATCAACTCCCCATCTGTTGAAATTGTTTTTATCTTCACGGCCCCAGAAAGCCTTTTTGAAGCCTCTGACAAATTAATTTCTAATGTTGAAATTGATTGAACTTTAAACTGCTTTGATTTTTTTCCAAAAGTATTAATGATTATTACACTAACGAAAATTGCAAAAACTACACCTAAAGTAAGTATGAATATTTTAACCTTTGAAACGTTTTGTAATAGTTGCATCCCTCATTCCTCACCGAATTATTATAGTAAACTATCTCAGTTAAGATTCAGATTGAAAATGAAAGTGAATCAAACTATTGTTTTTTAGCAATAAGCGTTTGAATTTATTGAATTTATTTGGGGTTGCGGGAATAGGATTTGAACCTATGACCTTCGGGTTATGAGGGCGGTTTTCGCAGTTTTTTAAGTGTTTAGAATTGTTAATTTTTATCAATGATTTCGTGATGTTAAGTTCATTTCCTATTACTGTTCCGTACTGCGTTTTTCGGTCATTTTCGGTAGGCCGTGGCACTTTTGTGGCACTTTTTTAAAGCCTCTATTTTTTACAATTCTTCCCCAATTGATCAAAGTGGGGAATTTTGGTAAAATAGCCGTATGCAAACTAAAAAAGCCCTCGATAAACTCCTTAAGAAATCATCTTTCACCACGAAGGATGCTACCGAACTTGGAATGAGTTCCAGTGCTCTAGCCTATTACGTGAAGCTAGGCTTTGTTGAGAGAGTATCAAGAGGCGTTTACCGCAATTCAAAAGTTGAAAGCTCAGCTCCTTTTGAATGGCAAGACCTTCTCGAAATAGCTCAAAGCATTCCAAGTGGAACAATCTGTCTTGTCTCAGCACTTGCCTACTACAATCTCACCCTTGAGATCCAAAGAGAATTTTGGATAGCGATTCCTCATGAAATGAGAAATATCAAGCGGGCCCGAACAAGGATTGTTCGTACTCGGAATTTTGAGCTAGGCCGTATTCCACTCAAGGTTGGTGAATTTAAAACTTATATCTACGACAAAGAAAGATGTGTTGTAGATGCGTTTAAATTACTTTCTAAGGAAACTGCAATTGAAACGCTTAAGAGTTATTTAAAAAGAACGAAGGATCATAAACCTGATCTTCCTAAGCTTGCTCGCTACGCTAAAGAGCTTAGAGTTGATATATCACCCTATCTTGAGGCACTGACATGAGTAAAGCATTAGAGCACTCTATAAAAGAAAAAGTAAAGGCTATTGCAACTAAGCAAGGAAGAACCTTCAATGATGTTTGGCAAGAAGTAGTTCTTGAACGATGGCTCGCAAGACTTGCTTCTTCTGAATATAGAAAGCATTTTATTTTTAAAGGTGCAATGTGCCTCACTCGTTATATTGATCTTCAAAGGGAAACAAGAGATTTAGATTTTTTATTAAAAGACTTAAGTGCTTCAATTGAAGAAATTCAAAAATATTTATCAGAAGTTTCAAGCATCGATCTTGCTGATGGTTTTGTATTTGAAAATTTTGAAGTCGGGCCACTGCCTCATGCTCATATGAAATACCCAGGATATCAAGTTTCAGTAATCGGAAAGCTAGGAAGTACAAAGACAAAAGTATTTATAGATATTGGCGTCGGCGATGCAGTCAAGCCAACAGAAATAACAATGACACTTCTAGGAACCGAAAAGTCTCCACTTTTTGAAAAGGAAATTAGTCTTTGGGCTTATCCAGTCGAATCAATCTTTGCTGAAAAATTGGAGACTGCAATCTCCAGAGCTGAACAAAATAGTAGGATGAAAGATTATCATGACCTCATTGTATTAGTTCGTGGAGATGTAATTGACCTCAAAAAATTAAATACTGCTATTAAAGAGACTTTCGCCAATAGAGGTACATCCGTACAAAAATTATCTCTCGAAAATGATCAATTCGAGAATATACAAAAATATTGGAACTTGTATAAAAAGTCTTTACATCCAAAAGTTCAATTAGATCTAGATAATGATCTTCAAATAATTATTAATGAAATAAATAATTTCTTAGAGTGAAACATGGACAAATGTTACGCAAATCATCTCGGTTCATGTTCTGATAAAATCTCAAAAGAACATTATATTTCCGAAGCTTTGTTAAAAGAAATAAACAACCTTGAAGTTTCAGGTTTTAAGTGGCTTAAGGGTGAAACAAAAAAATTACCGACAGCTGCTCTAACGTCAAAAATTTTATGCACAAATCATAACTCAAAACTTTCGGGCCTTGATGCTCAAATAGTAAACATCTTTAAAGAGTTTAAGGAATTCAGTGATACTTCTTTAGTTCCACTTAAAAACATAAAAAGAAATATTGATGCCAAATCTTTTGAAAAATGGATGCTTAAAGTTCTATGCGGAATGATCGCATCTGGGAATGCATCTAAAGAAGATGGCATAGAAATAGATTTCGAAATTCCCTCTCTATGGATCGATTTATTATTTTCTGATGATCCACTTCCAAAGGAAATTGGATTGTATTTTAAATCAATTATCAGTCTTCAATTTGAAGCTAAAGATCAATTTGGTTTTGCCCCAATCACTGAAAAAGAAAGCGATAGAATAATTGGCTGCAAATTAGATTTTAGAGGATTCCCATTTTATTTTTTCTTAGAAGAAGTAAATGATAAAAACTATCTGCCAAAGCCGACGAAAATAACTATGAAAAAAGGAAAATTCAAAGAAGTATTACATTTCTTCTATTGAGCTGAGAGATCAACTTTAAAATGATTAACAAACGCAAACATCACATTATTCCAGTGACCTACTTGTCTGGATTCACAAACATTGAAGGAAAACTTTATCAGTATCTAAAAGATAAACCACTAGAGCCTCAATACAATATCCCGAGAGAACTTGGACATCGTCGAGATTATTATTCGCAACCTCTTCCAAACGGTGAAACTGATTATAACAAAATAGAGGATGTTTTCTGCGAATTTGAATCAAAATGGCCTAACTTGGTTCAAAAAATGAGCAATAGCACTCCACTTTCAAAAGAGGATGAAGTTTCACTTTACAGCTTTCTAACTTTAATGAAAGTTAGAATACCAGCAACTAGAGACGCTATAGAACAAATGCTCGCCCATCAAGTAAAAATCACAGGAGATGTGCTTGAAAAACAAGGCTTGTTTCCTCCAAGACCCCCTGAGTTAGAAGGCGTCGAACTAGAAATTTCTCAGTGAATTGCAGAGAAAACTTTTAAACAAGGGTCTTGCAAAGGGATCGGTGAATCGGTACACAGAAGTTATTACGGCCATCTTAAATCACTCTGTTCGTCATCGAAGAATCGCTTATAGTCCGGCAAATGGATTTCAAAAATTTAGAGCTGCGAATATTGAAATGAAATTTTGGGAGAAGGCCGAGGCTCAATCCTTTTTAGCTTTCACGAATATTCGCTATCCAAAAAAATCTGAAAAACGTTGGGTGTATGTAGTTTATCTACTAGCTCTCAACACAGGACTTAGATCAGGTGAGATGTGGGGACTTAAAGTTTGTGATTTAGTTGAAGATGGAAAAACATTATTCATCAGAAGACAATTTCACAATGTGACTAAGACGTTTACTCTTATTAAAGGAAAGAAAAATTCCAAGAATGGTAAACTTCATCGTCATGTTCCCTGCAACCAAACTCTTCGAGAAGAACTTTGTGAAATAATAACTACCAGAAACTTGTCCCAAGATGATTTGTTCTTTGTTACTGAAATGGGAAATCCAATAAACCATGATAATTTTCAAAGAAGATTTCAAAAGGACTTAGAGCTATGGGGAGGAAAGTCTATTCGCTTTCACGATCTCCGCCATACGGCCGCAACCCTGCTCATTTCAGCAAATGTTGACCTAAGAACCGTCCAAGAGATTTTCGGACATGAGGACATCACCACCACCATGAACTACACCCACTTGATTGCAGACAACATTAAAAAAGTGGCCGATCTTTTTTCTATTTCAGGTTAAAAGTGTTCGGTGGATTTCGGTTAACTTCTGTTGGCCGTGGCACTTTTGTGGCACTTTTTTGAAAAAAACGGTGAAAAATCATGATTGCGTCATGGTCATTTTGTCTTGTATGTATTGGATTTTAAAAGGTAATTTTTTGGTTGCGGGAGCAGGATTTGAACCTACGACCTTCGGGTTATGAGCGGTCTAAAAGCATTTTCGTAAGTTATTTAAATTAAAACTAAGACACTATTATTATTAACAAATTTCCAATTTAGACATGCTCTGGACTTCTCTTTTACACTACCCTTTACTATTTAAATTCACGCTCTATTCACGCTAAATTATCAAGTAAAAAAATTATCTAATAAATTTCTTAATACAACCAATTCTGGAACTACTCCCATAGAATTTATATAAAAATAATTAAAATCTAAACTTTTTACGACTTTGTTGATTTTGCTTTTAGTCTTTTTATAATGCCCTTTTTTTAAATTATATATTTGTCCTAAAAATTTAGAAGGATGAATAATATCTGAATACCTTTGATTTAAAAAATTAGTTTTACAACTAGAGTTGGGTAATTTGTTGATAATTAATTGATCTGATAGGCCAGCATGCAACCTTTGGAAATGAGTACCTTCTGCCAAAAACCAAGATTCAGTTTCTCTAACAGGTATAATTAATTCAGTCTTCACGCTTCCCTTATTTGCCGTAACCACTGAAAAAATTCGTTGTAAATTAGGGATAGTAGTTGTAGGTGCTGGAAATATATCTCTAATTGCTATTACTGTATCATGTCCACTTTTTTTAAGATTTTCCAACCGATCCTTCACGTCTCCAATCACTCTATTATCTGCATTAGAAGAAAAAATTTGAACTATATATTTTGGATTTTGACTCAATATAGGATTCAGTTTTTTTATTAATATTCTCTTACCAGCTTCTCCACCACCATAAAATTCTGCGGTTCTAATATCAAGAGTATTCTTTGTTGCATACTCACTTATTAAATGCTCTATAAATATTTTTTCAGTCAATCCTTCTACAAAGAATGTGAGTTTTTTGGGAGATGTCATATCTTTTGATCAAAAAAATTCATTGAAAAGAAATCAAAATTATTAAGCCCTGTAATTTTAAAATCTTTGAAATAATCCGATCTATTAATATGATTGTAAACATTTACAATATGCCCAGTTCTTTTAATAATTTGCCAATTTTCAAGCTCAACACAATTCATTACAAACTGATCATTTGTGGTCAAAAAGAATTGTATTCCATGTGTTTTATGTTTTTCTAAAAGTAATTTAATTAAGTTTGCACTTCTATCGTAATCTAATCCTTCACCAATATTATCTACGATAACCGTACTCGATTGATTTGTATAAAACCAATAATTAATCATTATAATTAAAGAAAGTGCTCTAAACATGCCATCAGAGATATATCCTTGCCAAATTTTACCTTTAACTCCATCTTCAGAAATATAAATTGCTCTTACTTCACTTTGAGCCATTGGGGCAAAATTTACCTGAGGACCATCTTTTGATTCAAATACTCCAAAATCATTAATTGGAAACCCGATTTGCCTAAAGTCAGATAAGACTTTACTTTTAAAATCTTTTATCTCATCTAAACCTTTCTTACAGATAACAACCGTTAGATTTTCAAGCGGATTCAATGGTACTTGATTTTTAGGAAAAATAGCCAATGTTTCTTTATCCTTATTCGTCCCAAATTGGATAAATAAAAATCTATTTGCCCATAGATAAAAATCTTGCAAGTAAGGATACATTAAGCCATCTCTTCGAGTAATTAACAATTCATCAGAGGGGGGATCTGTATCCATAAACTGATTCGCTGGATAAGTAAGTATCTTTTTTTCAGACTGTGTTCGAGAAATAAATATGTTTTTGTCGCTTTTTAAATTTTCTAAAACTACATTCTTATTTTTAATTTGTATTTCATAATAGAATATTTCACCGTTTTTACTTTGAAACTTAATTTTAAAATGCCCATCGGTATAAACGGCTTTTTGTTTTCCAGATATCAACAATGCTACTGCATTTATAATACTCATCGTTCTTGATTTACCGCTTGAATTTTTTCCAACAACAAGATTAAAATCAAAAGCATTAAATTCCTCTAATTGCCAAAATTTATCGCTTCCAACAAATTCATTATACCAAACACTAGATATAAACATTTGAAATTCCTATTTATTACTTCTTTCAATATTTGAATAATATATTTGATGTTGCCCTCAATGACAATTAAAGCGACGCAGCAAAAGCTATTTAAGTATAAATATTTCGGTAATTTTTATTCCATACAGTTTTGATAATCTATTCAATGTTAAAACCGTTATATTTTTACCTGTCTCTATTTTTTGTAAATGACGCCAATTGGGCCAACCGTGTTCTTCTGTTTCTTCAAGAGTCCAACCCTTTTTAAGTCGTATTTCTCTGAGCCTCGCTCCAAGTGCCTTTAAAAACGCTTTATCTGTTGATAATGTGGTCATTTAAAGATTTTCTTCTACACTCCCGATAAGTAGTACCACCGATAGTATGTATTAAGAGGTATATGTGAAAATCGTTTTGATGATTTTATTTACTATTTTTCTCACATCATGTGCAACGACAGCTAAATATGAAGAAATGCTGAATACTTGGCTTGGACATTCTTCTAGCGAGCTAATGTCTAGTTTTGGCCCACCAGATTCAACTTTTGATGATGGGATTGGGAACAAGTTTTATGTCTATTCTCGAACAGGCGATACGTTTGGAAGCGTTATTCCAAATGGGTATGGTGGTGGCGTTGTTATGACGACCACGAATTGGTGCAAAACTATATTTACGATTAATTCAGACGGTCGAGTCTCATTTTGGCGGTGGGAAGGTAACTCATGCAAAGCAAAATGATAATCATTCTACTTTTAGTTACTTTGGTTTCATGTGCATCAAACGAAATTCCACTTGCCTTAAATAATAATCAATACGAACAAATAGCCAATCATAATAAAAGTGAGCTAGATGAAAGATTTTCAAATGATCGCTATGTTCAAAAATGTTTAAATTCTTTTTTTTATAGGCGTGAAATTTACAAAAATGCTGAATCACTTTTAAGCGTTAGATGTCCGAATTTATCTCAAATAGAGTCTAAGCAAATGTCTAACGAGATAAGTAAAACAATCTTTATTTCTAGTTTATATTCAAATGAATTACTTGAACTCACTCTATTAAATGGAAAGTTTTATGCTACTAAATTGTCAAAAAATATAATTGATCACGACACATTAAAAAGGATAAATTACTTAGATAATTACGTTGGTTCACCTGAATATATTTCAAAAATAAAAGCTCCCTACTTAAACAAATTTTCTCCATGTATAGACGTTCAAATTCTAGAAATCTTAACTATGTCTGGTGTTTATTGTGCTAAATCAAGTCTAAGCGAAAGAACGGAAAACTTAAAAGCTTCCTTCAAAGATAATTGCAATAAAAGTAACGAAAAGTGTAATCAATTATTTAATATAGCAATAGACGAGATTAAGCGAATTGAAGAGAAACTTATTCAAAATTTTCCATTTAGTGATATTTAATTCAATTACTTTCTTGAAGTAATGATCTTGCTAATGTTTCAAGTTCTTCATTGGTTAACGAAGAGATGAATTTCTTTTGACGTAGTTCCTCTTGAATTAAAAACTTTGAAAGCAATTCACATGCTTTTAATGCGTTATTTGCATCAAACTTTTCATGAATACATTTATTTTTAATTAAAGAAACATCACTAATTAGAGAATCCAGAGTAATATTATTTTGATTCATTATTTCGGCCTTTCTAGTATTGATTTTTTTTTGAATTTCAGGTTTTCTCAGGTTTTCACAACCAATTGAATAAGCTGTCTTTTCTGAATATCCAGCACGAATTGCTGCATTCGTGGCATTAAAGTCTTTAAGATATTCATCACAAAATTGTATTTGCTTCTCCGTCATAATTAATTATCGCAAATGTACGAATTACATACAAGGCCAATTTAATTCAACTTTAGATAAGTCTGAAAGTCACCATTAGCATCTTCATAGCTAACTTCATTACGATTAACATAAAAGCCATTTGGGTACTTTTCAACATCGAAAGTAGACCTTTCATATCTCAAGTCATAAATTGTCTTCAAACAACTAATAAAACTTTCCGAAAAAGGTTCATTACTCATTAAATCTTTGCCTAAGCTAAGGGCGAAACTTCTTTCGATAGAGACAAATCTATTTGCGGTTACTCCCTTTAAAAGATTTTTTTTATAATTATTGTACCAATGGTTAACATCTTCTTTGTGTGAAAGTGTTAATGTGGGTAGTTGATAGTTCACGTCAGCTACTTTGGCATTAAGAAACTTAACTAGTGTTCCGCTACTAGAATTGAAAAAATTAAAAAATGAATCTTTATTTATTTGAGTATCATCTAGAGAATATAGGCCTAAAATTCCAATTGATGTAAGAAAGAAGTTATTTCTTCCCAGAGAAAGCATTTCTATTTGATCCTTACTGCTGTGAAAAATAGACTGTTGAAGAGGTAAATATTTGTGATTTATTCTTATAAAATCTTTCTGAAAATCTGAATAAAATGCTTGAACCATTATTTCAATATCTTCATCGTTGTAAGTAGCTTCTGGATATTTTCTTAGTAATTCATTCCATTTTTTTATTAAGCTAACTTTGGAATCGTTCATTAAGCGAAGTGATTCATTATAAAAACTTTGTTCATGATCTAGTACCTTTTTTCGATTTTTAATTGTCTCATTTAAATATTGATTTCGATGCAACTTCTGAATGTCCAGCTGCAGCAAAATCTTAATTCTCTGATCCCACGAAGTTACCTCACTTAGCTTATCAATTGAAATTTCTTCAAAGTTTTCAAGTAGATGTGAACTCATTTAATCGCCTCTAAATTGGGTTAATTACTGAACACTTTTTCGTATTAAATACATAGATCTATTTACCCAATCTTTATGAACCATTCAAATTTATTCTGGTTTTATCAAATAAAAAACTGGGTGATCTATATTTTAAAAGGATGATTATGAAAACAAACCGGATACTTACTCACTTACTTGAAGAATTGTATTTATTAAATAATGGTAATACAAAGCTAAAGAAAATTTTAAAAAATTTAGGATTCTATCCTATCACTTTAGATAACTTACAAATTGCCTATGATCATTTTACAAACAAATTGGCCATATCAAATAAAGAAAAAAATTTAGAAACTACTAAAACAATACATGAAATACGAGCTAAAAAATTAATTGAGCAAAATTTTAAATTTAAATTTTTTACATCTTTTTGGATCGGAAATTTCAATATTGACTTGTTTTTTCCTCAATTAAGATTGGCAATTGAAATTGATGGTGACATTCATAATCAGCAAGCAAAGATGAATAAGGATAATTATAAAGAATACGTCCTACATCAAAAATTTAAAATAATTATATTGCGATTAAAAAACGATGAGGTAGTAACTAAATTAATCCCTATCTTAGAAGAAATTAAAAGTAATCCAATTCACTTACTAAGCTCAAAAGCTAAAAAAAGACTTATGAGGAATATCTACATCTTTACAATTGCTACAATAGCTCATGATCTAGATGAAATTGCTGATTTCATACCACACTCAAGTACTCAATCTCAAATAGAAATAGGATAATTTCATGTCAAAACCTTTACAAAACTTTAATCCTATTCAAAAATCTAGCCCAAAAAAGATCTTTAACATTCAAATAGAAGAAGAAAGGCTACTTACCAAAAAAGAAATCGCATATTTTCTTAATGTAAGTATCAAGACGATAGATAAAAAAGTTAGCTTAAATGAAATGCCCTTTTTGAAAATTGGACGCCTTGTCCGATTTGATAAAAAAGAAGTTCTAGCATGGCTAAATGGGGAATCTCACTAGGAGAACTTATGGCCATTTACAAAGATAAAAAAACAAACAAATGGAAAGCTGAGGTGTGGTTTAATCGTAAAAGATATTTCACAAAAAGCTTTTCACTCAAGGTACTTGCAGAAAGATTTGAAAAAGAAAAACTCTCTGAACTTGAGTTACAAAAATTTACTGGCCCACTTGCAAAAGATTACACTTATAATGAATTATTTGATTTTTGGTTCACAAACGCGACAACTAGAAAAGGTGAACGTTCACTTATAAAAGACATCCAAATGAATAAAAGCTATATTCAACCCTTTATTGGAGAATTAAAACTAAGTGAAATAAATGTCACATTTTTCGAAAAAATTGTATCGAACATATTGAGCAAAGGTCGAAGCAAAGCTACAGCAAACTTAGTGATTCAGCAATTTAAAGCTGTCTTCAATTATGCAATTAATAATGATCTAATTACGAGAAATCCATCTAGGAACTTCAAACAGTTAAAACTAGAAAAAAAGGAAATGGACTATCTTTCTCAGGACGAACTTGATCGACTACTCTCTTACACCAATCAAAAGTATACTGGTACAGAAAGATGGAAGCATGTTTTATATTTAACCTTTTTTTTAACGGGTGGAAGACTCGGAGAGGCTTTAGGTCTTGAATGGCATCGTATAAATTTTGATCGTGATTCGATTATCATTTCTCAAATGTGGGACGGGGTATTTAATAAAATTAGACTCACGACTAAAGGGAGAAAAGATCGACTTGTTCCACTCAATACATTATTAAAAAAAGAGCTTGGAGCAATAAAAAACAATTCAAAAGGATCGTTTATTTTTAGCGATGTTGGCGATAGACCAATTGATCCATCGAATTTTAGAAATAGAGTTTGGAAAAAAGATCTTAAAGAAGCTGGCATAAGACCAATTCGCATTCACGACGCTCGTCACACTTATGGTTCATTGTTTGTTATGAATGGCGGTAAACTTTACGATTTAAAAACGGTTGTAGGTCATAGTTAATCCGTCAGTAACGTAACAAAAAAAAATAGTTTCCCATTGGAAAATCTTCTTTAAATAGCTTTCACCAAATGTT
>CAZOXW010000024.1:0-44782 GCA_964583925.1 uncultured Bacteriovorax sp.
AAAAAAAATAACAACTAAAAGCTATATTTTAGTCCCCATTGTTGTAGGGCAGTTTAGACTCGATTTGATGATAATGAATCTTCTCCACTTGCAAAATATCCTTCAGTTCATCACTCATAATCCGCATTTTTTTAGGATGAATATAGATATAGAAATCTAGTCTTCGCTGATTTGTATCTTTATTTAAAATTTCTTCATGTAATTCATCAATTCTATCAGTCGTATTAAAAACGATTTCTTTAACATTTGCTTTAATATCTCCAGTAGAGAGTATTTCGACATGAAAATAGCGATGATTTTTATTCGACTCAAATCCTTGATAAATTGGCCCTAAAAGACGAAGTACAGAGAGAATTGTCAATGTAAAAATTGTTGCAATTAATGGGTAGCCGAAACCAATAGTTACACCTATCGCGGCCACAACCCAGATTGTCGCGGCCGTCGTTAATCCTACGATATTACCTTTGTCTTGCATAATTGCGCCGGCACCTAGAAAACCTATACCCGAAACAATTTGGGCAACTATTCGAGTCGGATCAGTATCGCTTCCAAAATTCTTTGCGACAACAATAGAAATAGCTGTGTATAACGCTGCTCCAATACAAATTAAAACATTGGTTTTAATTCCTGCATTCTTCATCTTCTGCTCGCGATCAAGACCGACTAAACCGCCCAATATTAGTCCAGTAATAATCTCAATACCAAGCCCAAAATATAATTCAACTTCGCCTAAATGTTCTATATAAATCGTTTGCATTTTCTATTATCCTAATAATGTAAGAACTAAATCTTACTATTAGTGTAAACATGAATTGAATAAATGAAAAGACCAAAGCTCGTTCATTTTATGGCAATCACAACTGATGAGGCCATCAACGTTAAAGCATCTATTACAATGGAGCAGAATATGTTTGCCCATTTTAAAACTCTCGATGTTGAATTAGAAAAAATCACACCTAAATTTCCAATTCAAGCTCTCCGCCTTTTAAACGCATATCAGTTTAGTCTAAAAATAGTTGGGCTAAATGCATCTCATGAAGAGATTTACAAAAAAACCTTTGAATCTGATTCATTTGGAAATTTCAATT
Organism: uncultured Bacteriovorax sp.; assembly: GCA_964583925.1. Classification (GTDB taxonomy): domain Bacteria; phylum Bdellovibrionota; class Bacteriovoracia; order Bacteriovoracales; family Bacteriovoracaceae; genus Bacteriovorax. The sequence continues at coordinate 1,089 of CAZOXW010000024.1, forward strand.
TCAAAATACCGTTAATTGCTGAAAGAAAAGAAATTCAAATTCTACAAGTGTATGAGACAAGTCGAAGGCCGGGGCTTGAACTTCTCATGGGAACCTATATTCCCATATCGATTCCAACCCCAAAAAAGATTGTCATCTGTGATTTTGATAAAACATTAGTTGATACAAGGTACTCGACAACTAAAGAAGTCTATCGTTCGCTGACTTCGCCAATCGAGCGATTTCCGACAGTTCCAAGGAGTGTCGAAATATTGAAAGGATATATTTCAGCAGGTCATCACCCATTCATCTTATCTGCATCCCCACATTTCTATGAAGATTCAATGCGAGATTGGCTCTATAAAAATAGTATTTTTTCTGCTGGGATTTTTCTAAAGGACTACCGTCACTTCTTCTCTTTTCTCGAAGGAAACCTGACCACCAAAGATCTAAAGCATCAAGGGTTATATAAATTAAACCATTTACTTGATATTTTACTAATGACTGGTATTCCAGATGAACTGGTTTTAATGGGTGACAATTATGAGTCTGATCCGGCGATTTATTTGACTTTAGCAAATATCTTGCGAGAAGATGTCGATCCTTGGAGTTTATGGAATGAAATTAAGGAAAAAGATATATTTCAAATCAAAAATAAACAAAATTCCCACTTTTTAAATAAAATATATCAGCTTGATAATCTTTTAACGAGAGAAAGAAAAAAATATCCCAATAAAAAAGTTCATATAGAAATATATATCCGTAAAAGATTTGAAAAAGACGAATTAAATCTTTCTGATGAGTATGGAATTAAGAATAATTTAGCATTTTTAATTCAATTATATGATGGCCATACTCAAAAAGTTGATAGCAAGGTTGAAGGTGCAAACAATATTAAATAGCCAACTGAAAAATAAAAACCAGTGCGATGAAATTTTACACTTTGCTCTTTATTTAACATCCCTTTTGTAATTGGCAACTCTGAGAATTGAAACTGGATTAATTCAAGATAAATACGTAATGTAGCAAGCAATAGAAAAAATATATTAACCCACTGATTGGCACTTGGGTTAATTAGATTTACAATATCAAACATAATACACCTCTTATTTTTGAGATACTTAAATGAAAAAAAGTGAGCACAGTTTTTCATCTCATTTTGGAGCATCCATTGCTCCTACTGTCGAACTCTTCGGCAATACTGATGAAGCCTTTTACCAACTAGGATTAAAAGACAGTGAAAATGGAAAAATTGTCCATCAAAGCATTCATGAAATGTTAAAAACCCCCATTACAAGTATAAATAAGCTGAGCGTAGAACTCGGTCAAAGAATAATCGAAAACACTCACTTTAAAGACAAATCAAAATATCCCCACCTCGTGGCCTATGCTGAAGGAATGTCAGTGGACCCATCGCGCTTGTACTACACAATGTTGGTGCCTGAGCTTGTCAGTTGCATGAGTAAGTGGGCCCCAGGTACAGTTAAATCTCAGTTTGGCTGTTCTAGTATTTTTTCAATTAATGAGCAAGATGACCTCATCCATACAAGAATCTTAGATTTTCCACTGCAAAACACTTATGATTGTTTCGAGCGAAGTATATTATATTCGCTAAAAGATTATCCAAAGACATTTGCATTTAATACAGCAGGCGTTCCCTATCCTTCGATTACAGCGATTACAGAAAGCGGAATGAGTATTGCTCTTCACCAAAAGTTCACCAACATAATGAATCTTAAAGGTGAGTCGATTTTTGAAATTATTTTTGAACTCATTAAAAAAGTAGATAATAAAAAAGACGCAATTGATTTTTTAAAATCAAAAAAGTCTTTTACCACTTGGTGCTTATATTTAAGTTTTAAAAATCAAGATATTTTGGCCTATGATATTATGGGTGATAATGCCTATTACAAAGAATATCACAGAGATGATTTAAAAAATGGCCCAATGTATTTTTGTAATCATCTCGAAGATAAAACTTTAAATCAAACTCATTTTTTGCCTCTTGGCTTTAATGAATATAATTGCCTTAGAGAAAATGTGGCAAATTTAAAATTAAAAGAATTGGCAAAAAAAAATCATTATTCTGAAGTAGATCTATTAAAATCTACAAGCAGCCCCTACCATTTAAAGAATAAAACTCTTTTAAAAATAGATAATATTACAGCAACTTCAATTTTATCTACTGTCATGAACCCAAATGCTCAAATCATTCATTATATTCCAGGACTTGCTCCTAAAATATACCAAGGTGAAATCATAAAAGTTGATAAATGTTTTACAAGTCCTAACCACCAACAAATAAAAGAAAAAAAATACACTGATCAAAATAAATCGTACTACCAAGGACTAAGAGCTCTAACGAATGCTCAACATGCTTTTAATAATAGTCACAGCGAAAACCTTTATCATGAATTGCAGATGGCGATTGATCACTTAGAGCTTTATCCTGAGATTTACATAGCTAAGTTCTATTTTTTAATTGCACAGTTTCTATATGAAACTCATCCCAAGGTACATGCAAACTTAATTATTGAACTAAAAAAAATAGCCCCTCACCTTTCACCTTATTTAAAAGAGCATTGTCTTCTCTTTATATTTAGACTTGAATATCTTTTAAATTTACCTATTAGCATTGAATTAGATGAAATAAAAACTCAAAAATTAAAAGATATTTATAATCTAGAATTAAAAATCCCACGGCCAATTTTTCATTTTACTATTAAATTTTTGATCGTTCCTCGGATCGATATTTTGGATGTTATTTATGTTCATACTCATTAAAATCTTCACTCTATTTATCCAATTTAACTCTTTTTCTAGTGACCAAATTGGAACAGTCGATCGCCCCATCGTTATGGCCATGGTACCAGGTCAAGATTCCGTCATCTTGGCCGAAAATGGTAAAATCATACAAAAATGCTTAGAAAAAAATACGTTATATCATTTTAAAATGCTTGTACCAAATAATTACATTGCAGTTGTGGAATCATTTGGAACAAAAAGAGTTGATGTTGCCCTAATGAATACTTATGGCTACATTCTTGCGAGCACTAAATACAAAGCAAGTGCAAAACTCATTGGTACTTACAAAGGTAAGGATCAATATATGGGCCAGATTATTACCCATGTCGATGGCCCTAAAACAATTCAAGATTTAAATAATAAGACTTTTGCGTTTGTTGATCCCGTCTCAACCTCTGGTTTCATTCTTCCATCAAAACTGTTGCAAGATGAAAATATAAAATTAAAAGAACATATTTTTGCTGGAAAACACGACGCTGTGGTATCTATGGTCTACCAAAAAAGAGTTGATGCTGGTGCAACTTATCATACTCCAAACGATGGGCCCACTCCCGAAGATGCACGAAAACTCGTTCTGACTCAATATCCTGATATTTTTAAGAAAGTAAAAATCTTAAAACTGACTCCACCAATTCCTTCTGATCCTTTTGTTTTTGGTGCTCACCTAAACTCAGATACGATTTTAAAAATTAAAAATGCCCTTTTAAAATGTGCTACAAATGAAGATGTCAAAGTCGCACTCTTAAACACCTATCACCTAGATGGTATAAAAGAGGCCACTGATTCAAACTGGGATCAATTTCGATCTTTTGTAAATAAAATGGCCCCAATAAAATAGGGGCCATGTAATTATTTTTTTCCGTGGATTGTTGAGTTTAAGATATCAACTAATTCCTTAATTGATTCTGAACGATTATTTAATTCCTTAGCAGAATCGAGTGATTTCTGTGCAGCCTCTGTACTTTGAACAGATCCTGCATTTAAACGGTTCATGGCCTTATTAATTTCAGTCATCCCGATATTTTGTTCCATAGAAGCATGTGAAATTTCGTTTACCATTTGAGAAACATTGCTAACGTTGACGAGAATTTTCTCAAATACAGTTCCACATTCGTCAGCAATTTTTTGCCCTTCTTTTACATTTTCAGAGGCAGTCTTTGAAATTTGCCCAATCTCTCTTTGTGTTTCTTGTATGATCACATTTACTCGCTCAATCGATTGTTGCAACAGTTCTGCAATCGACTGCGCTGAAGTTCCCGAGATTGAAGCTAGATTTCCGACTTCTTCTGCAACAACCGCAAAGCCTTTACCATGTTCACCGGCACGAGCAGATTCAACAGAGGCATTAAAAGAAAGTAGCTTGGTTTGGAAAACGATATCATTGATAATTTTAGTTTTATTTTCAATTTCAGAAATTAAAGATATAATTTCTGATAACTTTTTATTGCTGTTTTCAACACCTTTCATTAAGTCTTCATTACTTTCATTGATTTTATTCATTGAAGTAATCATTTGTGTAACAACCTTACGCCCGGTTTCTACTGTCACAAGAGAAGACTGAGAAACCTCAGCGGAGTTTTTAGCATTACTCGTATTTTGCTCTATCGTAGAAGAAATTTCATTAATCGCCTGAACTGTCGATTGTAAATCCTTAACTTGTGAATCAGATGTATCTGAAATTAAGTTAGAATTTTTATTTATTTCTTCAGCATCATTGTATAACTCTGTACTAAGACCAGTCAGAGTTTCAATTGAGGAGATAATCATTTTGGTTATATTAGTTGCAAAATAAATCCCAACAAACACAAGTAGCACAATAATAATTACTGAAACGATAATTATGTTTCTAATAAATGTATTAACCGGCGCTAAAATTTCTTTTAGCTCCTTTTCGGCCACGATAACCCACTTGTGGCCTTCAAAATCGATAGATGAAAAACTGGTCAAAACATTTTTGCCATTAGGATTATCTAATTCAAGCTGCCCTTCTAATATTTTATTTTTAACTTTTTCTAAAATTTCATTTTTAATAAGAATCTTTTTTTCTAGTACATTTTTTACATTATAGACTGCACTGTTGATAAAAAAATCAGAACGCAAATACCCATCATCGCCTAAGATATAGGCCTGTCCCGTATCTCCCATTCCCGCGCGGTCAGATAAAATTTTTGTCAAAAATGGGCCATTGATTTGAACGACGACTGCTCCCATGCGGTCTCCAGCTTTAATCCCTTCAGATAAGTGATCAAATTCCGCCATCGTTCGCACACAGAAGTAAGCTTGTGCATCTTTGATATTAGGATTAAATTCAAAATCAGAATAAAAGACGGTATCATCCTTGGAGGCCAGTGCTTCTTTCACACATTTTGCAAGATTGAGATCTTTGTAAAGCCCCTTAGTTAAACTTCGTCCGGCCATTAGGCCGGTATCATCAAAGTCAGATGAGAAAACAATTTGCCCTTGAATATTTGCAAGCATGTAACGAGCAATTTGATAAGAGTTCACTTGCTCTTCAACTTTTTGTTTATAAACAGCATCTAGTTTTTTAAAAGATGAGTTATTTAAGACTTCGTCTTTTCCAATTGATTTTCCTACTCCATAAAAGGCAGACTCGTAAGCTAAAATCAATCCTTCAGTCAACCGGTCTTTTCCAAGTAGTCCTGTAAATGTTTTAGTTCGCCTTAAAAAGTCACTTGCCCTCGTTTTTGAGATAGAGGCAATCGAATTTAATTGATCTTTACTCATGCTCATTAACGAATTTTTAGATGAAACATAGGATATCAAAAGTGTAGACATTATCCCGATAAAGGTAACAACAATTACCATGAGGATAATTTTCATCTTAAACGAAAGTTTACTTAAATAACTCACCATTATTTTTTTCCTTTAAATATTCACTATTATTTTAAATCTTCTTTCCATACTCCAGATCCAGCGATCCAAGAAGTACCAGACTTCATCTTACAAATTTTTACGAAACTTGTTTTTGGAGTTCCCTTTTCTTGACCAGGTTTTGCCCAAACGTAATCAACCCAAGCTCCTTTAGCTTCTTTTTTAGCGGCCTTATCAAATTCCGCAAAAAGAGGAAATTTATTTTCATCGATTTGCTTTCCAATTTCTTGTCCATTTAAACGTTGCTTAATTGGGTGCATAACCATTTTTATCTCAGGTGACATATCTTGTACCCAAACATAGTTGTCGCCACAGTTTGAAAACAAAAGACCTTGAGGCCAGCCATCTTTTACAGCTTCACCTTTTTCTTCAATCGCCTTACAAACTTCATTTACCTTTGTTTCTGCAGCTGCCTTAGTACATTCACCAGCAAATACTGAACCAGAAATTAGAAAACTTAAAACTAATGACATTTTAATCATAACTTCTCCTATAGAAAATTAATGTGATACATCTAGTATCGATTTATTTAAGAATTTCTCAAGTCAATTTAATTAAACTCTTCCTAAATTTTTCTTAAGAGATCCTAAATTGTAAAAAAGATCTTACAAATGCAAAACTAGAAATTAGATTTTAAGAGCAGTCAGTGCCAGAATAAATAGAACAATGGCACCAAAAATATTCATATAAAAACCGAAACGATTGCTCAATTTATTTCCTATTTTTATACCTACGAGAGTAGCAATCGTTGCCCATAGCCCTATCGATAATAGATAAAATGAAAGCCAATTTGTTTTTGAGAGTACAATTCCAACGGCCAAGGCATCTATACTCGTTGCAAATGAAATGAGCAGAATCTTAAAGGCACCATGTGCAACTTTTACTTCATGATCCTCTTTGCCCTTTTCAGAAAATGTTTCATAGAGGTGATGAATCGAAAGAAAAAAAAGTAAAAAAAACGCAATCCAGTGATCATACTCACTAAAGCGCGATAAAATAATTCCTCCAAAAACAGCACCCAGAAAGGTAAACCCACTTTCTGATAACCCTGAAGATAGTGCAAAGAAGAGAGCACGAGACTTACTAAATTTTTTATTCCCTAAAGCACAGGCGGCACTAAAAGAATCAATCGATAATACAAGACCTATAAATAAAATCTTAAAAAACTCAATCATTAATGCTCATAATTTTTTTTAGATCAGTTAAAATTTTTGGGGAAGTTTTTTTAGAGCATATAATATAACGTTCATTTCCCTTCGGAAAATCGCTGAATGTTTTAATTGTATATTTATCTAAAAGAATAGTTTCCTTTTGACTAAAATGCTCAAACTCTTCTTCCATCATTAAAATCCCATTAGTCCGCTCATTTTTTAACAGACGAATAAGTTTGTTATTGTCAGAAGATTCTTTATTAAAAGAGGATGGGAATTTTGCAATAACTTCATCAATTAACTCACCATACGAGTACCCATTAACGACATCGATTTTTAAGGGAGTATTTTTTATAAAATCATAGAATCGCCCGTGCATTGAAAGATCTTTTTGATATTTCTTCTCAATAATGAGCACCATGGATCGATCGCGATATAAAATCGGTGAGTACCAATACTTTAAAGCTCTTTCTTTATTTTTAAACCATCCAATCGAACAGAAGTTTCCCTCTAATTCTTCTAAATCAAATAATATGCGCTTCGGAGGCATTTCACTATAGCTAACAGCAACTCCATTTAGCTGTTCAAAATATTTCTCTGCTTTTTTAAATAGAAACCCACTCACCTTATCTCTGTCTTTGTAGTAGTAAGGTTCTTTATCAATATAGTACACGTCTAATTTTTGAGAATCGGCCATTGCACACAAACAGCCTCCGATCAAAACCATCAAGAAAACGAAGTTTAATAATTTCATAGATCATATTTAAGCAAAATTCTCAAAAATTAAAAAGGAGGAAATTTGAAGTCACTTAAAAATTAAGACTAACTTTAGTTAATTTTTCTTATAATCAATCTATGAGATCAATTTACTTACTGCTTTTCTTTTTCATTCCCTCAATGCTTTATGCGCGCTTTGAAATCGCAACCACACACTTTTATAATAGCTATAGCGACGGCAATACAAAAAATAGTTTTACTAATATGACTAACGGGCTTTTTATTGGTGCATCACTTGATTCAAAGCAAAAGTTTTTAATTGGTCAGCACGTACAGATGGGTTCAATCAGCTTAAAATCAAGCACAACTGATACGCTTGGGTATACAGAAATAGGGCCGAGAATTACCTATTACTTTACCGACGAATTTAATTTCTATGTCAGTATGTCTTGGTGTCCTTATTTAAGTGGAACCAGAAAGGCCGCTGGAAGTGCGAGTGAAGATATTAAAGGATGGTCTTATTCCGTCATATTTGGAGGCAGTTTTAAAATTAATCGCAACTTTGCCCTTGGAACAGGAGTCATCTATCACGCAATTAATCTATCTGAGAGTACTGTTGGATCAACTTCTACCGATATCTCACATGGCTACTCTGCAATTTCTCCTGTTTTTAATTTCATTTTTAGATTTCGCTAATACTTTTGAGATTTCATAATCAACTGAATCGATTTAATAGTGTCTACTAATCCTTGAATTTCATTTTTCATTTTTTCAATATCTTTTGATTTTATTGCATCTAAATCTGTTCGCATTTTTTTTAAATCAATAGAAGCTTCTTCGTTTTTTACTTCACCCAATTTTTCCTTGCCTAAACTCTGATTGATATTTTTAATCATGTCCTCAAGCGTTTTTACTTTTTTTGCATTTTCATCAAACTTAGCTTCAAGGCCCAAAATCGCTGCCGTTATTTTAATAAGGTGTTTTTCAACCCCCTCCAATCTTTCATGTTTAGATATTCCATCATTACTTGTTTCACTATACGTATTAACTTCAGAGAAAACCGAACAAGAAAACATGATGAATATCGGTACAAATATCAACTTACCCATAGCATTAACTCCTTTTTTCATTTAAGTTATGTAAATTCTACCATTTTATTTAATAAAAACAAAATCCTGACTAACCAAATCAAGATACTTGTGCTAGCTTTTCTAAAATTTTTTATTAACCATAAGCGCTCAAGAGCTTAAACATTTTAGGAGTTTGCATGAGTTTACTCAAAATTTCGGCCAAATTGTTATTGATATCTTTTTTCTCGCTAAATTTAATGGCAGCAGAAAAATTAGGGACAGAAGATAACCCTATTAAAATATATTTTACTCCTTCAGTTGATCAAAACACAATCGCAACAAACTCTGATAGCTTCTTAAAGTTTATGGAAAAAGAAACTGGTCTTTTTTTTAAATCAGCAATACCTGCTTCGTACGTAGCGGTTGTTGAGGCATTCGGATCAAATCGTGCCGACATCGCAGTTATGAACTCTTTTGGTTACATCCTTGCAAATTCAAAATATGGAGCAGAAGCGAAACTTAAAACTCTTCGCCACGGAAAAGACTATTATGCTGGTGCAATTTACGTAAATAATAAATCTGGCATCAAAGATTTAAAAGGCCTTGCAGGAAAGAAATTTGCTTTTACTGACGCTGCCTCTACTTCAGGTTACTTATTCCCTTTAAAAATTATGAATGATGCAAAAATAAAGTTAGGCAACACAACTTTTGCAGTAAAACACGATAACGTCATCACAATGGTGTACAACGGACAAGTTGATGCTGGAGCAGCTTTTTACTCAGATCCATTTGATGGAAAAATTAAAGATGCAAGAGAAAGAGTACTCACTCAATTTCCAGATGTTGAACAAAAAATATCTGTATTAAAAATTACAGACAAAATACCTAACGATCCATTTGTCTTTAGAAAAGGTATAGATAAAGCATTAACAGACAAAATCATCGCTGCAATCAACAAGTATATTCAAACAGAAGAAGGCAAAAAAGTTTTTAAGACAATTTATGCAGTTGATGGTGTCGTCCCAGCAACAAATAAAGACTACGATGGACTTAGAAAAGTTATTAAAGCAACTAATACAGACATCGGGGCCCTTGTTAAATAATTTTACTAAATTTAGGAATTGTTAAAATGTTGGAAATCAAAAATCTCAATAAAATATACCCAAACGGATACCACGCGCTTAAAGATATATCTTTTTCAGTACCTAAGGGAGAATTTTTAGTTGTTATTGGCCTTTCTGGTTCAGGAAAGTCAACAATGCTTCGAACCTTTAATCGTTTACATGACGTTACTTCGGGCGAGGTCCTGTTTAATGGTGTTGATACAACCAAATTAAAAGGCTCTGCTCTAAGAAAAATGAGATCGGAGATTGGAATGATTTTCCAGCATTTTAACTTAATTCCAAGAAAAACTGTTTTAGAAAATGTCCTTTCAGGAAATTTATCACGAACTGGAATTTTCGCTTCCATCCTTGGCATTTATTCAAAAGAAGATAAAGAAAAGGCCATGAAATATATCGAAATCGTTGGCCTAAAAGGAAAAGAAAGAAATCGTGCCGATAATCTATCTGGTGGCCAACAACAGCGAGTTTCAATTGCACGCGCACTAATGCAAAATCCCCAAATTTTATTAGCAGATGAGCCCGTGGCATCACTTGACCCGGCAACCTCACACTCTGTTATGCAATATCTAAAAAAAGTTAACGAAGAACTAGGTGTAACTGTTATCTGTAATCTGCACTTTTTATCACTAGTACGACAATACGCTCATCGAGTTGTTGCACTTAAAGGTGGAGTAAAAATCTATGATGGAAAACCAACAGAAATTAATGAAGAATGGTTTAAAACTATCTACGGTGAAGATGCTGTCGAAGTCACTATTAATTAAGGTTTAAAAATGCAAAAACAATATAAAAAAACGAATCCATTTCAGTTAAATATTAGCGCTTATCTTATCGATGTGTTTACCTGGGCCTATATTGCAATTGTGTCGTATAAAATTTTATATGATAAAATCTACCTGCATACGAGATACCCAGAGTTCAACTGGAACCAGCCACTCTACTCACTTTATTTTGGTCTTGCAGTTGCAACGCTACTCTTCTTTACTCCTTTTTCGCTTGGAAAAGGAATGATGGGATTAATCAAAGTTGAAGATGATGAGACAGCGACTCAAAAGCCGTTTGCCTATATCGGTTATTTCATTATTCTATTAACTTTTATTACATCTTTTTATGTCTCAGAAATATCGTTAAAAGAATTTTTATCACCTGAAGGTCTTGAAGGTGCACAACGAATTTTCAAAGCTCTCTTTAATCCAAACTTTCAAATTTTTGAACAAGGGCTTTTTGCCGCAATAGAAACTATCTACATGGCCTTTATTGCCACAGCTGTAGCAATCCCTATTGCATTTGTATTAGGATTTTTTGCAGCAAGAAATTTAATGAGCACAAACAGAATTACTCTTTTTGTCTATTCATCTCTAAGAGCTGTTTTAAATCTTTCAAGATCAATCGAGCCACTAGTTTGGGCCATTATTTTTTCCGTTTGGGTTGGAATTGGGCCATTTTCAGGGATGCTTGCATTGTGCATTCACTCTATTGCCTCACTGACTAAACAATATTCAGAGCAAATCGAAGTTATCGATGAAGGCCCAATTGAAGCGATTACTGCAACCGGAGCTCACCCAATACAAATTGTTTGGTTTGGAGTTGTTCCACAAATTGTGCTTCCATACCTATCCTACACTATTTATCGCTGGGATATAAACGTTCGAATGGCAACAGTCATTGGTCTTGTTGGTGGCGGAGGTATCGGTAACCTATTAATGCAATATCAAGGGCAGGCCCGTTGGAATGAAGTTGGAATGCTTGTTATTTTAATTGCGGCCATCGTCTGGATGATGGACTGGGCATCATCAAAATTGCGTGAAGCTCTAAAATAATTATTCAATCAAGTTGGTGGTGTACTAATGCACCACCAGTTGCAAGTATTTTTAACTTGTCAATCTATCGATAAAAATCAAAAATATTATCTACTTTAATTTTACATTTGAGGTTTTCATGAAAATTATTTTTTCATTATTTTTTGTCTTACACTCATTGACTGCATTTGCAGGAAAGACACTCATTTATTGCTCTGAAGGATCACCAAGTTCGTTTAACCCACAAATTTTTACTGATGGAACTTCATCAAATGCTTCAAGCCATACAATTTATAACCGACTTGTCGAGTTTGAGATTGGAACAACTAAGGTTGTTCCGGCACTGGCAGAAAAATTTGAAGTTTCAAAAGATAAACTCACATATACATTTAAACTTAGATCAGGTGTTAAGTTTCACTCTACGAGCTACTTCACCCCAACTCGCGATTTTGACTCTTCAGACGTTGTTTTTTCATTCGATCGCATGAGATTAAAAGATCATAGCTTCCATAAAGTTGGTGGCGGAAACTATGAATACTTTGATGGCATGGAAATGGGAAAAATTATTAAAGATATAAAGGCAGTTGATCCTAAAACTGTTGTAATCACACTTTCTAAACCTAATTCACCATTTCTTGCCAACATGGCAATGAGCTTTATGAGTATTCTTTCAAAAGAGTACGCTGATAAACTTCAAAGTATAAATAAAAAGGACAACATTGACAAAGAACCAATTGGGACAGGCCCATTTGCTTTTTCTTCTTACACAAAAGATAATGCTCTAAAACTTTCAAAACATCCAAAGTACTGGGGAAAAACTGGAAATATTGAAAAATTAATTTTTGCGATTACCCCAGATGCATCAGTAAGAACTCAAAAATTAAAAGTTGGAGAATGTCATTTTGCGGCCGAGCCTGCTCCTGCTGATGTTGTTGACTTAAAAAAGAATTCAAAAATAAAAGTGCTGGAAGCTGCAGGATTAAATATCGGTTACCTTGCAATGAACGTTACAAAAAGGCCATTTGATAATGTTCTTGTTCGTCAAGCAATTCATCATGCACTAAACAGAAAGGCCTACATTGATGCAGTTTATATGGGGCAAGCAACGGTTGCAAAAAACCCAATTCCCCCAACAATCTGGTCATATAACAATAAGACATCAGACTATGATTACGATATAAAAAAAGCACAAGACCTAATGAAAAAGGCCGGGCTTTCAAATGGTTTTGAAACTGAAATGTGGACTCTTCCAGTATCTCGTCCCTATAACCCAAATGGAAAGAAAATGGGCGAGCTAATGCAAGCTGATTTATTAAAAATTGGAATTAAAGTAAAACTTCTAACTTTTGACTGGCCGACATATTTGAAAAAATCAAAAGAAGGTGGTCATCAACTTATTCAATTTGGATGGACTGGCGACAATGGAGATCCAGATAATTTTATGGGGACTCTTCTGTCTTGCGATGCTGTTGACGATGGCTCAAATTATGCTCGTTGGTGCGATAAAGAATTTGATAAATTAATCGTTGATGCAAGAGAAGCAACTGACATAAAAAAAAGAACTGCTCTTTATACAAATGCGCAGACAGTTTTTAAAAAAGCAGCACCATGGGTAACCCTAGCACATTCAATACAATTTAGAGCAATGTCAAGCAATGTGAAGGGATACAAGCTAGATCCTCTGGGACATGATATCTTTACCTTTGTAAATGTAGACTAGTTTATGAAATTTTTTGTTAAAAAGTTTTTGGATTTGATCCCTACGCTTATAGGAATTAGTTTAATTTGTTTTTTTCTTATTAGACTTATTCCAGGGGATCCTGTTTTGCTTCTTATCGGTGAACGCGGCGCTGATGCTGCAACTTATGAAGAAATGAAAAAAAATCTTGGATTGGATCAACCAATTATTGTCCAGTATGGCGTTTTTTTAAAAAACGCCATTTCTGGAAATTTAGGAACCTCAATTGTATCTAAAAATAGTGTTTGGTCTGAATTCATAGAGCGATTTCCTGCAACATTTGAATTAGGAACTTTTGCTCTTTTTTTTGCAACCCTAATTGGTATTCCAGTTGGCATTTATGCGGCATTAAAAAGAAATAGTTTTTTTGATTACTTTTTGATGGGCTCATCTTTAGTTGGTTATTCAATGCCTATTTTTTGGTGGGGGCTCATCCTAATTTTAGTTTTTTCAGTAAAACTAGGCCTTACCCCCGTTTCAGGACGAATAGACCTTGAATACGACATTCCACTTAAAACAGGAATGATGCTTTTTGATACTTTAAATCCACAAGTAATTAGAGAGCTTGGATTTGCTCCTTTTAAAAGTGCTTTTATCCATCTCATTTTGCCGTCGATTGCCCTTGGAACAATTCCTTTAGCTGTTATTGCAAGAATGACAAGGTCATCAATGCTTGAAGTTTTAGGCGAAGATTATATTAGAACAGCACGAGCAAAAGGCATGAGTCGAACTAAGATCATCTATATTCATGCCCTAAGAAATGCTCTCGTTCCAATCGTTACGACGCTCGCACTTCTTTTTGGGACAATCATCACGGGGGCCATATTGACTGAAACGATCTTTAGTTGGCCAGGCATTGGAAAATGGATAGTCGCAAGTATCACTTCAAGAGATTATCCCGTCATTCAAGGTGGAGTTCTAATTATTTCATTTATTATTATCTTCACCAATATTGCTGTCGATATTATGTATTATTTTTTAAATCCAAGAATGAAGAATTCTTCAAAATAAATTTGAGCAAAATATATGAATGATTTTTTTAAGATGCTAATGATTGAAATTAAAAAAAATAAAGGCGCTTTGTTTTCATTAATTTTAATCGTTATATTAATTTTAATTGCACTTTTTGCACCGGCCATAGCTCCTCATGATCCAACAAAGATTTTTGATAATGCCCTCAGACTTCCTCCTTCTTTTGTAGAAGGTGGAAACTCTTCCTTTATATTTGGTACTGATGACATTGGTAGAGATCTTTTATCACGATTAATTTTTGGGTCTAGAATTTCACTATTGGTTGGCCTTTCAGTTGTTATCATATCTGCTAGCATTGGCACAATACTTGGAACTGTTAGTGGGTATTACGGTGGGTTTACCGATAGAATCATTTCAAGAATTACCGACATGGTGATGGCCCTACCTTCAATCTTATTTGCAATTGTCATTGTCGCCGTCGTCGGCCCAGGAATAACTAATGCAATCATGGCCGTTTCAATTGTAGCGATACCAAATTTTATACGAATAGTTAGAGCACAGGTCATGGCCGAAAAAAACAAGCAATATGTAATGGCCGCAAAACTTTTTGGAGCAAGTGATACAAGAATAATGTTTGTTGAAATTTTACCCAACACTCTTGCACCTCTAATTGTACAAGCAACTTTAGGTTTTAGTGATGGAATTTTAAATTGTGCGGCACTTGGCTTTTTAGGTTTAGGAGCTCAAGCCCCGATGCCCGAATGGGGAGTTATGCTTTCTGATGCTAGAAGTTTTATCGAGTCAAGCCCATGGATGGTAACACTTCCCGGACTAATGATCTTTATTGTTGTCATTTCCTTTAACCTACTTGGCGATGGGCTTCGTGATGCCCTCGACCCTAAACTAAAAAAACAAAGTTAAAAAAGCGAAGTAATATGTTACTAGATGTTCAAAATTTAAATATTTTTTTTAAAACAGAAGATAAAAATAAAAACGTGCACGCCGTACGAGATTTTTCGTTTTCCCTAAACCAAGGAGAAATCCTAGGTGTCGTCGGCGAATCAGGCTCTGGCAAAAGTATTACCAATTTGGCCTTAATGGGCATACTTACCGATACTGCAATAGTTAAAGCTGAAAAGTTACTAATGAATGGCGTAGACCTTCAGACATTAACAGAAAATCAGTGGACTAAAATTCGTGGAAAAGAAATATCTATGATTTTCCAAGATCCAATGACTGCCCTAAATCCATTTTTAACAGTTGAATACCAACTAATCGAAACAATACTCGCTCATATGGATATGAGCAAAAATGCGGCAAAAGAATATGCTTTAAAATTACTTTCAGACGTAGGGATTACTTCGCCAAAAGATAGGTTAAAGGCCTATCCATTTGAGTTATCAGGTGGAATGGCCCAGAGAGTGATGATTGCAATGGCCATTTCATCTAACCCTAAAATTTTAATAGCAGATGAACCAACAACCGCCCTTGATGTAACTATTCAGAAACAAATTTTGAACCTGATAAGAGAGCTACAGCAAAAAAATAATATGGCCGTTATTTTAGTTACTCACGATCTAGGGATCGTTGCAGAATATTCTGATCGCATCCAAGTCATGTATGCTGGAGAAATGGTTGAAACCGGAACGAGCGAAAAAATTATCCACTCACCACTTCACCCATATTCACGTGGCCTTTTAAACTCAAGACCTGACAGCGAAATAATAAGTGCCAAATCAAAGCTACCTTCTATTTCTGGAATCGTTCCCCAATTTAATCATCGCCCTAATGGCTGCCAGTTTAATCCAAGGTGTGATTACAAATCAGCAGAATGTGAGCAAGGGTTGATTCCACTAAAAAATATTAATGGAAGTACTGTTCGTTGTATTAAAAACGTTATGGAATTGAAATAGTTTATGGAAATACTTAAAGTAGAAAATTTAAAAAAAACCTATAGCATTTCAAAAATGTTTCAAGGAACTAAAGAGTTAAATGCTTTAAATGGTGTGAGTTTTAATTTAAAATCTGGTGAAACTCTCGGTATTGTCGGCGAGTCAGGATGTGGTAAATCAACACTTGCAAAAGTTTTAACAAAATTAGAGTCAATCACTTCAGGCAATGTTGTCATGGATGGAAAAAATTTTTCAGGAATTGAAGAGAATCAGTTTCATTCATTGATACAAATGGTTTTTCAAGATCCTTATCAATCCTTAAATCCAAGAAAAAAAGCATTTGATATCATCGCCGATCCACTTTACATTGAAGGGCACCACTCAAAATCTGAGATTGAAGATAAAGTCATATCTGCAATGAATAAAGTTGGATTAAGGCCTGAAATGAAAGAAAGGTATCCTCATCAGTTTTCAGGAGGACAAAGGCAAAGACTCGGAATAGCAAGAAGCTTGATGCTAAATCCAAAGATCCTAATTTTAGACGAACCAGTATCAGCACTTGATGTATCAATTCAAGCGCAAGTACTAAATCTCTTAGTGGACCTGCAAAAAGAAATGAATTTGTCGTATTTATTTATTTCTCACGATCTATCAGTTATCGCACATATGAGTGATAATATTATCGTCATGTATTTAGGAAAAATAGTAGAATACGGCACCCGCGATCAAATTTTTAAAAATCCGATGCACCCTTATACAAAGATGCTTCTAGAAAGTGCCCCTGAGTTGCATAAAAAAGCTCACAAAAGCATTGAAGTAAAAGGAGAATTGCCAAGCCCATTCAATCTCCCAAAGGGATGTAGCTTCAGCACTCGCTGTCCCTACAAAACTGAGCAATGCTCTGAAAAAGAAATTGATTTAATATATACAAAAGATCGCTATGTTGCTTGTATTAACTTAGCTTAAGGTAGAAGTATGGGATTAATGTATCTGTTTCCAACCGAAGACTCAAATGAAGAAATCAATGGTGGACGAGTTCAAATAAAAGAGACTACTCTTACCTTAAAATCATATGGCCTGCCGATGATTTTTTGGGCCTACCTAGTCGCCATACTAATTGTAATTGGTGCGATGGCCTTAGTTGGAAATTCTATCATTAGAACAATGTTAAATTATGATGATTTTACCCTAAACTTTTTAGCATACCTAGTGATCTCTACCCTCATTATTATTCCATTAGTTTTAGTCAGTTTTTATTTTTATGAAAAACATTTAGTAAAAAAAGAAAATGAAATCACTATTATTCACAAGCTTTTTTTTATTCCTATCTTTAGTAAAACAATAAAGCTAGACCAAAAAAATGCATTTATTATCGAGCACTTTCTTGATTCACCCAATATAGCAAAAAAACAAAATAAATCAGAACTTAGAGGCTTTGAAAATAAAGGCTACTTTGAACTAAAAGCAATTACAAATAATGTTAAAATTACAATTGATCGTTGCTCAAGAAAGGCAGATCTGGAAAAAATCCAAGGTCTTCTATCTAAATATTAACTCCAATAAAATTAGATAAAAGGTATTCACGATGAAGCTGATCTTAATTATTTCTCTAATATGCATCTTTTATCAATCAAGTATTCACGCGGAAACATATTATATCACTCTTGATAAAGAAAAAACTAAAGCCGAATTTTTCAAAAAGGACGGCGTGCTATTAAATGACCTGTGCATAGAAAATATTTCAGTTTGTAAGGCATATACAATCTTAAAAAAAGCGCCAGTAGCTCTACCAAAAAAATTGCAAATGAAAAATTTTGGTTCCATTGCAGATGCCTATTGTAATTACATAGGTGGAGTCCCCATATCATTAACTGACACAAAAAATAATGAATTCGCATTCTGCAGCTTTGAAGATCTAAGCATTATTAGTTCTTGGGATCTCTATAATAAACATAAGGCCAAAATAAAAAAATGAAAGAATATTTCATCTTATCACTTTACATTCTTGTCTGCTCCAATTCTTATTCTAATGTAGAAGAAGATCATGCCATTTGCGGAGAAAAACCTACAAATCCCGCACTTGAAAAAGAGATGCTTGAAAAAGCGCGTTTTTTAGAACGTACAATGCCTCCGATTAGCAATCAAAACCCTGCCAGCTGGTGCTATGCTTTTGCAGCAACAGATGCTCTTAACTACCATAATTATCTACAAACCAACCAACAGACAAAAGCAATCACCTATAGCGAATTTTATCAAGATAAAAATATGATTTCCCCTATCGAAGTTGTGCATGCACATAATAGCTATAGGAGAAAAAATACTCCAACTAATACTGAACCAGAAGGCCATATCGATATGAAAGTTGGAGGGAATGCAACCTATGCCTATTCAGGCATCCAAATGTTTAACTTCGAAATGAGAAGTCGAGAGCAAATTAACTTTAATGCTCTTGAAAAGTCAGATCCCAAAACACGTGCCAGATTGCAAAACATTGTCAAAAAATACAAAGAAAAAAACGGACAAAAACAAGAGTTAAAAAATTATACTTATATCGGAGTTACATGTCCTGCATCTTTATATGAAAGTCAGAGCTTTAAAAAACAACTTGAAGGTTTTGAACAAATAAATGAATGGGTTTCAAAAACGGCAGAAGCAAACAACTTGAGGGTCAACAATTATTCTATCAATAATTACACTGGCATTAGTCAACTAAAAGGACAAAAAGATATCAATGTATTTCCTTTTGTCGCTAATGATTTTGCTGGCAACTTAAAAATTAACTACCTAAAAAAGATGAGAACTGTGCTCTACCCAGCTCTAAATATTAGTAAGTATGGATCACCAGCGACAGTTGGACTTTGTGCCTATGATATTGAATCTAAGGCAACAGCAAATGACAGTAGTTCTGATAATTGTGGTGCACATGTTGTAAATGTTGTTGGTGCATTTTATGAAAATGGAAAATGTATGATACGTATTAGAAATACTTGGGGCGCCGACTGGAATGGAGATGGACATAAAAGCTTGCCTTTAGATACATTTTTAAAAGCAGTTGAAAATAGAAATAAAAATCTAACAAATAAATATCAATTAAGCTGGTTAACTCCTGATAAAAAATACTCACAAGATAAAATTTTAAAAGCATCGATGTGCGATGATACAGGAATCACTACGCTAGGAACAATTACTAGAACTTTTAAAAGTAACAATTCTGGCCAATATAGCTACACCTGGAAGAATCAAAGAACCATAAAATAATTAAGGTGGAAATCTCAATAAAACTAGGCCGGCACTACAAAACGTCAAGGTAGACACTTGACCTAAATTGAATACGGGGATATTAAAAAAATCTAAGCCTTATACATAATGTGGTAACGATTCATCCCCAAAGAGGGCAACTTTAATTTATCATTTATTTCTTAAAGTGGTAGCTCAACAGAAACATCAAACCCATAACCAGAACCTGTTGTTCCTCCAACAAAGGCCGACTTATCAGAGCTTAGATTAGGAATTAGAACAAGTCGATCGATGGCCACATTTCGAGATTCTTCACTATCTGTTTTTGACGTTTTTACACTTAACCCCTCAATTCCAATCTTTACGGGAGAAAGTTTTTTGTCATTTGGGACGTATAAGTTTTTATTTTTCAAGTGTGCAATTGCAATATTTTTAATACTATCGGGCATTAATCCCTTCTTTTTAGTGCCTGTACCAGGATCTTCAAAAAATTCAACAAGCTCTTCTTGCAAATCTTTATAACGGTTATCATAAAATTTTAATGTCGACTTATGTTTTAAACTTGCTCCTTCCATTTTTGGCAATTTAAAATTTATATCTTTCTCACCCTTTGTGTAGAGGATAATCGATGTCATTTGTTTTTTGGAATTTTTTTCTACCTTAATTTTATCTACTTGGTTGATCATTTCAACAATTTCTGGACTAAGTTCAACTTTATAAGAAACTTTTAAAATATCTAATATAAGCATTAAGTCTTTATTGCTTATTGTAATATCTCCAAAATCAGAAAAAATTTTTAATGCATAAAATACTTTTGAAATATTTATAGGATCATTTTTGTCAAATGATTCCTTTAGGCGAGTCAGAGCATCAAGATTGTCATAAACTCTTTTAAATAATTCGCTATTTTGCTTCTTTAGTGGTTCCCACAAATCTTCAAGTGTTCCTTCAGGAATGGGTAAAATGTCAAGCTTAGGAGCACATACCACCTGATCATGAATATTATCCTTAGAAACTTGCTCACCAAATGGATTTGCATAGGCATAAGCAATAAAAGAAAAAATAATGAATACCTTAATAAGATTACTTCTCATGTGCATTTATCGACTTTTTTCATATTATCTTTAAAGATCGCCCACAAAGTTAACTTGATTCTTGCATTTCAAAGTAATGACCTAACAAAGCATTGCTGAGTACATTAATCCTTAAAATGATCTATAAAATCAATAATGTCTGAAATTATTAAATCCCGATTTTCATCGCGGTCATTGACTACTTCATGCTTAGAACTTGGAAGAAGCATATCTTGACATTGAAGTGCTTTAGAACAAAATTCTATCATTTCTTCTGGTTCTGAATAAAGTTCTGTTCCTGCTCGATATAAGTGGATAGGCAGTTTAAACTTGTGGTAACGAGCTCGAATTTTTCTCGTACTTGTCATGACTTCACTTGTCCAACGATTTGAAACACCACCTAGCTTAGTCTTAGGATATTCATTAAATAAATCCATGGTCATATTAAATCTGGCAAGTGAACTCGTGAATCGATTTGACTCAAATGAATCACTAGGGTTAAAAGGACCTTGGCCAATAGCAAACTCCGCTCCCTTTCCAAGTGCCATCATACTCTTCACAATGGCCACAGCGACACTATAGGGATAAGGCCTTGTTTGAATTTTAAGCATCGGTGAACTAATCATGAGTCCATCAAAAAACTTTGGATTATCCAAAACAAAAGATAGTCCGATTGCTGCCCCCATTGAATGAGCAAACATTAGTTTCTTCTGACAAGTAACTTTAGAGACAATGTTTTTTAAAAAATAATCCAAATCAGAAACATAATTTTCAAAGTGATCAACATATCCCATATCTAATTTATCAGTCATTCGGTCGCTCATCCCTTGTCCGCGATGAGATAAGATAAAAAAATTAAGGTTTGAACCGATGCTAGACTTAGAAAGATCGTAGACAAACTCTCCATATTTTTCAGCAGATTCACTTCGCCCTGGAAGTATAACCATACAAAACTTTGCACCATTATTAAAATGAGTTTTATAGTGAATATTAATTCCATTTGACATGAAATAACCTTCACCCATTGATTTTATAAAAGGTCGAACCTCATTATTAAACGTCTTACTATAATCAATTTCACTTATTGCAAAAAGATTAGTTACACTTAACGCTAAAATAATAAGTACTTTAACCATTGGTTACTCCTATTTAATCTCTTCTAAATTTTTTGAAGTCTTTTGAGTCTACACTTGAATCATCATTTTTATCTTCAAATTTTTTTTCTTGATCTAAGTTAAGGTGATCTGTTTTAAAAAACTTTGGTCTCTTTCCACCGCCTAGAGATTTTTTATTTTTATCAGTTTGATCCTTTTCCCAATAGCGGTCCCAATTTTTATCCTTGGCCTCTCTCTCTTTTCTTTCTTTGAAACGATCATCTTTAATTTTTTCAAACTCTTCTTTCGATCTTACTTTCGATTGAATTTTTTTTGCCTTTAGTTTTCCAGATTTGGCCTTTAATTTTTCTTCATCAGTTGCCTTGTCATGAGATGATATATCAACAGTTACATCACCCAACATTTTAGTCTGACATAAAAGACGTTCATGAGTTAAATGAAAAACGTTACCCAATAATTTTAGTTCTTGAAACGTAGGTGACTCTAAATTATCTTCACCGCTAACGATCTTACAAATACAATCTGAGCACGTTGCGACTCCACCACAGCTTGACTTGATATAGATATCGTGAGCTCGCAGCACCTCTAAGAGATTTTTACCTTCTTCTACAAGAACGACTTCATTACTTGGTTTTAAAGTTAGTTTATATTTTGACATTATTATAAATTCCGTTCTATTTGTGATTGAATTTTTTCTAAAATTTTTGTTTTAAGAGGTCTTAACAAGAGTGATAAATTTAAATCAACATCACAATGAGTATCAAAAAAATTAATTAAAAGCGTAAATCCATTTCCTGTCGCCTTCGCAACTTTTTTTACTTCATCAAATTCCAAATCAATTTTCATCTGAAACTTTTCTAAGTATTCAGGAGTGATAAAGGCCTTCACTTTATCGAAGGCCTCATCTTTAGTTGCTACTTTTTTATAATCAATTTTCACGCCCATTAATTTTTCCCTGTTGACCCAAAACCACCAGAACCTCTAGCTGTTTCTGAAAGCTCATCAAAAGTTTCCACATATCTAGCTTGAACAACTGGTGCTAAAACTAACTGGGCCACACGGTCACCATGATTAATCACTTCATCTTTAGTACCTAAATTACCTAAAATAATTTTAACCTCGCCTCGATAGTCTGAATCAATTGTTCCAGGACTATTTAAAACCATTAAACTTGTCTTATAAGACAATCCAGATCGAGGACGAACTTGTACTTCATAGCCATGAGGAATTTCCATCGATAGACCAGTCGGTACCAAGACGCGTTCTCCCGGCTTAATTAAAAGCTTTTCACCTTCTCCTAAGCTTGCACGAACATCTGCTCCGGCGGCCCCTGATGTTTCATATGATGGTAAATTGAACTTTAAATCAAAGTGATTCAATTTTTTAATTTTTACTTCAACTGTCATCATAGTCACTCCTTATGCTTTTGGTGTTGCAGCGGCAGTTGTTGCTGCTCCTTCTTTTTTCTTAAGTGAGGCCACTGCTTTTGCAGAAAGTTTTAGTCTTCCCATTTTATCAATTTCAACGACTTTAACTTTAATCATGTCACCTTCAGTTAAGAAATCTGAAACATTTTGTACTCTTTCGTCAGATATCTCAGATACGTGAACAAGACCTGATACGGCCCCACCAATTTCTACGAATGCGCCGTATTCTTTAATCGAATCAACACGGGCTTCATATGTTTCACCGATCACTGGGCCATTGATTTGAAGATTGATTGTATTAATACAAGTCTCCATCACTGGTAATTCAGTTCCTAAAACTTTAACCATTCCTTCTTCAGTGATTTCAATTGTCACTTTGTATTCTTCTTGGAGTTTCTTAATATTTTTTCCACCAGGACCAATCAACGCACCAATTTTATCTGTTGGAATCATTACCGTCATAATTGTTGGAACACCTGCTTTAAAAGCTGGTCTATGAGTTGAAATGGTTTTTGCCATCTCACCTAAGATATGCATTCTTCCAGTGTAAGCTTTCGCAATGGCATCAGCAATAATTTCCCTTGTAAGCCCTGTTATTTTAATATCCATTTGAATCGCAGTCACACCATCTTTAGTTCCTGCAACTTTAAAATCTAAATCTCCTAAATGATCCTCGTCTCCTAAGATATCAGTTAGAATTTTATATTTTCCACCTTCTGTTATTAATCCCATTGCAATACCTGCAACTGGATTAATAAGCGGAACACCTGCATCCATTAATGCCATCGATCCAGAGCAAACAGATCCCATAGAAGAAGAACCGTTTGATTCTAATACTTCACACACGACTCTTGTGGTATATGAAAAAGTTTCTTGCGATGGCATAACTGCCTTAAGCGCTCTTTCTGCAAGGTTCCCATGTCCTAATTCACGTCGACCAGCTCCACGAGAACCTTTTGCTTCACCGACTGAATAACCTGGAAAGTTATAGTGCAGGTAAAACTTATCGTAATTTAATCCAGAAATTCTATCATGCATTTGATCGCCTAATGAACCTCCAACCGTTACAGTTGCCATTACTTGAGTTTCCCCACGAGTAAATAAGGCCGAACCATGCGGAGCTTTTAAAATATCAACTTCCGTTTCAATAACCCTAACTTGGTCAAGTTTTCGGCCTGCAATTCTTTTTTCTTCATTTAAAATATCTGCTCTCATCATGTGATAAAGAAGATCATCAACTGCTTTGTATGCTTCTTTAGAAGCTCCTTTGTCGTCGGCCAATCCAAACTTTGCTGGATCAGCTTTAATCGCATCCGCAACCGCTTTATTTAAAGCGCGAACTGCATCTTGTCTTTGCATTTTATCATTAATAGCAAGGGCAGCTCGGGCCGTACTTGAAAAATCTGCTTTAACTTGATTTGATAATTTTTCGTTTGCTGTCGCTGAAACATAAGTTCTTTTTTTCTTTCCAATTTCTGCTTGCATTTTTGCCACAACTGCACAGTATTCTTTTATGTGATCGTGTGCAAAGTTAATCGCATCTAGGACTTCTTTTTCTGGAACGATTTTCGCTTCACCTTCAACCATTAAAATTGCATCTGCAGAACCTGCAACGGCAATTTCTAAATCAGATTTTGCCCAATCAGCATGATCTGGATTTAAAACTAGTTTTCCATCAATGCGTGCTACTTTTGCTGAACCAATCGGAGCAGTAAAAGGAATGTCAGAGATTGCAATCGCGGCCGAAGCTCCTAATCCTGCCAATACTTCAGCATCACCTTTCTCGTTGTATGAAAGCACGCTACAAGAAATAACAGTGTCGAACATATAATCAGATGGAAACATTGGTCTAAGTGGACGATCAATTAACCGACAGGCCAAAATTTCTGCAGTCGATGGACGATTTTCTCTTTTAATAAATCCACCTAAAAATTTTCCAGCAGCATAAAATTTTTCTTGATATTCAACTAAAAGTGGGAAGAAATCTTGCCCATCTTTCAACTCTCTTGCACTACATACAGTTACTAATACTTGAGTACCGTTTGATGAAACCAAAACTGCCCCATCTGCCTGTTTTGCTAGACGTCCAGTTTCAATAACTACTTCTTTTCCGCCGTAGTTTAATTTGTACTCTTTTTTGTTGTTTAAAACACCCATTGTTTCTCCATATAAAAAAATCCATTGAAAAAAATTTTTCAAGGATATACTGTTTAATCAATTTTTGGATTGGAATTTGATTTATAAGATATTTCAAAAAAGAATCTTCATTTCCCCTTTCAAATATCTTCCAAATCTGGCCCCAATAGAAAAACTGACCGTTATAAAAATTTTAACCCATAAAAACAAAAAGGGAACCATTTAGGTTCCCTTTTTTATTTTATTTATTTTCTCATTCCGAGCTTTTTAATTAATTGAGCATACTTTTCTGCCGAATGCTTTTGCATATAGCTTGAAAGTCTCTTTCTTTGACCGATAAGTTTTAATAATCCACGGTTTCCAGAATAATCATGTGTGTGCTTTTCAAAGTGTGGAGCAAGGTTATTAATTCTTGCAGTTAAAAGTGCAATTTGAACAGCTGTACAACCAGAGTCAGCCTCACCTTTTCCAAACTCTTTACCGATTTCTTTCGTAATTTTTTTTGATTCTTCTTTTGTTAACATAATTTCCTCTATGTGTTAAAGTCCAATATCCAAGTAAAAATAACATTATTAAAACCGAGATAAAGGTCTGTTTTTAAGGCCTTGAGATTACCTAAGAAACTCTGACATGTAAACCTTTAAATTATTTAAAAGTCGCTCCTCAATTTGCCTAATTCTCTCTCTTGACACACCGTATTCATCAGCAATACTTTGCAGGCTAGCAGGAACTTCACTCAAAAGCCTTTTCTCAAAAATTTCACGATCTCTATCTTTTAGGCCCACTAAAAATTCGCGGAGGTGGCTTTTTAAGATTTCAAGGTCTTCTAGATTTGAAAGACGCTCATCAATGGCCAATTCCTCTTCGTTGGTTAAGACATCAAGCAAACTTGGCCCGTCTTCATCAATTTTTGAATCAATCGACAAATCACCGCTTCTTTCTTGCAGACGCTTGTCCATGGTAATGACCGCTTTCTCGGAAACCCCGAGGTTTTCCGAAATCATTTTTGCGTCAGGAGTTATCCCCATCGATTGCAGTCGCTCTTTTTCTCGTAAAAGATTATAAAACAACTTTTTTTGCTCATTAGTTGTTCCAATTTTTACCATTCTAAAATTATCTAAAATGTACTTCAAAATATAGGAGCGAATCCACCAGCTAGCATAATATGAAAGTTTTGCCCCCTTTGAATGATCAAATTTAGAAACGGCCTTCATTAGACCAATGTTCCCTTCTTGAATCAAATCCATAATATTTTGCCAGGCCGATCGATACTCCAAAGCAATTTTTACAACCAACCTTAAATTGGCCAATACTAGTTTTTTTGCAACTTCAATATCTCCAGTTGATTCGAGCTCAGAAATAAGCTGATTTTCCTCCTCTGGAGTTAGTAACTTATAGCGAGAAATTTCTTTAATATAAAGTGTAAGTGGATCGGTAACATTTGAAGAAATCGCTGGAAGAATTGTTTTATCTTTAAGTTCGGCAGATGATTCATTTATAGCGGCCGGTAGATATTCTTTTTTAGATTTCTTAAAATCAGACTTTTTCATGGCGTGATTTTAGCAACACTTTTATCCTTTGTCATTTGAGAATCGCGCTTATCTAAGCGGTCTATATTAAATTGATGATTTAAATACCTTAGCGCAAAAGGTGAATAATTAATCTCTACGGAGATATCTTTCATTTCATTAGTTGATACTTTAAAGAACTTTTCGTCTAACAGCATAATTTGTTCGTGAATTTCTTTAGCAATGAGAAGGCCCAAATCCCCTTTCCAAGGTGGAATAATGAGTGCTTCTTTGTAGTAGGCCAAATCTTTTTCAAAATAAAGTTTTAAACGATTTATTAATCGATCTTTTTCTTGTGGGTAATTCCAATCCATGTGAGTAATTGCATTTTTATGATAGAGAACATAACTCTGTGGCAACTTTAATTTTAACTTCATTACCAGCTTTCCAACTTTTTGATTTATCCGATCAATTTCTCCTAAATTGACATCCAACCCAAGTCTAAAATTAAATTCTTGTTTATTAAAATAAAGCGATCGATCAATTAACTCGAGTGTTAGAGGTTCTTCAAAAAATAAATCGCGGTCTAATTTACCAGTTATTTCTTTTGCCCATTTATCAAAACTAAAATCCATACTTGACCTCAGTAGATCCTCACCATCGCTGAATCTTTCAACTCCAAGTAAAAAATCAGGGACACCTGTAATTAGAGCATTAAACTGAGAAACTAAAAAATTTTCATCATCAAAAGTCATATCCTTCATCATTTTTATAATTTTAGGGTCTCCTTCTTTTGTGTTGTAATCGACCAACTGAAAAGAATCACAATATAAAAATTTAAAATCTTGATAAAAGCTAGTTCCTCCAACTGATAATGGAACACTCACTTTAAATTTTAAAAAATCTGCTCTCCTGCAAATTAAATTCTCACATAAAACATGAACCCCATTTTTTGTATCAATTAAAGAAAGTTCATTCTTGTCACTATTCCAAGCGATGTCTTTTGCGTTCATCAAGCGATTTAAATGGGCCATAATTGCGCCATGTTTTAAAAGTGGAACAAGCAGATTCGGTTGATCGGGATCCCCTCCCCACGAACAGAGCGCTTTAAACAAGCGTATTGTATGTTTAAATTCTAACTCTCGGGCCTTTTTCATTGGACGATATTTCTCAAGGTCAGTTGGATAAAGTGGATTTTCTGCCACGTTTGGTAAGACAAAATTATTTTCCTTTTCATACTTTAATAAAAGGTTATTTTTAAGCTCTTTGATACTTATGACTGTTAAGTTTTGTGAGCAATAATTGCCAACAAGATTATTTACTAAATTCTTATACTCATCTTCCTTAAAATCTAAGGCCTTTGCATATTGTGGAATTGCCCTAGTCAGTAAATCTAATCCGACGTATTGAAGTCCTGATATAACCGTTCTCTTTGCTTGAACTTTTTCCCATTCCGTTACATAGCGAATTGGGAATGGATTTTTACAAGAATTAACTAGATTTTTTCCTTCCTCATAGTGGCCTCGGTAAATTGCCAACTCTTTTTTAAAATCGATACTAACCCCAGTCCTCTGGCCTTGCCCTAAAATCAAATTAATAGGATCATCTGAATGCTCTATATACGATTCTTTAAAACTTCCAAGCACTAAACTTTCAACTGGTACAAGGGCGTACAAATTTAATGAGCATAAAAACTGAAAAATAAGCACTAAACCTTTCATATACTTAAGTTATCGGATCATTTCTCCGAAAAATTATATTATGAGAGCGATTTTTATCCCATTCCTGACCTTTTTACTTTGCTATACCTGTAGTACATTTGCTACAGATATAAAAGTAAGCACTTTAAATGAACTTCAAACTGAAGAAATTGAACTAGACTATTCAATCCTCTCCAACCTTGAACGAAATCAAAGCATAGAGCGAGATGAACTAAAATCTGACATTAATTTAATTTTAAAGTCGAAGTTTAAACTTATTAATGGCGACATTAAAATGTCTGAATTCTATCTAAATCAAATAAACTCAAAAACAACCAAACTAAACGCCTTAAAAAATAGATATCTTTCGTTGATCAAATTTATCGATGGTAAATTTCAAGAATCAAACCAATTATTATCCGAAAAATATTTTAGCGACCCAAATCCATACCGAGAAATATGCATTTTGAAACTCATGAACTATATGGCACTAAACAAAAGGCTTGAACTTAAAAATGAGTTTGAATTATGCCAATCACTTACCCAAAAATTTTCTAAGAATGATCAATTTTGGCTCAATATATTGTTTTATCTCAAAACTTATAACTTAGAAAATCTAAACAAAAGCATGATCACAAATGTTGAGGCAACTCTAAAAGATGATGAAATGTCTAGATTATGGCTAAAGTCAGGCCTATTTTTAAATCGTGAAAAAGATATGCTTAAAATCCTATCTATTTTGCCCGAAAATTCCTACTCGTCATCTAAAATTAGAGAGATTGTAGCACTAATGTATCTTCGTGATAACGATAAAGAAAAGGCCTTAATGTTTGTAGATGATTTAAATACTGCAAATGCAGAAAATATAAAAGGAAATATTTATCTTCAAAATAAGCAATATGAATTAGCATTCGGACAATTTAAACTTGCTCTTTTAAAAAAGGCCGACTCAGAAAATGCACTTGAGAGGGCCATTCCACTCTCTTGGCTACTAGGCCAATTTGAAGATGGCCTCTTTATGATTAACAAAATTCCCAACAAAAATTATGATGAAAGAAAAAAGTTAGCAATTCGAGTGGCCATGCTGATTAGATTGAAAAAATTTAAAGAGGCCAGAGATGAGCTAGAATTTTTAAAAGATCGATACAAAAATATACCTCCATTTGAAGTAATGGTAATGGACAGCTACGTTAATATTATTTTAGGTGTTGGATCAAATAATAAAAAGATTTCTAAAAGTAAGATTGAAGAAAGCTCAGAGCTTGGGTGTAAAAGCTTTGACGGAATTAGTTGCTGGATTTCGTTATCCCATATGCATTGGGACAATATTGGAAAAACGGTTAAACGCCAAGAAAAAACTTTAACTGACCAGTCTCTAGACCTTGAAGAATTAAAAAAAGAAGTGGCAATTACTCCACTGATCGAATTAAAAACAATTGATCAAAGAGACATTGAAGAACTTGATAGTCAATTAGTCCAACTTAAAAACTAAACAATTATCGAATAATATAATTTAAAATTAGTCCTGAATTTTTTCGATTGTGCTTATAATTTAAAGTATCAGATATGACATCGACTGAGCTTGAATCCCACCACAGGCCAAACTTTACTAAATTCTTAGACTCAAATTCATAACTTGTTCCTAGAAAAAAACTAAATCCAACTGCATTAGAAATGTCTAGCGTATTTATATTTTTAGCAAATTGGTAGTTAAGCATAAAATCTGTATGAAAAGGGAAACGATGATTTTTTAAAAAGGTATTCAACACCCCTAGCTTAGCTTTAGTCGTAGCAACTTTTTTTAAGGTTTTAGTTCCATTAGCACTTGAATAATTTAAATAATGCTCTTCAAAAAAACCAATCGATGAATACAACTCTAGCCCCGTACTGTAAGCATACATAAGCCCAGTATACATACTATAAAGTCTTCGGGCCCCCATTGTAATATCGTTCGGTAGGCCATCATTTAAGTCCAAATTATCTACACCAACACCGACAATCGGTCGAATTCTATTTTTTGCAGATAGTCTCCACTCTAAACTACTTTTGAAGTTTGATTTCCCCGATTTTATTTTATATTGAGAATCATTAATGTTTAAAAGACTACTCATTGGAGCAATCGATAAAACAAATTCATCGTGAACATATAATTCATTTAAATCAACTTCCTTTTCTCTATGGGCATCTCTAATTGAGATGTCACTCGCAATTGATTTGTTTAAATCATCTCGAAGTGCATACATTACAGGATCATCAGTCTCTCCCTCTACAACAAAGCCGCGCTTAGAATCAAGTTTAATTCCTTTAGGGGTAATAAACTCACCAGTATCGCGATCGACCTGACTATTTCTAGTTGGGGCGATATAAAATCCAGTATTAGAATCTACAAAACCACCAGATGGAAATCGAAAAACGCCATCTTGAATTTCCGTATCATTTTTAATTGGTCTAATTACTAAGGCCTCGTCAGAGAGATTTTTGGCCGGTTTAAAATTTACCGCGTTCTTAGAAGAAAATTCTTTATTCTTGTATAAGATATTTACCTGAGTCGCATCAATATCAACTGGAGGAGTCACTTTTACTTGACCTTCTAGGGCAATAGAATTTTGACCCGCAAGAACAGTTACGGCCCGATCATTACTTAAAATTTGATTTAATTTTTTTGCAATCTTTTCTCCCGAATCAGCTGATTTGATAATATCAATTTTTGTACTATCATCAGGGTTAACCTGAATTTCATTTTGTAGAGATTCAATTTTGTTATATTCAGTTTCATCAATCTTAGTCATTTTTACTTCGCCTTTGAAAGTCAGTAACGAGGTAAGATGATTGTCAGGGTTATAAATTGTTTGAAATTCTGTTCCGCGTACTCCAAGAGCTGCAGAGCGTGTTTTTATAAAAAATTTATTTTCATTTTTTGATTTTGATTTTGTTACTTCAGTTCTAATTCTTCCTTTTAATAAAGATATGATTCCTGGTGCACCAACCTCTATTTCATTAATCACAACTTTACTTAATGGCCCAAGATTCAAAATAGTATCATCGATAAATTTAATCTGAACAAAGCTTTTGTCACTAGTTAAAATCGAAGTATCGGAGAGAAGCTTATCTCCTTCTTTTAATTTTTTAGCATCGTGTGCACCCGGTAGCAAATAGGTCGCTTCGCCTCTTATTTTTGAGACAATAGCAACTGTTTCCTTTGCCGAAAGATTAAAAAATGCCAATATAAATAAAAGAAGTAAATACCTATACATTAAAATACCTACTTAGAAGTTTTAAATTCTCGTCCATCAAAACTTAAAGTAATATTTTGATCTTCTTGCTTGCTTGTTATATTCACCGGCCTTTTCCAGAGCGAATATAAATTTTTTAAAGTGTCTGAGGCGTATTGAAAATCAAGGTCAGTACCTCGATGAACATGTCGTAGCAACAATTCTCCTCTATTTTGATAGTTTCCACTTTCAACTTCAATCACGGGACTTCCAAAATTTGAGAGGCTTAAAAGCAACTTATCTTTTATCGCCTTAAAATCCCTCGACTCAATTTCATTACGTCCACTACGAGGGTTATATTTATAAGTAAATAATTGCTGTCTTTCACAAAATTCTTGAGTGAAAAATTCGTCAATAAAACTAACATCATTATGAGTTTTTCTAACTTCAAAAATCTTTGATCGTCCAAGTCCTAAATTTTTATTCCAGCTTGCTCTTACTGTCATGTCCTCACATTCATTATATTCTTTTCCAAATCGTCCAGTGTTCCAACGGTATTCAATATCACGATAAAGCTCAATTCCAATTTTATAAGGATTGATATTTTGCTTACTCATCGCCATTACTCCTGCGTGGTGATCAGCATAATCTACAATCTCTGAAGCCTTTAATGCCTTCGTTGTCATAATATGAGAATGCCAATAGCTCGCCCATCCTTCATTCATAATTTTTGTTAGCCTTTGAGGTAAAAAATAATAAGCTTCATCTCGAAGAATTCCAAGAATATCGGCCTCCCACTCCGTTAGGGGAGCATTCACTAATATGTAATGCATTAGATCTCTTGGATACTTTATTTTATCCTCAACTCTTTCATTAATATCGCTTAACTCTTTTTCAGAATCATTTTTTCCTGCCCGTTCTTTTGCACGCATAAATGATTTTAAAGCATTACTTCTTTCGTCTTCGGTTTTTAAAATTTCATCGCGCGCATTTTTTTCTCTTTCAACTCGCTCACGCTTTAATTCTTCTGTTTCAAACAACATATTAGTATCAATTAGATTTTCAATAGATAAAACCTTATCGATGAACTCTTCAACTCGACTTTGGCCAAATCGCTCCATGTACCGGCGAATTTTTGTTCCATGGTTTGCCATCACATCCATCATGCTTCGATCAGTTGTCTTAAACCAAGCATTGTTCTTGAAAAAGTCAGCATGCCCGTAAACATGTGCCATAACAATTTTCTGATCAACTAAGTGATTGGCATTTAAAAGATAGGCATAGCATGGATTAGTGTTGATCACCATTTCATAAATTTTTTGAAGTCCAAAAGCATAGCCTTTAGAGAGTTGATCATAATCCATTCCAAAGCGCCAGTGCGGATAACGTGTTGGGAATCCTCCTTGGGCCGCAAGAATATTTATCGTATCATAGTCGCAAACTTCAAAAAATACTGGGTAGAAATCTAGGCCAAACTCGATAGCATACTGATGAATCTCATCTCGAATTCTAAGCAACTCTCCATCTAATGACTTCGTCCTTTGAACCATATATTGCCTACTTTCCTTTACCCAAAAAATCTTTAATCGAATCTAAAATGGCATCTTTGTTTTTTATTTTAGACAAAATAACTTTTTCATGTGCTTCAGTATATTTACCAGAAAGATCCTTATAAAACTGTCCAGATCCATAGCGTGATTCTACTTGCCCATAACAAAAAACATTTGAAGCTGGAAGAATATCTTGATCTAGGATTTCAAGACACAATTTAGTATCATCTGCTGACCAATTATCTCCATCTGAAAAATGAAATGGATAGATATTCCACTCTGAAGGATCGTAGTCGGCCTCAATGATTTCCTTACATAATTTTAAAGCAGAAGATATTAAAGTCCCTCCACTTTCTCTTGTCTTAAAAAAAGTTTCCTCATCAACTTCTTTTGCCGAGGCATCGTGGATGATGTACCGAACTTCTATGTCCTTGTACTGAGACTTTAACCACAAATTAATCCAAAAACTTTCAGTTCGTACAATTTCCTTTTGCTCATCTCCCATTGATCCCGAAACATCCATCATGTAGATAACAACAGCAGAATTTTCAAACTCTACTTTTGCACTACTTGCTCGATATCGAAAATCTCGCTTGTGAGGAATAACCCTTGGATCATTGAAGTCATAAGTTCCAGAGGAGATCTGTCTTTTAATTGCCTCTTTATAAGTTCGCTTAAAATGCTTAAGCGAATTGGGCCCCGTCATTCCAATCGAAGTATACTTATTTGTTACAGATTGGATCGCTTTTTTTCCCTTAGGCTCAATATTGGGAAGTGATAATTCTTCGCCTAAAATCGAAGCAAGTTCCTCCATCGACAGGTCTACTTCTAATTCTTTATTTCCTGCCTGATTTCCAACTTCTCCACCTTGACCTGGTTCATTTCCCTCTTGTCCATCAACAGGATCACCTTCGCTACCATCTCCTTGTCCCATTCCACCTTGATTTTTGTCTCCAAACTTAAAGCGAGGGGTATCGATTGATGGCATTGGAATTTTATAAGTGCCATCACCTTTAGGGTGTGGCATCTCCCCACGAGAAACATACTTTCTTAAATTGTCACGTACTTTACCTTTGACAATTTTTCTAAATCTCGCGTGATCTCGTTTAATTGGATGATCCATTTTTACTCCAAAACTAAGACTTGGCCGAGTCACCTTTTGCAAAAATTGATGCCACAAAATTTAGTGCATCTGTAGCACAAATTTCACAATACCCATGATTTTTAATTAATCGAGATTTAACTACATCTATTTTTTCTTGAGTTTCTTTATCTACGACTTTAGAGATTATCGTTGTTAATTTTATAGAATCCTTCTGATCTTCGAATAATTTCAATTCTAAAGCACGATGAAGTCTTTCGTTCATTTTGTAATCAAATACTTTTCCTTCGATTGCCAGAGCTCCAATATAATTCATAATCTCTCTTCGAAAATCATCTTTTCTAGATTCAGGAATATCTATTTTTTCCTCAATACTTCGCATGAATCGTTCGTCAGCATCTTCAAGCTTATTAGAATATTTATTTCTAATTTTTTCTTTTTGAGTGTAGGCCTTTACGTTGTCAATATAGTTTGCACACAAAGTCTGAATCGCAGTTTCATCTACTGAAATGGCCTTTTGTACATCATTTTTAACGGTGTCTTCATATTCTTGTCGAGCAATTGCTAACATTTCTCTAAAATGTTCCATTTGTTCTTGAGAATTAATCAATCCGTGGTGCTTTAAACCGCTTTCTAGTTCATTAAAAACCATGAAAGGATTAAGGCATCCAACATGCCCATTTTTTACAAGGGAGTTAGACAATTTATCTTGAATATAACGTGGAGAAATTCCTTCTAATCCCTCTCTTATGGCCTCTTTTCTTAGCTCTTTTACATTATCCTCATTGTATCCAGGCAAGGTTTTACCGTTATACAATTTTAATTTTTGAAGTTTTGTTAAGTCTGATTTTTTTGGTTCTTCAAGTCGAGTTAAAATCGACCACGTTGCCGCCATCTCAATCGTGTGTGGGGCAATATGTACATGCGGAATTCGCTCGCTATTAAAATCTTTTTGGTAAATCTTAACTTCTTGATCTAGCCGAGTGATATAGGGTACATCAATTTTTACAGTTCTATCTCGAAGTGCTTCCATAAACTCATTAGACTGTAATTTTCTAAATTCAGGCTCGTTAGTGTGACCTAAAATAACTTCATCAATATCAGTTTGAGCAAATTTCTTAGGTTTTATCGATTGCTCTTGTGAAGCTCCTAAAAGATCATACAAAAATGCCACATCAAGTTTTAGCATTTCAATAAATTCGACGATCCCTCTATTGGCAATATTAAACTCTCCATCAAAATTAAACGCGCGAGGATCAGAATCAGAACCATATTGAGCAATTTTTCTGTAGTTGATATCACCTGTTAATTCAGTTGAGTCTTGATTCTTCTCATCTTTTGGTTGAAAAGTACCTATACCAATTCTGTCTTTTTCTGATAAAAGCAATCGCTTAACTCGAACGTGATTTAAAACGCGCTTCCAATCTCCATTATATTTCTTTAAGTATTCAGATAAAATATAACGATCGGCAGGGCATACTTCACCTTTGATATTAATCTTAAATCCATCTTTCCGGCCTTTATTTATTTCATCTAAAAATTGCTTTCGTACTTCTACTGGCATCAATTTCAATGGCTCTTCATGCATTGGACTTGGGAATACTTTTGCACCACCAAGAATTTCAGACTCATGATCATCAAACCATTCAAAGGTATATAGTGCTCCCGCATCTGTGCGTGAATAATGTTCAATACCTTTTTTAATTAATCGAGAGATCGAAGACTTTGCCGAACCGACTGGCCCGTGGAGTAGTAAAACTCTTTTTTCAGTTCCATAACCAGCACTGGCCGATTTAAAAAAGTTTACTAACTTCATCAAATGGACATCAATTCCAAATACAGCGTCTTTACCATTAGCGATTGGATCATTAAAAAAATGGTAACGAGTAACTTCTTTTTTATATTCAGTATAATTTGTTGAACCATACGACATGATCATGTCATGGACACGTTGAAAAGCATTGCGAGTAATTTTAGGATTTTCAATTACCAAGTCTAAGTACTGTTGAAAAGTGCCCGTCCAATGCAAATGAGAAAAATCTGAAATTCTATAATTCTCATCCATAAAACGATTAATATCTAACTTTGCCATGACTGCTCCTTTTATTAAGTCTTGATTCAAGTATTATTATGTCACAGAAAAATATTTTTACCTAAAATAATTTGCTCTCAAATAAACCGACAATCACACTTGGTTTTTTTGTTGTATTGACAAAAATTTTATTTGAAGTGAATCTATTAAAATGGGGTTAATAAGTTCAGGTAAAACCGACATTGGGATGAAAAGAAAATCCAATCAGGATTCACTTTTTATTTCGGACGAATTAAAATTGTATATCGTTGCTGACGGTATGGGGGGACATAACGGAGGAGACATCGCTTCGCAGATGGCCACTCGGGTGTACCCTGAATTTTTCAAAGCAAATATTAGTTTAGAACCCAATATTCTTGTCGCTGAATCAATAAAACACACAAATATATCAATAAAAAATCATGGTGAACAACATCCCGAATTAGTCGGAATGGGAACAACGGTTGTATCGCTTTTGTTTAAAGGCCCAAATCTCTACCTCGGAAATGTGGGAGATTCTCGTGCTTACTTGGTAAACAATAAAAAAATTTTTCAGCTCTCACGCGACCACTCGCTAGTTCAAGAGAAATTAAACTACGGAGTTTATGATCGAGAACAAGCGGCCCTTGACCCTCAAAAAAATGTGCTCGTTAGGACTGTTGGATTTGAAGATGAAGTTGAGGTGGATGTCTTCAATTATAAAGTGATTAAAAATGATATTTTTCTCATCTGCTCTGATGGCCTTCATGGGAAAGTCTCTGATGAAGATATATTGTATTTAGTAAATGACTTGATAAAAGACCCAGCGCGCGCAACTTCTCGCGAACTTGAAAACCTAGTTAAGGAACTTATTAAACTCGCTAATGAAAATGGTGGCCAAGATAATATTACTGTCATTGCTGTGATCGCTCAATAATTTATAAGTTGCCATTAATTTATATCCTACCTACAATATTAGCATTGCAATTAATTTCAAGAGTCTATAAGGAGATTGGCATTGGATCGTTATTATACCATCATGATCATCCCTGAAAAAAATAAGGATGTAAAATCTATAAAGATTCCACGCTTATTATTTAGAAGTATATTATTTTTTGCAGTTTCACTTGCGATTCTTGTAGGGATTTTAACATACGATTATTGGAACGTTTTAAGTCAGGTGTATGAGAATAAACATCTGCTTGTAGAGAATCGACAGCTAAAAGAACAGGTGCAATTGTTTCAAATGAAGTTAAATACTATTGCTAATGATCTAGAAAGGATCAATGTATTTGAGAGAAAATTAAGAAATATTTCAGGACTAGAAAGTATTAAGCCTGCTAGTTTTGAAAGTATCAAAGATGATCGCACCAGCTATAAAAAGGGAATTGAAATTGGTGAGCCCGATAAAGATGTCAGTTCAAATTCAATGATCAGAATCTTTAATTCGCCTGAAACTACTCTACTTACAAAATTCAAAGAACTTGAAAGTGATCCTAAATTTATTGAATTGAAAGTTGGCCATGAAGAAAAAATTAGCAAAATTTACATGGAGGACACTGAACTTCAAAAAATGAAAGATTGGACTTTGCTCACTCGTCAAAGTTTAAAAACAGCAATCTTATTTGCAGAGTTTGACTATAAAAATTTAGTTGTATCAGAATATATTAAGGATTTAGAAGATAGATTAAATCAACTAGATCAGCACCTCCTAGATAAAGAATCTTTTTTAAGATCAACTCCAACGCTCATGCCAGCATATGGCCATATTTCCTCTGGATATGGGCCACGAATGAGTCCTTATGCTCAAAGAATTAAGATGCATGAAGGGATTGATATTGGTGCTCCTGTGGGTACAACGATTGTAGCTCCAGCAGATGGAGTTATCACCTTCTCAGGCGCAAAGCCTGGCTTTGGAAACTTTGTCCAAATAGATCATGGGTATGGTGTTGAAACAATTTTCGGTCATGCCTCTACGTTAAATGTAAAAAAAGGTCAGAAAATATATCGCGGTGATAAGATCGCAGCGGTAGGAAATACAGGTTATTCAACTGGGCCACATGTGCACTATGAAGTACGAGTGAATGGTACTCCAGTTGATCCGCTTTACTATATGTTAAATTAGGAGTTTAAAATATGTTCAATCCATTACAATTAATTTTCGGAACAAAATACGATCGCGACTTAAAAAAAATGCGTCCTTATGTTGATAAAATAAATGAACTCGCAGATAAAATGGCGCAACTTTCAGATGAAGAGTTAAAGGCGCAAACACCCAAACTAAAAGAACAGATCAAAAATGGAGCTAGTCTTGTCGATTTACTTCCTGAAGCTTTTGCGACAATAAGAGAGGCATCGACACGTGTTTTAAAAATGCGACACTTTGATGTCCAATTAATGGGAGGAATTGCTCTTTTTAATGGTTCAATTTCTGAAATGAAAACAGGTGAGGGAAAAACTTTAACCGCGACACTTCCACTTTATTTGACTGCGCTTGAAGGGAAGGGTGCTCATGTTGTTACGGTTAATGATTATCTTGCCAAAAGAGACTCTACTGAAATGGGAGTACTTTTTAACTGGCTTGGACTTTCAGTTGGAGTCATCCTATCCCAGATGAGTGATCAAGAGAGACAGATCGCCTATAACGCCGATATTACCTACGGAACGAATAACGAATTTGCATTTGATTATCTTCGAGATAATATGAAATTTTCTCTCGACGAGTATGTTCAACGTGATCATCATTTTTGTATTGTTGACGAAGTTGACTCGATTTTAATTGATGAGGCGAGAACCCCTCTTTTAATCTCAGGACCGTCAGAGGGAGATCCATCACTTTATTATGTGGCCAATGACGTAATTCCTAGGCTTAAAAAAGATGAGCACTACACGATTGATGAGAAAGCACGATCGGCAATTTTCACCGAAGATGGAATAATAAAAACCCAAGAAATTTTAAAAATTGATAATCTTTATAAAATTGAATATTCAAATCTTCTTCACCATTTAAATCAAGCTCTAAAAGCACACGCACTTTTTAAAATTGATGTCGATTACGTTAACAGAGATGGGCAAATCATAATCGTTGATGAATTTACTGGAAGATTAAAAGAAGGCTCTCGCTGGTCAGATGGATTACACCAATCAGTTGAAGCAAAAGAAGGCGTTAAAATAAAATCAGAAAATCAAACGCTGGCCTCAATTACTTTTCAAAATTATTTTAAACTCTATAAAAAGCTTTCAGGTATGACTGGTACTGCAGATACAGAGGCAGAAGAGTTTCAAAAGATTTATAACTTAGATGTCGTTGTAATTCCGACAAATCTTCCAATGAAAAGAGTTGATGAAGCTGACATCATTTATAAAAATAAAGATGCAAAATATACTGCGGTTGTCGAGCTGATAAAAAATTTACATAAAAAAGGACAGCCGGTACTGGTCGGAACAATTGCGATTGAAACAAGTGAGCTTTTATCTAA
The DNA here is from genome assembly GCA_964583925.1 of uncultured Bacteriovorax sp. GTDB lineage: Bacteria > Bdellovibrionota > Bacteriovoracia > Bacteriovoracales > Bacteriovoracaceae > Bacteriovorax. The sequence continues at coordinate 40,817 of CAZOXW010000024.1, forward strand.
GAAACTTAAAGAAGCTGGTGTTCCTCACGAAGTGCTAAATGCCAAACAACATGAAAGAGAAGCTGAAATTATTATCAATGCTGGTCAAAAATCAGCAGTCACGATTGCCACCAATATGGCCGGAAGAGGAACAGATATAAAACTCACAAGTGAGACAAAAGAACTAGGTGGGCTTTATATTTTAGGAACAGAAAGACACGAATCTCGTCGTATTGATAATCAATTACGAGGCCGTTCTGGACGTCAAGGAGATCCAGGGAATTCAAAATTCTTCCTATCACTAGAAGATGATTTAATGAGAATTTTTGGTTCAGATAAAATCTCTGGACTCATGAGTACTCTTGGCATGAAAGACGATGAGCCAATTGAGCACAAAATGATTACAAATGCGATCGCAAAAGCACAAAAGAAAGTTGAGGCCCACAACTTTGATATCCGAAAACATTTGCTAGAATATGACAATGTCATGAACGAGCAAAGACGTATTATTTATAAAATTAGGCGAGATATTTTAAATGACAATGACAACTTAGGCTTTGTCCAAGAAATGATTGAAGATATTGCTTTTGAACTTGTCGATATTTACAAGGGAGATAACAAAAAAGCCCCAGTTGATTCTTATCCATGGAATGAAATGAGAAATGGCTTCAAGACAACATTCAATACAGAATACGAAGTCAGCTTAGAGGAATGTATCAAGACCTTTGATGCAGATGTTGAACAATATTTTGCAACAACAGCTAAAGATATCTTAACTAAGAAATTTTCACAGTACGAAGAAGTGCAAGTTAAATATGCGCTGAGAGAAATATTACTCTCAACTTTTGACCAGTTCTGGAAAGATCATCTATTGAATATGGACCATATTAAAGAAGGAATTAATCTTCGCGCCTATGCTCAAAAAGACCCTCTTACAGAATACAAAAAAGAATCTTTTAATCTTTTTGAAGTTTTAAAGGGTGAGGTTAAGCGATCAATTGTTAAATCTCTCTTTACCGTAAGACTTTACAGCGCAGAAGAAGTTGAAGAGATGCAAAAAAAGCATCAAGAAGAAATGGAAGCTCAACTAAGACTGCATCAAGAAAAACTTGAAGAAGAAACAAAAAAAGAAGAGGCAAAATATATAAAAAGGGCCAATCCGAACATTGGAAGGAATGATCCTTGCCCTTGTGGGTCGGGTAAGAAATATAAACAATGTCATGGAGCAAATGTCTAATGACAGATCACGACGACAGCGACAATCGAAAAGATTTAACTCGCATAGAGGATCTCTCTGAGTTTCTCCATAGCGATGATGCCGATATCAACTCTCAATTTGATTTTTTAAACAAGACAGAAGATGAGAGTGTGTCGCTAAACTCATTGGATGATGCTTCCCCTGATGTCTCCTCAGAAAATGAACTAGAGGTTATTAACTCTCAATCAGAGTTGCATGACGATCTTTTTTCGGAAAATGAAATTCCTGCAGATGATGAATTGCCACCGGATCTTCCCACTGAAACATCTAGTGAAATTACGATGGAAGACTCCTTATTTAATATTCAAACATCGCCAAGCGAAGAAAATTTTAACAATCTTGCGTCAGAAGATACTTCTCTTTTATTTTCTGAAACTCCAGAGGAAAATATTAGCGAAATAGAAACTGACCAGGAAAATTTGATTGAAGAAATCCCGGTAAACGATCTAGACCAAATAGCAAATGAGACTAGTTATAATTCTTCACCTCATTCTACTGTGGACTTCGATGAAGTTAAAAATTTTGCGACTAATTTTACTTATGGGACTGTTGAAGGAGAAGGAAATCCCCCCTACTCGTTGAAACTAAAAAATATTAAATACCTCGACGATGCTGATAATATTCAAATTTTGTTAAAAGAATTTGAAATTATTAACGACAAAAATAAAGAAGACTATGAACTAGCATTAAAACTTGGCAACGTACTCATTCCACAAATCTCTGAATACACTGCAATTATTCTTGCGCACAAGTTGCGACGTTTTGATTTAGATATTGAAATCGGTTTATCAGATGAGATACATCCATCCAAAGAACAAGATAAATTAAACCGAGGACTATTAAAAAAAGAAAACCTGAAACAAAATATTACTGAAAAAAATAAGTTAAATTCTCTCTCTAGCAAAAAACATGAATTTCTAACCGCAATATCAAATACTGTACAAGGAAAAAAAGTCAGTCGATATTTGGGGATTATAACAACCTCTTTATTTGTTAACAAAGAAGATATTGAACGCCTAAGTTTTGTTCAAAGTGAACTCCAAAATAAACAATTAGAGGAATCAACTGCCCTAGACTATCAAAACTTCTGCACTGATTTTGATGAGCAACATTTGAATCTTGTTAATGTTCTAAAAAATAAGGCAATAAAAAATAGCGCCAATGCACTTTTAGGAATTCAATTCAATCTTAATTTGATTAATTCAAACCATGAAACACTTTATCAACTAACTTGCTCCGCCAATCAGGTAATTTTGGAAAATGAATAACACTCCCTTTTATGACACAATCATTGTAGGTGCCGGCATCGTTGGAGCTGGAATTTTTCGAGACCTTTCTTTACATGATCACTCTGTACTTCTAATCGACAAAGATGACTTTGCTAGTAAGACAAGCCAGTCTAGTTCAAAAATGCTCCATGGAGGAATTCGCTACCTCGAAAACTTAGACTTTGCCTTAGTCTACGAAGCACTTCATGAAAAAAACTTATGGCTTAAAATCGCACCTGATTTTACTTATGAAGAAAGATTTCACCTTCCCGTTTTTCACGAATCAAAAAGACCACTCTGGCAAATTAAAATTGGATTACTATTTTATGATTTGCTCTCAGGCCTTAGAAATACTCAGCATCAAATACTTAAGAAAACTGAATTGCTAAACACAATCACAAACCTAAACGAAGAGCATTTAACTGGAGCAGGAGTATATTCTGATGCCATTGTTGATGACTATAAATTAAATTTAGAACTTATTTATGATGGACTTGTATATCCAAATTCAAAGGCCCTTAATTATCACGAATTTAAAAAAATAGAAAAGCATGGTGACTACTATCAAGTTGATGTTTTTGACAAACTAAAAAACAACTCTAAAAAGTTCAAATGCCAGAATATCATTTATGCTACAGGGCCATATACTGATTCGCTCTTAAAAAAAATAACTCCTACTTGGCAAAATGTTCTTAGTCCCTCTAAGGGCTCACATCTCTGGTTAAAAAGCGATAAGCTTAACTTAAAAAGACCAGTTGTAATAACAACCAAAGATGACCGAGTCATTTTTATCATTCCTCAAAACAATATGGTTTTAGTTGGAACAACTGAAATTCTTGAAAATGATTTACCTGATAACCTTAAAATAAGTGAAGCTGAAATTAACTATCTTATAAATGAACTGAATTCGTATTTTCCAAAATCTAACATTGGCAGAAATGATATATTAGGAAGCTTTACAGGAGTACGCCCTTTAGCAAAAGATGCAAGTGATTCACTTAAGAAAACATCACGAGAGCACAGAATTATACAAAACGCAGAAAATAGCTTCATTATTCTTGGTGGAAAATATACCACTTTTAGAACTATGGGCCAATTTATTTCAAAAATAATTATTACAAGAAAAGGTAAGGCCTACAACGATCAACTTTCGATGACTCCAATTATTCGCAAATCAATATGCCCTTCTTTTAAATCAGTTTGCCCAAACACAAGAGAGTTGACATTAATCTTAGAGAATGAGTTTCCTAAATCAATAAATGACCTTGTTGAAAGAAGAATTGGTATCAATTCAAAAAAAATGTGGGATTACAAATTTGACGAGAAATATGATGCCTACTTCAGTAGAAATAAAGATTTAATTGAAAAATATTTTAGCTTTAAGATTACTGACCCGCTTACTGGTGACTTCTAAACTGCCCTACAATAATGGGGATACCAAAAAATAAAAATGATAGCTCT
>CAZOXW010000025.1:0-44252 GCA_964583925.1 uncultured Bacteriovorax sp.
TAAAAGCTATATTTTAGTCCCCATTGTTGTAGGGCAGTTTTAGAATAAAACAAGTCCAAATCTAAAAAACCAAAAATGCCCTGTTAAGTTTTTGGCCCTATATGATTTTAGAAGAACAGCCTCTGAAGTTTTACTTGCATCAATTAATGAAGTTTTATAATTTGCGCTATAGCTATATCCAACCTCTAAAAAACTAGGATGCATTTCTTTATAGGCCAAACTTTCTTCAACTCCAACAAATAACCCAAAGCCAAAATTTTCAAAGCTTAATCGATATTCAGATGAAATTCTGGGTGAATCAAAAGTCAATGTTTGCAAGCTCCAGCTCGGACTGATCCCAAAATAAGTGCTCCAGTCAGCATAAATATTATTTAAAAATATATATTTGTAATAGGGACTTATTGTAACAATCCGATAGTGGGCCATTTCGTCGCTAACATTTATTGCTGAATTATTAATAGTCAAATGCTCTACTTTTCCAAAACCAACATCTGAAAGAATTCCAAATTCATTATCAATTAATTTATATCCAAATCTTGTGCTAAGACCAAACGCTTTTGTTTCTGTTTCATCTTCATCCTTACGTTTGTCTTGATCCACAATTTTAGATCGAAACTCTGCGCTTGAAACTCCAAAACCTACTGAAATATGAAAATCGTTTTCAAAAGAAAAAATGCTATTAGAGAAAAATATAAATAACAACAGTTGGATTAAAACCACACGACACCTCGTAAGGCGAGTCCATTAATATCAAATTTTTCTTCACTTGAGACGGGTGTTATTAAAAATTTTCCTTGAAATTGAGGAAGCAGTGTTGATGGATTAATCAGATGGCCAAAGAACATAGAGACAGGATTTCCTTTATTTAATAAATAAATTGAAAAGTTTTCAATTCCAAGTCCAAAAATTGATCCAAGTACAGGCGTCTGATATAAATCTTGAACCGAAGCTGGCTCAGTTAGGACTTCAACTGTGAATTCAAAAAGAAGTGATGTAAGAAAAGTCATTTGAAATGATTCCATTCTTGAATATCCATCGGAGCGATAAAATAAATATAATTGACTCCCTGACATTGGATGCACAAACCAATTCCAAAATGGCCCATCATTATCAAAAACTAATTTACCAAGATTGTTTTTATAGCGAGTAAATGAGCTTTTATTTTTTAAAGTGTCCCATTGAGTTACTGGATACATGGCCCAGGCACCAACATAGAGTAAGCTTTGAGTTTTTAAAACTTCACTTAGACTGTGATCTCGCTCAATGTACTGATAATAATATTTATTAACTCGACCTTTGGCCAAATCTTGGTCTTTTGGTAATTCCTCACCAAAGACTAGAGATGATAGTAGAGAAAAAAATAAAATTAAAAATTTCATAATTATATTGTTTTAACAAAATTTTCCCGTGGAAATCTAAGTTGCGGCCCATACACTCCCCCATCTACTGCTGTTCCAGCACCAATAATCATAACTACGTGCTGATCAGAATTTAAGTTGAGGCATTTCTTTACTTTATTTAAATCATATCCTTCCATTGGGCAGGTATCATAGCCAAAAGCACGGTAACCAAGCATTATATTTTCGCAAGCAAGGGCGCAAGATTTAGTGGCCCAAAGTTTTAGGCCAGATTTTCCAATTGGCTCCCTTGGCACAACTTTAAAAAGACCTGCCAAATTAAAAAATATCCATTTAAATGGAGCATAGAGAGAAAAAGGTCCTTGGTTATAAACAAAGGGAGCAAGTTTTCCATAATATTCTTTTGCCGCTTTTGGGGTTTCCATATTTAATTTTTTAAATTCATCTAACATCTTTTTACAATGAATAAGTGCGCGATCAGTTCGAGCAATACAAACGATCAATTCTCCTGCCGTGCGCGCAGCACTCTGAGAGAAGCAAAAATACGAAAGCTCTTCAATTTTTTTACGGTCAATTACGCGGATAAATTCCCATGTTTGAAGATTAGATGAATTTGGTGCTAAAAGTCCTAGATCAATAATTTTTAAAAAAGTTTCATCTGGAATTTTTTTTCCATCAAATTTTCTAATTGACCTTCTGGCCTTAACTAATTTCGTAAACTCAATTGGATTGAAGTAATCACGACCTTCTGGTCTAAACTCCTGATCATTATTAAGTTTGCCTTCCATTTCTAAAAAGACATTGTCTTTACTCATTTAATTTATAACTCCAACTAACCGAGCCATCTGGATTATCTTTTAAAACAACCCCAAGGCCTGTTAATTCATTTCTTATTTCATCAGAGCGCGCCCAGTTTTTATTTTTGCGGGCCTCACTTCGCTCTAGAATCAAGGCATTTATCTGATCATCACTAAGATTGTTTTCACTAGACATTAAATTTTTGCGAGCTGATTTTGTACGTTCTAAAACTTTTTCTGGGTTTTCATGAATTACACCAAGAGAAAGTTTTACGAAATCGATAAACGTTAAAAGCTTTTCTAAATAAGTTTTAGAAATGCCTTGTGATTTTTTTCGATTGAAATCTTTGATTACAGAAAAAAGTGTTCCCATGGCGCCTGGAACATTAAAATCGTTACTCAAGTCTTCTTTAAATGCTAACACATCTGAATCAAGCTTTGATTGATCATTGGTATCGTCTATATTTACTTTTCCTTCTTCCTTTAAAACATTTGCGTAGAATTCATGTATTCTTTCTACTTCTAAAATGGCCTTATTGATTGCTTCTTCAGACCAATCTAACTTTGAACGATAGTGAACTGAAATAACAATTTGTCTTAAAATTTCGCCCGAGAACATCTCGATAAACTTTCTTGCCGTTACAACATTGCCCAAAGACTTACTCATTTTTTCATGGCCAAAATTTAAAAATTCGTTATGTACCCAGTGGTCACAAAACTTACATCCATTAGCGGCCTCTGATTGTGCAATTTCATTTTCATGATGAGGAAAAAGTAAATCAACAGCTCCGGCATGAAGATCAATCTGATCTCCAAGATACTTCTTGGCCATAGCAGAACATTCGATATGCCAACCAGGACGGCCTTTTCCCCATGGAGAATCCCAGGCCGGTTCATTTTCCTTTGCCGGTTTCCATAAAACAAAATCAGAAGGATGTAATTTATGATTATCAAGTTCAACGCGTGCACCATGCATTAATGACTCTAAATTAATTTTAGACAATTTTCCATATTCAGAAAATTTAGGCACATGATAGAGAACTTCACCATTTCTTTCATAGGCATATTTTTTTTCAATTAGCGTCTTAATCATCGCTATTATTTCAGGCATTGTTTCTGTAACTTTAGGCGTGAAAGATGCTGGGAGCATTCCAAGTGAGTCCATATCCTTAGCGCATTCTTTTACGAATCTATCAGCATATTTTATAGGATCTTCTTTAAGTGAATTAGCTCGTTCAATAATTTTATCATCGACATCTGTATAGTTACGAACATAAGTGACGTCATAACCAAATGCCTTGAACACTCGATGAAATAAATCGGCAGTGACAAAGGCCCGTGCATTTCCCACATGAAAAAAATCATATGTAGTTGGGCCACATCCATAAAACTTAACTTTATTTGGCACAAGCGATTTAAAAACTTCTTTTTTTCGAGTTAAATTATTATATAATTTTATTTCCATAATGATCCTCATTTACGGAGCTACAGTACTGCAATATCAATTAATTGGAAATGAATTTTTGATTTATTGAAAACAAGAATTGATTTTTTCGTTAATCATATTTTTGTCGATTTGATTTTTAATTGAGATTTCCTGGGCCAAAAGTTCACGGCACTGATCAAGCATTTTCTTTTCGCCAAAGCTTAATGCTTTTTTATTTTTTAAAAGAAATAACTGGCGCAAGACTTCTGCGATTTCAATAACTGAACCCGTTTTAATTTTATTAGAAAATTCGCGGTAACGGCGATTCCAAGTTGAATTATCTATTTTAACATCATGATTTGAAAGTAATGAATAAACTTGCTCGATATCATCACTCTGAACTAGTCCACGAACACCTGTTTCAGACTCTGTGGGAACCATGACAGTCATCCCGTTTGCAAGAATTTTAATAATATAGAATGTTGAGGTAGAATTCCCCATTGCCTTTTCTTCTATGTCTAAAATCTGTCCTACTCCATGACCAGGACAAACTACATATTCACCGATAGAAAACATAGGGCCTCCAAACATTGCTATTAAATGGATAATAACGCAGTTTGTGATCTCAAACAATAAACCTTGTATTTATTACAAAGAGTACTTTAGAATTCCCTATTTTTTGGTAAAAGGTCCCCTTTTTTTAATTCCAATTAAACTCATGGCAGCTAATAGACCTAAAAAAAGAGAAATTGCAAAATTTATATCAGGATTTCTTGATCTTACGACTGTTGAGCAAGACCCAAGAAGTCCACCTAATTTCTTTTCACTTGGATAGAGGTAGCTTACGGCATCTATATCGTCTTGGTGAAGGGCCTTATTAATAACCCCTGTTGCATCATAGTACATTAGGGCCGATTTAACAGATGTATGACCTAGACCAAAGGCATGGCCTAGCTCATGGGCCAAGGCCGCAACAATGGTCTGACGATCAGAAACTGATAGAACAGTTCCCGCTTTATTATTCATTAAGACCGCGCCTGAGCAGTCAGTTCCCGCACAACCAAGCCCACCGACACCTAATATATTATTAGAAGTAAAAATTGTGGCATTGTCATTACAACCAATGATGATCGCATTATTATCTATTTTATTGACGGCAGTACTCAGTGTATCTCCACTTAAAGAAATATTTGAAACTTCCTCTACATTTAATTCAAGCGATGAAGTCGAAACTGTTCCCCAAAATTCTTCTACTGCATCGACAGTATAAGAGCGCAACTCACTCGCGGTAATTCCAGCGTTCGTACAATCGTCAGAACCAATGAGCACTCGAATTTTATTTGAACTAAAACCCAATCGATCAGAGCGAGAAAGAGTCCAAGCTTTAAGGTTTAAAGTAAAAATTATGGCAAATAAACTTATTAAATATTTCATCATCCAATCCTAAAAGAAATAGTTTAAGGTTAATAAATGGCTTAGCCTTCTTCGCTCACTACTTAAAAAACGAAGGATTGAAACTTGCGCCCGAATAGTCCAATTAGAGTCATAGATAAATTCCCCTCCAACATCAAACGAGCTTGTATAAGCAGTCTTGGTTTTTTTGGGAGAATAAAAGGTCGATGTGCCTGCTCCATTATTTAATTCAACTTCTTTATCATCTCCCCCAATCATTGTTATATAATTAGAAAATCCATAACGTAGATAAAAACTAGAAAATAGCATTTGGTTGATATGATATTGCAAAATGATTTCAGTCTTAGAAGTTTTATCCTCTGTAAAAAACTTAGCTAATCCAATTCCTGGAGATAAAAATGACCCAGAAAAATAAAAAGGAACGGTGGCACCAATGATGACAGTTGGCCCAAACTCTAATTTCTTAGTTCCCCCTTTAACGTCATTTTGGGCAGAAGAAAAATTGTGGGTTAAGTTTCCAACACCAAACCATAATGGCCCGGCAGCATGGGACAAGACAGAAAAATACATCAAAAAAAGAATACTAAAAAACTTCATACAAATCCTTTAAAAAAGATATCTAATTAAAGCGATTAATTATTAAAATGAAAAGAAAGAAGCTTTAAATATTTTATTCTTAATGATAACTTAAACTAAAAATGAAATTTATAGTACTACTAGCTCTATTTTTAAACTCACTTCCCTCTTATGGATCGGAAACATTTGATCTTGGCCCAGATTTAAAACGCACTCTAGGTTACACCGCCGATGGAAGTTATTTACAATTTAGCACCACTCAAAATTTAGTTTTTGCAAGTATTGCCACTGGCGCAACTCTTTATTTTATTAAAAATGATGAAGAAATCTCAAAAAAATCTTACGATAAAGATGCTGATCGTCACCTGTTAAGCATTGTAAGTAATTCTGCAGTTCTTTTTAATACCCCAATTATTCCTGGCCTATTTTACTATCGTGCACGCTCAACTAATGATTTAAAACTCAAAAGATTTTCAGAAGAACTTTTAGCGACAACTCTACTTTCAATGGGGGAGACAGTTATAATTAGTGCTATTCCTTTTCATCATCGTCCTGATGAAAAGCACCTTTCACCTGTTGAAAAAATGTTTCGTGGACAATCTTCATTTCCTTCTGGACATGTCATTGGATTTACGGCCCTCGGAATGAAAAGCCTACAATTCTACGGGCCCCAATATGCAATTATTCCATTTTCTCTTGCTGCATTGACAGCATTTGAGCGTGTAAAAACACAAAAGCACTTTGCCTCAGATGTGATTGCTTCATTTTTCATCACAGTTATGGCCTCTGAAGGAGTTCGCATAGCTTCAAAATATGAAGACAACCATCCTCTCTATCGACTTATTTTTGAAAATAACTTTAAGGTCGGTTTAACACAATTTAACAATGCCCAAGGATTGAAAGTTCAGTGGAATTTTTAGAAAAAAAAAGGGCCTAGATAAACTAGGCCCTCACACCAATAATTTTTAAATGAGATTAGTATCTTCCTACAACTTCATTTTTGTCGAAGAAATAATTGATCTCTCTATCAGCAGATGCTTGAGAATCAGAACCATGAACAGCATTTGCCTCAATTGATTTTGCATAAAGCTTTCTTAGTGTATTTTCATCAGCTTGAGCAGGGTTCGTTGCCCCCATAATTTTTCTATTTTTCTCAACTGCATTTTCACCTTCAAGAACCATTAATACGACAGGCCCTGAAGTCATAAATGAAACAAGAGAACCAAAGAAAGGTCTTTCTTTGTGTTCAATATAAAAACCTTCAGCTTTTTCTTTTGAAAGTTTAGTTAACTTCATAGCTGCGATTCTTAATCCTTCTTTTTCGAATCTTGCAACAATGTTACCAATGTTGTTATCTTCGACTGCGTTTGGCTTTACGATTGAAAACGTTCTTTCCATTTTATTCTCCTGTATAATAATTTTATTTCTTTAACACACTTTCTAATGTTTTGCCTAGGTCTGCCGGTGATTTTGCCACTGCGATCCCACATTCTTCGAGAACTTTAAACTTCGCAGCTGCTGTGTCATCTTCTCCAGAAATTAATGCACCAGCATGGCCCATTCTTTTACCTTTAGGAGCGGCCGCACCTGCGATAAATCCAACCACAGGCTTTTTCATATTCTTTTTAATCCATCTTGCAGCGTCTGTTTCTGCCGATCCACCAATTTCACCGATCATGATAACAGCATCAGTATCTGGATCGCGATTAAACATATCTAATACGTCAATAAAATTTGTTCCATTAACAGGGTCTCCGCCAATCCCCACACATGTTGATTGTCCAATCCCGCGAGCAGTTAATTGCCCTACAGCTTCATAAGTTAAGGTACCTGAACGAGAAATGATTCCAATTCGCCCTGGAAGGTGTATATGGCCTGGCATAATTCCAATTTTACATTGCCCTGGAGTAATAACGCCTGGACAATTAGGGCCGATTAATCTCACTTCAGGATTTCTAAAAAGTGCATCTTTTACTTTTACCATGTCAAGTATTGGTATCCCTTCTGTAATACAAATAATTAGTGGAAGTTTTGCTTCAATACATTCCAAAATCGCATCTGCAGCAAATGGAGGTGGAACAAAAACCATGGCGGCATTTGCATCGGTCTTTTTAACTGCTTCTTTGACAGTGTTAAAAACTGGCCATCCCTCATGAACTGTTCCACCTTTCCCAGGAGTAACACCACCGACTACTTTTGTTCCGTAGCTTTCTGATCCTTTAGTATGGAATGTTCCTTGTTTTCCAGTAATACCAATTGTGATTAAACGTGTATTTTTATCAATTAGAATACTCATTATTTAGCTCCTTTTGCAGCAGCAACAACTTTTGCGGCAGCATCGCCAAGATCTCCGGCCGCTGTAATCGCTAGTCCTGATTCATTTAAGATTTTTTTACCAAGCTCAACGTTTGTTCCTTCAAGGCGAACAACTAAAGGAACTTTCAATGAAACCGCTTTTGCAGCAGCAATAACACCTTCAGCGATGATGTCACATTTCATGATCCCACCAAAAATATTAACTAAGATTGCTCTAACATTTGGATCTGATAAAATAATTCTAAAAGCTTGTTCAACTGCCTCTTTAGTAGCTCCACCGCCAACATCTAAAAAGTTTGCAGCATTCCCACCATGAAGTTTAATAATGTCTAATGTGCTCATCGCAAGACCTGCACCATTTACAAGACAACCAATATTTCCATCAAGTTCAATATAAGAAAGACCATATTTTGAAGCTTCAACTTCTTTTGCTGATTCTTCAGTTAAATCTCTGTAAGCTGCAATTTCAGGATGTCTAAAAAGTGCATTCTCATCAAAATTTAATTTTGCATCGAGAGCAATCATTTTATTATCTGCTGTTAAAACCAGAGGATTGATTTCAGCAATTGAACAATCGGACTCCACATACAATGTATATAAACCTTTATAGAATTTATCTGCTTCTTTAGCCTGTTCAGCGTTTAATCCAAGGGCATTCGATAAAATTCTTCCAATATATGCCTGGTATCCTGCTCCTGGTTCCACTGGAACTTTAACAATTGCATCTGGATTTTTGTGAGCTACTTCTTCAATCTCAACTCCACCTTCACGTGATGCCATGAAAGTAACTTTTGAAGTATTTCTATCTAAAACAATTCCGAGATAAAATTCTTTTGCAATATTACAACCAGTTTCAATTAAAAGAGTGTTTACTTTTTTTCCTTCTGGCCCTGTTTGGTGAGTTACAAGAGTTGAATGTAAAATTTTAGCAGCATGCTCTTTCACTTCATCTAAAGATTTTGCTAATTTTACCCCACCTGCTTTTCCTCTACCTCCAGCGTGAATTTGAGCTTTAACGACCCAAATATTTCCGCCTAATTTTGAAGCTGCAGACACGGCCTCATCGACCGACTTTGCAACCGCACCATTTAAAACACTGATGCCAAATTTACGCATCAATTCCTTTGCTTGAAACTCATGTACGTTCATACATTCTCCTTGAACTTAAGATGTCATGTAAGTTTTTGAAAATAAAAACTCCTTCATCTTAAAGGCCCTTCTGCTTTCGTGAAAGGAACGTCGCCCAATTTCCTTTTCTTTTTAAAGAAATAAAGTTACTTTTTTTAAAAAATTTATTGGAGCTTTAGGTATGCAAAGCAAAAAATATTTCTCAATTGAACCTGCGCGATTTAGACTTGATGGTGGAGCAATGTATGGAATTATTCCAAGACCAATGTGGAATAAAGTTCATCCGGCCGATGAAGATAATCGGATACTATTGGCCCTACGCCTAATCCTGATTCAAACAAAAACTAAATTAATTTTAATTGACACTGGCATTGGCGATTATCATGGAGAAAAATTTGAAGCGCGATTTGATATTAAGTCGTTTAGAAATCCGCTTGTCCGTGCTCTAGGTGAATTAAATTTCACACCGGAAGAAGTTACTGATCTTGTGATCTCACATCTACACTTTGATCATGTTGGGGGAATTTTAGAAGAAGTAGATAAAAGCTATACTCCACTTTTTAAAAATGCCACCCTTCATCTTCATCGCGATCATTTTAAATATGCTCAAAATCCAACTAAAAGAGACGAAGGATCTTTTTTAAAAAAACATTTTATGCCAATTATCTCTTGGTATGAAGAAAAAAAGCAAATTCACTTTTTAGAAGGAAAAGAAGGTTTAATTGTCGATGATATTAAATTTAAAACAAGCATGGGGCATACTCCCTACCTGATCCATCCATTTGATGAGCAATTTATTTATGCCAGCGATCTGATACCAACTTCAAATCATATTCATATCCCGTGGGTGATGGCCTATGACGTTGCTCCAACTGTGACAGTCACTGACAAGGAAGAATTTTTAGAATTTGCTCGTGCCAATAATCTTAGTATTGTATTTGAACATGACCCAGATATCATTGCCGCAAAAGTTATTAAAAATGAGCGAGGAGATTTTTTACCAGATTCTAAAATTTTGGTATTGGAAAATCTTAATCGTTCTATTTTAGAAGATTAATTTGATTATCGAGGGCATCGGCCTCTATTTTGAGTTTTTCTTTAATCGCATCTGAGCGAGTTGTCGCAAGATCGATTAGTTTTTGAGAAATTTCTTTATTTAGTTTAGTCTCTTTTTTAGTTTCAGTAACTAGATCTAGATAAAGTCTCGTGGTCTCAGAGATAAGACTATTAATATTTTTAAAATCTTCTTTTTCAGAAACTAAGTTTTGTATTACTGGTGCAATTTCTTTCATATACATCTGTTCAAATTTAGAAATCTCACTGCCCTTTTTGATTTTTTTTATGGCCTCGATAAAACCAAAGGCAATTTGATCTAAAAGAGCTGCAATTGTATTAACTCTTTCTTGTTTTTCTAAAATTGGCCGACTGGCCTCTTTGAAAACATCCATTTTAAAACGATTTAGTTTAAAATCAAAATCTCGTGGAGTACTCGCAAAAATAAGTTCATTTCCATTGACCTTATACTTTTTATTAAGGCCTTTAAAAAAAGATATTGCTGTTAGTGCTGGAAAATAGGAATTGATAAAATGTCTCTCTGTTGCATGTATTTCATAGTCATACTCACCAGGATAAAATTCTTTATTATCTCCAAGGTAAACCTTATCAAATTCCCCGAGATGGTTTAAGACTCTTCCTTTTAAAAAGACAATTCCAGGATTTAAACTTAATACCCTTTTTGGTACTGGAATTAATTTAATCGACAGATCAATTTCACTCCCGACATTAGAAGATACGTAGACGGTTCTTCCATCCATTGATAAAACAATCGAAAACTTAGGATCAAGGCCTTTTTTTAGAGCTGTGGCCTCTAGCTTTTCCACATAACTTGGCATGACATTTTTAAGTTTGAAATTAATTTCTGATTTCGACTGCAAAACATATTGGTAAAACACTACTCCACAAAAAAAGAGTCCTATTAAAATAGTAAATATCTTTCCAAGGTCTGTATTTTTTTTGGCCGCCAATTTTTTTATTTCAGGAATCTTTACTTTTAACTCATTGGTTCCAGTTGTCGTTTGCGCGGCAAAGACATCTAAGGGAATGGGCGGAGGAAGTTCATCATCAACTTTTATTTCTTCCATAACACCTTCATTTAAATTTTTTTTAATCGGTGCTGGAAGTTTCTTTTTGGCCGCCGTTTCTGTTGTCTTTAAATCAATATTAGGATCTATTTTTGAAGCCTTGCCGGGATCTTCAACTAGAGCTTTGAAAGCATCGACCCGATACATCGGTTCCCATGACTTCTCGCCCTCTTTCCAAACAAGAGTCGTCGCAGCGATATCTCCTTTTTTGAGCATCACTTCAATTTCTTTTTTTGTAAAAGGCCCAATGTGATGAGTGCCTTTAAATAAAAACCATTCGCTATTCATCTATCTAAAATGATATACTAATCTCTAAATAATAGGAAAAAATTTTTGGAAACCAACATGAAAGAACAAGTCGACTTAAATTTATTAAACAGATCAAATTATCGATTGAGCAATTCCTTTAAAGTAGCCGACGAGTACCGAATTAATTTTATCAAGCATTCTGACGACTCTGGCGTTATTTTAAATGGAGGTCGCGCTGGCTCAAAATATGCTCCTACGGCCATTTTAAATCAATTTAAAAAAATGAGCATCACTGATGATCATGCCTTTTTTTGCGAAAGTGAATACAGAGCAAATCTTCTTACAACCAAGGCCCGTTCCCACCTCTTTATTGGTGGAGGGCACGATCATGTTCGATCCGCAATTTTAGATATCGCCAAAAAAAACCCAAAAGCAAAAATTGTTATCTTAAACATAGATCCTCATACAGATACAAGAACTGATGCAATTAAAAGTTCCGGCACTCCCTTTCGTGAGCTTGATTTAGATGGATTGAACTTAGATCTTATCCAGCTTGGAACACTTGATTATGCTAATTTTATAAGCTCATCAGCACCACTTAAGCATATAAATCAAAAAATTATTTCTATGAAAGATTTAGAGTTTCAAACCGAACACTTTACTAAAACTAAATCATTTTTTAAAAATCAGTTTATTAAAAAAGAAGATGCCATATATTTTTTAAGCTTGGATGCAGATGCCATTGTTAGCTCTGAAATGCCGGCGGTTTCTGCTGTCAACTACCACGGAGTGCCTACAAGCTTTGTGCGTGAATGTTTTAAATTCTTTAAAGACGAGCTTCATTGTCAACATTTTGGGATTTACGAATACAATCCTTTATACGAAGGCCTGAATCAAATTGGACTTAGAAATATTGTTTCGATTATTCATGAGCTAATTTAGAAACAAAAAGGCCCAACATTAAGCTGGGCCTTTTTTGAGAGACATTCACAGGAGACCTAGAAAAATCCTTTTAATAGTATCTCCACACACACACTAATATTATATTCAAGAGTCGTGCCAACTTTTTAATTGCCCAAATTTAGCCTAAGTTACCGATATTGCGTAATCTTTCTTACATCAGTTAAGTCATTAAATTGACAACAGAGGGTTTTTGTAAGTCATTAAAATGACGGCAACAACTTACAGAACCTTACTTTTTGAATAAATGTCAAAAAAATGATTTAATAGAATAGAATCAAACTTATAAAAAAGGACATTCAAATGGCCAAATACGTTAGTACTAAAACTTATAAACACCTAGGCCCAGTGGCCTATCGCCAATGGCGTGCTGATTCCCATTGTAAGCTTATTCATGGATATGCACTAAGTTTTCACTTTGAATTTGAGTGTGATGAATTAGACGTAAGAAATTGGGCCTTTGACTTTGGTGGACTCGGCCCCTTAAAAGACAAGCTCGAGGAGTGGTTTGATCATCGCCTCTTGGTTGCGATTGACGATCCAGAAAGAGATGCACTTTTAAATCTTCAAAAACTTGGAATTGCAAAAGTAACTGAAGTTGAAAAAACAGGCTGTGAAGGTCTTGCTGATTTTTTATATGAATATGTAAACACCATTTTTCTTCCTAATTGTGGAAGTAAAGAAGCAAAAAGACTTTGGTGCTCTAAGGTTGAGGTTCGTGAAACAGACAGTAATATGGCAATGAGAATTGGGCATCGAGAAGACAATGAATTTAGCATTTAGGTATGGCAATTTCGGACGCTATTCCGAAATTAAGTTGACAATTTCGGAATAGCGTCCGAAAATGCCATATATGCTTACACGCTACTTATCACATCCAATTCTTGAATTTTTAAAATTAAAAATAGTTTTTATTGCAGGGCCTCGCCAGGTCGGCAAGACTACATTAAGTAAAAATATTCTCTCTAAAGATATCTCGTATTACAACTACGATATAAAAAAAGACTATTATGTTTTTAAAAACCAAGAATGGGATAAAGAAACCAGCTTAGTTATTTTTGATGAGCTTCACAAAATGAAAAATTGGAAGCTTTGGTTAAAAGGTCTCTACGATGAGGGACATCTCAAAAGACAATCAATAATAGTAACTGGAAGTGCTCGCCTAAATATCTCAAAAAAAATGGGAGATTCACTGGCCGGGCGATACATTTCTTATCGATTACATCCTCTCGATTTAAAAGAGCTTAAATATATTGAAAATAAAAAATTTAACTTAAAAGCAAGCTATGAAAAATTATTAAATATAAGTAATTTTCCTGAACCCTACTTTGAAGGTTCCACTCGATTTTATAAAATATGGAGAAAAGGTCACATTGATCAAATAATAAAAGAAGATTTACTGAGCCTAGAGAAAATAAGAGACATTGAAGGGATTCAACTTTTAATCGAACTATTAAAGACAAGAGTCGGTAGTACAATCAGTTATAAATCACTTGCTGAAGATTTAGATCGAGATGACAAGACAGTCAAAAAATGGATTATCGCACTTGAGAATTTGTATGTTGGCTTCACGGTAAAGTCCTATTCTAAAAATATTGCCAGGGCAAAAAAGAAGGCCTTTAAATTTTATTTTTTTGATATTGGAAATGCTGAAGTGAATGAAGGCGCTAAATTAGAAAATTTAACGGCACTGGCACTTATTAAAGAGTTAGATTATTTAGAAGATGTCCACGGAATCAGTAGTTCACTTTCTTTTATTCAAACTCGCGATGGAAAAGAAATTGATTTCTATGTCCAAGTTGAAAAAACCAATCATCTACTTATTGAGGTAAAGTTAAGTGAAAAAAATATTTCAAGCTCTTTTAAAAACTTAGAAAAATATTTTATAAATTCAAAAAAATATCAAATTGTAAAAAACCTAGAACGTCCTTTTGAAAATTCCGATGGTATAAAATGCGTAAAGGCGCTTCATTTTTTACAAGATCTCGATATAAAAAAAATGTTTCACATCAAATAACAAAATCTCGGCAAGGATTATTCCCATCTTGTTTTACTGATTCATTTTTATATAAAATATCATATAAATCTCGCTCTGCACGTGAAACACCATTTGCAATCTCGCCGATTTCGTTACTAATTTCAAATATTCGGTCGGCCTTTTTCTTAAAAGCTCTAAACTCATCTGACTTTTTTAAACTATCCTTTAATTTTGCAGCATCTGTGTAAAATTGTACTTCTTCTAAAGCAATTTCACGCTCTTCATTTGAAATGTGTTCATTGGAGAGCTTTATTTCTGAATCTTTTCTCCAGCTATCATAATCAGTCATCGCCAAAGCATGATAATTTAACTGGTACTCACCATACTTATTTTTTAAATCTACCATCTTATTTTTAATTGGCCCAATTTCACGCTTTATTGAAATCAATTCATCAATAAGCGCTGATCTTTTATAAGTTAATTCTTTTAATACCTCTAAATTTAAAAGAGTTTGTTCATTTATTTTTTGACTTAAACTTAATAGGCTTTGCGCACTATCAATTGCGCCTAAAAGAGAATACGGTAAAGGATATTTTATGCATTGATTGTTCAAAGACATAAATTCTTCAATATGGTCATTTAATTTTTGTGATGATTCATCAAGAGGGTCGCTACTATTATCAAAAAATATCTTGTCGATCTCTCCACTCATACTTTGGACGGCCAAACCAACATCACCATTAATCATAGGGTAAGCTGCCGAACTCGATTCCCTTCTGGCCTCTAAAAAAGCCGTTTCAAGATTTGTGCCTTTTACAAGTTTAGTTGAAAAATTTTCTGCAAAATCAGCATAGGCAAAATTAGTTCGACTTGTTGCCGAAATAAGACAGATATTTTTTGAATCGATATTTAAATCTAGTGTGCTACCGGAGTGGCAACTCATATCTGCAATCGCTAGTTTTACTCCATGTTCATGGGCCAGATTAATTAGTCTTTGTAGTGAATCAAGATCAACGTCTTCACCATTAACGGCCGCGATCGTATGGCCTTTTTGATTTTCGTCCTCTCTAATATATCCGTGAGTATCTATATAAATTAAAACTTGATCATCTTTTTTTATTTTTCCACTTAAAATATCGTCCATCTGCATTTGAATTAAGTCATTATAATTTTTTAAGCTAAACTCCCCTATGTTTTTACTTCGCTTATAACTTTCTAATATTTTTTCAGTCTTTTTATGACCTCCGTTAACCGAAACATACGAATCCCATTCTGAGTTATCTACTAATTTGGTTAAATTTTTTAAATTACTATCAAAAATAGTATCTGGGCGTTCAGGTTCACCACCGGCCCCCATTAATACTAAACGATTTGATGCTCCTGCATTTAAACTGAAAAAAAATACTATAAGAGCAACTATTTTTGACATTTTATCTCCGTTATCATTGACGGATTAAACACTACTTTTTTATTTTCTTCTTTTATCTCTTTAATCGAAATATCAAAGCTAAATGGCGAGTGTACTTTTGTAATATGGGCCGTTAAGTGAACTGTTTGATTTATAAAATTTAGAGCATTAAACTTAGAACGATCATTGATTCTAAATCGATACTCACTTTTTGATTTTTCGTTAGCAACTAAATATAAGTCTCGATCTAATCGTTTAATTGATCCTTGTAGAAAATAATTACCGCAACTAATCTTAGTACTTGCGACGATATTTATCGAAAAGATGAAAGCAAGAAAAAGCCTGACCATTTTACCCCGTCTTTGATCGATGGCCATCACTGAACCATCAAGCTAACCTTATCTACAATTTTCTTATCGTAAATTGGGTTTTCAACTTGATTAATTCGATTAATTTCCTTAACAGAGCTTTCAAAAAATGCCGAGTTTTTAGAATAGAAGTTCATTAAAGAGACAAGGCGATCACCTACCGCTAATATTTTTGCTGAAATATAGGGATTCGTCTGATTTGCAGTATTTTTTGTTAAACCTAAAATTAATTTAAAATCACTGATCGTCTTTAAAACACTTTGTGATTTCAAATTTTTAATTTTTATTTTATCAATATTGGTTTCTATCAAGGTTAAGTGTTGGAAAAAAATGACGTTATCTGCGGTCGTCAATTTATTATGGCCATCAAAATGCTTTTTAACGACTTTATCAACCACGTCTGGATCAGTTTTTCCCATGAGTTCTACAAATCCAGACACATCGGCAAAAGTTTCAAAAAATGCGTCTCTTTGATTACTCATATGCATGAGTCCAATACCATGTAAGATCGCAACGAGATTTATTTCAATAATATTTTCAATCGTTATATTTTCTACAATTAAGGCAATCATTGTGGAAACTGCCGCAACTTGATTTGAGTGATTTACAAAAATACTATCACTGGTATTTAATTCCTTTAAAATTTCAACCAATGCTTGCCCACGATGATCTTTGGTATTTTTTAATAAATCAACCACAAACTGATTGGCCATTTTAACCATCGAATCAAGCTTATTATCCCCCTGTAAAAAATTTTCTGAATTAAAAAAATTTTTAGAGACAATAAACCCTGCCTCTGAATCAATTACTCCATTTTGATCGAGGCTATTTTTTAAATTGCACGCCTCTTTATTAAACATTAAAAGATAATCTTCTTCACAAACATAAAGAACTTTTGCATCTAAATATTTGGTAATACGAATAAGATCTTCATTATTTATTACAATGTCTTTTTTGAAAATTAAAATTAGTTTATGTTCAGACGCCTTCACATAAAGATCACACAAGATTCGATCGCCCTCTACTAATTTAATATTTTGATAGTTGATAAATTTCAAATAAACCCTTCTTAATTAATTCTTAAGATACTATCTTACTTATTTTTAAAATATTTTCACCATAAAAATCACCCCCCGACTCCTACACACAAAAAAATACCCGACCAGTACCGTCAAAATCAGGTAATGATCAATCTCACTTTTTAGATAGTCTTTTATAGGAAAAAAGCTAATTTCTGTTAAAATCTCTAGTATGACAACAAAAGTACTTTACATAGAAGATGATGAAAACATTGCTGAGATTTATATCACCTTAATCAAAGAACATTTCATCGATTTTGACATTGAACATATTAACGAGGGAAAAAAAGCACTAGATACCATTAGCTCTAACCCTACTAAATACAATCTCATTATTTCTGACTATCAAATTGGAGATGTTACGGGAGCCGATCTTTTTAAATTAGTTAACGGACAAATGTTGGGGATTCCTTTTATTATTTTATCAGGTTATGACTGCTCTGGGGATGAAAAGCTAAAAGGATTTTTTGAATCACACGTTCGCAACGCAATTTTAATAAAACCTGTAGAAGTAGAACTCTTAACTGAAAAAATTTCGTGGGCACTTAACTCTGAAACCAATCTATTAAAAATCTATAATCAGAAAGCGAAAAATATTGATGAAAAAGTTCCACTCAATTCTCAAATTTTTTTAAAACTAAATTATATTCCATGTGATGTTTATCTAAAACTAAACGATGGGAAATTTGTCAAGATTATAAATAAAAAAGAGATTTATGAAACAAGTCTCATTCAAAAACTTATAATGAAAGGAGTTCAAACTTTTTTTGTTAATCGATCCGAGCTTTCCCTTTATAGCGAATCCGCGCTAAAAACTTTCAATGTAATACTAAAAAATAAAAAAAATAAATTAGATACTGTTCAAAAATCTCAAACTATTAATAAAGGAATACAACTTCTAAAAAATAATTTAACTAAATGTGGATTTAGTGAACATATGGTTACTGCTGCTGAAGAATTAGTTGAGATGCAAGTTGAACTAATAAAAGGAGTTGATGGAATGGATTCATTTTTAGAAAAATTTCAAAATTTTTCTAAAACTTATAGTGATCATACTCGCCTGGTTAGCTATATTGCAGTTTCTATTTTAAAAGATTTAAGCTGGGATTCAGAATCCACACTACATAAAATGACTTTAGCGGCAATGTTGCATGATTTTTCACTTCCTGAGGAGTTCATCCACCGTGAAGATTTGTATGTCGATGTTCCCACTAGGACTGATAAAAACTTTAGGCCAACAAAAGAACAGCAACTCTTTTTAAATCACCCTGAGGAATCATCCCATATTGCTGTAAAATTTGACTCTGCTTCTCCAGAACTAGAGCAGTGTATTTTAGAGCATCACGAAAGGCCCGATGGAAAAGGATTTCCAAGGCGACTCAATTTTAATAATATTCATCCAATGAGTGCCGTCCTCCACCTTGCTGATTTGGCGGCAAATATTCTCTATAATTCCCAATTTGATAAAGATGCCTTAATCAAATATCTTGAAGATAATAAGGCCAACTATCAAAGAGGATTTTATCGAAAACCTTACAATTCACTTTGCAAAATTATTGGCCATTAACTACTTTTAATAGATCCTCTACTAAATCTTTTAATCGATCTGCTTGATTTGACATTTCTCCTGCAATCGAGGAAGCATGGTTTGAAGTCTGAGCATTGGTTTGCGTAACTTGATCAAGCATTCCCATGGCCTTGTTAATCTCTTGCACTCCTTGGGATTGTTCAACTGAAGCAGATGAAATTTCATTTGCCAACATGGCCACCGTTGAAACACTATTAACAATTTCATCTAATACTGTTCCACATTCATTAGCAGTTTTAATTCCGTCTTCTACTTTTGATTTTCCACTTCTGGCCGAATCTTCAACTTTTTCTTTTGTCTCTTTTACAATTTGATCTACCCGACTAATCGATTCTTCTAACAAGGCAGAAATTTCGGTTGCAGCTTTCCCTGACATCGAAGCAAGGTTTCCCACTTCTTCAGCAACGACAGCGAAACCTTTACCGTGTTCTCCGGCCCTGGCGGCTTCAACTGATGCATTAAATGATAAAAGCTTTGTTTGAAAAACGATATCATTAATAACTTTTGTCTTAGTACCAATTTCATTTATCATATGAACAATTTCTGTGAGCTTTTCATTACTTTCATTAATTTGTCTAAAAGTTAATTCGTTACTTTGATTGATTGAATTCATAGATGATATAACATTTAAAACTGATTCCTTACCTCTTTTAGCTGTGGCCTCTGAAGTTTGTGAAGATTCAGCAACATTTCTAGAATTGTCTGCATTTCTTGCAACCATAGAATTTAATTCTTCTGTTGATGAAGCAGTTTCTTGTATTGATGACGCTTGCTCAGTTGTTGCTTGAGCAAGTTTCTCTGCAGTCTCTTCCATTATAGTTGATGTGGTCTTAGTTTCAATGCTGGTCTTTCCGATTGCATCGGCAACTGCCAAGAGCGTTTTTGAAATTTTATTGACAACATAAAGTGAGCCTATTAATGCCAATGTAAAAACGGCAATGACAAAAATTGAAACTGTCATCAATTCATTTTTGGCATTTTCAGTTGCTTTATTTAATAAACTAGTATTGTACTGATACTCATTTTTTAAAACACTAAAAGTCATATCAATCGTTGTCGTTATTTGCTCAGCAAATGTCTTGGCGTCAACCCCGTAAGAACCAGTATCACTTAGCATGATTATGGTTTTATAAACAGTTAGGACTCCTTCCCACTCTTTAGAGTCAAGGATTTCTTTCGTTTTAAGCTTACCATTCTCAGACAAAACAAGACCTGGTGATTCCAAATTTTGGACAATTCCAGACTTTAGCGCCCCAATTTTTTCCAGCAAGTCTGGATTTAATGCTGTATCCTTAATAAGAATTCCATTTATAGTAGCACGCAGTTGCCCCATACTCTCTTTAGATTTTTCAAAAATGGCCAAAGACTTAAACCTGGTTTCGATGCCTTCAAAATGTCGATCTTCATAAATTTTTATCTGAAGAGAGGTAATGCTTGATATGTGTAACGCATACAGCTCTACAACTTTTTTTAATTCGCCATTTGAATCAACAATGGAACGAACTTCTTTTAATCCTGCATTGATCATGGTCAAATCATCTTCTTTTCCTTTGTAATCAATTTGATCATAGCTCAACTTAATTTTTTCAAAGGCCTCATCAACTTTTTTTCTTTGAATTTCAAGATCAGCTTTTTCAATTTTTTTTCCGTATAGAAGTACAGTCTTACTTCTTTCTTTTTGAATCTCATGAATGATATCGGTGAGAGTTTCTTGCGCAAAGGCATCTTTTGTTAAGCGCTGGCTAATTTTGTAGTCTTTGTAATTTTTAAAAATAACTGAAGCTCCAAAAAGCCCAATAATAATTAAAAGTGGAATCACGACAAAAAGAATTTTAAGTCGCATGGAAAAACGATCAAATGACATAGTTTACATCCCGTTAAGTCAAAGTTTTGTAATAATCTACTCGGTCTTAATTAGAAAATTCATTACTCAAAATTTCTTAAGAGAACATTGGCCGATCTTTTGAGTCAACTCTCGCTGTAATAACTACTAAACAATGATATTAGTTCTCTTTTTTCGACTGGCTTTGATAAAATAAATTGAATTTCTTTACGCTCAAGATGAGCATTAAAGACAAATGGATCTGCCGATAATCCCACAATACAAGTTTTCATCTCTTTTAATTCAGGACTATTTTTAATCATGCTAATTAATTTATCACCCGTTATATCTGAAAGAAAATAATCAACAAAAATAAAATCGAAATGTGTGCTTTGTAACTGATCTACAACGAGTTCATGTCTTGATACTTCTACTGTCTCAACTCCTAACCCGTGTAAAAAACCAGCAATTACTTTTAAATTGATCACATTATCGTCTATTAAAAGACAGCGAATTTTATTTTTTTTATTGAGATTAATAATCGTATCTTTAGGAAGAAAACTTACCTTTGATTCAATGGATTTGAGGGTAAAGTAAACTTCGCATCCACCGTCTCTTCCATTTTTTATTTCGATCCTCCCCCCATGCAGTTTTATTATCTCTCTTGAAAGATAAAGCCCAAGTCCTGTTCCATTTACGTTGTCGCCAGGATCTCCTTGCAAAAAAGGATTAAAAAGATTTTTAATTGCTGCTTCACTTATGCCTCGGCCATTATCAACCACATAAAAATGTATCAGCTTATTTGATTCAAATTCAGGATCAATTCTGATCTCAACCAAAATTTTTCCGTTGCGAGTAAATTTAATAGAATTACCAATCAAATTAATTAAGACTTGCTTAACTCTAAATGCATCAATGGAAATTTCAAAGTCATCTTCACCACTAAACTTTAGCTCCATTTCATTTTTATGTTCACGAGCAAGATGTATTAGGCCATTAATTGTTTTGCTAAGTTCAGCTTTTAATTTTACTTTTGAGAAATTTAAATTCAATTTTTTATTTTCTGCCCGAGAATAGTCAAGAATATCGTTAACAATTGTCAGTAAATGTTCGGCCGAATAATCAATCATCGATATAATTTCATTTTTTTCATCGGCCGTTTTTAAATCAGGATACATCTTCACACCTCCAATGATCCCATTTAAAGGTGTTCGCATTTCATGCGAAAGGTTAGCAAAAAAAATACTGCGCTCACTATTTCGTTGCTTTATAATATTTGAATTTTCATTCACTCTTAAATTAGAATTTAAGAGGTGGTTTTTAGCGATATAAAAAGCATCTACCAAAAAATAGGTAAATCCAAGTGCTGAAAAAGCATTCAAAACTTCAATTTTATTATAAAAAACAAAGACAAATAGTACATCGACCAAAATAACAACCAACTCAAACAACATTGCAATCTTTTTGTCATAAATAAGTGCCATGAAAGCAGTGGAAATAATCAACGTTGGCATTGCATAGGTAAAATCTTTGTTTTGAACTAATGAACCTTGAGAAATCAACAAAAATAAAAAAACATACAAAAGAGATTTCTTATACACATCAAATTTGATCAGTCCTCCACTCATTAAAAGACAGATCATCAAAATAACTGCATGAAAAGTAACAATCGGAAAATAATTAATATTTGAAACCAATCGAAGTGCTGAAAGAATAAAAAGCAAAGGCCCGATTAAAAGTACCATCTTATTTAGACGATTTGTAATTTGGACTAAATAATTAAATTTTATCTCTCGCTCTTCCATGAGAGTTATTCTAATACTAATTTTAAAAGATTCATCTAAAGTTAAATTGAAATTAAAACCATGCATTTTGTTCAAGTATGAACAACTTGTTAATATTTTATTTAAACCTATAATAAAGTTATGAATGGAATCTTAAAATGGAAACTCTACAATTTTTATCGAGATAAAATAATCGGTTGGCGCTCTATTTATTACTCTGCATTCGGTGAAGATGCCGTTGTCAGTGCGATATTAAACAATAAAAAAAATGGTTTTTATGTAGACGTAGGGGCCTTTCACCCAGAAAAATATTCAAACACCAAATTTTTTTCAAAACATTTGAATTGGACTGGAATAAATATTGAGCCAAATCAAGAAAATTATAAACTCTTTTTGAAGCGTCGTAAAAAAGATATTAATTTAAACCTCGGTGTCCATTTAAATGAATCGACTCTCCATTATCATCGTTTTATAGACGGACTTTATAATACATTCGACCTAGAGACAAAAAATGATCTCGTCAAAAAAGGTGTAGAACTTATTGGAGTTGATGAGATAAAAGTTCTTCCATTAAAAAAAATTTTAGCTGAATACCTCCCCGCAAATCAGGCGATAGATCTGTTAAATATTGATGTGGAAAATTTAGATCTTGAAGTTTTAAAGTCAAACGATTGGAATAAATATCGCCCCGAAATAATTATTATCGAAGATCATGAACTAGATCGCATTGGAATTGATGGCAATTCTAAGATAGTGAGTTTTTTAAAAGAACAAGGCTACAAACTAGATTCAAAATGTAAATTCTCTCTAATTTTTAAAAATTTGAAATAAAAATGCGATTCCCCAAAGAGTTGGCAATAGTAAGGATAGCGTTTTATCATTGATAGATTTTTCATACTTTCTAAAGATTTTTAAATTATAAAAAGAATAAAGTACCATCCAAGTCGACATCGTATAAAATGCTGGAAAAGCATAACGTCCCGCAATTCGATTTGACAATGAAAAGACAAAGCAAAATAGAAAAGTTAAAAGTAGCAACAACTTGGATAGATCAGATTTTATAAATTGGATTTCTTCTTTATTTTTTAATTTAAAAATTAAGCTGATCGTAAAAAGAATTGTCCAAGGCAGAGAATAAATGAGCGTGCGCACAAAATAATAAAGAAAATTAATTACTCTTTGAATTAAGTAAGGATAATGATCCCTAACCTCGATCGCTCTTTCCATAAACTGGAGTCGGATAAAATCGCTCATAAAGCTTTCGCCAGTTATATTTCGATATAGATATTCAAAGCCAATTATAAATACGACAAAAAAGAGCAGAGATAAAAAAAGAGCAAATAAAAATTCGATAATTTGCTTTCTTTCCTCTTTATAAACTTTAAAACTAAAATAGTAACCGCAAATAAAATAGAGGCCACCAAAAATAATAAATGGGCCTTTGATAAATAAGAGCATCATTGCTGCAAATACATACAGCAAACCATTTTTTATGCAATTGATCCTAAAGTTAATTCCTGCAAAACATGCAAGAAAGGTAAAAAACATAATCCCGGATTCATGATTTGCACGAAGATTATATGAAAAAGCGTTAGTCACTAAAAGAAGTCCCCACAGAATAACTTTAGAGGTAGAAAAACCAATAAATCGACTTGCAATAAAAAACATAAGTATTATTGATCCCACCTGAAAAAACATTTCAATTATATGCAAGGCGTGCTTTGCCGGTACTCCAAGCTTTGAAACAAGTACCCCCATAACCATTTGTCCCGGAAACTGATCCTTCATGTAGCTGTCAGGATTAAAGCCATAATTATTTCCCCACTTCGGGGCAATAATCTCACTCCATGGACGCGTATGGTATTTTACAACTTGCTCAGAATAAAATCTTGAGTCATTACTTTTTGATACATAATTTGTCGTTGATAAAAGGATGCTTCCAAAAATCATCACCAAAAACCAAGGTATAAAAATTGAAAGTTGGGACTTATTCAAATAGTTCCTCTTTTAATAGTTTGGTTTGTGTTTTTTATCTCATTTAAATAGCTAGAAAGCATTTGCACTGAATTTGATAAAGCATCATCGAGATCTAATTCACCTCGAACATCTCCCACGTGCGCCCAAATTTTTTTCGACTCAGTCTGGACGATATCGATTTCAATCCAAAATCTGTCATTAATTTTATTAATAAGTAATCGGCCAACTAAAAAATCTTCACCAACTAATTCCACAAAATACTCAGCAGGAAATTCTTTAATCTTCACAATCCTTCCTATCCATGCTCTTTTGTTGCTGTAGAATTTTTATCCATGGACTCAAGATAATCAATAATCATTCCGGCCACATCAATTCCCGTTGCCGTCTCTATTCCATTTAGGCCAGGGCTTGAGTTTACTTCCATAATAAGTGGCCCGCGACTTGATCGCAATAAATCAACCCCGGCCACATTTAATCCCAACGCTCTTGTTGCACCAAGGGCCGCTTCTCTTTCTTCTTTTGAAATTTCTACTAATTCAGCCACTCCACCACGATGTAAATTTGATCTAAACTCGCCTTCTTTTGCTGTTCTTTTCATAGAAGCAACAACTTCATCTCCAATTACAAAGCATCTAATATCAGAGCCATTGGCCTCTTTAATAAATTCTTGAACGAGTATATTTGCATCCATCTCTCGAAAAGCATCGATAACACTTTCAGCGGCCTTATCTGTTTCTGCAAGCACCACGCCTTTTCCTTGCGTACCTTCGAGTAACTTAATCACAAGTGGAGCTCCGCCAACTAATTTAATCAAATCTTGAGTCATTTTAGTATTATGAGCAAATCCAGTAATTGGAAGTCCAATACCTTTTCGCGATAATAGTTGAAGAGAACGAAGCTTATCGCGCGCTCTTGAAATTGCCACTGATTCATTTAGTGAAATAACTCCCATCATTTCAAACTGGCGTATAACGGCAGTTCCATAAAAAGTAATTGAAGCCCCTATCCTTGGAATAATGGCATCGAAGTCCAAGAGTTCTCTATTTTGATAATGAACCATCGGCTTTTTAGAAGTAATATCCATATAACATTTTAATGTATCGATTACTTCAACTTGGTGACCTTTTACTTTGGCAGCTTCAACCAAGCGCCTTGTAGAGTATAAACTTCCACTTCGCGATAAAATTCCAATTTTCATAGTCGTGCCTCGTTATTCTTTTAGTAAAAATGATTTCGATGGATTGATGACAAACTTATGATTTAACGCATCTCGACCTATCAACATTTTAAATCCCATCAAATCTCGATTAATCAAGGTCAATTCTATATCAAATTCATTTAATCCCATCTTAATTTTTGCTTTAACCACGGGCCGGATTGTGGTCTGACCAGTTGAGCTTTTTATAGCGCGTTCTTCTATAAAGTGGGCCTTCAGTTTTTTTCGCTGACCTTCCTCAGTTTTATAGACAAACTTCACATATTTTTTGTTATTAATAGAGATGTACTCAATTTCTTCAGCGTGAAGTGCCGAGGTTTTTGCCCCAGTATCAATTTTTGCTTTGATATTTTTAAGTTTAAGTCCAGGGAGAGCAACAAACTCTCTCCAACCAATCAATGTTAAATCCATTCTAAAGTATTCCAGTGTATTATTAGTTTATTGAAAGTCATTATACTTATAAAATTTAACTTAACCAATTGTAAACTTTCCGTTAAAATTTCTACCATAATCTATTTAAGTAAACTTTCATAAGGAGCGAACACATGAGTTCAAATTGTAAGTGTACGCCATTATCATCTGTCACAAAAAAGCAGATCATGGCCATCACTGGATTAATGCTTTGTGGTTTTTTATTGAGCCACATGCTTGGAAACTTTTTAATTTTTAAAGGCGCGGATGCTTTTAATAAGTATTCACATGCCTTAACTTCAAACCCGCTTATCTACGCGGCAGAAGCAATTTTAGGATTATTATTTCTATCGCATATTTTAATGGGAATCCGCTTAACAATTGAAAATAAAAAGGCAAGACCTGAGCAATATTACATGCGAAAAACATCAGGGAATG
The DNA here is from genome assembly GCA_964583925.1 of uncultured Bacteriovorax sp. GTDB lineage: Bacteria > Bdellovibrionota > Bacteriovoracia > Bacteriovoracales > Bacteriovoracaceae > Bacteriovorax. Next base: position 26,434 of record CAZOXW010000025.1, read on the forward strand.
GAGCAACTGTTGCTTCAAGCACTATGCCCTACACAGGAATGCTTGCACTCGTATTTTTAATCTCACATATTATGGGATTAAAATTTGGAACCCATTATACGACAGTTGTCGATGGTGTCCTTATGCGAGACATTTATAAAACAACGATTGAATATTTCCAAAATCCTCTCGCTGTTATTTTCTACATCGTTACAATGTGTGCGCTGGCATTTCACACTGCCCATGGTTTTTGGTCTGCCTTTCAATCGCTAGGAATTAATCATCCTAAATATACTCCAAAAATCCGCTGTATTGCTCGCGTTTATGGCCTTCTCGTTGCAGTTGGATTCTCGGCCTTCCCAATCTATTCATTTATTATAGGAGGCAGATAATGACTACAATTAAAAAGCTTGATGGGAAAACTCCTACTGGTCCAATCGAAGACCGTTGGACAAATCACAAATTTAATATGAAGTTAGTTAACCCGGCCAATAAAAGAAAATATTCTGTAATTATCGTTGGTACAGGTCTGGCCGGTGGATCAGCGGCTGCCTCACTGGCAGAGCTTGGTTACAATGTTACTACTTTTTGTATCCAAGATTCACCAAGACGAGCACACTCAATTGCGGCCCAAGGTGGGATTAACGCAGCTAAAAATTATCCAAATGATGGCGATTCTATTCACCGCCTTTTTTACGATACAGTAAAAGGTGGAGACTATCGGGCCCGCGAAAGTAACGTCCATCGATTGGCAGAAGTTGCTAACAACATTATTGATCAATGTGTTGCTCAAGGTGTTCCTTTTGCTCGTGAATACGGTGGAACTTTGTCGAATAGATCATTTGGAGGTGCTCAAGTTTCAAGAACCTTCTATGCTCGAGGACAAACTGGGCAACAGCTTTTATTAGGTGCCTATTCTGCAATGATGAAAGAAGTGCACCACGGTCGAGTTAAATCATACACTCGTCGTGAGATGGTTGAACTTATCGTGATCGAAGGAAAAGCTCGTGGAGTTATCATGCGAAATGTGGTGACAGGCGAGTTTGAGAAATATATGGCCGATGCTGTAATTTTAGCGACAGGTGGTTACGGAAACGTATTTTATCTTTCTACCAACGCAAAAGCATCAAATGGATCTGCAGCGTTTCGTGCCTACCAAAAAGGTGCTTACTTTGCCAATCCATGTTTCACACAAATTCACCCAACTTGCGTGCCTGTTTCAGGTGACCATCAATCAAAATTGACATTGATGTCTGAATCACTTCGAAATGATGGCCGTGTTTGGGTTCCTGCAAATAAAGGTGATAAAAGACCTCCTCATGAAATTCCAGAGAGTGAAAGAGATTATTATCTTGAACGAATTTACCCTTCTTTTGGTAACCTTGTTCCAAGAGATGTGGCCTCTCGAAATGCCAAAAATCAATGTGATCAAGGGAAAGGAGTTTCACAAACAGGAATGGCCGTTTATTTAGATTTTGCAACCGCGATTAAAAGAGATGGCGAAGACAAAATCAAAGGACGATACGGAAACCTATTTGATATGTATGAGCGAATTACTGATCAAAACCCGTATAAAACTCCAATGATGATCTATCCTGCTATTCACTACACGATGGGTGGTCTATGGGTTGATTACAATCTAATGAGCAATATACCTGGTCTCTTTGTACTTGGAGAAGCAAACTTCTCTGATCACGGAGCAAACCGTCTTGGGGCCTCAGCACTAATGCAAGGTTTGGCCGATGGATACTTTGTGATCCCTTATACAATCGGTGATTATTTTGCCACAAACAAATTTGAAAAAATTGATACAAACCACACTGAATTTGAAAATGGATTAAAAATTTCAAAGGATAAGTTTAATCGACTTTTAAATATCAACGGAAAAAATTCAGTTGATTCTTTCCACAAGCGCCTAGGTAAAGTTATGTGGGATAAAGTTGGTATGGCAAGAAACGAAAAAGGATTAAAAGAGGCCATCTCTGAAATCAAAAATATCAGAGAAGAATTCTATAAAGACCTAAAAGTGACAGGAAGCTCTGAAGGTGTAAATACGGAGCTTGAAAAGGCAGGACGTGTTGCCGACTTTTTAGAACTTGGTGAACTAATGGCCCTCGATGCGCTAAATCGACCTGAATCATGTGGCGGTCACTTCCGAGAAGAATCGCAAACAGAAGAGGGAGAAGCAAAACGTGATGACGAAAATTTCTGCCATGTTGCCGCATGGGAATACCAAGGTGAAAATGGAAATCCAACTCGTCATATAGAAGAATTAAAATTTGAGTTCGTTAAACTTACTCAACGAAGCTATAAATAGAGGTCATATATGGGTGGAAATAGTACAGAAAAAATGTCTTTGAAATTAAAAATTTGGAGACAACAAAATAGAAACGCAAAAGGTGCCATGATTGATTATCAATTAGATAATGTCTCTCCAGATATGTCTTTTTTGGAAATGCTTGATACCTTAAATGAAAAATTAGTTCGTGAGCGCGGTGATGCAATTGCATTTGATCACGATTGCCGAGAAGGAATTTGTGGTATGTGTTCCCTCGTCATTAACGGACAAGCACACGGGCCGGAAAAAGAAACCACAACTTGCCAACTCCACATGCGAAAATTTAAAGACGGTGACACGATCGTCGTTGAGCCTTGGAGAGCAAAAGCATTCCCAGTTGAAAAAGACTTAATGGTTAATCGAAGTGCTTTAGATGAAATCATGACCGCTGGTGGTTTTGTTAACGTTAATACTGGAAATGCACCAGATGGCAACGCCGTTTTAATAGGACAAGAATCAGCAGAGCTTGCAATGGATGCAGCAGCATGTATTGGTTGTGGCGCCTGCGTAGCAAGCTGTAAAAATGCTTCTGCCATGCTCTTTGTTTCGGCAAAAGTTTCTCAATATGCTCTTTTACCTCAGGGACAAATTGAAGCTAAAGAGCGAGTTTCGGCCATGGTTAACAAGATGGATGAACTTGGATTTGGTAATTGTACTAATGAAGCTGAATGTGAAGCTCAATGTCCTAAAGGAATTAAGATTTCAAATATCGCTCGACTTAACCGCGAGTATATAAAATCAGTATTCACAAAATAAAATAATATCATGCGTATTTATTCTGAAACGTCTGCTATTTTTATAAAAAGAGTGCTCGAAGAAATTCGGGCACTTTTTTTTAATGAAATAGAAACTGTATATCCGGTGAAATTTAATCGATCGAGAGTTTCATATAAAAATGTTCACTACCCCCTTAGTGTCGTCGTCTTTGAAGATGACTCAAAACTTGGGTATTTCGACTATCGCTATTTTGAAATTGGAATTTCTAAAAAACTAATGGTTGAATCTTTTGACCAAAATATTCGAAATGTAATTAGACATGAACTCGCCCATTACCTTTGTTATTTATTTTATGGGCCCAATATTGGTCATGGTGAATATTTTAGATTGATTTGTAAAAATTTAAATTGGGATAAAGAAGTTTTTAGTGCCTATGCCAATATTGAACAATTAAATCTAGTCCATATTGGAACTGAGTCGAAAAAAAATATCGACCTTTTAGAAAAAGTTAAAAAGCTATTGGCCTTATCATCATCAGATAATAGCTTTGAAAGTGAGCTGGCAACAATCAAGGCCAATAAAATACTATTAGAGCACAACTTAGAATTGATAAAAAACACCGATGATGACACCTATGTCTGTGTAAAGCGTGTCCTTTCACATTCAAAAAAAAATGCCAAACACCTCGCAATCTATGAAATCTTAAAAACTTTTTATGTTTCTCCCGTTTTTAATCATGGACAAGGATTATTTTACCTTGAAATTATCGGCACATCAGCAAATGTTGAAATTGCAGAATATGTTTGTGCATTTTTAGACCTAGAATTAGATCGCTTATGGGAAATTGAAAAAAAGAAATCAAACTTAAAAGGAATTGTAGCTAAAAATTCTTTTTTCAGAGGACTTACTAAAGGTTATATTCAAAAGATAAATAATGAAAAAAATAAAATGACTAAAGGACATGAATTAGTCTTGATTCAAAATGGCCTTAATCGAAATCTAAATATCGTCTATGGCCGTTTAAAAAGCTCATATTCAACTGCTTTAAAATCAGATTCGAGCGCCGAAAAAAAAGGTATGGCCGCAGGAAATAATTTAAGTATCAGGCCATCAATTAAATCATCGGATAAAACAATTTTTTTAATTGATTTATAGTTAGACTTCTTTTTGATCCGGGCCGTAGATCCACTTATGTTGCTGGCCAATGACTCTAAAATGCCCACCTTCTAATTCATTCCAAGCTAAAATTTCTTTAAAACGCTCAGTGAAATTTTGATCGGCATCATTATAGGCCGGAGTGATTACCCACGGAGGGCAAAGTACTTTAATTTCTTTGAGTACAAAATAATAGGCATTTAAGACATAATCAAAATCAATTTTATCTGAAACAACTGCCTTTATTTGAAACTTATTAGGATATTCTCTATGTAATCGTATTACGCCTTCTAGAGGTGTTTTAACGTAAGTAGATGGGGTTTTAATATCAAACGATATATAATCAACTAAATCAAAAATTCCAGGAACTACACGAGTTCCTGCAGCTTCAATATTCACATAATAATTTAAACTTTTTAAGGCCTCTATTAATTCAATAACACTTTCGGCATGGGCCGGATGTAATGGATCTCCACCTGTGATTGAAACGTTTTTAATTTTCCCCCCGTGCCCTTCGCGGATAACGGCCTCTAGAACTTCAGATAGAGTGAGCGAATTTCCTTCTTTAAATGACCACGTTTCTTTGGAATCACAATTGACACATCCGACATTACAACCTTGATAGCGCACAAAGATTTGCGGACGTCCTAAAAAGATGCCCTCTCCCTCAGTCGCGCGATAAATACAGTTAATTAAATGTCTTCGTGTCATAAGTTTATGAAATCTAATACTTATATGGATTTTAGTCAATTGTGGTTTGTACTTTTTACCTAGTTTCTTATTCTCGACAGTAGAAAATAAAATAAAAACTCCCTAAAAACCCAAATAACGAAGCGATTATAAAATTTGTTTCTGGCGATATAAGCCAAAGAACTCCGCCTAAAAAAGAAGCAATTGAGACAATTGAATCTCGAATTAAATAATAGGTTCCATAGAGAGTTCCTTGGTTATCCCCTTCTGAGAAATCGAGAATCAAAGATTTTCGAGTGGGCTCGCCAAATTCCTTAAGGCCCCTAATAAAAAAAGCAAAAATTAAAAGCATATAAGATTTTGAGAACATTAAAATGAGTGGAAAGATCGAAAAAAAGATGAAGGTAATTGCAATATACGGCCTTTTCGATTTATTTTTTTGCACGAGATATGCAACCGGAAGATAAATTAAAATAGCTGTAACCATCTCTATGCTAGTAAGTATTCCAAACTGGGTTGGAGAGATTTTTATTACTTTCAAACACCAAATTACAACAAAGGCATAAGGCATTTGTTCACAAAATCGAATTAAAATATCTGAAAACATGAGTCGCTTTAAATCAACACTCATGCTTTTATAAATTTTTATTGGATGAATCAGCATTGCCGCTTTTTTAGTACTTTCATCCTTGATAAAAAAGTGCTGAATAAAAATAAATAGAAACGCAATAATAAAGGCAAATAAAAATAAATATCGGATGCCTTCTTTTTCCCCCCAGCGCTCAATAAAAAAAGCTCCTATCAATGGACCTAAGGCCATTGGAAAGCGACGAATTAATGAATGGATCGAAACCCCTAAGGTTTGCTGATTTTTAGGCAAGTTTTTACTTATTGCTGTCATAATTGAAGGGACAGAAACAGAAGACCAAGAAGTAAATAAAACTGCACCGAGAAGTACTGTTTGCCAACTTGGAAACATAAAGGCGATAAAATAACCAAGCATTGAAATCAAATTAAAAATAATTAATGATTTTTTATGCCCAATTCTATCGGCAAGAATCCCACCTGGTAGCGAATAAATTGCTCCTAAAAAATTATTTATTCCATTAGATAATCCAACGACAAATGCACTTCCACCAACTGCCAAAATATAAATGGGCAAAAAACGTCCAGAAACTCTCTCGCCTAGCTCTAAAATAAATACTGTTGCAAAAATTGTGATTAATGTCTGATGATTTTTAATCATTTAACGTTGTCTTACTTACACAGTATGCATAAATTGCATCATAGACAGGAAACTGCATTTTTTGATTATGAAAATCATCTTTAGAAATTCTTCTAAATCCATCTGCAATCGCTTCAAGCCCAAATCCCTCGACTGCGTGACTTTTATCTGAAGTATCAGCTGACCTTACCATTTTTGCCATAAGGTCTAGAGCAGGATCATTAATTTTAAAATGTTTTATTATTGCATCAAATGAACATTCATTCCCATGATGTCCCAAGATACAATTAGGCACATCATAAACAAATCCAGCATCTCCTAGTTCTTTTTGAAGTTTATCCCAATCACTATTTCCATCTACGTATAAAAATGTTGGATTTTTATCGACAAATTTTTTTATGAGCCATGGGCAAGCAATGCGATCAACTTTGGCCTTTTCTCTTGTCACCCATTTCATTTTTCACCTCTTATTGAAATTTTTTGTTATAATTAATCCTAATGGAAACAATCAACAAAATCTACACAGAAACAATCGGACTTTTAAAATCAAACTCACGTGCTCTTCCAAAATACTCAGAAGAGACAATTCAAAAAATTATTGAAGAATTTAATAGCATCTCTTTTGAAAAATTAAATGATTTAAAATTTGATGAAAAGTTTAATAAATTATTCTGTATTTTAACAAACACTCAAACGACAAGTGATAAATTTCATGCTTTGCTAGTTAAATCATTTCGACTAATAATGGAAAGAAAAAAAAGTAGCAAGCTTCTTATATTGTTTTTGGGAGCTGTTTCAAAACAAGTCGTTGATCATTCTATCAAAAATGGTGAAAAAATTAGCTCTGAATTTATTCAGATTTTAAAAGAACTTTTATCAAGCCGCGACCCTGAAATTTTAGAATGGTCCCTGCGATTAATTGAAAGTTTAAAATCACAAAGTAGTGCTTTTAAAACTGAAGTACTAAATTTAAAACCTTCACTTTTAAAACTTTTTAATAAGCATCAACAGAATGCATTTATGATTATTGATGAAATTAATAAAGAGTGGGATCGCTTAAAGAATGAAAAAGGAAGATGAAGTTAGACGTTTTTTAGAAAATCGCTTTGATCCAGAAGCGCAGTACAAAAAAATAAAAAGCTATACAAATGCTTTTGACACTGGCCTATACGAATCAAACTTCCATGAAAAATACGAAGTAAATATAAGGCCTGATTCAAAAGTTCCCCTCGCCAAATTTATACCGACCCTAAATCCCAGAGAATTTATGGCCCACCCGATCACAATAAGGGCCATGCGAAAAGAAATTTTTATGGGTGGAGATGAATTCATAGACCTTGAAAAAATAATTACTTGTCAGTCATGTAAAAACTCAATTGACATGCAATTTTGGCATTTTTGTCCCTACTGTGAGGCAAATTTTTAATTTTTAGCTTAACATTTCAAACTTTCCCTATCAAAGATGTCAACCTTTGTTAGATTTTAAGCATTTAGTTTTTAGCAGCTGTTCTGTATTGTAAAATCCAAGTTTTTTATTTAACACACACAACTGCCGAGCCATTGAAGGTGACGCGTTAAGAGAAACTTTTAAGGAGTGAGTAAACATGGGTACAAAGAGAGAGAACTCGTATTTAACTGACAAACAAGTCTCTACACTGAAGGATTTTTTATTGGCCGAAAAGGAAAGAATCGCCAATAAAAGAAGTGAAACTGAAAAATACCAAATGGACAAAAACGAACTGCTTGATCCTTTAGATGAAGCTTCTGTCAATGTTCAAACTTCGCAAGACATCCGCTTTGCAAACAGAGAAAATTTTTACCTTAAAAAAATTAACAAGTCTCTAGACCATATCGCAAGAGGAATTTACGGCCTTTGTGAAGACTGTGACGCCAATATTGGCTTTGAGCGATTAATGGCCCGCCCAACTGCTGAACTTTGTATTGCATGCAAAGAAGAAAGAGAAATGGCCGAAAACAACAATATCCACGAAAAGAAATCAAAATCTCTCGGTCGTGCACTACACGAAGCGAATAGATAAATAAAAAATGCCCGAAGGAATCGGGCATTTTTTTATAACTTTAAGTTCAACAAGAAATTTTCTAAGTTAAGAATCTTAACACCATCTTTAGTGCTAAATTCACGTTCTAAATTTTTCACTAGCTGAACTCTTTTTAGGTCAGGATTACTTTTTAAAAGTTGATCAGTCATTTTTTTAAAACTATTACTAACAGCAGTGTCTGATAATTTTACCTCTAATGCAATAATCGGAATTTTATTTTTTGTAATTAAAAAATCAACTTCGTTTTGATCCTTGTCACGAAGAAAATGCAAATTGTAATCCTCACCATCCACATCATTTAAAAAATATATTTCCTTTAACAAGGACAGTGCTACAAAGTTTTCTAAACGTGCTCCTGGATCATCAATTCTTGGATAGTCATAAAAATAGTATTTAGGAGCTTTTTTAGTAGCATGAAGAATATTTTTACTATAGGGAGTCAGTTTAAAAAGTAAGTAAGAGTTTTCAAAGATAGTAAGCCAACGCTTAATTGTTTTATCATCAGTAAGTAAATCTTCCTTTAAAGAATTATAACTTGTCGTATTTCCGACTTTTAATTTCATAAGTTCAATTAAAAACTCTAGATCTGAAATTCGCTTTATCGATTCAATTTCAGCTATATCTTGCCTCACAATGATATCTAAATGTCCCTTGCGCCATTTCTTATAAAATCTCTCTGAGTTACTAAAAAATGCTTCAGGAAAACCACTTAGTTTTAGTAGTCGTTCGATATTTATAGCGGGACTGTCGATTTTATTTTGACCTAGTTCTTTTAGACAAAGTGGCATTAATCGATATTGAAAAAATCTTCCGGCCATGGAGTCCCCGACTTTTTTATGAGTATCTAAGCGAGCACTTCCTGTGACAATTATATTTCTATTTAATTCAGTATCATAAATTCCCTTTAACCAAAGTTTCCATTTTTTCATTTTATGAACTTCATCAAAAATAATAAGGTCAGAATCGCGATTCCATTCTTCACTTAAAAGTCTTTTTCGGTCATTTAAGCGATCGTAATTAAAGTAATCATAATTTTTAAACAGTTCTTTAGATAAAGTTGTTTTTCCAACCTGACGAGGCCCAGAAATGAGCAATATTTTTTTTCCAACTTGAGATTTTAGCTCTTTATACAGATATCTTTTCATTAATATATTTTCGGTCTACTGACCGAAAAAGTCAATATATTTTCGGTCTATAGACCGATTTTGGAGTATTCCCCAATCGGATGCCTAAATTCATTAAATTCAATAAAACGCAGTCCCTTGTAATGCTCCAGTTCTAATTTTTCTTTAAACCAGTCCTCTTTTAATTGATATTCCTCTTTCAAGGTAAGTTTAAAAATCCCAGCTCGAACTTCATCAAAATCTAAAATATACTCACTATAATCCTTTATAAAATCTTCTTTTTTAAAATTTGAGTGAACTCCAATTAAAAATTCCCCCACTTTTCGCCCATGACATAACCCATCTTTGAAGTTTATATCAAGACTTCCAACACTTCTAAATTCTAATTTTTGATTACTCAATTTTGCCCAAAGACAAAACTTCCCCAGACTTGAATCAACTTGAAAAACAACTGAATGGCCGTAGCTCCCACAATGCAAACTGCTTCCTACATTTTTTATGAATAAATTTTCTTTTAAACTTAATGCTGAAGTGAGCTCATCATTTATGCTACTTAAAAGACTTTCAAAATCACGCGAAAAAGAAGTCCCTTCATTAAATGAAGAAACTTTAAGCACCCCCTCTGAATAATTAAACCAGCAGGCATCGTTTGAAAGTGTCGAAATTGTAGATGTGGTTTTTCCAAAACCATGAGTAGAAAAAATACTCATAAGTAAAAAAGGCCATAGTGCTTTAACCATAATTGATCCTAAGTTTTAAATCCTTAGCAATCTTCTCGGTTATCCTTTACAATACCTTAGCATTTTACTTTAGGGCGTATTTTCAGTGACTTGAATGCCCATTTTCAATAATCTTAACTTGGCGCTGGACTGTCTTTGATGGATTTATCGCTTTAAATTGCGTGATAAGATAGTCCTCTAAAACTGGCTCGCCTTCAACTTGATCAAACATATAATCCTTTGACCAATACTGCTTTAAACGAATGGCCTCGTCTTTGGCATCAGCTACCGTATCAAAACCAATGGCATAAAACCTAAGTTTTTTATACTTAAAAACTTTACTCTTAAGTTTGTTAACCTTAGAGCTATATTCAAAAAATGGAATTGCATTTTCCCCTGTAGGGTTTACACTTTCTAAGTCATGAGTAAGCTTTATGAATTCCTCTTCGGTATAAATTGGATCTTCATGATTTTTCTTTGAACATGAACAAACAAAAAAAATGATCAATATAAAAAAATACTTCACGACTATCTCTTTGGTTTATTTCTCTTATAACGAGGAGTATTTTTATTAATAACTTTTTTAGTATGCTTAAACTCTTTGCTTTTCTCTTTTAATTTAGGCTTACTCCCTTTTAGTCCTGCAATATTTTTTAACTTATCAAGTTCTTTTTTCTTTCGATCAAGCTTTGTAACAATTTCTTTTTTTGCGTCTTGAGATTTTTTTGCCTTAAATTTTTTCTCATCAAGTGAATTTAAAATAAGTGCAGATTGGCCTTTTATTGCAATATTAATTCGAGAAACAATTGAGGCATCTTTTGGACAAACCAGGTTATAAACAAAACCATTTTTAGCATTACGCCCAACTCTTCCACAACGATGGATATAATAAACCGCCTCAAAAGGGAGATCATAATTTAGTACCCATTGAAGATCAGAGATATCAATTCCTCTGGCCATAATGTCAGTACAAACAAGCACTCCTCCCTCTGAAATAAATTGTGCATAATTTTTTTTACGTGAAATGGCACTCATTTCACCATGTAGAGAGAAAAATTTTGTCTTTGGCATTTCTTTTTTTAAAAATTCTAAAACGACATCTACTGTTTCATGTTTATTGACAAAAATAATTCCCTTCCCCTTGGCCTCATTTTTTAAAAAGGCCAGTGACATTTTATTTTTCTCATCATCTTTAAGATAAATATTAAACGTCTTAACAGTTCTAACTAGTTTATTTTTATCTTCCGTATTAAAACTATAAAAATCAATTTCTTTAAAAACTGATTGCATAAATTGGTTAAGTGATTCCGACATTGTTGCACTAAAAAGAAAGACTTTAGACAAGGTTGGATCAAGTTTTGAATAAGCAAATTCCATGTCTTTTTTAAAACCAAGTTCTAAGAGCTGATCAGCTTCATCTAAAATGAGATAGCGAAGCTCTGAAAGATCAATTTCACCTTTTTTAAGGCTTGATGATAACCGCCCAGGAGTTGCTATTAAAATCTCAAATTGCTGATGCTTTAATTCTTTGGTCTTTGTTCCCGTTCCTCCAAGTAAGGCCCGACATCGAAGCTTTGCATGATGAGAAATTGATTTGCTCACATTTAACAATTGAGTACAAAGCTCTCTGGTTGGTGCAAGAATTATCGCAAGTGGTTTACCTTGATCATCTTTTTCTTTTCTTGGCCCAAAATGGAGTTCATAAGACTTGAGGAGATCAAATACAGGCAGAAGATAAGTTAAGGTCTTTCCTGACCCCGTCTTTGCAATCACATTGACTGATTTTCCTTTTAAAATTTCAGGAATGACTCTCAATTGTATATCATTTAAAGCTTCGATTTTTTTTTCTTCTAGATAGGCCCCGACAAACAAGTTAGAAAACTGCTCAAATTTTTTCATATATCCCTTTAAATAAAAACTCCAAGCATTAAGCTTGGAGTTATTTATTTTTAGACTAGCATGAAATAAAAGTTTTTAGAAGAAAAGTCTAAAGTCGATTGAGTGAATTGCAGATAATTTCACGTCACCATCTTTTGATTTGACTGGGCTTTTTAAAGAATAGTCTAGTTGCATTAACCATAATTTTATTCTTGGATTTAATGTGAAATATTGCTTATCTAGCATTCCACGCAGACTCAATCCCAAGCGATCACCCCAAACATGGGCCCCAACGGCTGAACCAACATAGACTCCATCAGCAAAACCATAACCTGAACGCTTATGAACACCAAGAAAAGGCTCAAATGAAAACGCAGATAATCGATACTGAGCTTGGCCGTGGACGCGAATTAATGGATCATAGCCGTAGACATGCTCTTTAGACTCTGCTTTTCTCTCGCTCATTACTGCAAGCTTTAACTCTTCAACTCCAACAGTCATCGAATAATTCGCATTCTTATAACCAAAGTGATAGTCAGAGATTAAAGATGTCTCTGTATTATCTTTTTTAGGAAGTTCAATTTCTTGACCTGAAGAAATCATTTTATAGTTTACAAGTTGAAAAACATCGGCCTTGGCCATTCCATATAAGTTAAAGTCACCAAAAAAATGCTCGCCATACGTATATTGGTTAAATAAACCCACTTTAGCTTGTGCTTTTAAAAATAGGTGCAAGTTTGGAATTGATGAGTCTGGTTTAAAGTATTTATTTTGGTTTGCAAGACAGAATAGGTTTGCCTCAGTTGGACTAGCAAAATATGTTGAACAATTTGTATTAGAAAATAAATCGCCTCCTGCAGATGTATTATCCCACGCTGTAGAAAGGTTAGACGCAATCCCGGCGGGAACTGCAACGTTAAACAAGCTTAGAGCATCTGCAGCTGTTAAAACATCTCGTCTTACCCCTAAGTTTGCACCAATATCAACCATTGCCCGAAGATTTGGCCTAACTTTTACATCCCATGCGGTAAAACTAAATATAGGTATTCCTAAATTCACATTTAATTTTAATGTTTGTTCAGTATTTTCATAACGGTTCAAAACATTTTGGGCCGCAGTTACAGAATTGGCCTTCGCTGCATCATCAATATCTTTGATAAAATCCTGAGCATCAGTGTTTAATGCTGCCGAGACATCGAATAAAAAATCATGGCCAAAAGGGCGAAGCCATTGATCAGTTTTTAATTTATCATCGACAATTTTAAATCGATCGACAACACTGTACGAGTAAACATTGAGTGAGCTCGATAAAAGAGCAAAAATAGCTAAAGATTTTTTAAAATTCATATAACATCCTTGTAGTGTTCTAGATATAATATATCCTATAGTAAGTTAAATATTTTTAAAGAGTTTTATGAACCACAAAATTAGTCAAGAAATTGCGATAAAAAAAGAACCGATCTTTTTTGCTATCATACGCGAAGAAAATGGCGCTCTTTTAAGCTACAAGATTGACCCTACTTTGACCGTTGGAAAAAACCCCAGATCGGATGTCATATTAACAGATCCAAATGCTGGAAATGAGCATCTTAAATTAGTTGATCAAAATGGAACACTCGTCTTAAAGATTAAAACCAAAGAGCATCCGACTTATCTAAGCGGAAAAAAAATAGATTTTGAAAATACAATCCTTGGACTAAACGACGTTATTACAATTGGAAGCATTAAAATTAGCTTTAAACGAGAAATGGGCCTCCGAGAATTACCGATAAGGCCAAATCTAATAAATTTGAACATTGAAGAAAATAAAATTGCAATAAATGACAAAATTGACCTCAATCTTTTAGATGAAGATGCTGATCCTCGCCATGAAGTTTTAGATCAAGAGGCCCAGACAATTACTCGACTTAATCGTAAAAAAGAAAATGATAGTTATCTTGTAAATTTTAAGAAAATAAATTTTAGTATCAAATGGGATTTCATTACTCGCTTTGTAATGGGCCTAATTTTTGATTTTTATTTTTGCTATTTTATTTTAAGTCTATTTAGTGGCATAAAAATGCACCTCTATATCTTCTACTCTATATTTGAAGTTTTCATTTTGTTTTCTGCCCGAAGACCGATTGGACATCATCTCATTCAGTATAAATTTAATCGCCAATATGCCATTTGGATTATGCTATTAATGTTTATACTCTACCCACTAACAAAAGGTAGCTTTAAAACACCTGTTTATAAAACTCCAATAACTAAATCATATGAAATTGAACTTCATCCGAGACAATATCAAGGGATGAGTACAAGCGAGGCCTTAAATCTTTCGGCCGAGCTTCACGACAATGAGTATTTATTTGTTGATTCAAAAGGTGAAAAAATAAATTTAAATTTCTATTTTTTTGGAAAAAAAGAAATACTTGAAGTGCCTTTAGTCGACGTCTATGACACAATAAAACTCAATAAGTATATTTATCGAACCCATCCATTTAAAATTCCTCTTAAAACAACAATGGACCCAATACTTCAAAAACGTGAATTAAAAAAAATATTAGAGATAAATCAAGAGAGCTTTAAAGATATCTTTCTTGAAAATGGCCCATTTTTGTCTTTTATTAATGACACAAAAACATTTTTTTTAAAAGGATTGCAGCCACCAATAAAAAGCATCGAAACAGATGATAAAACTCCTGTTATCATCTTAAAGGACAAAGTAAAAACCAAAATATTTATTATCGGAAGAAATAAAATTTACGAACTTTATTTTTTTAAACCTCAAAATATTTTACTTGAAACTGAATTTATTGAGAAAATACTTGCTAAAATTGAATATAATTTGATAAACCAGACCACAAGTAAAGATGAAGGTTTTTTAAGTTTATTTGAGTCACTTCCAAATATTAACTATAAATTGCTCTTAGATCTTTACCAAAATGATATTGATCTCTTGATTTCAAAAAATGAAACAGAGTTGTTGCAACTTTACAAAAGAAAGATTGAGGACATCGAACGAATCATAAAATATAAAAAAATAGACAGCGATAAAGAGACGATAGATTTTGAACGTCTCTATAACAAACTAAAAATCGTACCATAGAAGGAAAAAGTAATGGGCCAATCAACTATCGAAGAAGTAAAAAAACATTTTAACTTTAAACTTGTACACAAAGACAAGCATTCAAATGCAAGAGCAGGTGTTATCACAACCCCCCATGGCGAAATACCAACGCCAGTCTTTATGCCCGTAGGTACTCATGGAGCGATAAAAGCATTACAACCTAAAGTGCTTGAGGACATGGATACAAAAATTATTTTATCAAACACTTACCATCTCCATTTAACTCCTGGATCAGATTTAATCAAAAAGGCCGGTGGACTCCATAAATTTATGAATTGGAATGGCCCGATTTTGACAGACTCAGGAGGATTCCAAGTTTTTTCACTTCAAAAAAAATCTATAAAAGAAGAGGGAGCTGAGTTTAAAGATCAAAAAGGAAATAAAATACTTTTATCGCCTGAGACTTCTATTACGATTCAACAAAACCTAGGCTCTGATATCATGATGGCCTTTGATGAATGTATTCCCTACCCGGCAACTCGCGAATATACAAAAACATCAATGGATCGAACTCACCGCTGGCTTGACCGCTGTATCGAAACTTGGGTAAATCCCAAACAAGCACTTTTTGGAATAATTCAGGGATCAACTTATAATGATCTTAGATCAGAATGTGTGAATGAATTAATCAAGCGCGATCTTCCTGGGTATGCCATCGGAGGAGTCTCTGTTGGAGAAGGCGCAGAATGGATGGAAAAAATCGTCAGCTTTACGGCACCGCTTATGCCTGTGAACAAACCCCGATATGCCATGGGAATTGGAAATCCTGAAGACTTACTTATGTTATGGGAACATGGAATTGATATGAGTGATTGTATTATTCCAACCAAATTTGCACGCGGTGGAACCCTGTTTACTAGTCGTGGAAAAATTCGAATTCGTCATCGCAACTATAGAAGAGATTTTTATCCCATTGACACAAGTTGCGATTGTTACACTTGTAAAAATTTTTCACGTGCATACTTGAAGCATTTATTTGACTCAAACGAAATTCTAGGCCAAGTCCTTGCGACCACACACAATATCGCCTACTACAAAGGTCTCGCTGAAAAAGCTCGAATTGCAATTTTAGAAGACCGCTTTTTAGAATTTAAAAAGGATTTCTTTACACATTATAAAAAAGATCAAATCCAAGATGATTTAGATGATTAAATAGAAAACTTCTAAAACCTTGATCGCGCGAAAGCATTGTGAAAAATCATCCGTTGAATAACACAGATGTTCGGTAAGCCTACCAATTTTTTGTATTTTATTGAGTTTTTTTAAATTTTTGGCTAAGTTTTGGCCATTTTTATAAAAAGTAATTTCTCAAGCCGCAATATTGTCTAAAATCAATGTTAGAGTTTTTAATGAAGGGTTAAACTCTTTTTCAAAATCCATAAGATCATACAAAGTCTGACGACCAAGTTTAGTTTTAGAAGCAAGCTTTGATTTATTCACAGTTCGCAAATGAGCAATTAATAAATCTCGTACTGATTCTAAGTCACCATCTACGAGTGCCTGTAAAACTGCTTCTTTAATACGTTTTGGATCTATTAATTCTTTTCCAAAAGGATCATGAACCACCAATAAAGGAGTTTTTAATTTTGTTGAGGACTTTTTTTGCTTTGTTAATGTCTTTTTGTTGACCATTTTTATTTCCTCCGCCCACTACTATAATTACCATCTGGCCAATTCTTGCTGTATAAACTCTAAGACCAGATTTCCATTTTAATTCAGTCAGTCCGTCAAAGTGATTTGTAGTTCCAAAATGTCCATCTACTGAAATCCGATGGAGCCTAGCACTCACAAGGCTCTGAATCGTCTCGGTTTGGGCTTCAAACCAGTCGTTAAATTCTTGAGTCTTTAGAACCTGAAATTTTATTTGAAGATCCATCATACTTCCTTAAATCATTGTACGGTATTATTGACACCTTGTAAAGTCATATTTTAAAGGTTTTGTAGATTAGTGTAGTTTTCCGAACTTCTATCGAACAAGCCTCTTCACATTATCTTATTTCTTATCGTCATATTAGTCCTATCTTACGACTGTAATTTAAAAAAGTGTACAACAAGAAAGTGGTACGCTACACTAGTACAAACTTTGTGCTGAAGGTCTTATAAAATCGACCCCTCCCCCGGGCAAACTGTAAATCATAATCTTAGACATCCATCGAAGTTCCCAATTTTCAAAAGAATCAGAATGCTTAAAGCATAAGTAGTTATCATTTTCAAAATTAAAAATCAGATCTCCATTGTTTATTTCAATATCTTGAATTTTTCTTTGGATAAAAAAATCTTTTTGGGAACAAGCCTCCAACTGATCTTTATTTGAAATTAAACAAATAGTTGTATCTAGCGACAGCTCTAAATCACCAAACGTTAACTCTGTGTGAATATCTCCATCTACAAACCTCATCACCATGCCTTTATATTCTTCAAAAATAAAGCACTCAATTTGATAATGTTTTATTTCTAAAAAAATACTTTCGATTAACTTAGAATTATTTATTTGCATATATGGCCTTCTATTGAGCTTTTATCTGGTGTTAAATTTAAATCGATATCAAGATATCTTCCATGGGGATCTGTCATTCTAATGTAACCATCTGGATATTTTGTTGTTGGATCCATCATTCTAATTTGATTTCCAATTGGATGTGATGCCCCTGGATTTTGAATTAGAAGTCCCTGACGTGTCGAAGTTGGACCAACTTTAGCCTCAGGATGCGCAATTACTGCAACTCCATTACTAGATACATAAACAACTCCCCCACCTCCGGCCTCAGCAGCTATATCCTTTTTTACCAACCCACTCGGATCAATAAAATTCACCGGATCAG
>CAZOXW010000026.1:0-41940 GCA_964583925.1 uncultured Bacteriovorax sp.
AAAAATTATTCTTTTTTATCTCTTCTGCAATTGTAAATACATGAGGGTGTAACAGAGGTTCTCCCCCAGATAAAATTATTGCTGGAACATTGGCCTTTTTTAATTCTGGTATATTTTTTAAACATTGATCTAAGCTCAGCTCTCCTGGGAAATCGCGATCAAATGAATTAGCATAACAGTGTCGACAACTTAAATTACATCGGCGAAGTAAATTCCATATCACCACCGGCCCCTTTGCTTTTCTTTCCTTAAACTCGCTAGGGGAAATTAAATGATCAATATAATGGCTTAATCTAAACATCTTATTTTTCCTTTGGGCCATCGTCTAAACGTATTCCCGTCTTTTTCAAAATTTCTAGGCTCAAAATTTTATCTTGCTTTAAAAATTTTCCATTAATTTTTTCTTTCATTAAATCTATTTTCAAATTTACTTCATCAATTGTTTTTCCATGTACCATGGCAAAAAGATTATAATTCCAATCTGGTTTAATCTTTGGCCTTCTATAAGAATGAGAGATAAAATTTAACTGACTAAAAGATTGGCCAACTTCATCTATTAAACTTTCGTCAATTTCCCAAACAGTCATTGCATTATATAAATAGCCTAACTTATAATGGTTCGTTGCAATTGCATTTTTTCGGATAAAACCAACCTCTTTCATCAATGAGAGTCTTTTTACAACCTCATCCTCTGTAATATGCAATTCTTCTGCAATTTTTTGATATGGTCTTTCAATTAACTCAATTCCATTCTGGACAAGTTTTATTAGACGCTTATCAATTTCATCAAGTTTCATTTTTTCAACATCAAAATTTTTCACTCAAACCTCTAAAAATAAATCAAGGGCATATTCTTTCTCTTTTGGGAGGTTGTATGTTTTTATTCCTGTTTTTTTCTCTATCTGAATAAGAACATTTAAAGCGCTTTCTGCATCTACTGCCGCCACAACAAACCACATATTGAAATTATGATCTCTTCTGTAGTTATGAGCGACTTCTGAAAATGAGTTAACAAAGCTTGCGACATCATTAAATTCATTTTCAGGCACTCTCATGGCAACCAGACTTACATAGCCAGTACTTTTATCCATATTAAAAAAAGGACCAATTCGAGTTAATACTTTTTTATCTTTTAAATTTCTAAGAATATTTAAAAGTTCTTCCTCTGTAATCCCCAAACTATCAGCGATATCTGCATATTGATTAACTTTAAAATCAAAGTGCTTTTGAAGTGTATTTAGTACCTTTTTTTCAATTTCGCTAAATTCTAATTTAATAACTGGCTCCTTTTTGTTTGAAGCATTTAGAGCTAAATAAAACTTCAATGTCATGCTCAGCTATATTTAAATCTTTTTTGATTTGATCGATTTGAGTCAATACTGTTTCTCTTTTTTTTCCATGAATCATAAAATACAGATTAAATTCCCAAACCCCTGGGACGGTTGTGCGCTCATAACATAGAGTCACAAAATCATATGAAGAAATTTTTTCTCCAAATAAATCAACCAGTTCAGGTGAAACTTTTAAAGTTACCATTGCATTTTGATCAATCCCAATATTTCTATTTTTTACAACTGGGCCAAAGCGTTTTATTTTTTTATCTAATATTAAATCTCTTATCCCTGAAATTACATTTTCTTCGGTCGTGTTGAGCATTTCAGCGATTTTTAAAAATGGCACATTTGTATTTAGATCTAATCCATCTGAGATTGCGGCCACTAATTTTTTTTCACAAGTATCAGTAGTTTTCATCAAATAACTCCCTTTAAGCTGAGATCAATTTTAAATGATTTTTTCATAGGGAATTTATGAATAGTTAGTCTAATTTTATTTTCAAGTTCCTGACATTTATTATTTAAGACATTTTCATTTTCAGCAGTCATTACAAACCAAATATTTAATTCATTCTCTCTTAGATAATTGTGATTAACTTCTCTATATGAATTTATTATTTCGGCCACTTCTTCAATTCTTTCAACTGGACACTTCACCGCGGCCAAAAAACTTTTCCCAACTCTTGAAGTTGTAAAAACAGGTCCTACGCGAGAAATTAATCCATCCTCTTGCATTTTTAAAAATCTCATCCGAACTTCATCTTCCGACATATTTAAACTTTTAGAAATCGATAAAAACGGTCTTGAACACAAAGGAAATTCCTTTTGGAATTGCGATATAAGTTGTAAATCTGTTTTTTTAGATTCCACCAACTGCTCCACTCTTTAGCTCAAAAGGACGAAATTCTTTTTGAACTTCTCCAAACCAATTCCAATCAAAATGAAAATTTACAACTTCCCCGATAACAAATACGGATGGCGATTGCACATCTAAGTCTTCCACTAATACTCGCTCAAGTGTAGACACCACTACTTTTTGATCCTTAGTAGTAGCTTTTTCTATAAATGCCACTGGGGTATTTTTATTTTTTCCTGCTGCAATTAAATTTTTTGCAATAATTTTTCTATTTCTTATTCCCATTAATATTACAAGAGTTCCTACGTTTTTTAGGCCACTCCAATCAACTTCATCAAGACCAGTTTGGCTGCAAGTGTGGCCAGTCATCACCAAAAAGTTATTTGCAACTCCTCGATGAGTTATGGGAATTCCAGCATAAGACAGCGAGGCAACCGAAGATGAAATTCCAGGAACAACTTCAAAATTTACATTATTTTTTAAAAGTTCTAAAATTTCTTCACCACCACGACCAAAAACAAAAGGATCTCCTCCCTTTAAACGGACAACATTTTTATATTCGAAGGCATATTTCACTAGAAGTTTATTAATTTCATCTTGAGGCAATGTGTGCTCTGATTCTTGTTTTCCAACATAGTGCTTTACGGTGTGGCCCTCAACTAAATCCATAATTTCATCGCTAACAAGTCGATCATATACAACGACATCAGCTTCCTTTATTAATCGATAGGCCTTTAATGTTAAAAGATCTACTGCTCCTGGGCCTGCTCCAACTAAATATACTTTTGAATTTATCATTATCGACTCTCCTATTCTCTCATCTCTGGCAAAAATATTCCGGAAGGTGTTGCTACAATATATCGCTCTTCTCGTTCCCAATTTTCTGTATTAAAAACATTTAAAAAATTATCAAAATAAGTAGTTGCATAGAGCTTTCTAGAATCAAGTGAATAGCGTAAGTGCATCACTCTCTTACCTACGATAATTTCTTTTTTGACCTTGTAGTTATCAATATCTACCAGCGTAATTTTATCTTCTTCGTCTCCACTAAAATTTACCGCAAGCTCTCTTCTTTTTAACGAGAGGCTTGCAAATACAGGATTCCCGTTTAATTTTATTTCCTCAATCGGACTTAGGGTCTCGAGATCAAGTACTAACAATTTTTTTTCAGCGGAAATAGGAACAATTGCCTTATTTTCAAATACCCCCCAATAACCAAAGTGCGGTACCTTATAGACTAAATTTGAATTTTTATCTTTGAGAATAATTTTTTTATATTCAAGCTTTGAAAGATCAACAATTCCAACTGCTGCTTCATTAAAAAAGCCCACGACATACTTATCCTCTTTTATAAGTGCATCAAAGGGAAGATCTCCTACATTTGTAAATTTAGAAACGATATTAAAATCATTATCAGAATCTAAAACCCAAATTTCTTTTGTATCCATCGTTGAAAATACAAGATAGTTATTAAAGGCCTTAACGCCAACATTTCTTGATTTTGTCTCGATTGTTTTTAAAACATTTAATTCTGTATCTAAGATCACCACTGAATTTGGGTCATAATTTACGATCGCAATATAATTTTTAATAAAGGTAATGCCGATACCACTTTTTCCAATTTTAACTTTTTTAATTAATTTATTTTCTTTTACATTGATCTTAGAAACATACCCATCTCTTCCAAGCACAATCGCAAAATTATCTCTAAATTTTACAGTGGCATGATTTAAATTTCCAAGGTCAGAAATGATACTTTCTTTCTTGTTTTCTAAGACATAAAGACTTTCACGTTCTCTTTCGACAACGTAAAGCTTCTCATCTGGCTTCATGCTAGTACAAGAAACAATCAATAATAAAAACAATAGACTTATATATTTCATTTATAATCACTCTCTGAAAGCATGCTTTCTGCTTTTTCTCGAACTAATTTCATTCTTCTTTTTCCAGGTGCAAGACTATTTCTGTATTCTTTTAATGAATTTAAAATCTGCTCAATATTTGATGGTATAAACTTCTCAATATGATTTTTTAAGACTGCACTTAAACCTGGAACTGCCCCATTGGTATTAATAGAAATAACTAGATCATCTTTTTTGATGTAGGCCGTAAATATAAAGTCACAACAATCAAGAAGATCAACACAATTGCATAAAATTTTTCTCTCCTGACATTGATGATAAATTTCACGCTGAAGATTTTGATCGTCTATTGCAACAATAACGACGTCCACGTCAAATAAATCTGAAACTCTATATTCTCTTTCAACAAATTGGGATCGATCAGTTCTAATCTTTTGAAAGTCTTGATTAAAATTTTTGGAAATAACTGTTAGTTTTTCAGGAGAAAACTCAACCAATTTTGTATACTTAAAATAAGCAATTTCGCCACCTCCGACTAATAAAACACGTAGCTTACCTAAGTTAAGTCCCACTGGCAGATATGACATTTTTCCTCCAAGAATCTTGGATTAATTGTCACTCTTTTGTAGATTTTTTTTTATGAAGGGAGTCAGATAAATATGACAAAAATCTCATGCAATACCCTGATATATATCAGAGTATTACATGGAAAAATGATTAACAAGGAAATTCACAGCCTTTTTTCGTGTAATACCACCAGTTTATAAAAGTAGCCACCAAGCAGTAAATGGCCAATCCAATAAAGAAGATATTGGCAGAACCAAAATTTTTAATACACACACCTATTAACATTGAAAAGAGAAACGGTCCATACGCAGCAACTGCCGCAGTCCATCCCAAAACTCCCGCTGCTTGTCTTGGTGAATGCCCAAATATAACTGGGTACTGTCTAAATGTTGAAGCATTCCCCATGCCTGTAAATAAAAAGAGGGCCAACATGATTCCAACAAAAAGTGGAAATTGATCGAGACTTGTTGGAGTTAAAACACCTGTAAAAACTAAAAGTCCACATCCGATAATTAAAGCAATTCCAGCGATGTGAGTTAAAATAGCTCCACCGACTTTATCAGCAACAAAACCAAAACCAACTCTTGCAGCAGAACCAATTAGAGGCCCATAAAATGCAAAGGCCAGAGGCTCAGGTGCTCCTTCAAATTTTCCATAAATTGACTTGATTAAAAGCGGGAAAGAAGCCGCCAAACCTGAAAATGCTCCAAAGGTCATGACGTAAGTTATTGTCGAAAACCAAGTGTGTTTATTTGCAAAAATATCAAACTGCTCCTTAAAAGATGCTTTAACTGGAACACTTTTAAGATAAATAAATCCTAATACTCCAAGAACTGCAAGGATTGGCACATACCAATAAGCCGCATTTTGAAGATAGATAGTTGAAGAGCTTATGATCTCTTTTGTTTGCGGATTTAATTTATTTGAAACTTGAGACGTTCCCATTAAAGTTCCCATTCCTGCAAGTCCAATAATCCAAGGAGTAATAAACTGAGTTAAGCTCACTCCAAAATTTCCAATACCAGCTTGAACACCAAGCGCTGTTCCTTGCAGTCTCTTTGGAAAAAAAACCGAAGTACTTGGCATGTGAGATGAAAAATCTCCTCCACCAAATCCAGCTAAAAAGGCAAGAGTCATGAAAATCCAAAATGGAGTGTTAGGGTTTTGAATTGCAAGCCCAATCCCAACACAAGGAATAATCTTTAATAAAGTTGCGACAGAAATTACATTTCTTGTTCCAAAAATTGGAATTAAAAATGTATGAATCACGCGGAGTGTACCACCAGCAAGTCCTGGCATAGCAGCTAACCAAAAAAGTTCCATTTCTGAAAATTGAAAACCAATTGTTGGCAATTTGACAACAATTGCACTCATCATAAACCATGTGGCAAATGATAATACCAATGCAAGTGTGGTGATCACTAAAGTTCGCCAAGCAATTTTACTTCCAGTACTTTCCCAGAATGCTTGATTTTCCGGTTCCCATTTATCCAACCAGTTTGACATATATATTTCTCCTTATGATTAACGAACTACTCTTAAGATTGGGCAATTCACTGTTTTAAAAAGACTATGTGTTCTATCACCCATCAATAAGGTTCCCACAGGAGAAGCTAAATGTGAAGTAAGGACGATCATTTTAACGTTTCTTCTGTCGACTAGCTTTGAAATTTCTTTTGAAAAATCACCATGAAGAATCTCTTTTTCAACCTGGTCAATATGAAACTTCTTTAAAAGAATTTCACTTTCAAGAATTAACTTTGTCCCTTCATTTGTTAAATCTTTTTTTACCTTGTCCCATTCTTTAGAATGAGTGGCAACTGCTTCGGCCTTCGTCACTGAGTCTTCTACATAAACAAGCATCGGTTTGGCCTTTAAAGCAGTACACATTTCTGCCAAAGTTGAAATCCCTTTTTCTTTTAACTCGGATTCGCCGATTGGATATACAATCACAAGTTCATTATTTATTTTTTCTGTCTTAGTTTCTCCAAGATCAGGCTTCACTCGCGCTCTTCCACCTTTATCAACCCAAGTTTTAACCCATTTTCCTTGGGCAACTCGCATGACAAGAAAAACAATAATAGCAAGAACTGCAAAGGCAAGAAATCCATTAAAATAAGTTTTAGTATACTCTTTTGATAATCCCATCGCGTTTGGAATAAATCCTCCCCCAAGCGCTCCGATTTCACCAATCATTGAACCGGCCACCGCTGTCGTCACAGGCCATCGCAAAGGCACAAGTTGAAATAAAGCTCCATTACCAGCACCTAAGGCCGCAAATAAAAACATAAATGCAATCGTTGCGCCCATGGCAGTAGTCTGTATTCCGGCCACAATCATACCAACGGCTACGACGACAAAAACTCCAGTTAAAGTTGTAATCCCTCCGAATTTATCTGAAACATATCCACCTAAAACACGCACACCACTTCCCATCAAAGCAGCTAACATTGTAAGTTGGCCGGCTTCAATTTTTGTCACTCCAAATTGATCGTGAAAATAGGTCGGTAAGAAATTTGAAAGACCGATGAATCCACCAAATGTAATAATGTAAATGAAATTAAAAACCCATCCATCTTTTTCAAAAAGACAGGCCAGATGTTCTTTTAGCGACTGATGCTCGCGATCTGGTGGCTCTTTAGCAAAAATAATCATTACTAGAATTGGAATAAGCATAATAATGGCCGCGAAACCATAAACCGTTTGCCAACCATATTTAGTTGCAAGAGGTGGCGCAAATAAAACAGCAAGAACTGTCCCACTATTTCCAGCTCCGGCAATTCCCATAGCAAGGCCTTTGTATTTTGGCGGAAACCATCCCGAGCCAAGCGAAAGTGCAACTCCAAAACTTGCCCCGGCAATCCCCAATAAGACCCCCATTGCTAGGACATCATTGTAAGTCTTAACAGAGAAATACCCATAGATCATTGCCAAAAAAATCAATCCCATTTCTACAAGTGCTGCATTTTTTCTACCAATATATTGAGCAAGAAGTCCCAATGGAAAGCGCATGATTGCACCGGCTAAAATAGGTACTGAAATCATGAAACCTTTTTGGGCAGGGGATAAACCAAAATCTTCACTAATAAAAGGTGCCATTGCACCGTTTAGAACCCAAATTGCAAAACAAAAATCAAAATACAAAAAAGACGCAAATAAAGTTGGAGCATGACCCGACTTTAAAAACTCTTTAAATTTAGACATAGAAGACCTCACTAGAATAGAAAATGACTAGTCTTAGCATAATAAAAAACTACTCTTTTTTTACTGATTCGGATCATGTTTTAATCTTATATTAATTAAGAATTTAAAATCTACCTCGGGGGGTCGAGTTCTATGCCAAAGTTTTTTAAGGCCTTATCAGATAAATAACTTACTCCTTTTGAATCGAAAAAAAGCGCTGTTAGACTTTCATTATTTAAATATTTAAGCGCACAAGTAACATCCATATTCATAATTATTGTAGCGGTTACATCTGCAGTAATAGTATCGAGTGCCAGGATAGTGGAACCAATAATTGTACGTTTTGATTTTCCTGTTTTTGGATTAATAATATGATGATTGAATTGATCGCCTAAAACATTGTGAATGTATCCACCTGAAGAAGCGATTGCACCAGAGCTTATTTGAATAACTCCGACTGATTTATTAGGATCTTTAGACATGGGGTTTCGAATTCCAATCCTCCATTTTCTCTTGGCATCGGCCCCACTGTGAACTCGAATATCACCAGCACCATTAATGTAAAAATTAGAAAGGCCTTTAGCTATAAATAAGTCATAGACACGGTCGACGGCATAACCTTTGCCGATTCCTCCAAGGCCAACTTTCATTTTAGGATATGGCAAAAAAACAGTTTTCTCTTTTTTATTAATTTGAATTTTTTTATAATCAATAAAGTTTAAATGCTCATCAATTATAGATTGATCTAAAATTTGATCTTTATCTTTATGATCTCTCCAGAGATGCCCAATACTTGCAAAACTTATATCAAAAAGTCCCTGAGACTTTTTAGAAAATTCAATTGATCGATTGATAAGATAAAGAGTTTCATCGTCCACAACTACAGGATTAACCCCGCTTGCATCATTGATACGATTAAAATAGCTAGGGTAAAAATCAGTAAATTTAATTTCTATTCGCTTAACTTCTTCATAGGCTTCATCAAAAAATTTTAATACTTCAGCAGGTCCATGATAAACTTGAGGGAAAGCAGAAAACTGAAATTCTCCTCCCATTACTTTATATTTTTTTTGAATAATTTGATCCACTATATTTCTTTCGGTGGCCTAGTCCCACGATAAATAATATTCAGTTCTGAATCAAGAACGATTGTAATTGGCAAGGAATCCACGCCAACCAACTTTGAATATTTTCGATCTTCATCAATTAAAACAGTATAACTAAATCCAGTTTTTTTTAAAAAACGATCAATTAAACTTTTCTTTTCACCTGCATTTATTGCATAGAAAAGGACATTTTCATTATATTTTTTTTTCAAAGATTCCAACTCTGGAATTTCCCCGATACAACTTGTGCACCATGAGGCCCAAAAATTTAATACGACTTTTTTCCCTGGAGCAATTTTAAAAACTTCGATCGGATCATTACTTGGATAAATCAGTAGATTTCCATTTAATATTTTTTCAGCTCTAATATTTTGTGACAGAGTTAATGCAATAAAAAAGATTATCAATACTTTCATAAATACTCTTAAAAATAAAAACTTAAACCGGTTTGAAAAGAGACTGCACTAAGTCCTGTATTTCGTTTAGAATACATCAAACCGCTTGTCCATTCTGATTCTTTTAAATCGAATGAATATAGTTTTAGGTCTTCTAAGGAACGTGAATAAGTTACTGTGGGCTCAATCGATGTGAACTTACTTAGATCTGAATCTGAAGTCATGTATCTTTCTTGAGTTTGAAATTCGTTTTTATAATAATCTACACTGTTTTGTGTATGCACTCGTAAAGACAATTCTAAATAATCTAGATCATCTCGAAGTGAAAATAATAAAGCTGCTTTTGAAGTGTAGGCCTCTAATCCCCAATCGTCTTTATAATAGCGCTCTGAAAGATTCAATGCTATCTCATCAGTAATTGCATGTATCCATTTTGCGCTATAGGCATTTCGATCTCGATTGTTTGGAAGCACTTCCACTTCTCTTGTTCCACCAACTTTAATCGTTCCAGCAGTTGATTCCATTTTTCCAGAAGCTCCTACCGAAGTCACTCCTACTAATACTAAATCTCTTCTCGTTAAAATTTGAGAGGCACTTAAATTAATCGCCCAAATATCCCGTTTTTGGCCTTTAGAAATCGTGGCGGTTTGAGGAGGAGTTAAATCATTGAACACTTTTACTTCATCTGCATAATACTGAAAACTTGCTCCTAAAGTAAAATTATCTTCGGCAAATTTCCGTTCAAAATCCAGACTGATATTTTTTGATTGATAATCATATTCGTTTGAAAAACCAAGATTAAATCCCATTGAATTTTTATCAATTTCTTTTCTCATTCCAAAATTTGGAGCAATTCGTGATTGGCCCTTTTTGGCCTTCTCTCCACTTGCTCCAGTTAGGCCATCGATAATTGTATCTGATTCCGCAGTCCAAGTATCAAAAACGAAATTTGCATTGATTTCAGTGTCTTCATTTATCTGATGTTTTACAAAAACCATTGGTTCAATTACAAATAAATCTTCATTTCCTGAATTATCAAAAACTTGTTTCCCACTCTTACTTTTTTGAGAATAAATATTTAGAAGTGTTTTAACTTTGGTTTTTCCTTTCTCCATCATTTCTGCAAATACAGATTGGATTGAAAGTAAAATAAGAACAAAAGAAAGTAGTATTTTTTTAATTACATCCACAACCACCCCCCACTGCTTTTGTTCCTCCAATTGCCCCTTCTCTAAAAGCGTGAACTTCATCTAAGAATGCTGACTCCTCTGGATGAGGATCAACTTGCATTATTTTTTTTGCAAAAAGACCTCGATCAATCTGAGGCACATTGGCGCAAGAAGATAGCAACAGAAATACAATCCAATATTTCATTTTTAAACTCCAAGAAGTATTTTATTTTTATGAATCAGTAAGAACTAAAAGTTGAATATCTTTCGCGTGAAAGCGAATTGTTTTTTGAATAAAATCAAGCGTGCTTCCTAAAGACTGGCCACAGTCAGAGCAATTTCCAACATATTCAAGTGAAACCATACCATCGCCAACATAGCAAATTTCAATACCGCCGCCATCTACTTGTAAAAAAGGAGCAATATATTTATCTGCTATTTCATTTAAAACTTGTACTTTCATATCTTGTGGCAGACTTGAATAGGGTTCGGCAATTCCAATCTGATCTAAATATGGTATTGCATTTTCATTTTTAAATTGTGGAGATTTACGACTTTTTTCAAATGAAAATCGCTCCTTGAGATAGTCTTCTAGACCCGGAAGAAGTTCATGAATTTTTAAAACAATAAGCTCATTTTCAGGAAATGACCTTTCTTCATTTTTATCTCGAAGATAGCTTTCTATTTCACGAGGTTTTAATTTTACAGAAATGTAAGGCCACTCCATCTTAGAGATTAAATCTGTCATCCCATCAAGATAGGCCAGAGCAAGTCCTGAAACAGTTGTAAAATAATTACATTTTTTAATTTTATTAGGCCGATCAGGATCAACCTCACCTACTAACTTAATTTCACCATTTGAATTAGGAAGCTTAAATGCGTAGGCAAAATGATGATCCCCAAAATGTTCAAAAAAGCTATCAAGTTCATTTTCGCTAATTCTATTTTTTGGGGACTCTATTCGGCTAGTAACATTTTGCGAATACATTTCATTCCTATTGATTTAGATGCAGGCCCTCTTCATGATATGGGTCATGCTCTACAACTAACTTATTTTTAGCAAGAGATTTCATAAACATCAATACAAAGAAAGAGAAGAAACCGATTGCAATCAAGATATCTAAAAGACCGATTGATGGTTTTATCTTCGCATGTTCAAAAACTTTTGGAGATACAAGGAGATAAAGGTCAAACCAGTGCCCAACAATTAGAAGCACGGCAACTCTGGCCAAAATATATTTATTTCTTTTTGCATTTCTCGACAATAAAACAACAAAAGGAATAACCCAATTGATGATTAAGTTGGCCCAAAACATTACTTGCCAGCCATGCTCATTTCTCAATGTAAAGTATTGTGTTTCTTCTGGGATATTTGAATACCAAATAAGCATGTATTGAGAAAACCAAATATAGGCCCAGAATGTACTCATTCCAAACATCCATTTTCCAAGATCGTGTAGATGGTTTTCAGTAATTGTTTCTGTAAAATATCCAAGTGAATTTAGGATAATTAAAACAAGTGCAATAAATGAAACCCCAGAAACAAATAGTCCTGAAAAAGTATAAAGGGAGAAAATTGTACTAAACCAATGAGGCTCAAGTGACATGATTAAATCATAGCTAATTGTTGCGAAACTAAGTGCAAAGAAGACAAGAGATATAGCAGAAGTTCGCACAAGTGACTGATATGGAGTCTGAACATCTTTTGCATGTCTATCAAAAGCGGCCATTTTTTTATCGATGAGATAAGAAAACAAAATCCAGCCAATAAAAATAAATGCAAGTCGTCCCATAAAAAATGGCACATTTAAATAAGCAATCTTTTGAACTAAAATTTCATCTCGCATTACCATTTCTGTATGTGTCCATTCATACAGAGAATGAAGTCCTAAGCCTAAAAGAAGAGTAATCAAAAACGCCCAAGGCAAAAATGATTTCATCGCCTGAGGTACACGTTGATATGGACGCATCCAACTTGAATTTGTCACGTTTTGAAGTGATAAGAAGAAAAATCCAGACATGCAAAGAGTGATAAGAAAAAAGGCATTAATTAAAATATTTGTCCAAAATCTCTCATGAGAACTAAAAAACATAAAAGGCAGTGCAATTAAGCCAATTCCCATTCCGATGTAACAAATCCGATTGTACTTTTCATCAATTTTAAACATTTCTTTTGTACTCATATTTATTCCTACTTTATTTTTTGTAATTCTCTAATGTAATTTACGACATTCCAGCGATCGGTATCATTTAACTGAGCGGCATGAGATGGCATATCTCCAAATCCCATTGTGATAATGTGATACATCCGACCATCTGGATAATCTGCTAATGCTCTTGATGTAAATGAAGGAGGGTTTGGAAATTTTGGAATAATTGGCCCATCACCTTTTCCAGTATCGCCATGGCATACTTGACAAGTGTTGGTGTACAAAAATTTTCCGCGTTCAATGCTTTTTGCATCGGATGCAATCGGATTTTTCAACTCAACACCAGCTCGTTCTGCTTCGGCCTCTCCTGCGCCATAGTGAAAAGGAACATACCCTCTTGAGATACTTCCCTTCGGAGCCTTTAACATTGTCTCGCCATTTGGAGTGAGGGGATTTTCAGAAAATGCTTGATAGGCGACCGGATAAACCATATCTGGAAAAACCTCGACCCCTTTTTCGTTCGGGTCTTGCGTACATGATAAAACAAAAACAGAAACAATAAATAAACTAATTTTTTTAAACATATCTAACCTTATCCCTAATTAGAAAATTCTACTTTCTTAGCACCTTTCTCTAAGAGTATTTTTTTTACTGACTCAAAATCATACTCTCCACTTTCATAAGGTACTGCCAAAACAAACATGTCATCAGTTTGATTCTTGTGCATAAGCTTGACTTCTTTTCCTGGAAACAATTTAGATTTACAGAAAAATGCAGCAACTGTTGTAAGTGCACCAAATAAAACGGTTATCTCAAATGCGATTGGAACAAAAGCAGGGATCGATAGAAAAGGTTTACCACCGACGTTAATTGGCCAAGCATTATTTGATGACCAAACTTGAAAACCGATTGCAACAACTAGTCCGATTGTTCCAGCAATTAAAGTTACCCATGGTAAATTAGTTCGATTAATATCCAAAAGCTCATCAAGACCGTGCACTGGAAATGGTGTAAAAATATCGGCAATTTTTATTCCGCGAGCTTTAAGTGTTTTTGCACCTTCTACCAGCTTGTGATCATCTTCAAAAAATCCAAGTAAATATTTATTCGACATACTATCCTCTACTTCACTAATGGTGATTACTATCTGTATCAACTGCAAAATTGCTTACACTCTTAACTTCACTAATTGCGATTGCTGGTAAAAAGCGCATAAACAATAAAAACAGAGTGAAAAACAGACCAAAACTTCCAATAAATGTACATACCTCTACCCATGTTGGAGAATACATGGCCCAACTTGAAGGTAAAAAGTCGCGATGTAGTGATGTTGTAATAATAACAAAACGCTCAAACCACATTCCAATATTAACAAAGATTGAAAGAATAAAAACGATAACTAGGTTGCTTCGAATAGATTTAAACCATAAGAACTGAGGTGAGATAACATTACATCCAACCATCGTCCAGTAGGCCCAAGCATACGGCCCTGTTGCTCTATTGATAAAAGTAAATTTTTCGTACTCATTCCCCGAATACCATGCAATAAAAAATTCAGTCGTATAGGCAAAACCGACAAGCATTCCAGTTAAAAGAAGGATCTTGCACATGGCATCGATATGGCCTTTTGTAATGAAGTGTTCAAAGTTCATCAACTTTCTTGTGATAATAAGAAGAGTTAGAACCATGGCAAATCCAGAAAAAACGGCCCCAGCAACAAAGTATGGAGGAAAAATTGTTGTATGCCATCCAGGGATTACCGAAGTGGCAAAGTCCATACTAACAATGGTGTGAACAGAAACAACTAGCGGAGTAGCAAGTCCTGCTAAAATTAAGCATAGCACTTCATAGCGATGCCAAGTTCGATGAGACCCATCCCAACCAAAACTTAAGACTCCAAAAATTTTCTTTTTAATTTCAGATTTTGTTTTATCTCTTAGAGTTGCAAAATCTGGAATAAGTCCGATATACCAAAAGACTGCTGAAACTGTTAAGTAAGTTGAGATCGCAAAAACGTCCCATAAAAGTGGGGATCTAAAGTTTAGCCAAATATCTCTTGTATTTGGGTAAGGAAAAACCCAGTGAGCAAGCCACGGTCTTCCCATGTGAATCAATGGATAAATACCTGCACAGCAAACAGCAAAAATCGTCATTGCTTCAGCGGCCCGATTGATTGATGTTCTCCACTTTTGTCTAAAGAGTAAAAGGATTGCAGAAATAAGTGTTCCCGCATGTCCGATACCAACCCAGAAAACGAAGTTAGTAATATCCCAACTCCATCCGATGGTTTTGTTTAGCCCCCAAGTTCCGATTCCGGTTTTAACTTGATAAGCGATAACAGCTGCCCCCATTGCAAGAACTGATAGGGCGACAAAAAAAGCAATATACCAAAGCTTGCTTGCCTTTCCTTCAATTGATGAAATTACGTCAGTTGTAATTTCACCATAGGTTCTTCTCTTTGAAACTATTGGCGATCTTAATTTTGAAACATGGTGATCTGACATGACTATTCCTTATTTCTAATTTTAGTTAAATAACTAACTCTTGGTTTTACGTTTAATTCATCAAGTACGGTGTAGTTTCTTGAATCTTTCAATACTTTGCTTATCTCGCTGTTAGGATCGTTGACGTCACCAAAGATAATGGCATTTGATGGACAACTTTGCTGACAAGCGAGTTTTATTTCTCCGTCTTTTAGATCTCTTCCTTCTTTTTTAGCGGATAATTTTGCTTCTTGAATTCTTTGAATACAAAGCGAGCATTTCTCCATAACTCCTCTTGAGCGAACAGCGACGTCTGGATTTAAAACCATATTTTCGCTCTTGTCATTATGAGGATAATCAAACCAATTAAATCTTCTTACTTTATAAGGACAATTGTTCGCACAGTATCTTGTACCAACACATCGGTTGTACACTTGTTGATTTAATCCGTCCGAGCTGTGAACTGTTGCAAGAACCGGACAAACAGTTTCACATGGAGCATTCTCACAGTGTTGGCAGTTCATTGGTTGGTAAACAACTGATGGATTAGAATCAGAACCTTTATAATAACGATCAATTCTCATCCAATGCATTTCACGACGATTAAATACTTCTTCTTTTCCAACAACTGGAACGTTGTTTTCAATATTACAACTCACGATACAAGAACTGCACCCATTACATTTAGAAAGATCAACGGCCATGGCCCATTGTTGGCCATCTTTTTTATGCTCACTCCACATTGTAATAAGATGAGTTTTCTTTTCATTTCCTGCTTTTGGATTATTTTTAAATTCAGCATAGTTAGCTTCTCTAACAATTGAACGTCCTTCCATTGAGTGGTGAGTTTGAGTTAGAGCTAAATTATAACTACCTGCCACTTTTGAAATTTCAATATTTGAGCAATCAAAAGAATTATTCACGTTAAATGGATAAGCATTTTTACCAACGTTTTTACCGGCCTTTCCAGTTACAACTCTTCCATAACCGACAGCTAGTCCAAGAGTATTTGTCCCCATACCAGGCTGTACTAAAACAGGCACCATGACTGAATGTTTACTATTTTTAAGTAATACGATATCACCCGTTTTAAGTGTTCCATTTAAAGCTAGTTCTGGAGAAACTAAAAGAGCATTATCCCAAGTTAATTTGGTAATTGGATCTGGCAATTCTTGCAGCCATGGATTGTTTGCAAAACTACCATCGCGCATTCCCATTCCTTGGTACATAACCAGTTCAAGTTTTCCACTATCTTTTAGTGATTTTAAAACTTGCGCTCTGTCTAGGTTGAAACTTCCTTTAGAATTTGAAACTTCAGATCCAAGATCAGCAAATTGTACAAGCCCCATTTCAACTGTTTTATCCCAGAATGTATCAAAAACGAGTTGATCTTTTTGTTTTGTAAAGAACGTTTTTTTCCAATTGTTTCTTATGTAGTCGTAGAAAGTTTCTGTCGATCCCATCACCTGCAAAAGAACGTCTTCGATTTGCTTTGTTTGATAAAGTGGAACAATTACAGCTTGAGAGATCCCAACTTCTTTAGAGCTAATTACATAATCATTCCAAGATTCAAATGAGTGACTAAATGGAACAACGGTAGAGCATAGGGCCGATGTTTCATTCTCTGCGTATGTAAATGCAATTTTTGTAGGAATATTTTTTAAAGCAGAACTTAGACTTTCTTGATCAGCATAAGAGTAAGCTGGATTTACATCGACAAAAACTACAGCACTATATTTTTGCGCCTTCGCCCCTATGATAAAATCAGAAAAAGCACTATCAGACTCTTGTAGAGCGTAAGGTGCTTCAAATGCTTTAATTGTTTTACCCCAATTTGACAGAAGGGCATTAATTTCAAAAGTAATTGCTTCTAAGCTTTGGTCGTTAATTCCAGTCACAACTAGTGATCTTCCGCTAGCTGACTTTAGTGCGTTTGCAATTTTTGTAACGACACCCTGATTTGTAGAATCAAGTCCAACTCCATTGAGTGATTCACCAAGAAGTGCCATGTGAAGTCCAACGAGCATTTTTTTAACGACTGAGCGATTCACGGCAAATCTTTCATCAGCATTTGATCCTGTTAAACTCATAACAGATTCAACTTGGATGTGTCTAATAGGAGAAACAGTTGGCGATGCTTCTCTTCTTTTTGAATATTGTTTTGCGTATGCTGTCGCATTTTTTTCAGTACCAATTAAATCCATTTCAAAACTGACAAGCAAATCAACTGAACTTAAATCGTACTCAACGAGTGAATTTACTCCAAAGCGAGATTTTAAGGCCGCATAACGAGCAGAGTTTGAATAAGACTGATACGGTATTAAATCTATTTTTGGAAAATTAGAAACAAGTTCGCTGTACAATTGTTTTTGAGATGGACTATTAAATGGGCGAACAACAAAAGCTACTTTTTTTCCACTCGCATCTTTTAAGGAGCTTGAAAGCTCTGATGCGACATGATCGTAACTTGAAATTACACCATTTTTAAGAGGAGTTTTTAATCTATATGAATCATATAGTTCAACAACGCTTCCCTGACAAACGGCACAAGCTCCACCTTCAGTCCAAGATGATTTATCATTTCCTTCTACTTTAATTGGGCGACCCTCTCGAGTCTTTAAAAGAAGAGGAGCACCGCAATTACAAGTGTGATACTTACTGGTAAACCAAGTTGGCACACCTGGAACGATTTGATCATTTTTTTGTAGAAACGGAATAACTTTTTTCGGTGGAATTTTCAAACAAGATGACAATGGGAGCACCGAAAATGAAAAGCCCATGATCTTTAAAAAATCTCTTCGCGTTTTTTCTGGTGATACAGCACCGATCTCGCCTTCTTTAAATTCATCTCTAAGAAGCTTTGGATCGATCGCCTTTGACTCTACATCTTGCCAGTAGCTTTCTTCTCCGCGATTTAAACACTCGCTAGCTGGAAAAGAATCGACTGATCTATTTTCATGTAAATCAACTTCTTGTTCATTATGTTCTTTGTTTTCTAAATTGTCGTTAATATCTCTTTTCATTGATCCCTCTTAAAATCTTTGTCTTAGTAATGGCATCTGGCACAGTCGCCACCAGCTCTACTTTTATGATCATTTGGTGGTGCAATTTGTTTTTCTCGGTGACAATCTAAACACCATCCCATATTTAAGGCTTTCTCTTGACGAACTTTTGCCATTGTTTCAACTGGGCCATGGCATTCCTGACAAGAAACTTTTCCAATGCGCACGTGCTGTGAATGGTTAAAGTAAGCAA
Source organism: uncultured Bacteriovorax sp. (assembly GCA_964583925.1). Taxonomy (GTDB): domain Bacteria; phylum Bdellovibrionota; class Bacteriovoracia; order Bacteriovoracales; family Bacteriovoracaceae; genus Bacteriovorax. The sequence goes on from CAZOXW010000026.1 coordinate 18,361, forward strand.
AGCTTGGGAAGTGATTTACTTTCTCCCATTTAATATTTTTTCCAGAAGTAAAAGCTTCTTTAACTTTTAAAATTTCTGGAGAATTAGCTTTTATTTTTGTATGGCAATTCAAGCATAGCTCCGTTGGAGGTACTCCCGCATGTCGCCCTTTATCAGCAGCGAAATGGCAATACATACAATTAATTTTATTATCACCCGCATGAATCTTATGTGAAAAATTGATTGGCTGAACCGGTGTAAAACCTTGGTTAAAACCAACTCTTCGCGCCCCTGTAATAATTGTATAAATTACTATCGGAACGACTACTAAAACGACAACCCACGACCACTTAATTCTCATTTTATCCTCTACCTTTGATTATTTACGAATCGTCTTTCTATCCCAATTCCAAATTACTACTTGCCAACTTCTCCAAATATAAGAAACAGGCAGAACTAAAAAGTGTAATAATCTAGTGAATGGTAAAACTGCAATAATTAACATCGCATTTGCAATGTGAAGCTTTAAAAGTGCCGGTAATCCAGATAATCCTTGAAATTCAGGGTTTAACATCCAAAGTGATCTTAAATAAGGAGTCATTGAAGATGCAAACCAAGCAGATCCCCAACGATACATTATTGCAATTCCAACTCCAGTTAGAACTTGAATTAAAAGAAGTAGTAAAATAAAAACATCCATCTTGGTTGTGACTCGAGCAATTCTTAAATTATCATTTCTTCTTTTAATTAACGTTACAACTCCAAACAATGAAAGTAGTCCACAAATCAATGAAAATACTTCAAAGATAACAAGTCTTGTTGGATGTGCCGTAATAAAAATAAAGGCATCCGGAAATAAAAATGCTAAAAAATGCCCTGTCAGTACAGTGATAATCCCATAGTGCCAAGCGACTGATCCCCAGAAAAGCTTATTTGTTTCTAAAAACTCTGAAGACAGAGATGAAAACTTATAAGATCCTGAAAAATATCTAAATAGCGAAACGATTACAGCGAGTGCAACTGCCACATATGGAAAGACTGCAAATAATATAAAATCGATTTTCATTAAATACCCCTTACCCTTCTTTTATACCTTTTTAAAATTCTCAATTAATATTTGGTTTATTCTTTTTAATAAAATTGCATAAAGCTTTTGGTTTCCGTCTAGAGCATCAAGACTTGCCAACATTTTTTCAATCGCAGGAATTAAAATAATATGAACAAGTTCATTTCTTTCCTCCCCTTCTGGCATTTTTGTAACGGCCATTAAAACATAAGGAAGATAATCATCCAGCTCAGGTCCAAAACTAAGATCAAGTCTTCGATAGAGGTCTTTTAGGCCGACGAGAAACTCACCACGCTTATAATCTTCACCAAAAATGACGTATCCAACGTCTAAACTACAATGGTTACCGATATCAAAAGTTCGAGTGTACAATTCCTCTCTTTCATGTTGATTTAGTTTCGAAATCTCATCACAAAAAAACTGAATACCCAGCATGTTTAATGAGCCATCTGTATTTGAGTACCCCATTTTTTCTCTGGGATACTCAAGATATGCAGAAATTTTTGTCAAACTCTCTAGTGATTCCATAAAACTCTCTTAAACTCTTTTTGGCTTATCTGAAAAACCAAATCCAACTTCACCTTTATGCTCAAGAACCATTTTTGTCATTTCAATGGCCTCTTCTCTATGGCTTGCAGGGATTACAAATCTTTCATCAAAAGTACAAAGTGAAGTTAGACGGAAAATAGCATCTGCCATATCTGGCGTTAACCCAACTTCATGAAGAGCAGAATGAACAACATCATTATTCACATCTTTTACTTCAACACTTCTTCTGTGAATTCTAACGGCCATTAACTTTTTCAATACATCTCTAATTTTACCTTCATCTTTTGCTGAAAATAAATTGGCCAGATATTGAATTGGTAAACGACAACTATCAATTGAAGTAAAATATGATTTTGAAGTTGCATCATAAGCATTCTCAGTCATATTCCCTACTACTGGAAGTAGAGGCGGAACATAAAATAACATTGGCACTGTTCTGTATTCTGGGTGAAGAGGAAGCGCAAGTCCCCATTCCTTAACCCATTTATAGATTGGTGATTTCTGAGCTGATTCTATCATTGAAAAATGAATTCCATTTTTCTTTGCATCTTCAATAACTGACGGATCAAATGGATCTAGAATCGCATCTTTTTGAGCATCAATTAATTCTTTATCTTCATGGTGAACAATTTTTTCAATTTTATCAGCATCATATAACAGAACTCCAATGTAACGAATTCTACCTACACACGAGTGCATACATGCTGGTGCTTCCCCTACTTCAAGTCTTGGATAACAAAGTAAACATTTTTCAGATTTACCAGTGCTCCAGTTGTAAAATGTTTTTTTGTATGGACAAGCGGTGACACACATTCTCCATGCGCGACATTTTTCTTGATTGATTAGGACAACCCCATCTTCACCGCGCTTATAGATTGCACCAGATGGACAAGCAGCAACACAGGCAGGATTCAAGCAGTGATTACAAATACGAGGAAGATACATCATTACCATCTTTTCTAAACTGGCTAATGATTCTTGCTCCGCTTTTGACATCCCTTCATAATTGACATCATTTTTTGCGTATAATTCTGAACCTGAAAGATCGTCATCCCAGTTTGGCCCAGATTTAATATCAATGTGCTCACCGGTTAAAACAGAAATTGGTTTAGCAACTGGCTGATCAGCACCTTCTGGCGCATCGATAAGATCGCTATAAGTATAATTCCATGGCTCATAGTAATCATCGATAACAGGAAGATTTGGGTTATGAAAAATATTTTTCAATCCCTTAAATTTCCCAGCACCTTTTAAGGTAACTTTTCCATCTTTTTTAATCCATCCGCCTTTATAATCTTCTTGATCTTCCCAACGATGAGGATAACCAGTTCCAGGCTTTGTCTCTACGTTGTTCCACCACATGTACTCAGCGCCTTTTCTATCTGTCCAAAGATTTTTACAAGCGATAGAACATGTATGGCACCCAATACATTTATCAAGGTGAAATACCATTGAAATTTGTGCTCTAATATTTCTCATTTGTACTCCTAAAATTCAACCTTATCTAGTTTTCTAACCACAACGTGAGTGTCTCTGTTTACTCCTGTTGGTCCCCAATAATTGAAGTGATATGAAAATTGTCCATATCCTCCCATCATTAGGTTTGGTTTTAAGTGAACTCTTGTTAAAGAGTTGTTCATACCAGGACGACGTCCATTTCTTGTTTGTGATTTTGCAAGAGATGTATATGTTCTCTCAGTCGCATGGTAAACGATACAAGCTCCTTTTGGAATTCTGTACGAAACGTTGGCACGCGTACAAACAACTCCGTTATCGTTGTATACTTCTACCCAGTCGTTATCCTTGATTCCCAATTCGTCTGCATCTTCAACTGACATCCATATAGGCTCTGTTCCTCTTGAAAGAGAAAGCATTCGATGTGTATCTCCATAAGTCGAGTGGATGTGCCACTTTCCATGCGGAGTTAGGTAATTTAACATCTTGGCCTTGCCTTCAATCTTAGTTTTTCTAAGATCACCGTAATCAGCTGGGAGCGGAGATGGTTTGTACGTTGGCAAATGTTCACCAAACGCAATATAACCTTCTTGATCAAGATATAGCGACTGTCTACCTGTTAACGTTCTCCACGGAACCATTCTCTCTACGTTATAAGTAAATGCAGAGTAAGTTCTATTGTTTTGAATGTTACCAGACCAGATAGGGCTGTTTATAAGTCGTTTTGGAGCAGCCTGAATATCTTTAAAATTCATGCGAACACCTCTGTGTTCTTCAACAAGATCAGCAAGAGGAAGACCAACTTTTTCTTCCATTTTTTTGTAGGCTCGATAAGAAAGCTCGCCGTTTGTTACCGAAGCTAAATGTAAAATAGTATTAACAACATCCACATCTTCACGAAGTGATGGCATCTTTTGATCGCCAATATTTTCTGTTGGATGAGTTTTTGTCATGTTGTCGTAGAAATCATCTATTGGGTAACTTACACCGTGAGCCCCGATTCCATTTTTTCTTGCAAGAGGTCCAAAGGTAATAAATTTTTCATAAGTTTTTGGATAATCTCTTTCACAAACAGAAAGTTTGTACATCGATTTACCAGGTACGGCCTCGCACTCTCCAAGCTTCCAATCTTTAATTGAAGGTTGTGTAATTTCATCGATAGAATCATGAGATAATGGCGAAGCAATAATATCTTTAACTGGTGCTGTAAAATGTTGTTTAGACATTTCAGAAAATGTTTTAGCAATTGTCTTAAAGATATTCCAGTCAGTTTTTGCTTCCCATACAGGAGGAATAGCTGGTGATAATGGATGCACAAATGTGTGCATATCTGTTGTATTGATATCGGCCTTTTCATACCATGAAGCAGTTGGAAGAACGATGTCAGAGTAAAGAGCAGATGTATCCATTCTGAAGTTGATATCAATAACAAGATCCATCTTCCCAGTAGGAGCGCTATCATGCCACTTTATTTCTTTTACCTGATTTTTTGCATAATCATCTGCAATCGTATTGGTATGAGTTCCCAGGTAATGCTTTAAGAAGTACTCATGCCCTTTCGCTGAAGTACCAATCGCATTTCCTCTCCAAATAAACCAAACGCGTGGGAAACTTTCCTCCGCATCGATATGCTCAATTGCTGGTTTAATTTGTCCTGACTTAATTTTTGTTAAAACTGCTGACTTGATTTCATCATCAGATTTTGCTCCAGCATCAATCGCATCTTTACAAAGGTTTAGTGTATTAGCAGTGTACTGAGGATAAAATGGAAGCCAGCCCAATCTAACAGCTTTTGCGTTTAAATCTGCAGTATGGCCTTTTGAAATTGGGTGATACTCAGGTGAAGAGTTAATTTCATTATATTCTCCATCGTATCTCCACTGATCAGAGTGCATATAATGCCATGATGGTGCATTTTGTAGACGACTTCCAGGAAACCAGTCTTTTGCAAAAGCAATACATGCCCATGGCTCTTGAGGTGCTAGCTTTTCTTGTCCAACATAGTGGTTTAATCCACCACCATTTTTCCCAACACAGCCTGTAAATACAAGTGCCGTTTGAGCTGCTCTATAAATTAGGTTGTTGTGGTACCAGTGATCGATACCTGCTCCGATAATTACAGAACATTTTCCTTCTGTTGATCTCGCAGTATTTCCCCATTCTCTTGCAAATTGGATTACTGTTTCTTTAGTGATTCCAGTAAAACGCTCTTGCCAAGCTGGAGTATAAGATTGGTTAGCATCGTCGTATGACTTAGGGAAATCTCCTTCTTGTCCTTGAGTTACACCAAATTGAGCTAGCATTAGATCGTAAACAGTTGTTACAAATTTATCACCCTCTACTGTAGAAATTTTCTTAACCGGAACACCTCTTAAGTACTTTTTCTCATTTCCAAATTCTTGGAACTCAACTTGTCTGATTTCATCTTTATGAGCAAATAAACTTAAAGCTGGTTTAATTTCAGAATCATCAAGGCCATCTTTTAATTCAAGATTCCATTGCCCCTTTTTATTCTGCCAACGATGTCCCATTGTACCTTTTGGCATTTTAGGAGATTTAGTTGCCTCATCAAACATTAAAAATTTCCACTCTCCATGTTCTTCAGCTTGATACTTACTGATTGAACCGGCACGCAGAAGTTTTCCAGGAGTAAAATGCCCATTGTGAGAATTTAATTCAACTAAAAATGGCGCATCTGAATATTTTTTCTGATAATCTAAAAAGTATGGAACTTTTTGTTCAATATGAAATTCTTTTAAAAGCACGTGGTTTACGGCCATCCAAAATGCACCGTCTTGCCCTTGATGAACTGGAACCCATTGATCACCAAACTTTGCAACTTGGTTAAAGTCTGGTGCAAAGACAACCACTTTTGTTCCATTCATTTTTGCTTCAGGAATGAAGTGAACGTCTGGAGTTCTTGTCATGTTAAGGTTTGCCCCCATAACTGCAATAAACTTTGAATTATACCAGTCAGCACTTTCTGCAACGTCAGTCTGCTCTCCCCACATTTCTGGTGATGAAGGAGGAAGGTCGCAATACCAATCGTAGAAACTTAGTGAAACCCCACCGATTAATTGCATAAAACGAGCTCCTGCCGCATAACTAATTTGCGACATCGCTGGAATCGGAGAGAAACCTGCAATTCTATCTGGGCCATGTGTTTTAATTGTTCTAATTGTAGAAGCCGAAATAATTTCTAAAACAGTTTCCCAACTTGCTCTTCTAAATCCACCTTTACCTCTCGCTCTTTGATATCTTGAACGAAGTTCAGGAGTTTTTTGAATATAATCAAATGCAAGAACTGGATCTGTATGCTTTGTTTTTGCTTCATTCCAGATATCAATTAAAGCCCCACGAACGTATGGGTACTTGATTCTGATTGGACTATATAAGTACCAACTAAATGATATCCCTCTTTGACAACCACGTGGTTCATAAGGTGGAATTTCCTTATTAATAATTGGGTAATCCGTCGCTTGAAGTTCCCAAGTAACGATTCCATCTTTTACACAAACATTCCAAGAGCACGATCCTGTACAGTTTACTCCGTGAGTTGACCGTACAATTTTGTCATGTTGAAAACGATTTCTGTAAAACTCTTCCCATTGTCTTGTTTTTGGTGAAACTAAATCATCAATCCAACTCATATTAATTATCTCCTAATGGTCTTCTAGTTTTCTTTCTACGATTCTTCCAAGCTAAATCTATTAGTAAAAGAGCAATCACTGTTCCGATCACTCCTAAAATAGCAAACTTTTTTTGATTTTCTGAGAACTCGCTATCGATTGCGGCCTTATCAACTGAGTAGAGGTATGATTTAACATAGAACACTTCATCAGTTGTTAATTCTTTATTCTTAAATGGAATTACCATTGACGGAAACGAAATTTTTGAAAGCACCTTTGTTAGGCCTTTATCCTCAAAAGATGTATAAGATCGAGCTAGATCTGGCCCAAGAGCTCCACCGCCTAAAATTCCCGCATCCCCCGCAGAGTGACAGCTTAGGCAAGCTGGTCCTTTCTTTTCAAAGCGTAATTTTCCTTCAAAAAGCATTTTACCTTTTGCGATATCTTCTGCTTTTGCTTCTGTTGCAGATTTTACTTTTACAGTAGCCCCACCGCCACTAGCTCCTTCAATGTAAGCTAAAATTTGATCGATTTCATCATCGCTTAATTCAATATCTGGCATTTTTTTATTTCTAAATTTTGCAAATAACTCTGCTCCGATCGGGTCTCCTGCTGTAATCATTGCTTGAGAACCTTTTATAAACTTCTTAATCCATGCGGCATCTCTTCTCTTGGTTACCCCTTGTAGATTTGGCCCAACATCATCGGCCCCAATAGTATGACAACTTGAGCACTTCTTATCGTAAGTTTCAGCGGCATCAAACGCGTAAAGGTTTCCAAACAAAAGAAATAGTGTACTAATCAACAGGCAAAACTTCATGATTTTTCCTCATTTAAATTTAATAAATATATTTTTTCCTAAGTTATTTGATGGTACTACTTTACAGTTTCGTGACAAAACGAAACATGATTTGAGTCATATTTGGATTTTTTTCTTGAATTAGTGATTAATCTTGAATTAAAAGTTCGTAGGTTGTTTATTGGTCTAAATAAAAAATACGAACTTGATTTATGTCATATCAAATTTGTATAACTTTTGATATTTTTTTTGAAACTAATTAACGGAACTTACTATAAATGAAAGCAGATTTAAAAAGCAATCACTTCGAAAATTTATTAAAGATTAATGCTCATTATGTCATGAACGAGATTGAAGAGATCATTCCCTACGATTCTGTGAGCGATGAAGAGCGTGAAAAAATCATAAAAGTCGCAATGAAAACGATTGAAACAACGACGATTGTGATGCATGAATTTTTAAAAGAAGATTCAGTTAACTATACTAAGATCGATGAGGCCGTTGATTTCTTGGATAAAAATAAATATGAAGAGGCCTATAAATTTATATTTGAGAAAAACTAAATAATTTGGTGACTCCTAAGTCACTTTTCCTAAAGCAAAATGCCATGGAAAGTGACCGCGGTTTATCTGGAAACGGGTAAGCTTCCCAAAAATTGGAAAGGAAAAGTATGATCACAGTCAGCGAAGCGTGCGCCTTAATTGACCAAAATTGTAAATTAAAAAAGAGAGAAATTTCTCTCCCCTTAGAATCTGCACTAGGCAAAAAAATCTCATCGGACATTTTTTCAACTTACGACCAACCTCCATTTAATCGAGTTTCGATGGATGGAATTGCCTTAAAGCGATCAATACTAAGCTCACAGACACGCTACAAAATAATGGGAATCCAAAAAGCTGGATCGCCACAACTAACTCTCGATGACGATAAAGCATGCCTTGAAGTTATGACAGGTGCAGTTCTTCCAAAAAATACCGATGTTGTTATTCCCTATGAAAAAATAGAAATTGAAGGTGACTACGCCATCTTACCAAACGACCTCCTTCTAAGATACATGGACAACGTGCACCTACTTGGAAGTGATTACAAAAAAAATGACCTCATGATAGAAAAAGGGACTGTGCTTGCACCGGGACACCTGGCACTATTGGCCTCTTTAGGTTATGAAAATGTCTCTGTATTTGAAAATTTTAAAATTGCGATTGTTAGTACCGGTGATGAATTAGTTTCTCCGGGGCTTCCAAAGCTCGACCATCAAATCTATCGCTCTAATCCCTACGCCCTAAATGCGGCCTTAAATTCTCTCGGGTTTAGCGATGCCAAACTCTTTCATTTAAAAGACAACTATGAAGAAGTCTTAGAGGGATTAAAAACGATTATATCTGAACACGAAATAATCGCCATTACTGGCGGTGTTTCAATGGGGAAATATGATTTCATTCCTCGAGCACTCGCTGAGTTAGAAATAAAAAATGTATTTTATAAAGTACAACAACGCCCAGGGAAACCGCTATGGTTTGGCGTAGGAAAAAGCAATCAAATGATTTTTGGACTCCCGGGGAATCCTGTTTCTTGTCTATTAAATTTAAGAAAATATGTTGGCCCAATTCTTCTTGAAAAAAAATGTTCTAATCCTTCATTCTTTATTAAGGCCAATAGTGATTTTAAAATAAATAAAGATATGACATTTTTTGTACCATCATCAATTAGTTTTTTAGATGATGGATCAATTGCTGCCACCCCACTTTTTGGTAATGGAAGTGGCGACTACTTTTATATGAAAGATGCCGATGGTTTTATTGAAGTAGATAATTTAGATAATAAAAATAATTTTAAAAAAGGGGAAATTTTCCCATTTTATCATTGGAAAATGTAATGTTAATAGATAAGCATGGCCGAAATATAAAAAAACTGCGCCTATCATTATTAGATGCCTGCAATATGAATTGCTTTTACTGTATGCCAGAAAAAATGCAATTCATGAAAAAAAATAATTGGATGTCTGCCAACGAAATATTTGCAGCTTCGCAAAACTTAGTTGATCTCGGTATCAAAGAAATTAGACTTACAGGTGGGGAACCGACTCTTCGCTCAGATTTTTTAGAAATTGCAGATAAATTATCACTTCTTCCTCTAGATAAGCTAGCGCTCACAACTAATGGCCTAAAATTAAATGAGTATCTAAAAGATCTTAGAGAAACGAAGTTAAGTGCTGTCAACATCAGTCTTGATTCATTAAATAAAAATAAATTTAGAGAAATAACAAAAACAGATCAGTTTGAAACTGTCATGCATTCAATAATGAATGCCAAGGAATTCGGACTTAATGTAAAAATTAATGCCGTTTTACTTAAAGGGATAAATGATTCTGAAATAGATGACTTCATCAACTTTTCAAAGAAATATGCAATCCCGGTTCGTTTTTTAGAAGTTATGAAAATTGGTGAAATGATTAAATACTATGATCAACATTTTTTAAAAGGCCAATTTTTAATTGATCATCTCGAATTAAATTATGAAGTTTCAAAAGAAATCTCACCAAAAGATTCGACCTCAATTAACTTTAAATTAACCAATGGGGCCCAAATCGGACTGATTGCCTCTGAAACCATGTCGTTTTGCGGGCAATGCTCGCGACTTCGTATGGGGGCAGATGGTACAGTCTATCCATGCCTCTTTGTCGATTCTGGAGTTAGTATCAAAGGTAAAACATTTTTAGAAACAAAAGAAATCCTATCGAACCTAATTAATAATAAGCCAATCGAGCGAATTAATCAGGTGTCAAAGGCCATGCATGCCATTGGAGGATAAATTGGAAAAAAAACTTACGCATGTCGATCAAAATAATTTTCCAACCATGGTAGATGTAAATGAAAAAAATATCACCGTTAGAGTAGCAACTGCAATAGGTGAAATATATGTTGGCGAAGAAATCATGTCTCATCTTTCATCGGGCGAAATTCACACTAAAAAAGGCCCTGTTTTTGCCACGGCAATAGTCGCAGGCACGATGGCCTGTAAAAAAACGTCTGAACTTATACCGTTTTGTCATCCGCTGCTAATTGAAGGATGTAAAATCACAATTACGCCTAATAATGAAAAAAAATCCCTTCAGATTGAAGCAGAAGTTAAAATTAGCGGAAAAACAGGCGTTGAAATGGAAGCTCTAACGGCCGTTACCCATACTGCCTTAACAATCTACGACATGTGCAAGGCAATCAATAGCGAAATGGAAATAAAAAATATTCGTCTTAAAATGAAGACTGGCGGCAAAAAAGATTTTCACCTGAAGGATAGTAAAGAGGATTAAAAAGATGGATTTAAAAAAACAACTCTACCACCCCTATGAACTCGCCTTCTCTGGCCTATCTGGCTCTGGAAAATCTACACTGTTATGCAAACTTTTAAATCACTTTAAAGAAAATTATAACGTTTTTTATGCCAAACATGATGCTCACTTTTTTGAGATGGATCATGCGGGAAAAGATACTTATAATGCCCGCTCCAGTGGTGCCAAAGCTATTTCGATTGGCAACGAAAATTCTTGGGCCACGATACAAGATCGCCCAATGAGCATGATCGATCAAAAATTGCTCGCGCTTGATTATGACTTTGCACTTATTGAAGGACATAAATATTCGAAGGCAGCTAAAATTGTTTTCACGAATGATCAGTTTAATTTAAAAAATGAAATTCTAGCAGGTAAGATAACAGAAATTATCGCCATCATCGGCGATCAAAATCTTGCATTAGAACTAAATCTTCCTTATTTTCACCGCGATGAAAGTGATAAAATTGCACAATTTGTACTCGATTACTTTTTAAAAATTTACCGAGCGATGCCTATCAATGGAATGGCACTTATTGGTGGAAAATCAACTCGAATGGGACAAGATAAATCCAAACTTGTCTACCACGATAAAATTCAAGCAGAACACCTTTTAGATGTTTTAGGTCAACATTGTGAAAAAGTTTATTACTCAGGGAGATCCGACCAAGCACTTGACCCGAGTTTTAGCAAATATGATTTTATAAAAGATCAATTTTTAGACTTTGGCCCAAGCTCAGGCATTCTCAGTTATTTCAAATGCTATCCCAACACTCGCTTACTCGTTTGTGCTTGTGATATGCCTCACATTGACGAAGCATCAGTCCAATACTTAATTGATAGTGCACACCCATTTAAACTGGCCACTACTTACGAAAACCCAGATCGACTTTGGCCTGAACCACTATTTACTATCTACAACCCTAAAACCTACTCAAGATTGCTACAGCTCCTTGCCACTGGCTACGATTGCCCAATGAAGATGCTTTTTAACTCAGATATCAAAAAGATTACACCAAAAAATATAAGTGCTATTAGTAATGTAAATACTCCTTCTGAGTATCACGAGATCAAAGGAAAATCGAAATGACACAAATTAAGATAATCTATTTTGCATCTTTAAAAGAGTCGTCACAAAAAAGCGAAGAATCGATCGAGACTAAGGCCAAGACACCAAGGGAGCTCTATGAAATCCTCTCTAAAGAGTATGCATTTAAGCTACCGCTTGAGTTAGTCAAAGTTGCCATCAATGAAGAGTACTCATCAATGGACTCAATTCTAAAAAAGAATGACACTGTGGTGTTTATACCACCAGTGGCAGGGGGTTAAAAATGTTTAGTATCACCGAAAAAATTATCGATGACGATTTCATTCGAGAATTGAAAAATAATTTAAAAAAAGATGAAAATGGAGCCTCTGTTATTTTTGAAGGAATAGTGCGCAATCATAACGATGGTAAAAAAGTTAATTCATTGGAATATTCTGCTTATGTCTCAATGGCCGAAAAAGAAGGAAATAAAATTATAAAAGAGGCCTATCAAAAATATAAAATAACAGAAGCAATTAGCGTTCATCGGATTGGCCACTTAAAAATAAATGAACTTGCAGTTTGGGTAATCGCAACAGCTCATCATCGACAAGAAGCATTCCTAGCATGCCAATACATCATAGATAATATTAAATTTAAGGTTCCAATTTGGAAATGTGAGCATTACGAAAGTGGCGAAAGAGAATGGGTTGCCTGCCATAATTGTGCCGAACCAAACAAAACATTACATGTACACCATCAAGGATGTGGCCATAATCATGATTAATTCAAAAATTAGTCAAGAAAATTATTATAAAAGACAAATCACTTTAAACTCATTTGGAAAAATGGGACAAAATCAATTATCTCATTCGCGCGTTTTAATTGTCGGTGCTGGTGGACTAGGGCATCCAGTTTCAAGCTATCTTGCAGGCTCAGGTGTTGGCCATATACATATTATTGATCATGATGTTATTGATCTAACAAATCTGCACCGACAAGTTTTTTTTACTATCGATGATCTTGGATTAAAAAAATCAGAAGTGCTGGCATCAAGACTTCAAAAATTAAATCCTTTAATTGATATTTCTTACTCTACTCACAAAATAAATGCCATCAATGCCAGAGAATTCATCTCGACAGCGGATATCGTTATCGACTGTACAGACAATCTGACGACTAAATTTTTATTGCATGACACATGCTATCTTTTAGAGAAGCAATTTATTCTAGGGGCGATAGACCATCACCATGGAGAAATAAAGTCGTTTCAATTTAATACGACGAGTTTCCCATGTCTTCGATGTCTCTATCCACATCCACCAGTACATGAGTGCATTAGTTCATGTGCCGAAAATGGAATTCTTCCACCAATCGCTGGCATTGTGGGTACAATGATGAGTTATGAAGTTATAAAATCTATTCTCAATGATGGCAAACTCAACAATGGGGAAAACCTACTTATTAACTGCTTAACAGGGCAAAATACAAAGATAAAATGGAAGCAAAATGAAGAATGCCCACTTTGCAAAAATACTGACAAGTCTGTCATTTTAAAAAACTATTTAGAAATCCACGATGCCCAAAATCCTATTGAAATATCTATCAAAGAAATTAACTCTCTTGAACATTTTACAATTATAGATCTCGACCAAAGAAATATTGAATTAAAAGAACTCACTAGAGATAAATTTTATCTTTTAACCTGTGAACTAGGACTTAAAAGCTTGGAAAAATGTACTGAACTTAGAAATAATAAATTTTATAATGTTTGGTCACTCTATGCTGGAAAGAATGCCTTAAAAGATTATAAAAAATGAAAATAATATCCTTATGCATTCTTTTTATCACCTGCTCACTTTCCTATGGCAATACAATTACCATCGGGGTGGCTTCTAACTTTTCCAATACGGCCGAAAGACTTGCTTTACTTTATGAAAAAAAAACTGGCATCAAAGTTACTTTGCTTCCTGGGGCCAGTGGTAAACTTTTTTTTCAAATAAAAAATGGTGCCCCTATCGATCTTTTACTATCTGCCGATGAAGTTATTCCTTTTAAACTAGCTAATGAAAATCTAGGCGTAAAAGAATCAATTTATACATATGCCATTGGAAAACTAGTCTTGTGGTCAAATCACAAAAATATCGCCGTAAATAATAGCGATATTTTAAAATCCAATTTAATTAAATCAATTGCCATATCCAACCCAAAGCTTGCTCCATTTGGTATTGCTGCAAATGAAGTTCTAAAAAATTTATCTTTTAATCTTGAAAATAAAATTGTCTATGGTGAAAATGTGGCAAAAACTTATCAACTTACCTATACATTAAATGCTGATATTGGCTTTGTTGCACTATCTCAAGTGAAAGAATCAAAGAATTTCTGGGTAATTCCTCAACATCTTTATTCAAAGATAAAACAGAATGCAATTATCCTTAGCTCTACACAAAATAAAAAACTGGCCTTAAATTTTTTAAATTTTCTTAAATCAAATGAAGTAAAAATAATTATAAAAGAAAGCGGATATGATCTCGATGAATGATTTTTTTAAATTCAATCAAGAAGAACTCGCGGCCATGCTTTTAACTTTAAAGCTTGCCTTTTTTTCAATGCTAATTTTAATTATTATTGCCACTCCCATGGCCTGGTGGTTAACACACTCTCGCTTAAAAATAAAAAAAGTTATAAGCACTCTCCTTTCTCTCCCTTTAGTCATTCCGCCAACAGTGCTTGGCTTTTATCTTTTAATTCTCTTAGGCCCAAAATCTTTTTTAAGGCCGATGTTCAATTTTTTGGGGGTTGAAAAACTGAGTTTTTCTTTTGTTGGTATCCTGATTGGTGCTAGTATTTTTTCTTTTCCACTCGTTTTAAGGCCAATTCAAAATGCGATGGAAACTATAGGAAAAAAATATGAAGACTTGGCAAGTACGATGGGGGCGTCTCCCCTTGATCGTTTTTTCACCATTTCTATACCTCTGGCCAAGAATGGTATTATTAATGGCGCGATTACCGGCTTTGCCCATACGATCGGTGAGTTTGGTGTTGTTTTGATGATAGGTGGAAGCATTCCGAATGAAACAAAAGTTTTATCAATTACAATTTTTGAAGAGGTTGAAAGTCTCAATTTTTCTTCAGCGCATAAGCTATCAATTATTGTTCTGCTTTTTTCTGGTTTTTGCCTCTATCTATTAGAGCGACTAAAGGAAAAAAATGGAAAGTAAAACATCGGCACATTTTAAATTAAATACATTCATTCACGAAATTGATTTTAATTTTAGTTTTACTCTATCATGTGGAGAAATAACAATTCTTCAAGGCAGATCTGGAAAGGGAAAATCCACTATCGCTCGTTGGATGACAGGACTCTTTGATCGGCCTTTAGGCCTTGTCACAATTGAGGATTTTGCATTTGAAAATGAAAGTTCAAACTTTTTTATTCCGGCCCATAAGCGCTCCATTGCCTACTCTTTTCAAGATTCAGTTCTCCTACCACATCTTACAGTAAGAGAAAATTTAGAATATGCAAAAAAGCGCAGACTTCATAACTCCGTGCTAAGTGATTCAGAAATTGTCCAATTATTTGGTGTCGAAGAGCTTTTCAAAAAATATAGTCACGAACTCTCTGGTGGTCAAAAGCAAAGAGTCAGTCTTGCTCGGTGTTTTTTCTCTTCACCAAAGCTACTTATTTTAGATGAGCCTTTTTCGGCCCTAGATTTTGAGACAAAAGAAGAACTTTTCCCGATTTTTTTGAATTTAAAAAAAGTATTTAACATCCCTATACTTTTAATAACTCACTCGAGAGAAGAAGCAAATTTTTTGGGGGATCGCTTTTTATATTTAAATGAGGGAAAAATAGAAGTTAGGAGTGGCCTAACTTCTTAATTCATTAGAAATTAAATTTAGTTCATCTTCTGTCAGATGTTTTTGAGCAAGAGAAAAAACAATGTCATCCTCTCGAAAAATATGAAGTCGAATTACTTCAACAAGCTTAAATGACTTTCTAAAAAAGTCTTTTGATAAATATCGAAAACTAGAATCATCAGTTAGAACGCCTAGTAATCCCCAAATATAAAATAACTCATTGGCAAGGCAAGTAAGTTCACGGTGCTCATCTTCAAGAACATCAACCGGAGTGATAGGTGAACTCGTTGTACTGTGCTCACCAACTTCTAAAAAGCGCTTTGAAAGAATGGGAAATAAGTATTTCTCTTCTTTTTTATTGTGACTCGCAAACTCTTGATTGATGTAATACAAAAGAGCATAAACTTCTTCGCGAAGCTTTGAAACATAATCGCGACTTTGCTGCATTTTTTTTAAAGCCACTTCAAATTTGGCAATATTTTCTTTTAGTTCATTGTGTTCATCTATTAAGGCCTTTAGGCCGACATGCATATGAGCATACTCTACTTTAACATTACTTGGAGGATTATAGGCTTCTGGTGGTCCCATAGGAGACAATTCTGAATCTCCCCGTTCAATATCAGAGACTTCTGCTTGTTTTTTTAATGGATCAATTGTTTGTAGTTTATTTGTCATAGTTAATTTCCTTAATTTTTAAGGCTTACTCTACACTAAAAATCAAAATTATTCCAACCAGACCTTGATTGTTTTTTCAGGTGTAATAAGTTCAAAAATACTCTGCTTAAGTAATTGTTTCTCCGATGATAAGCTATTCTGAATACTTTTAAGATCGATTCCTTTTTCTGATATTTTTCTTAGAATATCTTGGGGCATTAAGTCTATTATCCACGTAGCAGAAATCGCAGGCATGGATAAATCCACAACCGTCTCATTATTTTTAATTACTAAAATTTTTAATTTAGTGGCATACATTTTAAAATCTATCCACAATGGCAACTTGAGCTGAATTTTTTTGATCGGCTAAGTACAATAAAAAAGACAATCCAAAAAATGGTCCTAAAACTCATTGCAACGACAGTTTTTCCTTGATATGCGCCTCCATCATAGATGTGATTCAGCAAATAAATAAAGACAACAATATTCAATGAAGAGAGAATTGAAATCAATCTCAGTCCTAATTGCTGACCTTTTAAAACAAGTATGGAAGCGATAATATAAATAAAGCCTGCGCCAAAATTATATTTTAAAACTAATGGAACTATAGCTCCCTGTGTTTTAATCACTTCTTCATTAAATAGATTCTGATAGCCTGAGAAAATAGTTAGTGCTCCAAAAATTAAAGCAAAGTAAGTTAGTGGTTTTAGCATGTAAACCTCTTCATCATTTTAAAGAAAATATTTTTTCATAATTTAAAATGGCATGATGAATTTTCTCATGTCCCTGTTTTATTTTTCCTTGTTTTAAGTCATCTGCCCCTTCAAGGATTGATCCAAGAATTGGGTGAATTGCCTCATCGGCATCAGGAGGAAGTTTACAAGTTTTAAAAATATCATTAACGGTCGTTTCTATTTTTTCACCCACAATTCTATTTTTTGCAGGGTCTACTTTTAAGGCCGCTATTTCTTTTGTTATTTTTACTATTTTATCCATTCGTATTTTTAAATCATTGGTTGTTTTAAATTTTTTATCAACAGTTTCGGCCTTTGCTCCTTTTTTTCCATGCTTAGAATGATGATCATGACTTTCTGCCCATGCCATATTTATTAATACCAAAAATATTAATACTACTTTCATTTTTCCTCTCCCTTTTTATTTCTAAAAAATATATTCGAAATTAAATTATCTTTTAGGCCACTTCTTTGAGACTCAACTATTTTTACCCTTTCAATGCTAAGCTTATTCATAAACTCAACTCCTAGACTTGATAGAGTTACAATTTTCACCCGACGATTGCTCTGATCTTCTTTTCTTTCAATTAATGATTTCTTAACTAATTCTTCAAGCATTCTGCTTGTTGCAGACACAGAAAGGCTTAACCGGCTCGCAATATCATTCACATTGACATTTTTTTCACGGTCAATAATATGTAACGCTGCCACCTGCGTGAAGCTTAAATCTTCTTCACTTACAATGACTGCTAGTCTTTCAATAACGCTGCTAAAAAGAGCTCTCGTAAATTTTTCAATTGGCGAATGGAGTATTTTTTTTGTCATAGACTGAGCATAGCACAATGCTTGCAATAATGCAACTATTGCATTTGTGTCACTTTATGCAGCCTAAAAATCCAGATTCAATCAAAGAAAAATCAAGCTCTTTGCCAATGACTACAATTTGACTTACTCTTTCTTCACCTGTGCCCCAGAGGTCGGCCTTAGATAATTCAACATAATCATGAACTGCTTGAAAGTAAATCTTATGAGGTTCATTTTTAAAAGATAAAATCCCTTTCATTCGATAGATGTTATCTTTGTATTGATAAAAAAGCAGATCAAGCCAGATTGAAAAAAAATGGTGACTTATCTCGCCAGAAAACTCTATATATTTTGAACTTATATTTAATTCATGAGTTGTGTTTTTTATCTTATCCTTTGCACGAAACATAAATTTTGGAACAGCATTTTTAATCTTAAATAAATTCTTCAAAAAAACATCTTCAATTAATACTTCTGACTTCGTTGTTTTTAATATTTCGCACTCTGGATTTAATTTTACTATTGTCTCTTCGATTTTATTTAATTCATCTGTATTTGAAATAATGTCTATTTTATTCAATAAAACCAAGTTGGCGGCGGTAAGCTGCTTTAAAACTTCTGGACTTCGATCAAGTTGAACTAAAATATTTTTTGCATCTATAAGGCAAATTATAGAATCTATTTCAAAACTAGCTAAAAGCACTGGGTCTTGTTTTAAAGTATGTAAAATTGGAGAAGGATCAGCAACTCCTGTCGTTTCAATAACGACAGCATCAAAACCTTCAGTAAATTCTAATATGGCCTTCAGAGTTGTGATTAAGTCTTCGCGTACATTACAACAAATACACCCATTGCTCATTTGAAATATTTGTTCCTTTTCATGAAGAACAAACTCATAATCAATATTTTTTTCACCAAATTCATTTTCAATCACTGCAATCTTTTTGCCGTGATTTTGACGTAAGATACAATTTAACAATGTCGTCTTACCTGAGCCTAAGTATCCAGTGACAATTGTAATTGGTATCATATTTTTATTGTTAACCCATCTTGAAGTGAGTTTCGGTAGGCCTTAACTGCTGGTATGAGTCCCGCCAAAATACCGCATGTAATAATTCCCGCAATGATAAACCACTCTGATTTACTTAGTGCTGTTATTTCCATATACACTGAAAAATTACTTTCAAGCCATGGCCTCACAAAATATAAGAGTCCATAAAGCATACCTATACCGACAATCACACCACTTACAACTAAAATCATCGATTCATAAATAAGCAATGTAAAAATATGAAAGGACCTGGCCCCCAAAGAACGCAAAATGGCCATCTCTCTTCTTCTCTCATTTATTGAAGTATAAAGTGATATTAAAATACTCAGTATTCCCACCAGGAGCACACATAGACTTACTAGAAATAATATTTGCTCAACATAGGAAATTGTTTGCCACATTTCCGAAAGAGCAAGAGCTGGAATAATTCCCATAATCGGCTCTAATTCGTAGCTATCAATCATCCTTCTCATCTTCAAAACAGCAATTCTTGATTTGAGCTTTAGTAAAAATGAAGTAATCTGATTAATTTGAATGTTTTCTTTTTTGAAACGATCTGGATTGATATCTTCATCAGATGGCACTCCTGATTCCCAGCCAAAATGCATGGCCTCCATTCCATAGAGATTAATATAAACGGCAGTATCAATTGGAGTCATGGTTTGATTTAAAATTCCAACAATTTTAAAAGGAGTACGCTTATGAATTAAAATTGCATCATTAGAAATACCGTGAGCAATAATAATTGGATCATTCACTTTGTGCCGTAATTTTTTAGCGACCTCGCTACCTAAAACAACATCAAATGTCTCCGTTGGAATCATCCCTTCTTGAAAGCTTACACTTTGATCGCCTCTAAAACGATAATGCTTAAAAAAGCTTTCATCAGTTGCAACCACGCGAAAACCTTTATAGCTATCACCTAAGGAAATAGGGATGGCCCATTCTACTTGAGGATGTTTTTTTATCTCCTCATAGGTAGTCATTCTAATATTATTAACAGCACTTCCGATGTGAAAAACTGAATATAATAAAAGTTGAAGTGAGCCACCTTTAGCCCCCACAATCAGATCAGTCTTTGAGATTGTATTTGTAAATCCATCGCGTGCTCCAACCCGTATTCTTTCAATTCCAAGAAAAAGGCACACAGATAAAGCAATCGATGAAATACAAAGAAACGAAGTAAACTTTCTATTTATAATGGATCTGTAAGTTAAAAAATTAATCATAATTAAATCGCCTTATTAATATCAGGTAATGAAATTGCCCGATCGAAATACCTTCTTAAGCGCTCGTCGTGCGAAACAAATACTAAAGTAAATTTTCGTTTTTCCCACTCCGATAACAATAGCTCCATAAATTCTTTTGTATTTTTTTCATCTAATGAACTTGTCGGTTCATCTGCAATGACAATTTCAGGTCGGCCAATGAGGGCACGTGCTTGAGCAACTCTTTGTTGCTGGCCGATTGACAACTCAGTTGGTTGCTTCATTAGGTGATTTTCTAAATTAAGCTTGGAAATTAATTCATCGGCCTCTTTTAAAAAATCTGATCCATTTCCTCGCTTTTTATTTATAAGGCACGGTAGCACAATATTTTCTTTAATATTTAAGTAGGGAATCAAGTTGAAAATTTGAAAGATATACCCAACCTTTTCACCTCTAAAAATATCCCGCTTGCTTGCATTTAGATTCTTTATATTTTGGCCCATAACCAAAAGCTCTCCTTCGGTTGGAGAAAGTACCCCCGAGATGAGATTTAAAAGTGTGCTTTTACCATGTCCAGATGGCCCAAATATAAATACTTTTTCACCTCGATTAATTGTTAGATTTTCTATATTTAAAATTTCTTTATTTTTTTGATAATGAAATTTTAAATTTGATGCCGATATTGCAGTTTCTATTTTTTCCATACTTTACTCTCTAAACAGCACAGGATTTACATAGTCCACTAAACTGGAGCTTATGAGCTAGATTTTTATAACCCTTTTTAGTTAGAAATAGCTCCAACTGATCAAGGTAGCAATCTTCAATTAGTTCAATCTTTTTACAATTATTGCAAATAACGTGATGATGGTGATGAAGGGGATTATTATATTCATAATGGACTAAATCTTTTTCTAAATGAATAAGATTAACGATCCCCACTTCTTCAAATTGATGTAGCACCCGATAGACGGTGGCCATATCACATGGCGTTTTTCCTAGCCCGTTGTATATTTCCTCAACACTTTGAGGGACTGAACATTTTAATATTGTCTTTAAAATAGAAAGCCTTGGGCGAGTAACGGCCAAAGATTTTTCTTTTAAAATATTCTTTAAACTGTCTTCACCCAAGGTGGAATTTTTAATCTGATTACAGAGACTGTGATTGCACTTTTTTTGAAACATATAAACACTCCAAATTGCGACGAGTATTATTATATGCAAACAATTTGCAATGTCAAAGTACTATCTAAGGTTTATCGTAGACATAACCTGCTGGCAACTTGCGTTTAAATGTATATTCAACACTTAAAGTAAAAGAAAGTCCCGTTACCGCTGGAACTTTAACACCAACTTCCGGAGCAAAATAAATCACCGTCTCGTCGTGGTAGAGTCTTGAATCGGAGCGTCCTTTCGTTAAAAGCGCTAATTCATCTGATATATTATTAAAGACAAGGTTAATATTATCCTTTAACTCAACACTTGTGCCAATAGAGATAAAGAATATTTTCGGGAAGAAGTACAATTTTCTTTCCACGATTTTTTCTTATATGGGCCTTGACGAAATAAGTGATTCTATCTTTTGCGATTCGTGCATGTCTTTTGACGATATGAGAACCTGGAGGTGCCATTTTTAAAAGAGGTGGGCGTTTTAAGAGCGACATCTTAAGCGGCTTTTTCTCTTGTTATCCAGAGATCGTATTCAGCTTGCATTCTGACCCACATTTCTGCACTTGTGCCAATGGCACTTTCAAGCTCTAGGGCAAATTGGGGAGAAATACTTCTCTTTCCATTAACGATCTCATTTATTTTTTTAGGTAAACATCCAAGAAGCTCAGCCAATTGAGTTTGATTGAGATTCATTTCTTTCATATAGACTTCATTAAGGACAACTCCTGGATGAAGTGGTTTTGGATTTTTAATCATATTTTTACCCTCTGTGGTAGTTTTCAATAATTACTTCTGAAAACTCGCCATTTTTATATTTAAAAGTTATGCACCAAGGAAGTTCTATCGTGACACTCCAATATTCTTTTCTATCACCTTTTAATTTATGCAGCCTGATATTTGGTGGCTGTCCTTTTATTTTTAAGTCATCCAAAGTTGAAGTGTGATGCATAATTGTTAGCAATGCTTTTGCACGAATCCACAATTCTCTTGGAAGCGTTTTTGAGCTATTTGTTTCCCATATTTCTTTTGCTAATTTATTGCCAAAGCTAACTACCATAATACCACTATACCACCTTGTGGGATAACAAGCAATCGAAAAAGTTATAGTTTTAAAGTTCGAGACGTCCACTCGAGTCGTCTTGGAGGTAGTTGAAATAAGAGGATTTTTTAAGTGGCGCACCCTTTCGGATTTGTTACTCTCGCATCGTGCTCGAGTTCCCTTCGGGCGACTTTCGTCGACAAAAAATATCATCTTGATATTTTTTTGAACTCCCATCGGTCTTCTCACACGCAAAGTACGTCTTAAAACTAAAAAAGAAATCACAAGGATTTCTTTTTTAGTTTCATGGCGCACCCTGAGAGTGTGCCAATATTAATAATTACGAGCCAATTATTTCATGAGTTTGGAATGAAGACAACAACTTACCCTCTTTCTGAACTTCATTGTATTTCATCTGTATTCATTGTTTTTCATGTCTTCGGGTGGGCAAAAGGTGGGCAAAAAAATTTATAACTTTAAATATTTTAAAATATCAATAGGAATTATTCCATGTTCTTCAGTTCTTGCTGCATTATCCATACAATCAGCACCGGTCACTGCTATACCAATGACAACCGAATTATTATCAACAACCGGTCCGCCACTATTTCCAGAAATAATGGGTGCATTAGTAAGCAATCTTCTCACTCCTGATTTTATTCTATAACCAGTAATAATTCCAGGCGTAATCAATCCACTGTCCCCTTTTTGGTAATTAGGAAATCCAGAAATCATTATATTATCCATTTGATTTAAATTATCAGCACTTCCTATGCTTAAAAACTCTATTGCATTAACAGATTCATTCATTTTTAAAATAGCGACATCAAGATCATCATCTCTCGTTAATACCTCAATAGCAAAAGACTGAAATGGTTTAGATGCCAAAATAATTCGCGATGCTGGCCCAATCACATGAGCACAAGTGACAATTCCATATCCTTCCAAAAAAAAGCCAGTGCCCTGCTTAAAGCTTTCTTCACATTCCAATATACAAACTCCTGATAAAATGTTTTTTGGATTAAAAGAGCTAGTTTTTTTCAAACCCCGTTTAACAGAATCGGAATTTAGTTTTAAAACATGAGGAACAACTAAATCATTCAACCAATCAATGATGAACTTACACATTATCTGCCATGATATTTTTTCTTCTATTATTTTCCCTATATAAATAAATTGATTATCAGAAAAATTATTCGGGAAGAGTTTTTTTAAATCAATATAGCTATA
>CAZOXW010000027.1:0-40835 GCA_964583925.1 uncultured Bacteriovorax sp.
AAACTAGAGAGCTATCATTTTTATTTTTTGGTATCCCCATTATTGTAGGGCAGTTCAGTATCATTTTGTCTCAATTTACTCCCTATTTCTTACAAATCTCTATAAATTATTTACATTTACCCTCATTTTACACTTTGCAAAGAACTTTAAATTGAAAAAGTAATTCTTTTTTGGGATTTAAGTAATTGATTCATTAAAAGAGAGGGGCACATGAAAATAGAATCAAATTTTATTCAAAAAATCATTTTAGTCGCGACCGTATTATTTTCAATAAATGGTTTTGCTCAAAATGAAAAGGTTATTACCTATCAAAATCAGACGGGTGAAGAGTTTATTCTCAACAGTATTTTAAATGGAACAGAATATCGAGAAGAACAAGTGCAATCAACTTGCTATCGAGATGTTCCATACACTGAAAATGTCTGTCGATATGAAACAAGATACCGTCAAGAGTGTCGTACACTACCAGGCCACCAAGAATGTAGAACTGTCTATGAGCCAGTTTGCCGATATGAAACACGATATCGTGAAGAGTGTACACAAGTTGGCGGTGGAAGAATTTGCAGAACAATCCCAGGAGATATCGTCTGTCGAAGACTTCCAAATGGAGAAAACCGCTGTGAAAAAATTCCACCAAGAGAAGTTTGTGAATACGATCCAGGGCGCAGAGTTTGTCGCCAAGTTCCTTATCAAGATCGCGTTTGCCACAATGAAATGAGAAACTACTGTGAGTGGATCCCTCCTCGCAATGTTTGTGAACAAATTCCATATCAAGAACGTGTTTGTCGTGATGAAGTTAAGTACCGCCAAGAGGCATATGCTTGTACAAAAACAATTAAAGTTCCATATACTGTAGAACTAAAAAAGAATACGGCCAATGTAAGCTTTAATTTTACAGAATTAAACAGAGTAATTTCTCCTGTTGTATTTGTAACAAAGCTTTCAGACGAGGGAAATCTATCGCTCAATTTAAAAGATCCAAATGCGAATACTGCAGTATTTTATTCAAAAGAAATTACGAATAATGAAGATGGCAAAATCAATGATATCGATGCTAAGTATTCTTTTAAGATGCTAAATATTTCAGAGACACTCAAGGCCACTCGTGGAACTGTAAGTAATATTGATCTTGGAAAACATCATTTGAGTTTTGATGTCGATGGAGCTATTGATTTTGGTCGAATTAATTTAAAGGTTAAAATTTCTAAAAAAGACGATGTAAAATTTGATAAAACTTTAACAAGTGATCAAATTGAACTAAGTCACACCAATGGGCAAACTCATTTCCATATTAACCTTGAGAAACTTGGTGCTCCTAAACTAGGTGGAGTCTTTACTACTAAACATCAAATTGAACTAATCCTTAATTTCAATTACGGTGAATTTGGCGAAATGCTTCTACCAAATAAAAATCAATTAACTCTTGAGCATAGTGCTGAAAGAAAAGTTGAATAATATTTAAAAAAAGGGAGGCCGAAGTGCCTCCTTTTTTTTATCTATTTTCAATGTTTTATTTGTAGTATTTTAGTTTGACATATCAAACCGGCTCGGTTAAATTCATCTCATCAAGAAGACCTGATTTCACTTTAATAAGGAGAATTACCAATGAAAATGCTGCTATTACTTGCTTTAATCCTAGGACTTAACTTCAATACTTCTGCAGAAGAACATGGGATGACAAATATTTCAGGTACAAATGTGGAATTGAAATCATTTGACCATGCAATCGCTGGAGCATTAAATGGCTTTCTAATCTTTGGCAATATTGATGAAGAAAAAGGGCAATCTACATTAACAATTAAAAAAGATGGAGTAATAAGTCATGCTACCTTTGAAAGACAGGCCGATAAATCTTTTGGTGGGAGAATTATCATCGATGGAATTGAAACAAAATCAGATGTTGCAATTACTTTCATCAAATTAAATAGAGATCAAAATATTTTTACTTATAAAATTAATAATGATTTAGTCGATATCAAGATTACTGCGGATGATTTCAGAAATAATCACTTCATCAATCCTAAGTACTCCACAACACTAAAAGGGCTGCCATTTGAATTTAAAATGGAAAATGGCCAAGCCTGCTATAATATGTCGGCCCATCTAATCGCAATGATGATCGGGTCTGCTTCCCTTTAGTCTTGATAAACTAATTTATTGTCATTGGGCCATTTAAATAATGGCCCTATTTTATTCCCATCAATAGATAACTGACGTAATATTTATTGATCTCACTAACGTAAATAACCGGCTCACTAAAGCCAAGCTCAAGCATTGCCTTTTCTACATTTCTAAACCACTTTTTTGAATCTAGTCCCATTTGTTTTGCTTTACTTATGGCCTCAAGCACTCTTTTAGGTCCAGCATTATAGGCTGCTATCGTAAATCGAATTCTCTCGTTATTGTCTACATTCAATTCTTTATCGAAATAAGTTTTTTTAATCCACGCCAGATACTTTACTCCTGCATGAATATTGCTTTCAAAATTTTCTTCGCCTTCAATGGAGGAAATATTAATATATGGCTCACTTGCGGTTGTTTTTTTTATTTGAAATAGCCCTGTCGCTCCCCATTTATTTATAAGACCTTGATTAAATCTAGATTCTTGTAGCGCAATCGCAGATAATAACTTCCAGTCAAAACCAAAAATATTACCATATTTTTTTATTGGCCTATCATACTTAGAAATTATTGATTTTTTTAAATTAAAGTCCCCTGTTTGGAACCGCCCCAAGTCCTTGTAGTACTTGTGACTAAACACATTCCCAATGAGTGTCCCTTTTTTAATTTTTGGTAAAAAATTATTTATTTCACTTAAAAGCTTAGGACTTTTTTTGCGAACTCCCCACCTTATTGAAACATTTTTACGAAATGGGCGATCATTTAGAATTACTAAATTTTCAAATCTTTTAGTCATATTTTCGGCCCAAAAAGAATTTGCCAGCGTATAATCATATTTTCTCAATGAAACTAATTCGATTATATTTTCTGGACTTAAATTGGGATTAATTTCAGTCATACTAATTTTTTTATAGTAGCGCTTTAACGCATGAGAATAGCTAGAATTTTTTTGAATTACAAAAGTCTTATCCTCCCATGATTTTTTTAATAATTCTTTCCTCGTTACAATAACATCATCAACCATTTGATATGGAACAGTGAAATCAATCAATTTTTTCCGTTCTTCTGTTTCTGTTATTCCAACTGCAATGATATCTCCCTTGCCTGCTTTAAGCATTGGAATGAGATCATTAAAATCAACAGGCACCATTTCAAATGTAATTTTTATTTCATTTTTCTTTATATATTTTTGATTTAAAAAATTAACAAACTCTCGAATCATTTCATACTGCATCCCACGCATTTCCCCATGCTCAATGAAGTAGTCATACGGGTTTTTAGTAGTCAGCACTCTTAGATATTTATTGGCAATAATTCTATCAATATCGCCAAGTTCAACTTTTGCAATATGGTGTGCAAGGTTAGGTTCTGTGGAGTAACTAACAAATGAATATAAAATGAAAATAAAGAAATAAATAAACTTCATCAAATTAATTTACACTATATCTATTCTTCTTCAATAATTTCTTCGAAAGAATCTGATGAAAAATTTATTTCTGATTTAAAGTAGCTTAATGGATTTACGTAATGCCCATCTTTAATAAGGCCAAAATGTAGATGCGCTCCAGTTGCATAGCCTGTTCGCCCGACCTCTCCAATAATTTCATTTGGGTCTACAAACATGCCAAGTGCTAAATTTTTACTAAACCGGCGCAGGTGATCATAGGTTGAAACAAATCCATTTCCATGGTCAATTAGAATAAAATTTCCTTTGGCCTTAGTTCTCCCCATCTCAAGTACAACTCCAGATAGTGCAGGATAAACCGCTGTTCCACTGAATGCTCTAAAATCAACACCATTGTGTGGCTGAACTCTTCTTTTAACAGGATGCCTTCTGGCCAAGCTAAAATGGCTTGAAATCATGCTGCCATTAACCCCCTCATCTCTTCTGATTGGATAATTAAATATTTTTTCAGATGATGAAACCTTTTTATCACTTAACTCTCCAGTTAAATCTGCCTCTTTCTTGGAGCTTGCGCTTCCGACAATAAGATCAGTTTCTAAAATTTTAATTGAATGAATATCTAAGTCATCCTCAGAAAAAAGAACGTACTTAATTTCAAGATTAAAATTAAACTTTGCATTTTTTGCATTCTTTATATCTGATCTATAAGCATTGAAAATATTCCATGAAATTTCTTCATCTGAGAAAAAATTCATTAGAGTAGAAAAAAGATCACTTCCATTTAAAGTAACAACTTGATCATAGCTATTGAACTTTCGATACAGTTCCTCAATTTCAAGCTTATTTCCTGTTCGTTTTAATATTTTTACTTCGCCACTATTCTCTAAAAATAATTTGTATTTAAAACTATTTTCAGTAGTAAAAATTGGCCGAAAATAAAGAACAGATTCATCTAAAAGCTCTGGATAATTTGAAAAAAAATCAGTGACTATCCCCTCTTTTACATTCATGGAAGAGACAAAACTCTGAAGGCTTTCTTTAGCAAAAACAGTTTGAGAAATGCCAATTGCCAAAATTAATATCAGAAATAACTTTTTCACCATTAAATCATTTTAGTTGATTTGTTGACGTATTGTCTCTACTAGAAGTCTTACAATTAATTGCAAGAATATCCCTAGTTCTGCTATAACATATAGATATAATGTATACACTTCGTCCATATCAAAAAAATGCCGTAGAAAGCGCCCTAAAATACTTCAGGGTAAAAAAAGATCCTGCCCTCATTATCCTACCAACAGGAGCTGGAAAAAGTTTAGTCATTGCAGAACTCTCAAAAATTGCAAAAGGAAGAGTGCTTGTATTAGCACACGTCAAAGAACTTGTTTTACAAAATTATGAAAAATATAAAAGCTTCGGACTTGAAGCTGGAATTTTTTCGGCCAGCCTCAATCAAAAAGACTGGAGCGATAAAGTTATCTTTGGAAGTATACAATCAATCGCAAGAGCTCCTAAGCAGTTTTTTACAAACTTCAGTCTTTTAATTATTGATGAATGCCATCGAGTCGATGACGATGGAGATACTCAATACCAGGAAGTTATTAAAAATTTACAAATGCATAACCCTGATCTTTGTATTTTAGGACTAACTGCAACTCCATATCGACTTGGCCATGGCTGGCTCTACGAATACTCCTATAAAGGGGAAGTGAAATCCACTATCCCTAAATTTTTCAAAATGTGTATTTATGAACTTCCTTTATCCTATATGATTGAGAATAAGTACCTAACTCCTCCTATTAAAGTTGATTTACCTGTCACTTCATATGATTTTTCATCACTCACTGAAAAAAACAGATTCTACACGACAGGTGAAGTAGAGGAGCTCTTAAAAAATCAAAAGAGATTGACTCCATTAATTGTAAATAACATTGTCGATATTACTGAAAAATTTAATCGCAAAGGAGTTATGATTTTTAGTGGAAGCATAAGACACGCAGAAGAAATACTATCTTATCTTCCTCAAAAAGAATCAGCAATCGTCTTGGGAGATACAGAACAAAAAGAGCGCGAAGAAATTATCTTTAAATTCAAAGAAAAAAAAATTAAATATCTCGTAAATGTTTCTGTTTTAACCACAGGGTTTGATGCTCCACATGTTGATGTTATTGCAATTATGCGACCGACAGAGTCTAACGGACTCTACCAACAAATAGTTGGACGAGGCCTACGCCTTTCTGAAGGAAAAAAAGATTGCCTCATCCTCGATTATACAGGAATGGGACATGATCTTTATCGGCCAGAAATTAAAGATAAAAAAATAAGTTCTGATTCCGTCCCAGTTGAAATCGAATGCCCTATGTGTAACTTTATAAACCATTTTTGGGGAATCAAAGATTCTGATGGAGAAGTTATCGAACACTTTGGAAGAAAATGCATGGGAGGTATCGTTTCAGATAAGACGATGAAAATCACTCCTTGCACCTATAAGTTTCGTTTTAAATTATGCCCAAGCTGTAGTTATGAAAATGATATCAGTGCAAGGTCATGCTCCAAGTGCCATTCAATTTTAATTGATGCCGATTCAAAATTAAAACAAGCAAAACTGTCAAAGAATGCACATATCTTAACACCTGATAGAATTGAGTATTTTACTAAGAAAGATAAAAATAATCATTCGTATCTTGAAATCCGTTACTATGATCTCGATGGACAGTATTTATCTGAAGCACATTTTTTTAATTCAGAATCAGGCAGGATGAAATTTAATATAAATTTCATGCGTTTTCATTTGAGAAGACCAGAGCGACTTTTTAAGTTTGATACTGCTGATGAACTTGTAAAAAATAAAAACCTTCTCAGAAGTCCAAAATTTGTAATCGCAAGAAAACAAGATAAATTTTGGAAAATCACTGAGAAGGTATTTGTTGAAGAACTATAGTTTTATTAAATTGTAATAATCGAAGGAGCCTCACTTGATTCAATATGAAATTCTTTAGAATCAACTTCAATACCATCTGTTACTACTTTTAATTTGTAGTCCCCCGGTTTTAAATTCGCACTAATTAATTTCAAATATTGCGGTAAAGATTTCCAAGAACGCAAATCAGCTCGTTCAGAAAACTCAATTCCTTTATTGGCCGCTTTATATGAAAGGGTTGCCAAACTCATCGCTATAAAGTCCCCTTTTGATTGATTTGACTTATAAATCTGATAGGCAACAATAAGTGCAGCCAAGTGTTTTCCCGCCACTCTTAATCCTGTCTTTAAATAAAGAGCTTTAGTCATTTCATCTAAGGCCTGATTTGCAATCTCACCCATTGGATTAATTAATTGCATCTTTAGCTCTGTTACCTTTAATCCTTTTAAATCTTCAATTACTAGCGTTGTCTTACCTGCAGGCTTTGGCATTACTATTTCTGGCAATTCAAAATAAATCTTAGGAAGTGCATCTTTTGCTGCTCCCAAAACACTTACAGAAAAACTTATAAATCCAGCATCTCCTACCATTTGCTTATCTGTCGCGCTTGCGCCAGCACCTGCAAGTGGAATATCAAACTTCTTAACTACTTTTTCAGAAATGAAACCTTCTTCAAAAACAAATAAACAGTTATCTTTTTGTCCTTTCGATAGCTTTTCGATCTTTGAATCCAAATAGCTTCCCAACTCTGTATTATAGTCTGTTTTAGCGACATAATTTTTTTCTACATCTGTAATTGGCATTTCTGCAAACTTAGAAAAATCCTTTCTAAAATCTAAATACTTCTGATTGTAAGTTGGATAAATATCATAATTTTTAAACATCACTTCTTTTCCAATTTTATACAAATCCTTCGCGACTGTAACATCGGCGGCAGTACCAAAATTTTCATGAATGAAACCGCCAAAAACCTTGGCCAATAAATCATCCTTAAATGTTACTTCTCCTCCTGTCACGGCCTTAACTGAATTAAGGTACGTGTCCCAATCAAGCAACACACTTTTAGCTGCAGTTAAATGGAATTTCTTTTCTTGGTCTGATAATTTTTTAGCTTCAATTTTTTTTGAAACAACCGTTTTACCATCTGCAGATTTTTCTTCGTAAGCATAGGCCTCATACTCACCTTTTTTGAAAAGCATCATATGGGTTAGTGATTGATAAAAGCGAATCATCGATTTTTCAAAATTAGATCCATAGTAATTATCTGCATTGTCGTTAACGAGTGCCGATGCTGCTTTTTTTGAAACACTAACAGTGAAAAGTTGTTCACTTAATTCTTTGGCCTTGTTGAATTCATTTAAGGCCTGATAGTAATTACCTGAAAGATAAAAAACTCGCCCTCTTTCAAACATTTTTAACAACTCGTCATTTTTCTCTGACAAAAACTTTTTGTCATTAATCAAGACTAAGGCCTTATTATAATCTTTTTTAACAAGATTATTCTTTAATTCTGTTTGAGAATCGCGGTTATTGGTCGCACAAGCCCCTAGTAGGAGCGCAGCTCCTACATACATTATATTTTTAAATTTCATATCTAATCCTTTTTAAATAGTTTTAAAATTACCAACCTGTCTTACTTTGCTCAGAATATTTAGATGTCTTAAATCTAATTCTTAAAATTTCTTCTGATGTCTCAAGGTTTGTCATTCTTAAGTTTACAGAATATTGCTTAATTGTTTTCCCGTCTCGAGATTCAGGTTGCATTCTTACTGAGCCTAAAACTAAAACATCAGCACCAAACTGCTTTCCAATGCTTTTTGCTTGAGCAGGATCAACCATTCCATCATTTTGATATTGGATTTCTTTTAAAAGCTTTCCTCTTGCTTCTGCATCAACAAGAGTAAATTTTCCAGAGTAAGAAAACTCATTAAGTAGCTCGTCGTTAATATCTCTTATTGGAAAATAAGGCTCTGATGTTTCATTTTGAACTTCAGCAATAAAAATTTTCAACTTCTTCTTTGAATTTTTTAACACTTCTTGAAAAGAAGGGTGTCTTTCCATTTGTTTAATCAAGTCTTTAACAGCATCTTCAGTATCTCGCTGAACCCATTTATCAGTAATTGATAGGGCCTTTTCATCGCCCTCAGTTCGATCAACTCTTTGCGCTTTAAAGCTTGAGCAGCCTACAAGTGATAGTGCAAGTAATACAAATAAACATAATTTTTTCATTCTTCCTCCTGATTAGTCTATTTTTAAATCAACTATTTTTTCTTTAATTTCTTCTTTAATTTTAGGCATGGCCTTATCAGATGCTTGAGAAAAATTTCTTCCTGTCTCAGTTACAGAATACTGAAACTCTCCTGTACCTACTCTTTTTGCATTCATGGCCGAAATTTTTGCATGAAAATTGTATTTTTCAAATCCTTCGACTTGCATGTACTCTTTATCTGCTAAAACTTCACCAGTTACAATATGAGTTGAGTCTGCATGGCGAACCTGGCCTCTTGTCACTTTATATCCAAGCCCTGTAATTTCCTTGGCGAGTGCTTGTTCTACTAATTTAGGTTCATCTTCATCAAGATAAACATGCACGATCATATTTTTTGTAGCCTCTTTTTTACTCTTAAAAATATCTTCATATTTAAGAGGTGATGGAAAATCGATACCTGTAAAAAAGTTATGCTTTCGCTCTAGAATTTCACGTTTTAAATACAGGCCTTCTAGTTTCACTTTTGATGAACTATCAGAATCTTTTGACAAGGCCAACATTTTTTCATCGATTGAATCAATTTCTTTTTTTAAAGTTTTAGCAGCTTTAGATTTTACAAGAACCGCCAAGGCATAAACCTTTTCACCTTCTTCATAAAATTTATTAACTTCAACCCCCGAAAGTGCTGATGCTGTTACTTCTTTTACTTCTTCATTAATACTCTCACTAAGTTTTGAGTTTTCACTCTCGATCTTACTTGAAAACTTACTTTCAATTTTATTATCAAGAATTTTTGATATTGCAAGATTGGCATTTAAACTTGCTGCTTCACGATTTGCACCTTCTCCCTGTGCGCAAATTTCTTTTTTGGAGCAGCCCTTAGTTACATCGTCAATCCATTTCGGTTTTTCTGTAGCGTAAACGATTGCACAAAAACACAATGCCAATTTAAAAGATGCTTTAAACATACTTTCCTCTTTAAGATTTAATTAATCGTTAATTTTTTTTCTTTCTATTTCCTGAAACTTACAAGTCTTATCTAAGTTATCTAAAGGCTTTTTATAATCTTTAGGTTTTTTTGCTTCAAAAGCTTCAATGTCGCATTCGAACTCATCAGTTTCTAAATCGTTTTGAGCTGCATATCTTTTTAAAAGCCCATTATAGTTTTCTAATTTTTGCTGATTTGGGTAATAGGCTTCTTCTTCATAGGTCATCGCTCCAGACTCTCTAAGTTTCTTGCTCAAATCCATTTTTTGCTCAAAAAAACGAATGTACTGAAGACAAGCGCAATATCTTTTTTTTATGGGATCTAACTCTGATTTTGCTTCTGCTTTAGTTTCTACTTGTGCACTGATTGCTGCTGGTTTTTCGCCTGGTTCAAGCAATCCTTTTTTAACTTTCAAATTTGGATCAACATAAGTCTTTTGGGCCATTAGGTCTGTTGAAAAGGCAAAAAGCATTAATAATGAAACTAATATTTTCACATATACTCCTAAAAAATTTGCCCCACCAAATTTGGTAGGGCAAATAACAATCAATTACTCTTCTTCTTTTTTAACTTCAACAGGTTTATCTAATTCTGTAAATTTCTTAGATACATCTTTTAGAACTTCATCCGTTTTTACTTTTACTTCTGGGGCAGGAATTTCACCCAAAAGTTTTGCCCTTGAACGATCTACTGCTTTTTCTAAATCTTTCTTGCTCATTTTAACCACAGCATAGCAGTAGTATTTTACTTTATCTTCACTTGCACCTAAAGATTCTTTATAACTTCTTTTTTCCCAATATTTTTTTAGCATTGTCGTTCCGACAATAAATGATTGTGCCTCTTGTCCTAATTTTTCTTGCATATATTCTGAAACTTCTTCCGCTTCTCCACCTTGAGTTGCCTCGGCATAGCTATTTTTCATAAATTGCGCGATTTCAGCAGCAATGTGGGCAGTTGCTCTCGCTTCTGCAGACTTCTCACACAATCTTTGCGAGTCGTGGCTTGATTCGTTAACAAAATACCGATTTTTTTTTCTTTCATCAGATGATTTTTCTGCCTTAGAAGGATCTTTGATCCATTCAGGCAATTGCTTATCTGAAGCTTCAATTAAATCATAATCTAATTTAAACGTTCTCTCTGGATTTGGATTTGGTTTTTCAACTTCTTCGACTTCAGCTTTCTTCTTTTCACTACTTCCACATGCAGTAAGTGCTAGGGCCATGGCCATTACTGTAACATTGATCATTTTTTTCATACTTCCTCCTTATTCATTTGATTTTTTCCATTCATTCCAAACAGATTCATCATTTTTTTTATGTTCTTCCCATCGATATTCTTCTTCTTTTGCGTATGCTTGCCATTCTTTTTCAATTTTAGAAAATAGATCTGACTTCATTTCAATATTTGATGTGTGGTTCAAATTAAAGTTAATGTCTTTCTCAAATCCAAAAGCTCGTGGCCTAATATTTTTTTCTTCATCATTAGTCATCATACTTGTCTGTGGGGGGACTGCAACCTCCTGCGACGATAAATTCCCTAAAAAGTGAACACTCCCTTCATTAACACTTAAAACAGTCTGTTTTTTTTCCCCAGCATAGGCCAAAAATGTTGTTCCTCGAATCCCTAAAGAAGCACTTGGGGTTTTAATCTTTAATGCTGAATTATTATTCATATCTTTAAGTTTTTGCTTTGTTTGTTCGACAATTATACCGCCAATACTAAGTTTAAATTTTGAATCATCTATTTTAAGTGAATCAATTTTAATTTCTGTACTCTCTAGAATTTTCATTGTTTGCATTGGGAATTTTATAATACTTAAACTTCCCTTATCTAATATAATTATATTTCCAGGGTAAATCTTCATTCCTTTTTTAAGATCCATTTTCACCTTGGCATTTATAATTGATGCTTTCCCTTTTACATACAGGCAATCCCCTACCAGCTCCATGGCAAATGTTCTAGAGAATACAAAAAACAAGATTGTTAAAAAAAATATTTTTAGCATTTTATTTAATTGGGCAAATAAAGGCACTTCCATTAATTTTAGAAAGCTTACCATTATTTACAAGATCGCTAACAGAATAGGCATTAGCTCCAACTTTTTGAACTTCAAGTTTTAGATTTCTTGTAACTTCATTCTCTGATAAGTTTTCATATTCAAGAGAAAAACTTTTAAGAAACTCACATTTTTTTTCAGCATTCTTATCAATTTCTTTAAGTTCACTTAATTCATAAATTTTCATGGAAGAACAAGAGGATAAAAAGCCAAGAAAAACTAAAGTTAGCGATAATAACACCTTCATTTTTTTATACTCCATTTAAAACATTGAACTGTATTATCGTAACATTTGCAGAAAAGATTTAAATCCATTCTTTGATAATTTTTCTTGTCACACACAGCAAAATACTTGATCGTCTAAGTTTATCTAATGCTTGGGAGCTAAATCATTCAATATTTCAAATTGATAACTCTCCAATGTTTGACAACCGAGTATTTTACTTGTTTAATAATAATCCCCCCAGATCTAACAAACATTGGATTATATATGTCTAAAATGAAAATTAGAATTGCAACGATCTTACTACTAATTTCAAGCATGGCGACGGCCTCAGGACATTTTAATCTAAATGCCATCTCAACTAATACGACACACTCTTGGCCTATAAATGAAGGCAATCGAAAATTTGAAGAAGCAAGTATTAATACAACTAACTTTTTAAGTTACTTTAATCCGGCCAACGTCACTGTTGTAAAGAAAGTTATTGATGGAAATAATTTTGACTTTCACGTTGTAAAGAGCATTCTCGGATTTAAAAAGCATTTTAATCTTTTAGGCACTATCCAAATACAAGCTGATAAACCTGAAAACTGCAAAATTGGTGAAGAAGCCTATACTGCTCACATTGATTTTTCTAGATCAGGCCCAGAAATCACTGATACTATTTCTGATTTCTTCCTTCACTTATGCACAATACAAAGTGGCACACAATTTATAATAAACTCTAAGAATGTTTTGTACTATAAGGGATCAAAGTTTAATTCAATCTATGAGTCAATTGCCAGAAATCTTATATCTGACCAAGTAGAGTCACTATATTTATCTATAAAAACAGCTTCCATCGCTGTTAAATAATATTTGCGATCAGGAGAAATTGTTTGGCATTTATTAAGCATAAATTCGGAAAAACTTATTATCAAAAAATAAAATGCTCAAAAAAAAATAAAGGTCCAGCAATTATTTTTTTACACGGGGGACCTGGTGGAACTCATCAAAGTTTTTTAAAACTATCTGCTTTATCACAAAATCATGACCTCTATTTATATGACCAAATTGGTGGAGGACAAAGCTCGCCAATCAGTCAAAAAGACTGGAAAATTGAAACTTTTGTTTATGAATTAAATTATTTAATCAAGGTATGGAAATTAGAAGAATTTATTTTACTTGGTGGCTCTTGGGGGACAACTTTACTTCTGGAATATTATTTAAAAACAAAAGATAAAAGAATAAAAAAAATTATATTTCAATCTCCTCTTTTTAGTACTTCAGACTGGGAAATGGATGCTAAATATTTAATTAAAAAACTCCCGAAGCCTATTCAAAAAATAATTAGTTATTGTCATGAAATAGGAGCGACAGATTCTAAAGTCTATAAGAATGCAATTTTTGAATATTATAAACGATTTGTTTTGCGAGATGAGAAAATTTTAAAACAAAAGCCAAAGCGACCGAACTTACACGGTAATAAAGTTTATGAATTTATGTGGGGCCCTTCTGAATTTAAAGCAACTGGTACTTTAAAAAATTATGAAAGAAAGAAAAGATTAAGAGAAGTAGCAATACCTGTTCTTTTAATTTGTGGTGAGCATGATGAGGCTACACCGAAAACAGTAAAAAAATATCAAAAACTATTTCCTGATGCAAAAATTAAAGTTGTAAAAAATGCTTCGCATTCAATCGCAAGAGAGAATCCTAAAGAGTATATAAAAATTGTAAAAGAATTTATAAAATAGGCTTTTATTTTTTGTTTTTTGCTAAATTTTTAATTGACCAATCTTTCATTTGCTCTAGAATTGGCAACAAAGATTTCCCAGTCTTTGTAAGGTGATACTCTACCTTGGGCGGAATTTCTGCGTACTGAATTCTCTTTACAATTCCATCCTCAGTTAACTCTTTTAGTTGATTGATAAGCACCTTTTCACTAATTCCTGACAATTTTCTTTTTAATTCCCCATACCGCAAATGCTCTTTATTTAAAATCCAAATTATCTGCAACTTCCACTTTCCTCCTATCACGAGTAGAGCATTTGAAACAGGGCAACTTTCCTCAAAACATATACTTTTTTCTTTCATATCTAACCTTTGTGTAGGCACTTACTTTATGTTCAGTACTTCCATTTTATCAAATTACATGCGATAAAGATAGTCAATAAAACATTGGAGGAAACATGAACAATACCGAAATTAAATCAGCTCTAGAATGGCGTTATGCTACAAAAAAAATGGATACATCAAAAAAAATTACTGATAGTGACTGGCAATTATTAAAAGACTCACTACGATTGGCACCATCTTCTTATGGATTACAGCCTTGGAAATTTATTTCAGTTAATTCAAAAGAAATAAGAGAGGAACTTAAAAAGGCCAGTTGGGGTCAAACGCAAGTAACTGACTGTTCTCACTATGTTGTTTTTACAACTCGAAAAACCATTGATGAGCCATTTATTAAGGCATTTATTGAAAGTACTGCATCTATTAGAAATGTTTCACTTGAAAGCTTAGATGGATATTATCAACTAATGTTAAATACCATCGTAAAAGCAAAACCAACTGAAACTCATTTGGCCTGGAACCAAAGACAGGCCTATATTGCAATGGGTTTTTTACTTGAAACTGCTGCTCTTTTAAAAATTGATTCTGTTCCTTTAGAAGGAATTGATCCAAATAAATATGACGAAATTCTAGGTCTAAAAAATACTGAATATCAATCCGTAGCTGCAGTTGCTCTTGGATATCGTCACTCAGAAGATAAATATCAGGATGTAAAAAAATCACGTTTTAGTGAGAGTTTTATTTTTGAAGAGCGATAATTATTTTCGGTTAACTAAGAAGCCAGCAAAGGCCTGATCAACTGGCATGAGGGAGATATTGTTGATATTGACATGTTTTGGACGATTAATAATCCATTCCACAGTATCAGCAATATCTTCAGCAGTAAGCGGCTTCATTCCCTGATAGACGCTTTGAGCACGCTCTTTGTCACCGGCAAACCTAACTAGTGAAAATTCTGTTTCACACATTCCAGGTTCAATATTTGTTACTCTAATATTTTTTCCAAGAAGATCAGACCGTAAGTTCATACTAAACTGATGAATGAAGGCCTTTGTTGCTCCATAGACATTCCCTCCGAGATAGGGAAACTCACCAGCAACAGAGCCAATATTTACAATTGTTCCATTATTCTCTTTGACCATATAAGGCAGTATCTTATGTGTAACATAAAGCACTCCATTAATATTAGTTTGAACCATTGTCTCCCAATCACTTAATTTAGAGTCTTGCGCTTTTTCTGTTCCAATGGCCAGACCTGCATTGTTAATGAGTACATCAATTGGAGTTGTAACTTTTAAAAGATCATCAAGTAAGAGCTCTACTTCATTTTTGTTTTGAATATCCAATTTTAAAATTTTGAATTTCTCTCCAAACTCAACTTTTAGTTCACTTAGGCGCTCGACTCTTCGACCAATGCCTATGACTGTATGGCCAAGCTTTAAAAATTTCTTGGCCATTTCAAGTCCAAATCCAGATGTAGCGCCGGTGATTATAATATTCATTTGTTTAAGCCTTTTAATAATTAGAATTATTCTCACACAATATTTGCAATAATATCAACATGAAAATGGCGGTGTTGCAGATTTAAATTCTGAAATAACTCAATCCCATTTTTTAAAGGTTGGAATTAGAATCTAAAAGAGCGACATACTCTTGTGCATAGTCATTTGTTTCGACATCTTCTTCAACCTCATCAAGCGCTTCTATTTCAGCATCGCTAATATTGGCCGATATCTCTTTTTCTATTGTTAAAGTTTTTGATCTACTCACTGGGTGAGATGTTTCTTTTGTCAAAACCATGAACAAAAAAAAGGATGAAAGTACTGTTACTCCTATCCCAAATTTCATTCTTTTTATCTTATCTTCTTCTTTTTTTATCCGCTTTTTAATTAAATCTAATTCACTATTATCATTTTCTAGAGGGAGATTTCCGCTAGCATTTTTAAATATTTTTTTAAAATCAGAGTCACTTATTTTTTTATTATTCTTCATGGCAGTATTCCTTTTTAAACACCTTGGCAAATTCATTTTTTGCTTGATGAAGTCGCGACTTTACAGTTCCCGTTGGTATTTCAAGGACAGAACTAATTTCCTCAATTGAAAGACCTTCGTAATAAAACAGTACCAAAACAACTTTAAATTCTGTTTTTATATTTGATAATCCAACATTCGCCATATCTTTATTTTCAATATCAAATATTTGGTCATTTACTGGAAATTCAAATTGGTCATCTGGGGTTAGATTTAATACATCTTTCTTTCTTAAATACATTAAGGCCTGATTGACTGCAATTTTATAAATCCATGTTTTTATACTCGACTGATGTTTAAAATCAGAGAGAGATTTCCAGACTTGGACAAATGTCTCCTGCACTAAATCGTCGAGGGAATTTCCCCCGACGATTCGGTAGATAACATTTCTAACTAAATTTTTATGCTCAAAATAAATTTCATTAAAATCTTCTTCATTATTTTGGAAAAAATTTATTTTATTTAGAAGCTTAATCACTCCCACTCTTATTGATCCTCGTTTACTTCTTTATTAAATCTTTTTTTATTTTTTCCTCTTCCCATTTTCTTTTCATCATGCTCTTTAAAAAAAGTATCTTTCAATTTTTTTCTTTGCTCAGGTGTCAGGATAGATCTTAAATTTAAAATATGATCAAATCTTAACGCTTGCATTTCTTCCTTCTTTTTTTCAAGCTCAGCATGAAGCTTTTTTAATTCGGCCTCTCCCATATCTGAATCAAATCCTTTTTTTAGCGCATCCTTTGACTCTTTTAAGCTTTCTTTCAATTTAGGCATTATATCCTTATATTTACTTTGAATCTCTTTGATTTTTTCTTTCTGCTCAGGTGTTAAATCTATCGACTTTATCCCAAAGCGCTTATAAAACTTATCATCATTATTTTTATTACCATCTTTGGCATACACAATGCCTGAAGTTAACAATGATACCAATAAAACCCCACTTAATATTCTTTTAAACATAATTATAGACCTCCGTTTTTTTGTCTCCTAAATATTAGATGCAAGTGAAGCTCAAAAAGTTCAAATAAATTTTCTCCATAACCTACTGTTTTTATGGGGATCATGAATTTCTCTCTCATAATTCTGACCTTTTTTGTCGATTAGAGAAGTAATGAAAATCACAATTCTTCTTTCTATTCTTGCATTACTTTTTAATTGCAGTCATACAATTACAAAAGACAATACCAACACTCGTACACCTCAATCAATAATAAGCTATGAGCAAATTATCATCAGTCTTCAAGAATCTATGATAAAAGAAAAAAAGATCAAAGATTCGACACACGAATATTTTGACTTAACTGCCTACCTTGGAACTCATATCACTTCGATGTATTTTTTGTCCCTTTTTTGGACAAATGATATGAATGAAGAAAAATACATCCTTTATGCTAAAAGACACAAAGAAATCCTACTTTCCTCACAAAATGAAAATGGTGGATGGTATCGAGTATTAGATTTAAATCTCAAGGATAGTTCCGACTTATCTGCCACCATCACAAACTATTGGTTTCTAAAAGCGATTGGTGAAGATATAGATAGTCCTTTTATGCAAAAGGCCCGTGATTATATTTTAAAAAATGGGTCACTAAAAAAAGCTGATATTTTAACACGA
The DNA here is from genome assembly GCA_964583925.1 of uncultured Bacteriovorax sp. Lineage (GTDB taxonomy): Bacteria > Bdellovibrionota > Bacteriovoracia > Bacteriovoracales > Bacteriovoracaceae > Bacteriovorax. The sequence goes on from CAZOXW010000027.1 coordinate 17,618, forward strand.
ATTTTTTTAAGTTTATTTAATAACTATAATTGGGATCTATTGCCTAAAATTCCCTATCTTCTCTTTAGCAAGCACTTTCCTTTAAATGACAAAAAGCTTGCAGCATGGATGTCGCCACATATTTTACCGATTGCAATCTTGCGATCAATAAAAGCAGAAAGGCAGCTCGATCAAAATCTTAAATTAAATGAACTGAATCTTGAAAAATATCACAATCAAGATTTTTCTAAAGAACTAAGTGAAAACGATGGAAAAATGATCACCAAATTAATATCGACCCAAGCTCCGATGGGTTCTTGGGGAGGTTATGTCATCGCTTCAATTTTTGGCAGAATGGTGCTTGATCTTTCTTTAGATTCATCTCTGTATGAAATAAAAAAACAAAATGAGTTAATCACACAGTCTAAAATTAAATCTCAAAATTTTTTAGATCAGTATCTTTTTCATGCGGGGAAAGCAAGTTTTCTTGGAGCCACTCAAGATGGCCATGTCTGGGATTCTGCTTTGTTTACATTTTCTTTGCTTGAATCGGGGTATCCAAAAAATAACTTAATAAAAGTGTTAGATCAATTAAAGAAAATGCAGACTGAAAATGGTGGATTTCCTTTTGGATATGATTTTGAAAAAACTCCTGATGTTGATGATACTGCAATCGTCCTTTTGGCCTTTAAACATGATAAGGAAAGATATTCAAATGAAATAAAAAAGGCCCTCATTTACCTTGAAAAAATGCAAAATAAAGATGGTGGATTTGCAGCTTTCTCAAAAAATAATCATTCTAATTTTATAATGAATATTTTTACAAAACCTTTTCAAGATTCAGCGGATATCTTTGACGAATCATCACCAGACGTAACCGGCCATGTATTAGAAGCACTTGGTACATATGGGTATACTGAAAAAAATTCAAGAGTTATTAAAAAAATTATTAATTACCTTCGAAAAAGTCAAGAAATAGACGGCAGCTTCTACGGACGTTGGGGGATTAATTATCTTTACGGCACCGGGGCCGTGCTAAGTGGACTTAAGGCCATCTCATTTTCAGCTGACGATCCAATGGTCAAAAGGGCAATTTATTATTTATTAAAAAAACAAAATAAAGATGGAGGGTTTGGTGAGTCTACACTTTCGTACTCTAAAAAAGAATGGTCAGGCAAAGGTATAAGCACCCCTACTCAAACTGCATTTGCACTGATTGGCATGATTGAGTTTTTGCCTAAAGAGTCTGATTCTATTTTAAAAGGAATTAAATATTTAGAATCTAACTTTGATCAAAAGTCCCAAACATTTAATGAAAAAAGTGTAACTGGAACTGGGCATCCAAATGTTTGTTATATGGTTTATCCTGCCTACCGTTACGCTTTTCCTATCCTTGCACTGGCCAAATATCAAAAATTAAAATAATCTTTTGTTATGAAAAAAATTATAAATATATTTTCCCTATTTTTGCTTTCATCACACCTTTTTGCCGTTGATTCTATTGAATTAAAATCGACAGGTACGGCAACTCTCACTATTCCTGAGCCATCGGGTTTAAGTTTTACAAAAGACAAAACCGCGCTTTGGACACTTAGTGATAGCAACGGCATTTTTTATAAAATTTCTTTTGATGGAAAAATTATTTCAACTCACCAGACAAGAAGATCGGACCTAGAGGGCATTGTTGACCACAGCGACCTTGAAGCACCCTGCTTAATTGAAGAAAGAGTTAGAGCAATTCTTTGCCTTGATAAAAATTTTCAAGAAAAAAAGCGAAAAGTAATCGAGTTAGGCGGTGGGGATAATTCTGGTTTTGAAGGAATTAGTTATAGTAAAAACAGTCAGCATTTCTATATTGTAAATGAAAAAGAGCCGACCTTAATAGTAGAGTTAGATACTAATTTTAATCAAATTGCAAGCTACCCATTTACTCACCTTAAAGATTTATCCGATATTTTTCATGATGATTTAAATGATCACTTTTATATTTTAAGTCATGAAAGTAAAAAAATTATTAAAACTGATAATAAATTTACTCCACTCTCTGAGCTATTGATTCCAGAGGTCAAACAGGCAGAAGGCTTAGTTATCGATATAAAAAACAAGCTAGTGTTTATTGTATCTGATAAAGACTCGAAATTTTATAAATTCAACCTCCCTTAATTTAATCATAAAAAAAGCTTTCCTTACACTCTAAAGTTTGATATACCAAACATAATAATCGAATATCAAACAAGGTGTTTATGGAAAAATTAGTCAAAGCAAAACTAAATCACATTTATCTCATTGATAAAATTGATACAGAGTCAAATCCTGAATTAGGAATTAGATTGATGCATTTGGGATTTCTTCCCAATGAAAAAATATCGGTCCTTAAAAAAACACCAATTACAAGTGATGCACTTCTAATAAATGTACGAGGCTGTCAGATTGCACTCACAAAAAATGAAGCAAATATTATAACAATCAAAGAATAAGGATTTAAATATGGTTATTAGTAAGTACATTGCCCTTGCAGGCACGCCTAACTGCGGAAAAACATCACTGTTTAATGTTCTCACTGGCTCAAATCAGCGAGTAGGAAATTATCCTGGGATTACAGTAGAGAAAAAAACAGGAACCCTAAAACGCGAAAATTTAGAATTAGAAGTGATTGACCTTCCAGGCCTATATTCCCTAGACACACGCACACTTGATGAGAGAGTTGCTAAAAACATTCTGATTCAGACAGAACTTTTAGATCGTCGTCTAGATGCAGTGGTTGCGGTCGTTGATTCGACCAACCTTGAAAGAAGTATGTACCTTGTAATGGAATTAAAAAAATTAAATCTTCCAATGGTCGTCGCTTTAAATCTTTGGGATATTGCTACAAAAAGAAAGCAACAAATTAATCTAGTAAAATTTGAAGAAATATTGGGAGTAAAATGTATCCCGACCTCTGCAAAGACCAATGAAGGTATCAACGATCTCATCAACTCTCTTTTGGCCCTTCCGCCGGCCCCAACCGATAAAACGAAATTAGACCCACAAGAATTTAGAAAATTAGATAATATCAAAAATATATTTAAAGATGTTGATTCTCTTTTAGGTCAATCAGTAATAAATAAAATTGAACCAGACAACTTCACACAAAGAGTCGATCGCTTTGTTCTTCACCCTATTATGGGGCCAATTATTTTGTTAGTTGTCCTATTATTAATGTTTCAAACAATCTTTGCATGGGCAGGCCCGATCATGGATCTGATTGATGGCGGTATCGGTGCTCTAAGCGAATATGCCAAGGCAAATATTTCTAATGAGCTTCTATCAAGCTTTATTGCTGATGGGATTATTAGTGGCGCAGGTAGCGTTTTTATTTTTTTCCCACAAATTATTTTATTATTCCTACTTATTTTACTCCTTGAAGACATTGGATATTTAGGTCGTGCGGCCCTCATGATGGATGCATTAATGCGAAGACTTGGCCTTCCAGGTAAAGCTGTTGTGCCTCTACTTTCAAGTCATGCTTGTTCAATTCCAGGGATTATGGCAACTCGAACAATCGATAATGATAAGGATCGATTGGCCACAATGTTAGTGGCTCCAATTACAACTTGTTCAGCGAGAATTCCAGTCTATGTTTTATTAATTGCTGCGATTATTCCTGATATGACTGTGTTTGGAATTCTTAACCTTCAAGGTCTTGTCATGTTCTCTCTTTACCTTCTTGGAATCATCTCAAGTATCCTCGTTGCATTTGTTTTAAAAAGAACAGTGTTGACCGGATCAGCCTCCCATTTATTATTAGAAATTCCTGGTTATCGATTTCCAACTTTTAGAAATGTGGCCTTGAATGTTCTTCAACGAGTAAAAATATTTGCAAAAAAAGCAGGAACAATAATCTTAGGACTATCACTTGTCATTTGGGTTTTGGTTACATTTCCTAAAAATGCCGATGGTACTTCAACAATTGAAACTAGTTATGCTGCAACAATTGGTCGCACCCTGTCTCCCGCTTTTGCCCCACTTGGCTTTGACTGGAGATTAACCACTGCACTTATTCCAACTTTTGGTGCAAGAGAAGTCGTCGTTTCGACATTGGCAACAGTTTTAGCAGTAGAAGGTGAAGAAGGAACTGAAGCCTACGACAAAGAGCTTGCAACTAAAATAGTTGAGCAATTCGGAGTTCCAAGTTTATTTGCTCTATTGATTTGGTTTGTTTACTCACCTCAATGTATTGCGATGATTGGAATTTTTAAAAGAGAGTCCGACTCTTTAAAATGGACTTCATTTATGGTGGGGTATACTTTCTTTTTGGCCTACCTCGGAGCCTTTATTGCATATCATGTAGCAAAATTATTTGTGATGTAAAATATTTTAATGGGGCCTTGAGCTTATAAGAGATTCTAAAGTCTCAGGCCCTACCCAAGAAAGTTCTGTTGCTGCTGAAACTTCAATATCATAGGCCAAAGATTTTTTGTTCAAGAATTCATCATAAGCGATAAGATGGCCTGGGCCGATAGTCTCTTTTATTTTGTTATTTTTTTTAATTGTTACAAGTCCAGAGTGAATGAAAATAGCTGCAAGTGGTTTTTGTCCATGATAAACAATTGTCGTTCCCATCTTAAACAAATTCTTTGTTAGGCCTTCACTCAATTTATTTAAAATTTCACTGGTTACTTTAAATTTACTAATAAGTACTTTCATACCCAATAGTCTAAATTATTCCAAAAATTAGGAATATGACTTGGGTCATATTTTATATTTATATTAATCTGATTATTAACCCAAAAGTCCCTTAACAATTAAAGAGGCTTGTTTGCCGTCAAATTGCCCTTTAATTTTAGGAGTAAGCTCTTTCATTATAAGCCCTTGATTTGCCCCTGGATTAGCTGCAATAATGGCCTCTACGATTTCTTTGACTTCGGTTTCAGTCAGTTGCTTTGGCATATACAGAGATAAAATTTCGATCTCTTTTTCTGTCTTAACTCTAATCGCATGGCCTTCTGGGAAAGCATCTAAAGAGCCCTTTAATTTTTTTACACAATTAATTACAACATCCAGTTCGCTGATTGGGGCCTTGGAAGTTTTATTTTCAATCATTAAAGCTTTAAGTCCGCGAAGTGCATCAAGGCGGTCTTTATCTTTTGCGATCATAGCTTGTTTTATATCATCGGTAATTTTTTCAAATAACATCTGAGCCTCCACTACCTAGAAGACTATTATCAAATAATCGTAAAAGCAAATCCTTGTTGCTAAAAAATGCTATAGCAACAAGGAGCTTTTTAAATTCTTGTTAGTTATTTGATCTAAAATCAACCGGACATGCACCGCTTTGACAGTCTACATGTTCAAACGAAACTTCTTCAGCTTTTGTTTCTTCATCATCATTTATGATTTCATTCATAACTTGATTGTAACGAGAAATAGTCATTTTTTCTTCTGGTTGATATTCATAGGCCGAAGCATCTGTAATTGGCATTACTGAGCAACAACGAATTTTTGATTGACCAAACTTTAATGTCTTTACAAATTTATCGTAATTAACTTCGTTCGGGTTATATTTTAAAGTATAACTAATCTGATTTCCTGATTCTGGAAGTAGAGTTACACCATCTTCTTTTACGCCGCGAATCCAGTACTTTTCCATTAATTCTAAATAACGATATTGCTCTTCAGGTGTCGCTTCCCCAGCAGTGACAAGCTTATCCCCCATTCCAAGTTTACAAATCTCTGGTTGAGTTGGAAAACCAACAACGGTTGTTCCAGAGTAGGTTTTAAGTGCCTTTACCGGATAAGCACGACTTCTATAATACTCAACAAGTGGATCGTCATTTCTAAACTGAACCCAACGAAGATACTCACGCATTGATGGCAAATGAGCTCCCTCTGTCAGACCAAACAATTTAGAAGTTGTTCCGGCTGGTTTTATTGTTGTGTCAGTGTGAGGAATAGTCACACCTAATTTTAGAGAATAATTTTTTGCTTCTTCAGAAACTGCTCTTTTACATCTTGAAAGAAGTAGCCAAAAATCTTTTGATTTTTCTTCGTCGATCAAATCTCTAAAACCGTAACCAAAGCGCTTAAACGCCCACTCATGAAATCCAGTAATCCCAACCCCAATTCTATTAGTGCGGGAGACTTCTTTTTTATACATACTATCCATTAAATTTACTCTAATAAGAGAGCGGGTTGCCGTCTTAAAAGCATCGATTGTATCTTCATCATTCTCAGTATGGTAAGGAACGACATCTGCAATAACGCAATAACCGCCAAGAAGATTTAATGAAATTTCTCCGCACGGATTAGTAATTTGTTGATACTGTCTATCGCAAGCGACATGAGCTAATTGAGCAGTCAACTCCATCGTCTCTTTATTTAATTTATATTTTTTACTTTCAGCAAAGTTACCATCCAAATACTGTTCAACTCCCGACGCATTTTGAGTCAACTTATCAACATTTATTAACCCAGGCTCACCTGTTCCATCAAAATATGATGCTTTTGTGATTGCCTCAAAAACGTTTCGAGCATGAGTTGCAATTGCAGTATCAATTGATTCATCATTTACATATGACCAAAATTCTTGATCTACAGTAACTGAATTATTCGAACTCCATAAAAAACCACCACGCTTTAAATCGACAAAATCTAATACTGAAGGATCTTTCCAATTTTTTGTTGCCATTCTTGCCGCTCTTCTTGCTCCACCAACGAGAACACACTCTGCAAGATAGTGATCAGCAAACATTGTCGATCTCCAAGGTTCCATGTGAGCATCGCGAAGCTTGGCAATTTTTTCAATTGCAAGTATTAATGGCCCAGGTCCTGAAGCTGGACGATTTTGCATTCCTCCAATTGGAGAACCTCGCCCTCGAACTCTTGAGAAATCTAAAATGAGTACATCGTTTCTGTGTATACGCTTAAAAGCAAGGTATTCCATTTTTTCAATGGCCTTTGCCCAACCCTCTCTTGAATCTGGTACTTCAAAGATAATTAGAGTTTTTGATTTATACATATGCTTTGCAGATCTAAGATCAAGTCGCTCTGAAATTTCTCCGCTTAAAACATCTGGATGTCCACCATCAATAACAGGAACAACAACAGGAAGGTTTTTATAATCGACAATCATCATCTCATCATCAAGACATCTACCAACTCCACTACCATTTAGTAATAAATAAAAGAGTAAAAATGAAGATGCACTTGTTGCACAGTTTGTGAATACTTCCATATTTCGATATGGTTGCTCTTCATCACCATGCTGAAGATGACGGCCACTCATTAAAAGCGAAGCCTGACGAAGATGGTGATGCATTTTTAAAAACTCAGCTTCTTGATCAATTGGATTTAAAAGAGTATTCCCCAGCGCCACTCTGTAGGCAACATCTTCCCATTCCTCGACCGTTACTTTTGAATTCACAGTAAGACTAATAGTTAAGTCTTCACCGAGATGCTTTACGATTTCGTAAGTGTAATCAGAAAAACCATTTTCTTCACAATAAACTTTTACTTCTTCATTTAGGCTCGTCTCTTTTAAAATTTTTAACTGAGCGAGATGAACCTCTGGACGAGGAAGTTTCTTAGTGATTTTTCTGTTGATTGTTCTATCAGCAACAGCTTTTCCCATCCCCTTTGTATAGACTCTCGCCTTTGTAGAAGATGCTAAAATTGCCTGATTGATTGTGTCTTCATTAGATAATTTAGAAAATGTGTGCGTGCTTTGAAGTGTGTGCTCCATAGGTTGTCCTCCGTTGATCTACCATATATAGTATTATCAACGAGGACCCCTACTACATCTAGTGGAAAAAATCCCACCGTCCCGTTGGATTTATTTTGATTCTACGAACAACATCCGCAGCAACCTTCACCGGCCTTTGGATACTTTACTTTAATAGTCCAGTTAGTTGGGCCTTCTTCCATGAATTTTGCTTTTAGCGGCAATTCAAAAAACTCATTTTGTATTACTTCTATTAACATTTTAGAAAAATCGTGGTTAGCCTTTAAGAAAATTTCGTCTCCTTCTTTAAGGGCCCTTACTTTCTCTGCAATTGTCGCTGAAATATTTTCAGCACCATTTAAACAAATTGCAGAATTCTCATTACAACATTCTTGTCCTTGCATAACTTCTCCTTACCATTAATTTGGTTGATAAATTTTTTTCACAAACATAAAAAACCAAGTCGATATAAATAATATCCAAATCAGAGCGGCGACTTGAATCATAATTTCATAATTAAATATTTCAAATACCGAAGGCATAAATCTAAAAATTGCCGACACAATACAAAGTAGAATAATTAAATTGATCCCCTGAAGTGTCGATTCTAAAGTTATACTGTGCCCACCATGAGCGATACTGACTCGAGTTCCTACCATTATAGTTAATAATCCAAGCCCTGCTATAAAATAAAAATGGCGCCCAAAAATACCAAGCATGGGAACAGCTCCCAAGATAGTTCCAAAAACAACAAACCATAGAGCAAACCAAATACCTCGAGCAACATAACTTTTTGATTTGGGATATTTTGTGAAATTAAAGCGATTATAGAAAATAATACATAAAGTAATCGCGACTCCCATTAAACCTAAGCTTTCATTTAAGAAGCTAGCAATAATTACAAATAAGTTTAAAAAGAAAAAATAAAATTCAGTGCTGTAGTCTTTTATTTTTGAAAGAAGGTCCTTCTTCTTTTTTTCAATTGAAAATGAAAACGCATTTTGATTTTGTCCCATTAAAACAGGCAAAACTTTTAGGCCTACACCGAGTATAATATTTAAAATAAAACCGTACTCTAAAAAAATTTGATGGTTATAAGTAGTCGTATCAAAATCAAAGAGGAGTGGAAAAAAATAAAGCAATCCGTAAATAGGCCCGAGTGATACAAACCAAAATGATTTTGGAGCATTAGATTTCTTTTTTACAAAATGCACAAAAATAAATCCAATCATCATCAAGAAATCTAAAATTAAAAAAAGAATTAATATTTTAAGCGAATCAAATAAAAAAAATGAAAGCTCTGAAAATTTTATGATTATATTTAGTATAAGCAGATAAAATGAAAGTTTTGGGCCGCCCGTGAAACTTGGAAGCGCAGTAAAAATAAACCCCGATATAAATGAGTACATAAAAAGACCAAACATCATTATTTTATGCATTTCAATTGGGTTTTCCCAAAGGTTTGTGCCATTAAAGCTCAATATCCATAAAAGCACCCCTAAAATCGCAGAGATAGCGCCGAATAGAAAATAGAAGCTGTATGGCCTGTTTTTAAGATCGCTTGGAGTCATAACTCAATCTAACCTAAAATACTTTGACTAAATATGACGTATATCATACATCCCCCCGAGGGAATGGGTATAATGCCAAAATAAGGACAAAGTATGAAAAATTTTAATAATTCCAATCTCGGCATTTGCGTTAAAGACCAGAATAAAAAAGTAATCTCACAAAATGAGCAATGTATCAAGCTGTGTGGAGATAGAATCAATCAGACTTGTGAAGTCGGCTGTATGAAAGAGTACAACACCAATATGCCAAAATCTTTTGCTATCGGAATGACACTTTTTGAAAACGTAAAATCAGAAAATGGCCTTATGGATACTGTCGTTATTAATGATGGACAAAACCTAACTACGATTGTCTACGATAAAACAAAACACAGTGAAGTCATTAAAAAAGATATTGAAAAAGCCAAAATGTATGATCTTACAAAATCAGAGTTAAATATATTAGAGCTTGTTTTATCTGGAAAAAAGAACCGTGAAATTGCAAAAGAACTTTTTATTTCTGAAGCGACATTGAAAACTCATTTAAACAATATATACAAGAAGCTTCCAAAAGAGTGGCAGCTCCTAAAAGAAAGAAAATAGGTAGAGATTATGATTAAAGATAAAATGACAGAAAACCATAGATACTGTGACGAGGATTTTGGCGAAGTTGAATCACTTGTTAGTCAAAAAAAATTCCAAGAAGCTGAGGTCCTTTTTTTAAAATGGAAAGATATTAATTTAAAGCATTTTAGAATCGAAGAGGAATTTTTATTTCCTAAAACTGAAGAGGCCATTGGGCAAAAAATCCCGCCAATATTTGTTATGTTGGCCGAACATCAACAAATAAAAGCTCTTATTTCTGAAATGGAAGAAGCATTAAAAGTTTCCGACGCCAATCGTTTTCTAGGCAATTCTGAAACGTGTATGATTATGATTCAACAGCACAACATGAAAGAAGAGCAAATTTTATACCCAATTATTGAGCGTTCTCTTGAAGCTTTTGACCCCGATCTAAAAAATAGTCTCGTTGAAATGCTTGCATAATGAACCAGAGAAAAAATATCGAACTAGATGTTAGTGAATACGAAGCACCACATCCACTTGAGATGATTTTAAAAGCAACATTGACACTTACAACAAATGAATGCCTAATTGTTAGACATCGCCTAAATCCCGTGGGGCTCTACCCTCATCTTGTGAGATTAAATTTAATCTACTCCACAATAAAAAATAGTGAAAGCGATTATATTATTAAAATTTGGAGAGAATAATGTTTAATCAAGTCTCACTTGATATGGCACCGAGCTTAAACAAACCCTTGCGTTTTTTTTTAATGGCCTTTATTGGTCTATTTATTGCTTCTATCTATTTATTGGCACAATTTAAGAATATTCAAACAAGATGGGATCAGCAGTTTATCACCTTAACCCACCTTTACACTATTGGTTTTTTATTTCCACTTTTTTTAGGTGCGATTACTCAACTCTCCCCAGTTCTTTTTGGGCTAAATATAAATTTCAATAAAATAATCAAGCCATTTTATTATATTCTACCAATCGTACTTTTTTCATTTGCTACAAACTTTCACCACTCTACTGTATATCAAAATTTTTGGTTAGTTTCTATTCTTACCATTTTTTGGAGCTGGATCACTTTTCTTTCAGTAAATTATATAAAACAAGGATTGGGCCATTTTTATCAAAATAAAAATGTTTCTCATCTTATTTTATCGCTCTCCTTTTTTAATTTGCTAATAGGTCTTTTTCTTTCAATCATTCTTGTATTAGGACATTTAGGCATTAATATTGAAATTAATTTTAGGCCACACCTGACGAATATGCATATGCTCTACATGTTTCTTGGTTTTTTTATAAACCTTTTTGTATCAATTATTATTCATGTCATTCCCATGTTTTTTGTGACTCAATTTCAAAATACAAAATATTTTATATACAATTCAATTATTCTAACTCTTGCACTTTTTCTCAATTTATTTTTTGAATCTCAGTTTTTTTATTTGATTTATACTTTTAATCTGCAGGCCATCTCAATATTGATCTTAAAGGCACTTAAAAATAGAAAACGTAAATTAAAAGATCCAATTATTTACCTATGGTATATAGTTTTAATAAATCTAATTCTTTTGCCATTCTTATCATTTATTCATTTTAAATTTGATCTTTTATTTTCAGATTATTTTTTAGGACTCTATCTTGCGCTTGGAATCCTACTTCCACTCATCATGTCGATGCTTTTAAAAATTGTTCCATTTTTATTATGGCTACATTTAAACAATCTCAACCTTGCAAATAATTTTAAGAAGATGAATCTTCCCCATATGAAAGAATACATTTTAGATCGTGATATTTGGAATGTTTATTTTCTTATACTATTTATTATCACTTGTGTTGTCGCTAATCAGTTATTTTTAATCGGACTTATGAGTTCCGTATTTGCGGTCTATGTTATTTATTTAATTATTAATGGACATAAAAAATATCAAATTGAAGTATTTGAAATAGAGAATTCTTAAAATCGCGATCGTTCTTTAGAGAGCTTTCGAAGTGCTGACTCTTTAATGATGTGAATTTTCTTTTTATCTATTTTTATAATTTTTAGATCTTCAAGTTTTGAAAAAGTACGAATAACGCTTTCATAAGATGTACCGGCCATGCTGGCCATATCTGACCTAGGCAATACAAAATTTAACAATGTTGGTATTTCTGTGTCAAAACCATAAGAATCAATAAGCATGCAAAGAATAAGTGAAATTCTGACCATTACATCGCTATGAATTACACTTTTCATTCTTTCTTCTGTTTCTTTTAAGTCTTGAGCGACATACTCAACAAGAAAAATAGCAAATTCAGGATTTTCACGAACTAAATCTAAAAATACATCTCTAGGTATAAAATGCGTTTGCACTTCTGTTAATGCTTGAGCAGAGATAGGAAATATTTTAGAACTTAATGCTCGGTGCCCCACAAGATCACCAGAGCTTGAAAGACGCATTATTCTTTCTCTTGTATCATCAATCTTTGAAACAACTTTTACTTTGCCTGAATTAATAAAGTAAAAACCCGTGACATCATCATCTTCACGGACAATATACTCATCTTTTTTAAATTTTTTAACTTTAGATTTTTTTTCTAAAGTTAAAAACCAGTCAGCGCTGATCAATTCATTATATTGATCTTTAAAGCTAAGATAATTTCTTCTCATGGGACTAATTTATCACAAGAATATGATCTCATCTATAATTTTTTAGGACGGGGATCATTTTTTAAGGCCAGATATCTTTATGTATAGCTTCGATAAGATTTCAGGGAGATTTTTAGAATCCAGTAATATTTGAAAATTTCCTTTTCCAAATAACTTTGGCAAAAATTGCTTGGCACCAGGATCAACGGCAATTGCAAAGCAAATAATATTTTCATGCTCACATTCAGATATCGCTTTGAAGACATCAGATAGTCCATAGCTTCCTTCATAGCGATCATAATCGGTTGGCCTTCCATCAGTAAATATCACAAGTATTTTCTGCTTTTCTTTTCTTTTTCCTAATAAATATTTTGCATGTCTGATTGCTGGGCCAATTCGTGTATAACCTTCTGGATGAAGATGATCTACTTTATCTTTAAATGCTCCCCAGTCTTCATCAAAAGATTTCCATTCAATAAACTTACAATTATTCCTAGTATTCGAACTAAAGCCAGCGACGCATATTGGATCATTTAATGTCTGAAGTGCTTCTCCAAAAATCAAAAGAGACTCAAGACACACATCAAGAACTCTTTTATTTAAAATCCATGAATCAGCAGATAATGAACTATCAACAAGCATAAGCGTGCACATATCTCGATGTCTTTTGGTTATCTCTTTATAAAAGCGGCCATCTGAATTTTTTTTAGCTTTAATCTGTGAAAAACCTCGAACATAATTATCAATATCGAGACTCCGACCATCTAGCAAACGCTTTTTTATATGCACTTCTGAGCTTAACTGTAATAATTTTTTCTTTATCTTTATTACTTCTGCTTCTCTTTCTAATAATTTATTTAATAATGAATTTTCCCTTGGTGAGTTTTCAGGTTTTTTTTCAACTTGCTTTTTTTCAAAAAAAACCTGACACCATTCTTTTTTATAAGTATGTTTTTTTTCATCCCACTCATCATACTTATAAATAGAATGCCCTGGAGTTGACTCTATATTTAAATCTGTAACTTCAAATCCCATATCGATATCTGTTTTATATAGAGATTGAGTTTGCTTTAAACTTCTAACAACTTCTTCTAAGTTTAATTCATCTAGCGCATCCGCATGAGCGTCCATATCATCAGCTCCATCAAGCTCACGTTGAATGCCTTTATATTCTTCTAATGTTTCTACTTTTTCAAAATGGTGAAACACATCTTGACCAATATTTTCTTTATTTTCATCGAAATTTACTTTATTAATTTTTTTACTTTTTTTATTTTCTTTTTCAGTCTTACCTTCTGGTAATGCTTCTCTTGTTACGGGTGCCACATCATCGGTTTCTATGATTGAAGTCTTTTGTGGCAATTTCCCCCAAAGAATAAGACGATTAAATCCAGATAAATCATTTTTTAATATTTTTTCCTTAGAAGTATCTATCGTAAAAAAATCTTCATGAGCAAAGTCTTTTGTTAACGCTTTGTATGAGTCAATATAGTTTGAAAATTCTATGCTAAGCATGGCCTGGCATTCACTCGTTATTTCTTTTATAATTAAAAGATCTTCATATAAACTAGTCCCATAGACATTGGGGCATTTTTTATTGATTGCGTAGAGGTGTAAAATAATTATTCGATAAAATTCTTCATTCAAAAAATATGAATCTTCTGTTCCAATAAATTTAGGAAGAAAAATTTTCTTTCCACTAATGTAAGGAAAATCATCAGTTTCTTTAATTTCAACTGCTCGCCTAAAAATAGCAGAGGCAAATAGAGTTAAAGAATCTAAAATCGTGACCAAGTCGCAGGCATGGCGCTTTTCTTTTAGAGATTCAATTTCTTTTAATTTTTTCTTCTTTTTAAATTTTAAAAAAAACTTAAAAAGATCTTGATCAAATTCCACGGCATTGCCTTATTTTAAAGATAGAGAGAAACTAAATCTTTTAGCGCTTTCACCGCGCCCGCTTCATCGCTTAAAGAATTAGCAATGGCAACTGTTGCGGCAGCTCTACTATTAACTCCTGATTTAATTAAATGTGCAGTATTGACTAAAAGTCTAGTAGATGCACTTTCAGTTAAGCCAAGTTCTGAGAGCGATCTAATTTTTTGGGCCAAACTCACTAAATTTTTAGCAGTCTTTTCATCAATCTCTGTTTCCTTAACAATGATCATTGCTTCTACTTCAGGTTTCGGATAATGAAAGTCTAATGCGACAAAGCGCTGTCTTGTCGAGGCCTTTAATTCCTTAAAAGATCTTTGATAGCCTGGATTATAACTTACTACTAACTGAAAACTCAAAGGGGCAACAATTGTTTCCGATAAAGCATCAAGATATAAAATACGTCTATAATCTGTTAACGAGTGGATTAAAACGACAACATCTTCACGGGCCTCAATAACTTCATCTAGATATAAAATTGCTCCGGTGCGAACTGCGCGAGTAAGTGGCCCATCTTGCCAAACAGTTTCACTTCCCTTGATTAAAAAGCGACCAATTAAATCTGAGGCCGTTGTATCTTCATTGCAGGCCACAGTAATAAGGGGCAACCCCAATTCGTGCGACATATAGTCGACGAATCGGGACTTGCCACAACCAGTTGGTCCTTTAATTAAAACAGGTAAACGAGTTCGGTGACACTCTCTAAATATCTCCACTTCATTTGAAGTTTCTTGATAGTTAGGTTTTTTCAAATCTGTGCCAACCGAACTCGTATTATTCATAAATTTCGCCAACATCTTGTCTTGGTAATCCGGCCTTAATAAATACATAAATAAAAGCTAAAATACCTAGAGTAAACAATGAAGCTGCAAGAAGAAGACCGATAAAATGCGGTTCAATTTCAGTTTGAACTGCCAAGAAATCCATCCCCATTCTTCTTTCTAAAACAACTTGTGCAACACCTGCAACACCAAAAGCAGTTGTCATACACACCATACCAATATTTGAAGTCCAGTAAGCAAATTCAGCAACTGCAGTATCGTATAGCTTTCTTCCAGTTAATTGTGGAAGGGCATAAGTGATAATTGCTAAAACCAATGAAGCATAAGCTCCCCAGAAAGCAAGGTGACCATGCATTGCTGTTACTAATGTACCATGAGTCCAAATGTTAAATTGCGGAAGTGTGTGAGCAAATCCTAAGAATCCAGCACCAACAAAGCTTAAAATAGAACAAGCAAGCGACCATTTTAGGGCCAGTTGATTTGGATGTTTTCTACCACCACGTTTTGCCATTGTAATTGCAAAGACGGCCATACCTAAAAACGCTAAAGGCTCAAGCGCAGAGAAAAATCCTCCCACATATAGCCAATAGTTTGGAGTTCCAATGAAGTAAAAATGGTGACCAATTCCTAAAATTCCAGATAGGAAAGTTAGGCCAACAATAACGTATAGCCATTTCTCAATAACTTCGCGGTCAATACCTGTGAGTTTAATTAATAAGAATGATAAAATACCACCCATGATTAATTCCCAAACACCTTCAACCCAAAGATGAACAACCCACCATCTCCAGAATGAATCAATCGTTTGGTTATCGTTATGAATCATCCCTGGAAGGTAAAATAAAGCTGCGGCCAAAAGACCAAAAAATAAAATTCCGGCGGTCGTTGTTCTTCGAGCTGACTTGTATAAAGTCATCCCAATGTTAGCAATAAAAGCTAAGACGTTTACAACAACTAAATAATCTAGTTCTCTTGGGATTTCTAAAAACTTTCTTCCTTCCCACCATGAGAAGTGAAAACCAATTACTGCAGTTACTGCAACAACTGCAAGCGACCAAAATTGAATGTGTGCAAGCCACGGCCATTCAAGTTCACGATCTCCCTCTTCTGGAATAATGTAGTAAGCTGCTCCCATAAAACCAGAAAGAAGCCAAACGACAAGTAAGTTAGTATGTGTTGTTCTTGCTGTATTAAATGGAATCCACTCATGGAGAACATCATATCCTATTCTTGCAAATCCCATCACGAATCCGTAACAAATTTGTAAGAATAGAAGAAGCATTGAAAACGCAAAAAAGTAATACGCTATTTTTTGTGATTTATATTTCATATAGTCTTCCTCTCTTATTGATTAACAGGCTTTGCCGGAAAACCGTTTGTATCAATTTCACTGATCCACTTTAAAAATGCCACTAGTGCATCTTTTTCCTCTTCAGAAAAATTGTATTTTTTCATTTTTCTAGCACCTGGATAAACTGCTTCAGGATCTGTAAGCATATTTTTAATCCAGTCTGCCCCCTTTGTTTCATAAACTTTTGTCAGTTCTGGCGCATAGTATGCCCCTTCCCCAAGTATCGTATGGCATCCCATACAATTACTCTTATCAAAAAGATTTTTTCCGTGGATAACTTGAGGAGTCATGTTCTCCGCGTGTGTTTGTTTTGGTACTCTTTTTAGCGTATCATAGGTCAGTCCTAAAAATATCGCGAAGAAAAAAGCGGTACCAATCAAAAAGAAATACTTTGCACCATTTTTTGAAAGCATTTAACTTCTCCATTAGTTAATGTTAATAAGTTTTAGACTATCATTCTACACTACTTAGTAAACATAACCTATCTCAGATTTTCATATTTTTTTAATTATGTTTTTATTCCATTGAAAATAAAAAAAACTATCTATATTATGGTTTCATTGAAAATTTACAACAAAGGGAGAAAAAATGAAAAGCTTAATTACTTTTACGCTTGTTCTACTTGGATCAATGACTCTTGGACACGCCTTAGATAATACTGGCGCAACAAAATTGATGACAAAATCTGGCTGTGTCGTATGTCATTCTATTGACACTACTAAAATTGGTCCGGCCTATAAAGATGTCGCTCTTAGATACAAAACTCCGGATGCGGCCACTTTAGCTTACTTAAAAGGAGAAAAACCACTCGATTATCTTCTAAAAAAAGTAAGAACTGGAACAAAAATTGGCGTTAATAAAAACTGGATTAAATCAAAAGAGGGAAAGGCCTACGGTCTAATGACTCCAAACCCTGTAACTAAAATCTCAGATGCTGATTTAAAAGAATTATTGACTTTTATCCTCGCTCTTAATTAGAAACAAATCTTTTGGGGAGTCTAATAGACTCCCCAAATCAAATTTCCAATCACAAGGCTAAGACCTGTAACAAGCAACATCAATTTATAACTTATATGAACGGACGCACCTTCAAGGTAAATAAAACCGATAAGTAAAAATTTTTTAATGGCCAAGACTCCAACAAAAATTCCATTTTTATCTACATCTTTTAAAAAGTAACTCAGTAGTGTCGCTCCAACTAAAAATAACCATGCCACCGTTAACTTCATTGATTCTTGCATTCTCTACTACCTGATAAAAAATAAAGTTGGAAATAAAAGTATCCAAATAAGATCACACATATGCCAAAGAGAAGCTCCTACTTCTAGGGAAAACTCCTCATCTTCAAATTTATTTTTTAACTTAATAAATAAATAAATAAGTATTAAAGAGACAAATAATACGTGCATAAAATGGAAAAACGTCAAAAACCAGTAGAATGTAAAAAATGGATTAAAATCTGATGTGAATCCCTGAGATATTTTCTCATAGTACTCAACTGTTTTTAAAATTAAAAAACCAAAACCAGTGACGATCCCCCAAAAAAGATAGTTTCGCGACTTATCTCTTAGGTTTTGGCGCAAAGAATTTAACGACATAGCAACTAAATACCCACTGGTCACTAAAAAAAGTGTATTGGCGATAGCATACTTTAAATTCAAGTGAAGCTGCATTTCTCTAAAAAGTGCCAGATGACTTAATCTGTAACTCATAAAAAAATAAATTCCAGCAATGAATGTAATTAACTCCATCGTCATAATAAACCAAATCAAAGCTCCACCTGGTGGTGTAGAAAAATTGCTATGTCGGTTGCTCATTTCTTATTTTCCGCTTTCAGATTTAATAAACTCAAAAATATCGCCCCATTCAGCGTCAGTTATTTTAAAAGTTTTCATTACTTTACCATATTTTTTATGCATTTCAACGGCATCCTTATCTCCAGAATCAATCATGGCCTGAGGGTTTTTTGTAAACTTTTTAACCCAGTCGCCAGAGCGTCTTTTAAAAACATCTTTAAGATCCGGTCCACTGTCTGATTCTTGTGGATAAAGTTTTCCAATTGCGTGGCAACCTTTACAGCCCCAATCTTCATACAAAAATTTTCCATTTGCGATTTTTTTTGCGTTTCCCGCAGCAAAAGCTTCCACTGAAAATAAAATTCCTACAAGTAGAAATAAACTCAATCCCTTTCTCATAAAATCTCCTTTGTTTTAATTACATATATCAATGTAATTTTGTTCATTGTTTTTATCAACTTCATTAAAAGCATCAAAGCCTAAATTTTTCCATATTCTATAATCTTCGCAATTTTTTACAACTCGCTCTGGATGAGTCAATGAATGCTCGCGCATATTATATAGCTTAATCACCGGAAGCTTTACTTTAAAACTTGAGATATATTGAGCAAGCATTTCTTTTTCTTCTTCAGTTAAAGGAATTTTTGGCATCGTCGCTTTTTCATAGCCTAAATTAATTGCATTTATCGTCGGATCATCTAAATGAACTTTGATCATTTCTTTTGAACGTGTAGTAGCAATTTTTTTTAAGCTAGGGCCAAAAGCTCGACTTGTATCGTGGTGACACCCCCAGCATTTTGCCATAAAAACCGAATGCCCTAGGTTAACTGGCAAAAATTCCCGTTCTTTATTGACAACATTGTACTTCCCGACTGGAAAGCTGATATCAAACTTATTCATTTCTTTTAAAGTGGCCGTATCATAAAGAAGTAAGGCTCCCTCTTTTTCAAAAATGCTCAAAAATGCAATTTGACCATTTTTTGAAAACTCAGTGTGAGTAAATTTTTTCCCTGGTATCGGTTTAATTTTTTGTAAGTTTAATGTTTTTTTATTCACTAAGACTACTTCATCAGAACCATTGTCAATCCATAAATCAGGAGCTCCTGGATGGGAACGAACAAAAAAGCCATTGCCTCCAACTTCAATATTTTTTACATACTCCCAGTCATACATTTTCCACACAGAAATAAAATTTGATTTAATATGAAAAGTTGCAAAATAAAAATTTCCTTTGTCATACCAATAAGAAGCACTTGAGAGATGTGGCATCCCGCTTATTTCTTTTTCAAATTCAACTTTTTGAGTCTTTAAATTAATTGCTGATACACTTGATCCGTTTCTTGAAGATGCAAGTAGGAATTTATCGAGTGGATCAATAAAAAAATCTTCAATTGGTTCTTTAAGCTTCTTAGTCAAAAGCGTAAGCTTATTGAAATCTAAAAAAAGAAGTTCAGGTTTATCTCGATAAGTAAAGATCCCCATGTTTTCGTTATTTAAAGTGTAGATTCCACTAACTTTTCCCGTTAGCGGTATAATTTTTTTAACACTTAAATCACTTTGCTTTAAAATTACTAGTTGCTTCGGATAGAGACAAGACACTGCAAGAAAACTATTATCATTTGATACTGTAATATTTCGAAGAGAAATGCAGGCACGATTTTTGCCTACATACCCAGCACCTATCGAGTATTTCCCAACATATCCATCACGAGATGGTACAAAAAACTGCGAATAGTCTCTTGAATACTTTATTCCGCCGTGTACATCTGAAAAATCAAATTTATCTAATATTTTTTGATCTTCCATTAACCATATTTTTGAAACTCCTCTCTCTACAACTGCAGTCAAATTTAAGACATCAGAATGAGGTAGTGGAATTGTTTTTGAATTATTTTTAACAAAACTTCTAGATATATCTTTTTTCTGCCATTTAACTTCTTTTTTTTCTCGCAAGTAGGCCACTAAATCATCGAGATCGCCATCTGAAATATCAGCATGGGCAGGCATTAGTGTATTTGGTAGTCCAACTTTAATTATTTTTTTTATTTTATCATCAGTTAGTTTTTCAATCGTATCAGGAATCAAAGGAGGGGCCGAAAATCCAATTCGATCAGGATGATGGCAAGAAGCACATCTCAACGAATAGAGCTTCTTGCCATTAACTTTATCACTTCCTAAAAGAAAGTTGGGAATCATTAAAACTATAATTAAAATGATCAAATTTAAATTCATCCCAACTTTCCTTCAAATAATTAATAAATATCTTCTACAGTGTTAGTTACGTTAAACTTTCCTGTTGGAGTAATAATTCTCTTATCATCGATTACTTTTTTCAATGTTAAAGTTTTATCATCTACAACTACGATGGCCGAGCGATTTTTAGCTTCATTCCACACAGAGAACCAAACCTCATCACCTTTTTGATTGTACTCAGGTTGCACAACTTTTTTAGTTCCTTCACCAAGGTTTGCCCATTCTGCAATCGGAAGAACTTTATAAGGAGCATCTAAGTTTTTAATATCAAAAACTGCAACTGATTGTGAAATTTTTGGGTCTGGATTTAGAGCTGTATCAACATAAAGATTATTTGATTTTGGATGAGTCTTAATAAAGAGCGATCCACCACCTTGACCTTTAAGTGTTTTTACCATTTTCCATGCATGTTCTTTATGACCTTTTGGATCTGTACCAATAATTGCAATTGTTGCATCACCAAGGTGCGAAGTTGCCCAAACTGGTCCAAACTCCTTAGTTTCAAAGTTTGCACCTCTTCCTGGATGTGGAATTCCACCAACATCTACAAGAGCTGAAAGCTTTCTTTCTCGTGAATCCACGACTGCAATCTTATTTGATTTATTTGCTGCAGTTAGGAAATAACGTTTAGATGCATCCCAACCACCATCATGTAAAAATGGAGCTGCTTCAATTTCAGTTGAAGTGATATTGTTAATATCCTGATAATTAACAAGAAGAATTTTTCCTGTTTCTTTTACGTTAACAATAAAATCTGGGTGCTCATGACTTGCAACGATTGCCGCAACTCTTGGCTCTGGGTGATACTCTTGGGTACCAACGACGTTTCCACGAGTAGAGACAATCTTTTTCGGTTCAAGAGTTTCTCCATCCATGATTACATATTGTGGTGGCCAATAAGATCCACCGATCGCATATTTATCTTCGTAGCCTTTGTATTTAGAAGTCTCAACAGATCTGGCCTCTAAACCAATTTTAATTTCAGCAACGATGTCTGGTTTTTCCATCCAAAGATCGATTAGGTCGATCTTTGCGTCTCTACCGATTGTATATAGATAACGTCCTGAATGCGACAGACGAGAAATATGAACTGCATATCCGGTCATAACAACATTAACGATTTCTTTTGTGTCACCATCAATGATTGCGACTTGTCCTGCGTCTCGAAGAGTGACAGCGAAAAAGTTTTTAATGTTATAGTTGTTCATTTTTTTAGTTGGACGCTTTTCAGGTGGAATTACAACCTTCCAAGAGGCCTTCATGTCTTTCATCCCAAATTCAGGTGGAGCAACTGGTTCGGTTTGAACGTATTTTGCCATTAACTTAATCTCATCTTGTGAAAGTTCTTTTTCCCAAGCAGGCATTCCCCCGTCAGATCCATCATTGATAAAACTTTCAAGATAACGCGTTCCAAGTGGTCGAGTTTTATCTGTAGTAAGAGGTTTACCTGTTGCTCCTTTTCTTAAAACCCCGTGACAGCCAGCACATCGTTCAAAATAAATTTTGTTCGCATGTTTAGCTTCATCATCTGTTAAAGAAAACTTCGCTTCATCCTTTTTAGATTTAATTTCAATCTTAATTGGACTAGGCGTTCCCATGTACTTACCTTCTACATGACTTTTTCCCTTTTCTTTGGCCAAAAGGTTAGTGGGACTCATTGCAATCATTGATAAACCTAAAAGTAGCCCCGTACTCACTTTTAGATTTGTTTTCAGAGAAAACATAAAACCTCCATTGTTATGATTTAATAACTAAAGTCCTGCTACTAAATCGTCTTGTTTATATAAATTAATCACTTCATCATCTGTTAAATAACATCCTGGATCTGAGGCCCATGGATCATTTAATATCTGTTGTGCCCGTACTCTTGTATTTCCATTGCAAATAGAAAAGAACCTACAACTACTACATCTACCATGAATATTTTTTCGATCAGATCGTAAAATTTGTAAAATTGGATGATCTTGATCATTCCAAATTTCATTAAAAGTTTTTTCTTTTATTGAACCTAGCTTAACACCTGGCCAAAAAGTATCAGGGTGTACGTCTCCCTGAGAATCAATATTTGCAACTCCAACACCAGAGGCATTCCCTCCCCAACTACGAAGCATTTTTTCCACATGTAAAATATGATCCAGTGGGAATCGATCAAGCGCCCACAAAAGCATCATGGCCGCATCAGCATCATTATTTCCTGTAACAATTTCTAAATCGATATGTTTATTTTTGAATTCTTGCGCTCGATTAAAAAGTAGCTCCATTGCATTTCTTGTCATTATAAAATGGGCATCCTCTTTTTTATTTCCTCTTCCACCATAATTTAAATGCGAAAGATAAAACTTCTTCACTCCATGTTCGATACATAAATTCAGCATATCATCAATCTGATGAAAATTTGTATTAGTGAGTGTTGTGCGAATTCCAACTTTAAGTCCATGTGAAACGGCCAGATCAATTCCCTTTAATGATTTGTTAAAAGCGCCACTCTCTCCTCGAATGTGGTCATGCACATCTAAAATACCATCAAGACTTACTCCAACATAGTCGAAATCAATTGCCTTAATCTTTTGAACTCTTTCATCATCAATTAAAATTCCATTTGATGATAGAGCAAGGTAAAAATTATTCTTTTTTATCTCTTCTGCAATTGTAAATACATGAGGGTGTAACAG
>CAZOXW010000028.1:0-39788 GCA_964583925.1 uncultured Bacteriovorax sp.
AATTCATTGTGGATACTCATAGCATTTCTCCTTCGTCACAGTTTCAAGCACTATATCATGAGTTTTTAGAGAAAAATTGATGGCATTAAGAGAGCGATTAAGCGTTTTTATTTTAGATATAAGAGGCATTACTGTTTTTAAAATAAAAATGGCCCACAAGACTTTTAAATTATCTTGTGGGCCATTTTTTTATACTTGTTTTTAAGAAAAAAATTTATAAAAAATCTGTGAGAAAATTCTCGCAAGAAAAAAATGCTTACATTAAATATGTAAGAATAAGTTTAACTAAAATGCGCATTAAACATTGTCGATAAATTTTTAAATAGAATAGAGTTTTCTTTAACTGTTTCTTCGTTAATGCGTTCTCTTAGTAAATTCTTTCTTTTTATTTGTTCGACAATCAATCTTTCTGTTTGCGAGAAGTTAATTTGGGCCGGGAGCTTTTTAGTAAAAAATTGCTCCATGCTTGTGAGTCTAGAGTTTTCTTCCTCTAAAAAATTTTGAAGCTCATAAGTTTCAGTGTTTTTTTGAAACTCCTTATTGCTCCTTACTCTTTCTTTATCGGCTTCATCCTCTAGATAGTCTTCAAAAATATCTTCAAAGCCTTTTAGTTCTTTTGAGAGTTCAGGGGGGAGTTTATTAAGCTTTTTTACCATGGGATTTTTTCTCTTTTTCTTTTTCTCGATCAATTAACTTGTAATTAATTACTTCTAAAAAATATAACTCTTTAGTTATATCATAAAGTTTTTTTTGAGTGAGTGCTGCATCCTTTAAATTGTTAAAAATCCCATTCATTTCAAGGTTTCTTATTTTCTCAACCTTGAGTGCGAGCTTATTTAATAGTTGGATCTCTTTATTATTTGGTCTTTTAACTTTTTTAAAAAAATGATCTGGCAATTCCTTCACACTTTCGGCACTTGGAAAATAGTCATCAATAATTTTTTCCCCAACCACGTAGCAAGGAAAAGGAAATCGGGGATTGAGATTTAATTTGATAAAGGCATTTTTAATCTCAATTAAAACGCTCGGTCTTTCGTCTTTTGAAACTTGCGTGAGATTAATAAAACAAGGGACGCGACCAATCTTACCTTCATCTAATTTTTCTTGAATTGTAGAAGGTTCATAATCATTGAACGCAATTTCTTCAAAAACAGGAATTTTCATTTTCGCTCCAATCTTCTTCTATTGAGTGTAACACATTATCAGTATAAACTGTTAGAAAGGCACAAAAAGGATCATATGATAAATTTGCCATACGTAACAATGCCCGACACAATGGTTCGGTTACTCTCGGGTAATATTCAGAATACTCCCCACACTAATAATCAGCTTGAAGCTTATTTTTCTGAACATAAAGAACTTAATCTTTTAATTAAAAGATCTTTTAAAGATATTGATCCAGAAGAATTTGTTGGAAAAATTATTTCGATTGTTGGTTTTACCGGCATTCGCAATCGACTATGTGCTTTGATGATTGAACATGCAAGTCGTGGTATTTTTCCATCTGAGGCAAATTTAAGTCTAGTTACTGAAATTTTAAATTTAGAAAATAAGTTAAGACATTTTACTGTCACTGGATATTCGCGGGCCTTTTTACTTGGCCTCTATGCCAAACTATCGTTAATTAAAATTAACCACATGGAAGAAGTTCATCAACATTCACCATTAATTATTAAAGATGAACATCTTGAGCTGTTAAAATACTCAAAGTCAAAATCGATTAAGATTGATTGGCTTATACTTCAGATTGTCCTTTTTGAAAGCGTTTTTGGATTAGCACGATTAGAGACAATGCTAAAATCACAAATGAAGTTTAGTGCAATTTTTAATATGTTAAACGAATCAGAGAAAAGTGCATTTATGGAAAATATGCTTACTTATGGCTCATCGATTTTAGATTACGATTTTTTTCTAGTTGATTCAAGCATGGTAAAGGAATAAGTCATGACTCAAAATACAGTTTGGAATTTATTAAATGATTTAAGTAAAAAGGCCGGGATCACCGAGATAGCAATAAATGGGCCAAAGCAAGTTTTTGTAGAAAAAGGCGGGCACTTTATCCAGCTTAACGCGAATATCCCTCGTGAGGATATTCTAAAATTTGTTCAGGATGTGGCCACTACAAATAACAAAGTATGCGATCAAGATCATCCGATTTTGGATGGCAATCTTCCTGATGGTTCAAGAATAAATATTATCATGGAGCCATTTGTTTTGGGGGCACCCGCAATTTCAATTAGAAAGTATTTAAAATTTATTACATCATTTGAAAAAAATCCTACGATCTTTAATTTAAATTCAAAAATTATTGAATTATTTAAGGCCATGGTGAGCGCTCGAACTAATATCGTTGTTTCAGGTGGTACAGGAGTAGGTAAAACGACTTTGCTAAATTTATTAATTAGTGAAATCCCCAATGCTGAGCGAGTAATTACAATCGAAGATACTCTTGAGTTAAACATATCTCTTCCAAATGTTGTGCGACTTGAATCTGGAGCTAAGTCACTTTATTCAAAGGCCCAAGTCTCTACTCGTGATTTAGTAAAAAATACGTTGAGAATGAGACCTGATCGCGTGATCATAGGTGAGACTCGGGGAGGCGAACTCTTTGATCTATTGCAAGCAATGAATACAGGGCATGAGGGATCAATGACTTCTGTGCATTCAAATTCAGGAGGAGAGTGCCTCTCAAGACTTGAGACTTTGTTTTTACTTGCAGGTTTTGATGTTCCACTTGTTGTTGTTAGAAAACAAATTGCTTCTGCAATTGATTTTATAATTCAAATAGGAAGAAATGAGTCTGGTGAACGTGTAATTACAGAGGTAATGGAGATCGCAGGCATGGAAGGATCAACAATTTTATCTCAACCTATTTTAAATAGAAATGATGATGGCCAACTTGTCTTTACAGGATTTGCACCAAAAAACTTTGATAAATTACATAAGTATGGTGGATTACCTTTAGATTTTTTTAATAACTAGACTCAGATTTTAGTCCCTCTAAAATGGCCACTCCAGAGCTTGTACCAAGTCTAGTCGCTCCAGCCTTAATCATTTCTTCTGCAGATTTTAAATCACGAACTCCACCTGAAGCTTTGACTGAAACATTAGCACTCACTGATTTTTTCATTAAGGCCACATGATGGGCCGTTGCCCCGCTAGTAGAAAATCCAGTTGAAGTTTTGATAAAATTTGCACCGGCCCTTTCACTTACTTGTGAGGCCATGATAATTTCATCATCTGATAATAGACAAGTTTCAAAAATAACTTTCAAAATCAAATCACCACAAGCTTCTTTTACTTTTCTAATATCGCTTTCAACAAGTTCCCAATTTTTACTTTTAATGGCCCCAATATTTATGACCATATCTATTTCAGTCGCACCATTTTTAATGGCATTTTCTGTTTCAAAAACTTTAACTGCCGTTGTATTTGCCCCCAGTGGAAAGCCAATAACTGTACAAACAGCAGTACTTGAATTTAAAAGTATATTTTTTGCAAAGCTCACATGGGTTGGATTAATACAGACTGAAAAAAAAGAGTACTTCAATGCTTCTTCACAGAGTTTGCGAACTTGATCTTCTGTAGATTCTGGCTTTAGAAGCGTATGATCAATATAACGATTTATTGTACTTTTCATTTTGCACCAATTTGGCCAATATTCCACCATGATAAAATCTAGGTGGTATTACCATCCCTTATTTATTTTTATTTTTTCACTTGTTGCGATTTTAACTTCGCTTTTTATTTATATTAGATCATACCTTAAAGTAGAACAAGCATTAAATGAGTTAGGTACTCGTTATCAGATAAATGCCGGCAGTTTTCTTGAAACCGAAACTTGGGTCATTATTGTCGTTCTTTCAATCCTTGTGGCCTTAATCATGATTGGGATGATGATGATATTTATTTATTACCAAAAAATGAAGGATCTCTATCGACTTCAGCAAAATTTTATTAATGGTTTCACGCATGAGTTAAAAACTCCCATTGCATCTTTGCAGTTATTTCTAGAGACTTTTAAGCGCCACGAGCTTGATCGATCCGATCAATTAAAATATATCGAGTATATGAGGCGCGATACGGAGCGATTGTCTCAAAATGTTATGCGAATTTTGCACCTGGCCAAGCTAGAGGATAAAAATTTCACAGCGAATTTCCAACAATTAGACTTGGTTTATTTGATTAACAAATTTTTAAAAACGACTCCGCATTTATTTGAAAATGCAAAAATAACTTTTAAATCAGATATTGATCAATTATTTATGAGAATAGATGAGTCGTTGTTTGATATGCTACTAATGAATTTGATCACCAATGGATTGATCTATAATAAATCAAAAGAAAAAGAAATTGAGCTAATATTAAAAAGCTATAATCGAAAATTTGTATTAGAAATTAAGGATAATGGCATTGGCTTAGAGAAGAAAGAATTGGGCAAAATTTTTAGAAAATTTTACCAAGTTGGAAAAACCACAAAAGGATCAGGCCTTGGGTTGTATATTGTATCTAGTATTGTAAAATTGCATAACGGTGAAATAAAAGTCAAAAGTTTAGGGCCGAATCTTGGGACAACTTTTATAATGGAATTTAATCTATGATAAAGACAAAAAATAGCGGAAAATCAATTTTAGTAATCGATGACGAACCACATATCGCTGAGGCCGTTAGTCTTAATTTAAAAATGCAAGGACATGATGTCGTCATTGCAGAAAATGGAAAAGTTGCAATCGACCTTCTTTCTAAAAGTAAATTTGATTTATTAGTTGTAGATCTTATGATGCCAGAACTAGATGGTATCGGAGTGATTAAAGAGGTTCGTAAGACTGATGAACGAGTTCCAATGCTTGTGATCTCAGCTAAAGATCAAGTAAATGAAAAAGTAAAATGTCTTACTTTGGGGGTTGA
This sequence comes from uncultured Bacteriovorax sp., assembly GCA_964583925.1. Classification (GTDB taxonomy): domain Bacteria; phylum Bdellovibrionota; class Bacteriovoracia; order Bacteriovoracales; family Bacteriovoracaceae; genus Bacteriovorax. Next base: position 4,909 of record CAZOXW010000028.1, read on the forward strand.
TGATTATTTATCTAAGCCTTTTCATCTCGATGAATTTCTTCTTCGGGTTGATCGCTTACTCACTCGTTCTGAATGGAGTTTAAAAAATCCGAATCCTTCAATTAATAGCAAGTTTAAATTCGGAAAAAATGAAATTGATTTTGAAAATTTAAAAGCAGTTTCAAAAGATGGGCTCATCGATTTAACATTACAAGAAATTAAATTACTTAAATATTTTGTTGAGAATTCTAATGTGACATTACCGAGAGAAAGAATATTGGAAGATGCATTAGGATATGATCCAGAAACAACCACTCGAACTCTAGACAATTTTATTGTTCGATTTAGAAAGTATTTTGAAGAAGATCCTAAGAATCCTAAGTATTTCAAAAGTGTGCGTTCTGTTGGATACATTTTTGACATAAAAGATTAAGTCCATTACAGTTTTGTAATTAAATTTATAAGAGGAGTAGATAATGTCATTGTTAAAAGGAAAAAAGGCCTTAGTCCTCGGTGTTGCAAATGAGATGTCAATTGCGTGGGGAATTGCAAAAGCTCTCAAAGAGCACGGTGCTGAAGTTGCTTTAACATATTTAAATGACAATTTAAAGAAACGAGTTGAACCACTTGCAGATGAACTTGGTGCAAGTTTTATTTGTGAAATGGATGTTACCGTTGATGCCCACTATGATTCTTTAAAAAATATTGTGACAGAAAAATGGGGGAAGTTTGATATCCTCGTGCATAGCTTAGCATTTGCTGACAAAAATGATTTAAAGTCTAATTTTGTTGATACAACAAGAGAAGGCTTTAAAATGGCCTGCGATATTTCTGCTTTTTCATTAATAGGGCTTTGCCACTCACTAAAAAATAACTTTAATGATGATGCTTCAGTTTTGGCGATGACCTATTATGGAGCAGTGAAAGTATTAAAAGGCTACAATGTAATGGGGGTAGCAAAAGCAGCTCTTGAAGCTTCAACACGCTATCTTGCTGATGATTTAGGTCCTTCAAATATTAGAGTAAACTGCATTTCTGCTGGGCCAATAAGAACATTGGCGGCATCTGGAGTTCCTGGCCTAAAAGATTTTTTAAAAATTATTGAAGAAGAAGCTCCACTTAGAAAAAATGTTACACCTGAAGATGTGGCAGGTACGGCCGTATACCTGGCCTCAACACTTTCCCATGGAGTTACTGGACAAGTTATTTATGTCGATTCTGGTATAAGTATTATGGCCTAAAGGTTGGATCAAAATGCTGGAGAATCGTTTTATGAAATATTCTCTGGCATTTTGAAATAGTGTATTCGGATGCATTTTTTTCAATTCCAATTGTTTCAATAAAACGTTGAAATAAATTAAAATCACTGACAAGAAATTTAGCTACAGAAGCTTCATCAAAATAATTGTTTAGAATTAGATTTTCAAAAAACTCTTCACGCTTATTTTCTTCAATCGTTTTTTTATGGCCTTTTAAAAATGCAGTCCCTGTATCTTTAATCAAAGAAAGATAGCGATCATAAATTTTTTCATTTTGGATCATTCCAATAGGAGAGACGGAAATTGCAGAGACGCCAAGGCCTATAGTTGAATCTGATTTTGAAGGTATAAATCCCATTATATTTCTTCGATATCGGATGTTTTCTTTTGAAAAGAACCCCATACTTATGTGTGAGTATCCAATTCCTTCTAAAAAATCATGAATGGTGATAAAAAACTCATTTAACGCCTGCAAGTCGAGTTGAGTTGAAACCCCCATCGCTTTTTGGAAATTATTTTGCCATGGAACTTTTGCAAAAGGATAGATAGAGACAGTATCAATTTGAATTTCTTTTAGATATCGCAAGTGAGAGATAAATTCTTCTTGATTTTGATTGGGAAGGCCATAGATGAAATCAAGATTAATAGAAAAACAATTTAGATTTTGAATAAAAGTTAAGAGTTCTAAAATTTCTTCGACAGTTTGCTCTCTATTTAAAGCACTTACAACTTTAGGATTGAAATCTTGTATGCCGATAGAAAGTCTTGTAATCCCTAGTTTTTGGTAGGCCAAAATATCATCTTTTGTAAGATAGCGAGGATCAAGTTCAATCGTGATGTTATCAATATTTTTTTGATCAAATAGAGATAGTAAAGATTCTAATTCTTGGGGGGAAAGAAAGTTTGGGGTTCCTCCGCCAATATAAATGTTTTTAATTTTTAAGCTTGCAGGGTAATTTTCCCACTCTTTTTTTATCCTATTAATATACACAACATTATCACATTGGCTTTTCATCACTTTTACATTGCAACCACAAAAGGCACAAAGGGAATGGCAAAAAGGGATATGCAGGTAAATATCTACTTTAGAATCAGCATTTTCATTAAAATAATCAAACCAATCAGAAGATATTAAGTCATTATTCCAATGAGCATAAGTGGGAAAATGAGTGTATCTCGATCCCGGACGATTGAAAGTATTTAAAAGTTCTATTCTGTTTTTCATTTAGTATAAAAAATTATTTTGAATAAATTTTACAGCATTTAAGACATTTTCTTCTGGGGTCTTTTGAAGAACTCCATGGCCAAGTCCCATGATCCAACGATCCATTGGTGCCCCTGAATCTAAAACTGAACGATACAATTCGGTCATTTTCTTTTCTAAAATAGGATATGGATAATGAAGAAAACTTGGATCTAAATTTCCTTGAATGTAGTATTTTTTATGGTATTTTAAAATACATTCACTCAAATTCATTCTCCAATCAATTCCAAGTACATCAATGACATTTTTTTCGTCAAGTTTGTAAATCTCATCTAAGTAGTGAGTATGGGTAAGCTTTGAATAATAAATAATTTTTTTATTAGGAAATTCAAGTTTAAATTTTTCACAAAGTTTTAATATTTCAGGAATTACAAATTCTCGATATTCAGAAAGTGTTAATTCTCCGGCCGCAGTGTCAAATAAAGCAATTGCATCAGCGCCACCTAGGGCCTGAACTTTCATCTCAATTAATAAGTCAGGTAATAATTTCTCTAAAAATGCACTAAAACGTCCATCATAGAAACCGGTCTTTGAGTTTGTTAAATTTCCAGCATGAGAACCTTCACAGGCATAAGTGTAAAGGGTAAAAGGAGCTCCAACAAAACCTATAAGTGTTTTATTTATAGGTAAGCTTTCTTTCAGTAGTGTACACGCCTTCTTTTGGAAGTCATAAAATTGGCCTGAATCTTTTTGATATTTAATTTTTTTTAAATCAGCGAGTGTTTCAAGTTTAAATTCTAGAGTCGGAGGGCCACTATGATAACTTAGACCCATGCCCAACTGTTCTAACGGGAAGAGAAGATCTGAAAACAAAATAGCGGCATCAAATTTAAATTCATTAATCGGTCCCATTGTAATTTCACAGGCCAGGCTAGGATTTTTACACATTTGCATAAAATCAGAATCTTTTTTTATATTTTGGTAATGAGCATGATATCTTCCGGCCTGTCGCATGAACCAAACGGGAACTGCTGTCTTGTTATTTACTTTTGTCCGATCATTAAATAGGCCCATACATATCCTTTTTTATTATTTATTTATTATTAATTTATATCCAATTCCGCGTATACTTTGTATTTCGATTGAATTTTTAGGATCACTTTCACACCATTTTCGAAGTTTCACAATATAGTTATCAACTGTTCTGTTACTTGGGAATTTATCTTCTCCCCAAATTTTTTCGATGATTTCTTCGCGATCGATTCCCTCATTTTGTTTTGTGTATAAGAGTTCTAAAATAGCACATTCTTTATGCGAGAGATTGATAATATTTTGATTTCCATCCATAACTTCAAAACGCTTAAACCAAATTTTTAAATTTCCATGGGTAATTTCGTCAGGAAGTGCGTTTTTGTAATCAATCGATTTAATGATACGATTCAATCTAAGCGTCAGTTCTTTTAGGGCAAATGGCTTAGTAATATAGTCATCAGCGCCTAGCTCAAGCCCTGCGAGCTTTGTTTCAGGATCATTTAGTGCAGATAAAAATAAAAGCGTGAAATTTTTTCGTTCAGATCTAAATTTAAGGGCGAGTGCTAGCCCGTCGGTGTCAGGAAGTCCAATATCCATTAATATGACATTGAAGTTAATCTCTTTGAATTTTGCACTTGCTACTTTTCCATTTTCGGCCGTCTCTACAAAGTAACCGAGTCCTAGAAGATAGTCTCCAAGAGTTATTCTTAAATTTTCTTCATCTTCAACAACTAATATTTTAAGCATGTGGGGTCTCCACGATTTTAAAAGAAAAATGAAATGATAAACATGGAGAAAAATCAATTTTAAATTTTGTCCCCATTTTCGTACTCAGCTTTTTAACTAAATAAAGACCAATACCTGAGCCTTTTTTAGAATTATGCTTATAAAATAGTTCTGTTAATTTTTTTTTATCGCCAGTAAAGATACTCCCATCGGAATACGTGACGTTTGCAAAATGTCCAGCGCTAGCAATCTCAATTTTAACTTTTTTGGTTGTCCCATGATTTTTAGAATTTTCAAAGAGGTTTTTTAAAATTAATTCGAGTGCAAATTCATCGGCCTCAACTTCAATATGCTCATTCGTTGAAACGACATCGATGGCAAGGGATGACTTCCATTTTTTAGCTTCATTTTTAATAAAGGGGATTAGAGAAAGATTGGTGATGTTTAAGTTCCCCCCCCTTTCAAGCCTTGAGAGTTGAAGAATTTTATCCATCTGGGTTTCAAGTTTAATTGTATCATCACCGAGCCTTGTAACTAGTTTTTCAAGATTTACATCTTGATACTTTAAAACCATTTCACCGATAACTTCCCCTTGAAGCTTTATACTTGCAAGTGGAGTTTTTAGTTCATGAGTCAGTGAGAGAAAAAAATCTTGAAGGGCCTTGGTTTTTTTTTGATTTCTAAGATATAAAACCAAAAGAGATGTCGATAGGAAAAAAAGTAAAATGATAAATGTGCTTCCTTCCCAAAATAGCATCTTCTTGAAACGATATGGGTCAAGATTGACTAAGATCGTATCTAGATTCGTCATTAAATAGATCCACCATGCCCCTAAAAAAAGTAGGACAGTAGACCAAAGAAGTGAAAGGACGACGAGGACTTTCTCTGACTTCATAGCACTTTTAATTTTTCTTCTAATTCTGAAATAATTAATTCATCATGTGCAAGACTGACAAAGCCAACTTCGTACGCATTCGGCGCAAGATAAATTCCTCGGTTTAATAAGACTTCAAATAGCTTTTTAAAGTCATCACTAATAGTTGCAGGAATATCTCCAATTTTTTTAATAGAATCACTTGATGAAATCCAAAATAGTGAAGAGTGTTCAATTACTTTTAGGTGAGAAAATTCACCATGGTTATATTCACTGAAAAATTTTCTAAATAAGTTTGTAATCTTTTTAGTATTCTTTGAAAGTTGAAGATAAGCATTTTCATTTAATTGTGACAGCGTATAGAGACCTCCAACCATTGCCAAAGGATTGGCACTTAAAGTTCCAGCTTGATAAACTCCACCAACTGGAGATAAGTGTTCCATGATTTTAGTTTTCGCGGCAATCGCTCCAACAGGAAGTCCTCCACCAATAACTTTTCCAAGAGTAACGATATCTGGAGTGATCTTAGTTAACTCAGTCATTCCGCCAAAGGCCACTCTAAAACCTGAAATAACTTCATCAAAAATTAAAAGAGCATTTTCAGTTTTTGTGATTTCTCGCAAAAATTCTAAAAATGATTGATCTTGAATAAGTAGTCCGTTATTTGCTGGCAGTGGTTCAATAATGATAGCTGCAATTTGGTTTTTGTGATCACGGAAGCAGTTTTTTACACCTTCAATATCATTTAGTTCTAAAATAAGGGTATCATCGGCCACTCCTTTAGGAACTCCAAGGCTTGAGGCAAGAGCTGTACCAGCAAGACCTGATCCGGCCTTTATTAGCATTGAATCAACATGTCCGTGATAGCAGCCATTAAATTTAATAATTTTATTTTTTCCAGTATAGCCACGAGCTAAGCGTAGGGCCGTCATGACAGCTTCAGTTCCTGAGCTGACAAATCTAATTTGTTCAATATGTGGCAAGCGATTAATGAGTAACTCTGCTAGCTCTAAGGAGTAGGGTTCTGATGCTCCAAAACTCCAACCATTAGTAAGTGCCTTTGTAAGTGCCTCTTCAACTTTTTTATTTCTATGGCCTAAGATCAATGGGCCAAAACTCATACAAAAATCGATATATTTATTATCTTCAACATCATAAATGTATGCACCATCACCTCGTTTTATAAAACGTGGTGTTGTGTGAAGACCTTTAAAGCTTCTAACTGGTGAGTGAACTCCACCAGGAACTAATTTTTTAGATTTAGAAAATAATTCTTCTTGATAGTTTGATGTACTCATTTCAACCTTCTATTTTTTTAATTTTTTAACTTCATCCATTGAGTGTATGGCGATTACTTCAACATTATTTTTCTTGAACTCGGCATATGTTTTTCCAAGTCCAGACGCGTGAAGTTTGTTTTTTATGTATGGATATTTTTCAGTATAAATTTCATATTGCTTAAAGCTTGTCCAGTAAAAGAGGTCATGTTCTTGAAGCTTCTCATTATATGACTCTGGAACAGGATTGATCTCTCGATCATAAACTTTTATTTCATTTTCACCTTCATTGTGAGTTAAGTTTATGACTGGCCCATGATCTTGTAAGAACATTTTGATAACAGAAGAGTTCGTAAAATTTTTAATCTCTTCAAGTCCAAGTCCATCGGCAGATCCATTAACCCAAAAACCTGCTTCAGAAAGTTTTTCCATCGTTTTTGTGCCCGCGGCCCACAAGGAAGAATAAGAATCTTCTAGCTTTAAAGAGGGGATTGCATATCTTGAACTAATAAAATAATTTAAATCTTTTTTTATTAATTTTGGACAAGGAACTTTTTTAATTAGCTGATCATCTAAAGTTGGCAGACCAATAAAAGCATTGCGAATATCTTTTAATTTAGATTTGTCGCCACCTTCAAGTTCTGTATATCTAATTTTTTCCCCATTTAATTCTCCTCGATGAGAGTGGAGATAAAAATCATGTACGCGTCTTACGTTAACTCCCACTGCGAGGTGACAGCCTCCACCATAATCATTGAAGGCCTTTCTTTCACGCCTTACTTCTTCAAGCGTGATTTTATCTTCCATTAATTTTAATTTATTATAAAGTTCCCCATTGTCGTTGCGAGACTCCAAACATTCGATCCCAAGTGCTCCTTGGGAAGCAGAAGATGGAAATATACTTTGGGGAAGGATCATAAAGTCGAGATCATTGATTAATTTTTCTAATTCAAGTTTGGATTTCTCGCTTAAAGACAAGCGCTGAATCCCTGGTAGTGCAAGCACAATCGCAGAGAATTCATCATTAACTAATTTTTGAATGCGTGTATTTACATTTCCTCTCAATACTTGAGTTGAAATGTTTAAGTTTTTCCCATTAGGGATATAATTTTTTAAAGAGTCAGTTAAATTCACCATTCTTCGTGGAGAGCTGGTGCCAACAACAAAGTCAGTGAGTGAGTTTAATTTTTTAATAGTCGATTTTTTTATTAAGAGAATGTCGTGGGCAAAGGTTCTCTTTGTAACTGCTGCTAAAGCAATTCCGACAGGTCGAACAGAGCCTAGGTCTTTATAGGAATGGACGACGAGATCGACTTCTGATTTTAAAAGGGCCTCATCTAATTCTTTAGTAAAAAAATCTTTTCCATCTAGTTGCCATAAAGGAGCATTGGTAATGAGATCACCTTGAGTTTTAATGATCTCAAGTTCAAACTTATCCCCTGTTAATCTTTCTAATTCATTTTTTACTTGTGTACATTGAGTAAGTGCAAGGAGTGATCCTCGCGTTCCGATCTTGTAAACTTTTTGATTAGGCAAACTGTAACTCCTCCCAGCCAAATGGAATAGACACTGAAAATTTAAGTTGTCTCTCTTCAGTTAAAGTGTGCACTGCTAATTTGGCACTCTCTACTTTTTCCATTTTTTCTCTGCTTAGTTTTAAACTCTCACGGAAAATATCTTCGAGTCTAAATACACCCTGATTTATATCTAAGTCAGTTTGTATCACAGAGGGGGAGCCAAGATCAATAAAGAGCTTCTTTGATGTCAATTTATGATCATTGTGCCAATTACTAAAAAATGTTTGATCTAAAATAACTTCATCAGCACCGATGGTATTAACAATATAACGATATGATTTGTAAGTGTTGAAATCCTTGAAAGGCATAACTTTTATGTTATGTTCAAATGCTAAGTTACTCACAACTTCCGTGTTTCTGGCCGAAATATGAACTTCATATTTTTTCTTTAAAAGGTTTATCAGGTCAATGGCCAGTTGTCCTGACCCAAGAATTAAAACTTGGTCGTTATCGCTTAAGTTATGAATAATTTTTCGTGCGATGCCTGCATAGCTTAATTGACCGATTTCAGATAAATGCTCAGTTCTAATTTTCTTATGATCCTTAAACACTTTTTCCAATATCGTAATGAGATGTCCATTGCGATCAATTTTTTTTACATATTCCTGATAAGCATTTTTAAATTGTGCCACAATTTCATACTCGGCCAGTACATTGCTATGAAGTCCAAGAATTGTTTCTAAAATAAATTTGTAGGCCGATTTGCCATGAAAAACTTTTATGACATCATCAGTATTTGGCACATATTTAATTGGCGCGTGGCCAAGTCCTAAGAGAATAGTTCTTTGGCAAGTCGAAAGAAGGAATGCCTCGCCACTTATTTCTTCGATTTTTGTTTTAGGTTTTAAATTGATGACAGTAAGACTATCGATCATATGTTTTGGCCCTTAATTAGTTGATTATATTTTATTTTATAATGTATTTAGCACATGGTTTTGTCATAAAAGTGTAGAAAGGCAGAAATTTGATTAAAATCATTAAATAGGCTTAATTAAGTCAGTTATCTTATGGTAATAAATCATAGTTATGAATAAGTTGTTTCAAAAATTACTCAATTTAGTAAAAGCACTTGACCACCGTTTTGATGGTTCACCGTCTTTCTTTTTTAGGCATTGGGGAAAGTCTAAATTTATGGTTGCAATGAGTAAAAAAATTCAATATTTAGGTGCAGAGAAGCTTTGGAATAAAGCACCTCGTGCCTTTTGGTATTTTGTCCTCTTCTATCTTATTCGCGACACAATTCTCTATATAATTATTCCGATATTCTTTGCTGATATGCTTACAAAGTAAGTTCTAAAACAAGTTCATAGACAAACACTGCCTCTGACGCTAGCTTTTAATGTACGCCAAAATTTAGCTGAGGAGATTTTATGCAATTAATGTTTAATGCTAGCGAAATTTTAGAAAGAGGCACGGGCCTTACCTTTGATGATGTATTATTAGTTCCAAGATATTCAGAAATTTCTTCAAGAAGACACCCTAGTTTAAAAACTAAAATTACAAAAAATTATTCAATCGATATTCCTGTTATAACTGCCAATATGGACACCATTACAGAAACTGAAATGGCAAAAAGTATGGCCACATTAGGAGGAATTGGCTCTCTTCATCGCTTTATGAATGAAGATGAGCAAGTGAAAATGGTAGAAGAAATTAAGACCTATTTAAAGGCCAATGGACTTAATATGCCTATATCCGCTTCGATTGGAGTAAAAGAAGAAGGAATGAGAAGGGCCGACCGATTGGCCGAGGCCGGTATTCAAATTATCACGCTTGATATTGCTCACGGTGATTCAATAATGATGCTTGAGACACTTGATTATCTTAAGAAAAAATATCCTAAAATCGATGTTATCGCAGGAAATGTCGCTACAAGCGATGGGGTAAAGCGAATGATTGATCGCGGAGCAGATGCAGTTAAAGTTGGAATTGGCCCAGGATCAATGTGTACAACTAGAATTATTACAGGTCATGGAGTTCCTCAATTGACAGCAATTGCGATGGCCGTGCATGAGGCCTCTAAGCATCAAATTCCAGTTATTGCTGATGGTGGCCTTAAAAATTCAGGGGACATCGTGAAGGCATTATGTGCTGGCGCTAGTACTGTAATGCTTGGATCGTTAGTGTCAGGTACGCTTGAAACTCCAGGTGAGTTAAAAGGGGGAATGAAGCAGTATCGAGGTATGGCATCAAAGGCAGCACAAGTTTCTTGGCGAGGTGAAATGCCTCAAGGAATGGCCGCAGAAGGTGAGTCAACCCTTATTCCTTGTAAAGGTTCAGTTGTTCATGTGATCAATGAATTAATGGGAGGTTTGCGTTCGGGGATGACTTATCTTGGAGTTGATAATATTAAGGCCATGAGTGAAGTTGCACTATTTATGCAAATGACTGCCTCAGGAATGAGTGAGTCAAAGCCACACGGGGTTAGAAATTAATGTCAGTATTAGATTATATTTCAAACTTAAATCCCTTCGTTAATTTTACAGAGATGGAAGAGATCTATCTTTCATATCCTAAATTAAAAGAAAGAATTGGAAATCGTCTCGACGAAAGAGATAAAGCAATCTTAATTCTAAAAGAAATTCGAGCAGAATTATCCCTACCTTTTCTTAGGTCATTTGAAAAATTTTTGGATGCAACCTTATCTCCACTCTATGATGGGATTAATTTTAACGACAATAATTTAGATATCCCATCGATGTTAGAAAAAAATAACATCGTTCTAGTTCCAAACCACCAATCTCATGCGGACTACTTGGCGATTAATTATGTTTATTTTAAAAAGTATAAAACACCGCTTTATGTTGCTGGTGGAAATAACTTAAATATTTTTCCTATTGGCCCACTTTTTCGTCGCTCTGGTTGCTTTTTTATTAGAAGAAGTTTTGCCAATGATATTTTATATAAAATTGGGCTAGAGGCCTATCTTTATTACATGCTTTACAAAGGAAATCCGATAGAGTTTTTTTTCGAAGGTGGCAGGTCGCGAACTGGAAAACTTCTTCCTCCTCGCTACGGGCTTTATCAAATGCTCATTGAGGCGCATTTTGCATTGCCTATAGAGCGACGAAAAAATTTGATGTTTATTCCTGTGAGTATTGCTCATGAGTATGTTCCAGAGCAAAAGTCATTAATTAAAGAATCTGAAGGTGGCAAAAAGAAAAAAGAAAGTCCTGCTCAAGTTTTTGGGCTAGTGACTTTATTTTCTTATCGCTTTGGTAATATCCATATTAATCTAGGTAATCCTCTGATTGTCGATGACCTTTCTTTAAATTTAAAGTCTCAGACACAAAAATTGGCCTTTGATTGCTTTATTGAAGTTGGAAAAAATATGCGTGTAACCCCAACTTCTATCATTGCCATGATTTTACTAGATGAACCAAGTGGAGCGCTTAAGTGGGAAGAAATTCTCGCCAAAGCTCAGCATATGATTTTATTTTGTAATAAGTTTAATATTCCGATAACAGATTCGATGAATTTATCTAACTATGAGAAGACCTTAGGCAGAACAATTGATATTTTAATTGGAAATAAGAAAGTAGATGCGATAGGAAATACAACTGGAAAAGTAGTTTTTTATTCGATTAAAGATGAAGCTAGAAAAGAGATCTTATATTTTAAAAATACGATTCTTCACCATTTTTTAGTTCCATGGATTGTTCATATGGCATGGATGAATCTTTTTTCAGGCCATATTAACAATGTTGAAGATCTTAAAAAATTCTTTGCATCTCAAAGAAGACAGCTCATTCATGAGTTTTATTTACCTACCGTGCGCGAATTTTTACAAAAGGCCCTCGATATTATTTCTGATTCTATTGGCCGCCAGGTGACGGGCCTGGAAGAGTGTATGAATCTTACTCATAAAGAGCTCTACCAAATCTTAAAATCAGTTGCCCCATTTGCTAGGTCTTGTAATTATTTGATTGAGGCCTATTACATTTGCGGTTTAACACTTAAGGACCTTCATCGAGAATTTCCGAGTGGATTTAAGATGGATCAATATACAAAACGCTATAAAGAAATTTTTGAAGAAGAGAAGAAATTACAGCGTCTCATTCGCTACCCTGAAAGTTATTCCGTACCTCTTTCAAAATCGAGCTTAGAGTATTACATTCACTCCAAGCTAGTAGATAAAGAGGGAGGACTCTATACCATTTCCGATTCTTCTAAATTAGCTGAAGCTAGTGGGCGTTTTGAATCCGAGCTCCAAAGCTTATTATTAACAAAACTCATTAACTAGGTTTTAGACTATGACTGATCGTAAAAATGTAAAAGAATTTTCAGGTGACAAGGAGAAGGTAAAAGAAGCTGTTTTAACCATCTTAAATTATTTGGGAGAAAATCCAAATCGTGAAGGTCTAAGAGACACTCCTACACGCATGATAAAATCATGGAATAGAATTTTTGGAGGATATCTAGAAGATTCAGAAAAAATTTTTACAACCTTTGAAGAAGATGACGTTATTCCTCACAATCAAATCATTTTATTAAAGGATATTGAGTTTTATTCAACCTGTGAGCATCATTTTTTACCTTTTGTTGGAAAAGCACATGTTGCCTACATTCCTGATAAAAAAGTTGTTGGAATATCTAAGCTTGCTCGCATTGTAGAAGTTTTTTCTCGAAGACTTCAAATTCAAGAGAGAATTGGAAATCAGGTCACTAAGAGCATAATGGATAATTTAGGGGCCAAGGGGGCTGCTTGTATTATTGAATCCAAGCATTTTTGTATGACTTGCCGAGGTGTTGAAAAACAGAACTCTGTTATGGTGACTTCATCTCTCCGTGGAGTATTTTTAGAAAAAATGGAATCTCGAACAGAGTTAATGTCCCTGATAAAAAATTAGATGAAGTTAAAACTTAAACAAACGAGCTATAAGGCCCTAAGGCTTATTGGCAGTAAAGAGTCATTCTCTTATGCAGATTTTAATTTCGCTATGGGGCGAAGCTCTAAGCTTGCAAGTTTATTATTAGAAATTTCAGGACTTAGAGTTGTCACAGCGCGTATTTATTTTAAGCTCGTATCAAGTTCTGCCTTAGAGGGCCCATTTCTTCGAATTACTGGCCCCGTTACCACACTTCCTTCTACACACAGTTTTACTGATTATCGTAAGTCTATTTCATACGATTTAGACCTAACTCATGAAAAATTAGATCAATTAGGTCTAATATATAGTGAGCTAGCTAAGACATTTTTAGATTTTGATATTTATATTTACTGTGATTCTATGAAATTAGGGCTTCAACTTTTTAAAAAATAATATTATATTGTTCACTAGCGATTTCAAAAGGTTCAATGGGTGGACCTAAAAAATGAGAGGTTAATTATAAAAGATCAAAGTCCTAATTCTAGACAAGGAAATTTTTCACAAAATTCAAATAACAATAACAATAAAAAAGATCACGGCCCACGAGTTAATGAGCAAATTAGAATTCCTGAGTGTCGCTTAATAGGCGATGATGGAACTCAATATGGTGTTGTTTCCATGTCTGAGGCCAGAAGAATTTCAGATGATGCAGGATTAGATTTAGTAGAAATCTCTCCTACGGCAAGCCCGCCAGTTGTTAAGCTTATCGATTTTGGTAAATATAAATACGAGCTTCAAAAGAAAGCTCAAGAGGCGAAGAAAAAGCAAATCGTCGTAAATTTAAAAGAAATACAGCTACGTCCAAATATTGAGCAACATGACTTAGAAGTTAAGCTCAATCAGTGCAATAAGTTTTTAGAGCAAGGTGATAAGATTAAGATATCTATGCAGTTTCGTGGCCGTGAAATGGCCTATAAAGACGCAGGAATGGAAAAATTTAAAGGGATCGTTGAGTCAATTGTCGCTATGGGAGCGGCGGTTGAGTCCGAGCCAAAACTTATGGGAAATAGAATCATTGCCATTCTTGCATCGACTAAAAAACCAGTGAAAAAATAAAAAAACCTTTTACAAATGATGCAGTTATTGGTATTTATACCGTCTTTAATTGTGTTTTATAAAATTTAAGTTATAAAAGTTGGAGTAACTCATGCCAAAAATGAAGACAAGAAAATCTGCCGCAAAAAGATATAGCGTCACAGGAACTGGAAAAGTTAAGAGATCGAAATGTGGTCTAAGACATAAGCTTGAGCATAAAAGCACTAAAGTAAAAAATAGAGCGGGACAAACTGGTTATGTTCACCAAGCTGAGCATGAAAAAGTAAGAAGAATGTTACCATACGCTTTTTAGTTGTATAAAAGTTAATAGATAGAATATATAAAAGAACTGATTTTTGGGCCCAAGCGTATTAAGAATACCCCCAGAAGATCGTTAAAGAAGGAGTAGAAAATGGCACGCGTACGAAGAGGTTTTAAAGCAAGAAGAAGAAGAAATAAGGTTTTAAAACTAGCAAAAGGTTTTCATTTTGATAGAAGAACAAAGTATAAACATACTTCTGAAACTGTAAAAAGAGCACTTCACTATGCTTATATTGGAAGAAGATTACTAAAAAGAGATATGAGAAAATTATGGGTTGTGAGAATTGCAGCAGCAGCTCGCACGCTTGATACTTCATATTCAAAATTTATGGGTGCTTTAAAAAAGACTGGCATTACTTTAAACAGAAAAATGCTTTCTGAAATTGCAGCAACTGATTTTGAAGGTTTTAAAGCAATTAAAAATACTTTGAAATAGAATTTAAAATTAAAATGCATAAATAAAAAGGCCCCGTTTTTCGGGGCCTTTTTGTTTGCACAAAATATAGTGAGTGGAAATGAAGATCGAATATCGCTTTATAACCTCTGAAGAGTTTTGGCCTTTATTTAAGATTCATCGGCCGATTATATTTGCTGAAAATAATACCTTGGATTTAGATAGTCTTTTGACAAATGAAGAGAAGGAAAAGCGCAAAAAATTAAATGACTATATCCAGCTATCGTATGAATTATTTTTAGTCGCCTACGATCGTGACCGCCTGATTGCTTGGTCGTGGGGATTTGCTAAGTCGAATCATGAGTATTACATGTGCAACAGTGCCGTTTATCCAGAATATAGAGGAAAGAGTATTTATAAGACACTTCTAGATAAAACGATAGAGAAAGTATCCCTAGATGGATTTCAAGAAATAACATCAAAGCACCATTCAAGTAACAACGCAGTTTTAATTCCAAAATTAAAGAAAGGATTTTTAATCACAGGAACTGAAATAAATGCGCGGTTTGGATTAATGGTTTGTCTTACTTATTTTCCAAACAAAAAGATAGAACATATTGTTCATCAAAGAGTTGGATTTAGAAAATAGAGCTCAGTGCTCATACACCAATTTATTATTTATATAGTGTTTACATTTTCCTGTTCGATCGAGTTCGATAACACCTTTGACAAATGTTCCATCGGGCATTGAGATTGCATTGGTATTCACACTATTTCCGAGTGTGTTGACATTGTTAATATAAAGGTCGCGAATTTTTGTCTGGTCAAAAGTGAATAATTCTTTTCGTGTTTTAGAATAGTAGGGACGCATAATTGAGCTATTTAAATTGTCGTGACAGAGTCCTAAAAAATGCCCCATCTCGTGCAAAATAATTGTATGCAAATTCCATTTACTTTCGCCATCAATTAAAAAGTTAATTGGTTCAACTTCAAAATCACCATTATAGTTTTTGTCATTTACAATAATATCAGCCTCAGATAGCTCAATATAATTTCCAAGTGTCGCATGAGATCTCAAGCGGCCATAAAATAAAGTGATCGCCAACACTGACGATCGTACATCATTAAACCATGTGGAAGACTTATAAACCCCCATCTCGCCATCGTAAAAACTGTTGAGATTGTCATATCCTTCATTGGAGGTTAATGGCATTGGTAGGTTAAAAAATGAAAGAGCAGTGACTGAGTCATTCCACTTTTTTGCCATTTGCTCGATTGGGTTTAAACTATCGACTAAAGTACTTGCTCCAAAATCAGGTTGAAAACTAGGGGCCATTTTTAAATTAATTGGCAGTTTGTCGTTAGGCCATCTTGCAATATTGCAGCTGGAATTTAAATTTGGGGTACTGTTTGTCGTTGTTTCTTTAACTTGCTCTTTGCAAGAAAAAAGGAAAATAAGACCGATTAAAGTAAAAATTACTTTTCTATTCATAGAGAATTAATCGGTCAATTAAGTTAAAAAATTACTTTAAATTTGCTTTTTTATGGTCATTTAAAAAGATTTCAATACCCTTATCAGTTAATGGGTGCTTATAAAGGGACTTTATGACATTTAAAGGCATTGTCGCCACATCTGCACCAATAAGCCCAACTTCTCGTACATGGGCCGAATGGCGGATAGAAGCCGCTAAAATAAGTGTCTGATATCCATAGTTATCATAAAGGGCGCGGATTTCTCTGATGAGGTCATTTCCATTATTTCCGATGTCATCTAAACGCCCAACAAATGGAGAAATGTAAGTTGCACCTGCCTTTGCGGCCAGTAGGGCCTGGTTCATAGAAAAACATAGAGTCACGTTTGTTTTAATCCCGTTGTCTGAAAAATAACGACAGGCCTTAATTCCGTCTTCTGTAAGAGGGAGCTTTATAACAACATTTTTATGAATTTTAGAAAGCGCAAGGCCTTCTTTAATCATATTTTCAGAATCAAGAGCAATAACTTCTGCTGAAATTGGCCCGTCAATAATTTCAGAAATCTCTCGAATTACATCCTCTTGTGAGCGACCAGTTTTTGCAATCAGTGATGGATTGGTAGTAACACCATCAATAATACCCAACGAAACAGCTTCTTTAATTTCAGAAATAATTCCAGTATCAATAAAAAATTGCATAATTCACCTCTTAATAAAAGATTAAATAAGTCAGGATTTTCCTACCTGTGTACTCGAATGAATTTTAGCATATAATAAATAGATATGAAAAACATCTTATTCCTTCTTTTTTGTTTGATTAAAGGGCCTAATGTTAATGCTTTTGAAGAAGCTCCGCCTCCAACTAAAAAAAATAAAGTACCAGAGGAAGTATTAGTAATAAATGCTGATTCCTTTTATGATCCAAATGAAGATTATTCTAGGTTTTCAGGAAGAGTTACCGATAGAGATGATACAGGAACAATCGTAAAAGTTTCGAGTGAAAATAAAAATGCTCGTTACTTTCGCGCTGGAGATTTTGTTCAATTTAAAATTCAGAATATGGAAAATGGCGATTATTGTGAGGCCTATATTCGAAGTATTGAAGAAGAACATTTTGTTATGTTTGTAAAAGATTTGCACCCTTGCTTTAAAACAGCAGAGTATTTTAGGCGAGGAACTGCACTAATATTTAAGTCAGAAAAACTGGCCATTCGTGTTCGAGAGGCATCAGTTTATCGTGCGAGTTTAC
Source organism: uncultured Bacteriovorax sp. (assembly GCA_964583925.1). Taxonomy (GTDB): domain Bacteria; phylum Bdellovibrionota; class Bacteriovoracia; order Bacteriovoracales; family Bacteriovoracaceae; genus Bacteriovorax. Next base: position 22,179 of record CAZOXW010000028.1, read on the forward strand.
TTAAAAAGAAAAAAGATTTTATGTTTCAATTAAACTCAATAAATCAGAATCTTTTTAGTTATGAAGAAAGAAAAGTTCAGGCCGTTGCCGATATTGATCGAAAAATTTCTGAGTTAGAAAAAGAGAAAATAAAAGAATTAGATCGATTGGTTACTGAACGAAATGATGAAATAAGATTGCAACGAGAACTTGCTTATAGGCTTGATAGTATCGATAAAGAATTAGATTTTTATAGACTTGATAAACGGGAACAAATGATCGATCGATGGCACTTAGACCAAGACCTAGGTCATCCGGTCTACAAGAGACCGGAAGACATAAGAACTATTAAAAATTAATGTTTGATTCCAGAATAAATATCAGAAATAGCATCTTCATTATATTGGAAGTTCGGAGCGTGCTCTAGATACAATTTTAAATCATAAGATGGAGCAAGACCTAGCCATTCTTTAATTAATGAAAGATTTCTTTCTTGCTGAATCCATTTAAAGATACATGCCTGACGAAGTGATTTTGGAGTCAGTGTGATCATCAATTTATTTCTGTAATCTTCAAATATAATTTCAACGCCTCGAGGAGAAAGGCCACCAGAAATAATTCTATATGGGTTTGCATAGAAAAGTAGATTATCAAATTGAATTTGAGATTTTTCTTTCATCTCATTTAAAATGAGAACGTAATTAGCAAAAATAGTTTTAAATATCATTGGAAGCGGAACTGTATAAGCATCTCTCTTTGGGTGTCTGATTAAAACTCGTGCCTCTTCATCGTTGTCAGCGTTTAAAGTGATATCGTCAAATTTTAAAGAAGAAAGATCTGAAACTTTTAGTCCAGCACCGAAGATAAGTAAGAAAATAACTTGATTTCGTTTACTTAATAGCTCTTGAATTTTGTCTTGTGTGCTTGATTCAGTAACAAGGTGACTCCAAAATGTTTTAACGTCGATAAATGGAGTCGGACGCGGGATATCTAAAAACTTTGGTGACGTTGGAAGTTTTCTAACAGGGTTAGAAAGAACTAGACCTTTTTGTAGAAGAAAATCAAAGAAGATTCTAAGTGCTTGAACGCGTCTTCTTCTTGAGTTGTCTGAAGTATATTTTTTCTCTAAAAACTGCCCATATTGACTAACTAAGTTCTGATCAAAATTCTTAACATCTACAGATCCATACTCTGTCACTAAATAGTTGTTATAGCAGTCTAGGTCTGTTTTGTAGTTTTTAAGTGTGTTTTGGCTTTTACCTTGGGCCTTTAAATTAGCATAGAACTCCTGTTCTAGAAGATAAAGCTCAGCATTGACTGGAATAATTGAGTTCGTTTGGGACAAAGTTTGTGTGTTTGTGTTCATGTTCATGTCTGTGATCTCTTATGGTTAAGTGCCAAAAAAGTTGGCATAAATTTCAAAGCTTTAGGTGGGCGATAGTATCAGGGTAGGTAAAAATTAACAAGCTTTAAAAGTAAACTTGTTAAAGGCCCGATGCGGTGATAAAAGGACAGCGTTAACAATTGAATATTAGTGAGCAGTAATTGCATATGATCACCTTTAATACATCGAACAAAGTTTTAGATTCGGCCAAATTTAGCACTGTGACGAATTGGCTTACTGCACTTTACACGAGTAGTAATTTAAAAAATACATCAGACATTTATATTGAATCACTAGATATTTTAGAAAAAAAATTGGCCTATCAATTTCAAAAAAAATCAAACTTGATTACAGCGCTTACTCACAAAAGTTTTTCAAATGAATTTAAAAATAAGAACCTAGAAAATAATGAAAAGTTTGAGTTTCTTGGTGACTCAATTTTAAATTCTATTATTACAACCGAACTGATACTAAAGTACCCCGAATTAAATGAAGGGGAGCTCTCTAAATTTAGGGGAAGTTTGGTTAATGAGTTAAGCTTTTCAAGTTTGGCCGATTACTTGGAAATAGGGGGATCCTTATTTTTAGGTAAGGGAGAATTAAAAGCTCAAGGTTTTTTTAAAAATTCACTTAAGGCCGATGCATTTGAAGCAATATTTGCTGCAGTCTTTATTGAAAGTGGATTTGATCGCTGTCGCGATGTATTCACTCAGTTAATTAAAAATATTGAAAAAGAAAATGGAGTTGAATTTTATTCGCGCTTTAGTGCAAGTGAATTTGATCCAAAATCGAGCTTACAAGAAGAAGTAATGAAAAAATATATGACAGTCCCAGAGTATCGCTTTTATGACAGAGGTACTGATTTTGAAGTCGAACTATGGATTAACGATCGTTTGATTTTAAAGGATATTGGGACGTCAAAAAAGAAGATTGAAAAAGAATTAGCAAAGAAAGCACTAACTAATCAGTTGATATAAATTTTAAGAGGTAAGTATGTTATTAGAGAATCAACACCCACACAATAAGTCCATCATGGCCGCTATTTTAGGAGCGCCAAATGTTGGAAAGAGCTCATTGGTAAATCGACTGGTTGGAATGGATTTGTCTATTGTAACAAACAAGCCTCAGACAACTCGAAATAAATTTCATTGCGTTTTTACAGTAGATCGCACTGAGATTATTTTAGTAGATACTCCGGGCCTACATAAATCAAATCAAGAATTCAATAAAAGATTAAACGAGCAGGCAAGAGACAGCTTAGAGGGGGCCGACTTGAATCTTTTGTTAATTGATATATCAAGAGAAATCATGTCTCAGTTCGTAGAGTTTAAAGAGAATATTGAAGAAGAACTCGGGCCAACTTGGGTTATCTTTACAAAGATGGATAAAATAGAGGGGGCAGAGTCATTGCCACTAAATGAGGTAATTGCAAAAGCAAAAGAATTATTGCCATCAATTGAGAAGTATTTTGTGATTTCATCAAAAGAAGGTAATAACATTAATGTACTGACAGAAGAGTTATCTAAAAGAGCTAAGCCAGGGCCGCATCTTTATCCAAATGGAGATGTGTCAGATAAAAATCAAAGATTTTTTGTAACTGAATATATTAGAGAGCAAGCATTTGAATTATTAAAAGATGAAGTTCCCTATGAAGTTGCTGTCGTGATTGAAGAGTATAAGGATATTAAATCGAAAAAAGATCCTAGTCTTTTTGAGTCTCACATTTCAGCGTCCATATTAGTAAACCGCCCTTCGCAACGAGCAATCGTGATTGGAAGTGGGGGATCTATGATAAAAGAAATTGGTATTCGCTCAAGGCAAAAAATCGAAGCGATGACTGGTGGTCCAGTTCATTTAAATTTACACGTAAAGGTTTCGCCGAAGTGGTTTAAAAATAATTTTGTTTTAGAAGAAATCGGCCTGCCGCGTGCGAAAGATTCAAATCGAGTTTGGAAAAAGAAATAGTGGAGAAATTGTATGTATAGACGTTCAATGGTCGTATCGTTAATTGGAAGACCAAATGTTGGAAAGAGCACCATCTTTAATCGTCTCATGCGAAAGGCCCATAAGGCCATTACTCATGATAGACCTGGAGTTACGCGAGATCGCCATTATGGAATTATGACAATTGAGGCCCATGGAAAAAATCCTGAGGTTGATGCGATCTTAGTTGATACAGGTGGGTTTTATCCTGACAAGATTGAAGAAAATGTGCCTAAGCTTCGCGATCAAGTCATGAATAAATTTTTTAATATCATGACTGAGCAAGCGAAAATGGCGATAGTTGAGAGCGATTTAATTTTATTTGTAGTAGACGCACGCGAGGGGCTTCTTCCTTATGATCAAACGATCGCTGATTATTTGCGAGCAAGCAATAAAGAATTTTGGCTTTTAATTAATAAGTTTGATTCTGATGGACAAGAAGGCGATGAATTTGAATTTTATAATCTAGGTTTAGATGAAGAACATTTTATAAAATTATCTGCAGAGCATGGGCTTGGATTAATTGATTTAAGATTAAAATTGCAAAATAAAATTGTGAATTTTAATGATGAATCTACTATCAATCCACATGTTCAATTATCAAAAGGAGTAACTCCGCGTGAAAAAGTTGTGGCCCGACTTGCATTGATCGGAGCACCAAATGCTGGGAAGTCGACGTTGCTAAATCATTTACTGGGTTCTGAGCGCGCTCTCGTAAGTGATATTCCAGGAACAACAGTCGATCCGATTGAAGGATTTTTTGATTTGTATTTTGGTATGAGTGCTGAAAAATTATCGACAGACGTAGGTTTTTTGAAAGATGACAATTTATTATTTCAACAATACGAAGAGTTTAGAAAGAATAATCCAGATATTTATCGTTCATTGAGTGATGCTTACAATATTGAAGAAGAAAGTACAAGTGGCGTGCCTATTTATGAAGAAGATTCGCTCAATGATGATGAACCTTTTTACGATGATAGCGAAAATGAAAACCTTGAACTTGATTATGACTCTGTTTTATCTGAAAATGAAGAAAATGAATTTACGCCAGAAGATCAGGAAATATATGAATCAGTATTTAGTGTTGATGACACTGAATTAGATGAGACAGAATTAGAAACAGCTCCCGAGGAAATAGAAGAAGAGGAAGTGAATATTGGATCTCATTGGAGATCAATTCACATCGTTGATACTGCCGGAATTAGACGCCAAAAATCGATTGAAGGTTTTATTGAACAACAATCAGTTTATCGTTCACTCCGATCAATTACAGAGTCAGATATCGTCATTGTTATGATTGATGCCACGATTGGAATTTCTCACCAAGATCGAAGACTGATGGATATTGCACTTGAAAAAGGGAAGTCTGTTATTGTAGCGCTAAATAAAATGGATCTTTTATCTGGCAAATTTGCAGATGAAAAAGAGAAAAAAGAGTGGATTAAAGATTTGCGAGCGAAGATTCCATGGCTTTATTACTGTGACATTATCACAATTTCTGCAAAACATGGGTCACATATCGGACGATTAAAGGAATCGATTAAAAAGACGGTGTTAATTAGAAATAGTATGATTTCAACAGGGGTTTTAAATCGCTATGTTTATCAATTGATTGAAAGTAATCAGGTGACAATGAAGCATGCCAAAGGAAAGCGCTTTAAAGTGAAGTATGCTTCTATGGTTAAATGCTCGCCACCAACTTTTTTATTTTTTACAAATTTGTCAAAAGGAATTCCTGAAAATTATAAGAGCTATCTTAAAAATGGTTTGAGAACACAATTTGATTTATCAAATACACCAATCCATTTAATTTTTAGAACAGGTGAAGATTTAAATCGAAGATTACAAAGACGTATGAAGGAAATTGAATAATTCAATCTACCAGTTAAAGACGTAGTTTATCATTGCTGAGTAGGCGCCACCGGCCAAATCATCATATCCGACGCCGTTTGGGTTTGAATGATGAGGTTGGTAACGGTTTGTGTTTTTATCGAAAAAATTAACGTTGTGGTAGAGAAATTCAATTCCCCAATATGATTCGCGATATTCGATTGGAAACTCTAATCCAAAGCCAATTGCCGTTCCAAGGCCCCCTCCAGATTCGGAGTCGAGGCTTCGCTGATCAACAAATTTATTTGTTTGGTACCAATACTCAAGTCGACCAATAAAATATGGGTTTGAGTAGGTTATCGCTGTCCCGAGATTGGAGGTTTCAATATAATAACGATAGCCCAAAAAAACTCGAAGCATGCTCACTTCAATATTTCCAACGGCAAATTGATATCCTTCTGTCCTATCTGGGAGGAACATGGTGTGTTTGGAGTATTCAAGCCCAAGGTTTAATGCTGTCTGAAAATCTTTGAAAAAAGTAAAGCTCATCGAATAAGATGGAGGCAGGTTTTCATATGCAGTTCCGCGATTGCCGTCAAACCAAGTAAAGCCAAGGCCAACATTAAATGAAAAAAAACGTCCAAAGCGATAGAATCTTTCATCTTCAACAATTTTTGAATTTTCTAGTTCTTCATTAAAATCAGTAAAAATATCGCCCCCGATGTTGAGATCGTCATCATCGGCCGCAAATATATCGTTACCTTCTTGGGCAAAACTAGTTCCCGACACAAGTAAGATAGCAAAAAAAAGAGAAAGTATTTTTAAATAACTCATAGGTAAAAATGAATTCCTGAAACAATAAATGAATTACCTAATGTCTGGAAGGCAAAATTTTGTTTTTTGTTTGCACTAACTCCAAATTCAAAACTAAATCCGATAGAATTAATACCTGAGAGGTGAAACTCAGAACCAAAACTTAAATCAAATTGAAAACCAGAATAGGCTGTACCATTAACTTTATTGGATAAAAGAGCTCCAAGACCCGCAATATAAAAATTAGATTGAGGCTCATCAAAAATATTTCTAAATACTTTTATTCCCGCACCGTAACCACCGTCAGCACTTGCAGAATTAAATCCAACAATTCCTCCAAAGGCAAAAGATCTATTTTTTTGCATTTTAAAAGAAAATCCAGGGAAATCATTTTTGAGCTGGTTACTGAAGCCTAATCCCAGTCTTCCAACTTTATCATAGCTAAAAGCAGTAGACGTTAGGGCGAAAAAAACAATGAGCGCCAGCGATATAGTTTTAGAGATTCTTAAAAAAATCGTCACTATTGTATCCTCCATGAACAGTACTCGGTGCAGTAAAGTATATTTTCTTACTTTTTATTGTAACTAAGCTCTCTATTTTTGACAACTTAACTTAGGCCTTTTAGAATTAGTTTAATAATTTTTAAGCGAGGAAGAAGTAATGACGAATATTGCCGAAGTTAATTCCAATAATGTTTCAAGCTGGGCCGATAGAGATTGGGGAAAGTGGGTTGTTGATAACCGAAATATTGTTATTTTGGGCACATTTGTTATCTTGGCCTCTGTTTTTGGTGGTGGCTATTATTTTCATCAAAAAAAATTATCTAAAGTCGAGTACAATTCACGAATTTATTCTTTTACAAACACTGAATTAGTTCAATTTGAAGCAGATAAAGATAGTTTAAAATTAATTAAGGCCTACAAGTTAATGTATAAAGACGTAGGGAATTATTTAGGCTTAATTCCTGTCTCTTTAAAGACTGCTGATCTTCTTATAAAAAATGGAAAATCCGATGAGGCCTTAGAAATTCTACAAATGTCACAGAAGCTTAATTCTAATATGTATGCTCAGTATTTTATAAAAATTAGAATGGCAGTTGTCTATGAAGATATGGGAAAATATAAGGAAGCTGTCGATGTCTTACTTGATATTTCAAAATCTGATGCGGATGTTTTTAAAGGTAAAACTTATCTCGATTTAGGAAGAAATTATCTTAAATTAGGGGATAAGGACAAGGCAAAATCGAGTTTTGATCATGTTGTGAATAAGGCAAACACCGATCTTGAATTCGTTAAAATGGCCAAGCTCTATCTTTCAGAAGTTAAGTAAGGATTTACGTGAAAAAAAAATCAGTACCTTTTCTTTTATTTACGTTAATGTTGTTAATGCTCGCTTCTTGCGCGGGAGTTGACTTAAAAAGCTACCTTCCAAAAAATGAAAAGAAAGTTGAAGATGCTTTTCGCCCTATTTGGATTAAAAACTTTGATCCAAAATTTGATTCTGGCAATCTGCCAATTGCCTTAATGGGGCCTGGGGTTTTTGATGGTATTGTCTACACTGGTGATAACAACGGCTTTTTCCACGCATTTGAACTCTCTAATGGCCGTGAAGTTTGGAGTGTCTTTGATGGAAGCACTTATCATTCAGCACCAAGTTTTTATGACGATAAAGTAATCTATGGAACTAGTAACGGTAGAGTCATCGCTAGAAGTTTAAAAAATGGTAATGAAGTATTTTATAATGTCGATCTTGGAGCACCAATTGAATCAAAAGGGACAGTATATAAAGATAAAATAATTTTTCACCTGAGAAATCATCAAGTGTTTTGCTTAGATATTTCAACTGGAAAAATTCTTTGGGGCTTTAAAAAAACAATTTCCTATCTAACGACGCTTCAACACGTATCAAGTCCAATAGTATATAAAAATAAGGTGTACATTGGCTTTGCAGATGGAACCTTGGCGGCTTTAAGTTTAGAAGAAGGCGTTTTGTTATTTGAAACCAAGCTTTCATCGGCCACAAAGTTTTTAGATGTAGATTCTGATCCATATATTTTTAACGACCAAGTCTTCATCGGCTCTCAAAGTAATCCAGTGGTTATTTTAGATCCTCAAACTGGAAAAATTGTAAAAAAAGCAGATTTTATTTCATTGCGTTCGCCTGTAGCATTTGGGGATAAATTAATTTATGGAACAAATTTAGGTGAGATTGTTGTAACTGATAAAAATCTCAATGTTTCTAAAAAGATGAGTATTTCTAAGTCATCTTTCACTTCAATAATAAAACACCGTGATTCAATTATTATTGGAAACTTAACTGGGGAAGTATGGTCTATTAATCCAAGTGATCTATCAATCCAGGGCAAGTTTGAATTGGGCCATGCCTATTCAGCTATTTTTACAGATATTGTGAGTAGTGAAACAAATCTATTAATTATGAGCTCTAGAAACCGCCTATTTGTTTTCTAGGCCCATAAAATATGTTTCTGCCCAAGGCATATTGAATTTTGATAATATAGTCTTCAAGTCGTCGTCTTTTTTTATTGATTCACTGGCGATCGTTCTATTTGCAGTTTTTTTAGGAATGTCCATGGAGCTAATTATGGCCTGATTGATTAAAATATTATTTCTCAGTGCAAGGCCTAAACGTTTTTCCATTTTGTCATCATTTTTATCTTTAGAATAAGTGATGAAGTTTTCATAGATAAAATAATCGTCACTACTTCCATATTCACAAAGTTCTGTAACTTCTAAATGTATTTGTGAAACTTTGTACAAAAGTGCAAGATTGAGGTTTTTATATAGATCAGCTTCAGTTTTAATAAACCCATCTTTATAGAGGTCGTAACTTGTTTTTGCTGTGCTGTCGACGGGAAGGAGTAAGATTGGATTTTTGGAATAAGTTGCATCGCTTTTTAGATCGCTCAATGTAAACCTTGGTTTATAAGTAATATATTCTTGAGGTTTTTTCAAATTTAGCCAAACATTATGAAAATTTGGACACGAGTTCAGCTCTTTTTTGTCACTAAAAAACTGTGAGAGGCCGTAGTATTGATTTAATAATGCCACAAAGTAAGCTCTTTTATTTGGCATTTCTTCCATTTTATAATTTGTACTTTCTGTATCAGCGGAGGCAGGAGTGCGCGCTCCAATTTTTTCAAATTCAATTGGTGAGATATTTAATTGTGCCTTTGGAGTTTTTCCATTTGTTCTAGCGCTATATCTTCCCATTTTTGATTCGATACTTTCAGTTGAGGAACAAGCAGATATAAATAGAAGGGATATTATCGTTAGTTTTTTCATGAACACCTCTAGAGTTTTCTCTCTAGAGGTGTATCGGCATAATTACATTTTAAATAAACTTAATTTTAACAGAATCATTTTACCAAGATAAAACATAGGCAAAAACAAGTGGTGCGACAATGGTCGCATCAGATTCGATAATGTATTTCGGAGTGTTTCTGTCGAGTTTTCCCCATGTAATTTTCTCATTAGGAACCGCACCAGAGTATGAACCATACGAAGTCGTTGAATCTGAAATTTGACAGAAGTAACCCCATAGCGGAGTTTTTCTCTCAAGATCTTGCTCTAGCATTGGAACAACACAGATTGGGAAGTCGCCGGCAATTCCTCCACCTATTTGGAAAAATCCAATGGAGTTTACACTTGAAGTTTCTGTATACCAAGCAGCTAATCTCATCATGGTTTGGATTCCAGAGTTAACAGTGTGAACATTTTTAATTCTTCCATCGATAACGGCAGCAGTGTACATATTTCCATTTGTTGAATCTTCCCAACCTGGAGTATAGATTGGTAGATTTTTTTCCATTGCAGCAATCATCCATGAATCTTTTGGATCAATTTGATATTCTTTTTTAAATTCTGGATTTTTTAATAGTTGCCAAAAATAAAAATGCGGTGGATTTGACTCACCTTTGTCGTCAGCTCTTTTCCATTCAGCATTTAGTAGTGCTTCAATTTTTCTCATGGCCTCATCTTCTGGAATACATGTATCTGTAACTCGATTAAGTCCTTTTTCTAAAAGCTTCTCTTCTTCATCTGCTGTGAGTGCTCTCCAATCAGGAATTCTGTGATAGTGGTTATGAGCAACAAGGTTGTAAATGTCTTCTTCTAGGTTTGCGCCTGTACAGCAAATAGCATGGACTTTATCTTGTCTAATCATTTCTGCGAGAGATTTTCCAAGTTCTGCAGTCGACATTGCTCCGGCCATGGTAAGAAACATTTTTCCACCTTTATTTAAGTGAGCCTCCCAGCCTTTGGCAGCATCAACAAGTGATGCAGAGTTAAAGTGTTTATAATGAGTAAGCATAAATTCTGAAATAGGTCCTTTTTTCATTTTATAGTCCTTTAATTTTATGGTTTTAAATATGTATAAGACTTTAAACAGTCTTCATAAAAATCGGTTAAGCGCACACCTTCTCTTGGTGAAATTTTTCCACCTTGAATTTGGCGATCAATATTTTTTTTCATCATGTAGGCCATGGCCTCTGGATTATACTGCATGGCCTTTAGCACACTTTGAGATGTGCTTCCATGAATCACTTCCTCGATGTAAAAATCAGTTGGATCTTCATCATCGCAGAAAACATGTACTTCATTTAATCTTCCAAAAAGATTGTGAAGATCCCCCATGACATCTTGGTAGGCCCCTGTCATAAAAAGCCCGATATAATAATCTTCATTTGCTTTTAATTCATGCAAAGGAAGAAGCTCTCTTGTTTCATTGATATCGATAAATTTGTTTATTTTTCCATCAGAATCGCAAGTTATATCAACTAGAGTTCCAAGATTTGTTGGTCGTTCATTTAGCCTTGTAATTGGAACTATTGGAAGTAGTTGGCCAATGGCCCATAGGTCTGGAGCTGATTGAAAAATAGAAAAATTACAGAGGTATTGGGGAGCAACTGTTTGATCGATGTCATATAGATTATCTGGAATAAATTCTGACTCACTTACAAACGCAGTAATTTTTTTTGAAACTTTCCAAAACATAGTTTCAATTTTAGCACGCTCTTCTAGGCTTAAGATTCCAAGTCGAAAAGCATTGAGACATTCTTTTTTTAAATCTAGGGCATCGTTGTAAACTTCCTGTGCATTTTTAGGTGTTAAGCTATCAAACATTTCACGCATATTTTTTACAAGCGAGTGTTCACCTTTAACTTTTTCGAATGAGTAATCAGTAAAAGAAGTTTCGATTTTATCTATTACATTTGTGATAACACAAGAATGGCGAGCAGTTATTGCACGACCAGACTCCGATACGATGTTTGGATGAGGTACGTTTTCCTCATCACAAATATCTTTTAAAATATAGACGATGTCTGAGGCATAATCTTGCAATTTGTAATTGACAGAAGAATCAGCTGTAGATTGAGATCCGTCATAGTCAACACCTAGGCCTCCACCAACATCAAAATACTCAATATTCGCTCCAAGTTTACGTAATTTGGCATAGATTCTGCCCCCTTCCCGAATAACTTCTTTGATCGTTCGAATGTCAGTAACTTGTGATCCAATATGAAAATGAAATAATTTAAGTGAATTTAAAAAACCTTCATCTTTTAAAATTTGAACTGCAATTAGAATTTCAGCGATAGTTAGGCCAAATTTAGCTTTTTCACCACCAGATTCAGACCATTTTCCGGAGCCTTTGACTGACATTTTAGCTCGTAAACCAATCATTGGTTCCACATTCATTTCGCGAGATAGTTTTAAAATTTTATGTAGTTCAGAAAATTTTTCAATGACCACAATAACTTTTCTTCCAAGCTTATTTCCTAAAAGAGCAAGTCGTAAATATTCTTCGTCTTTGTATCCATTTAAAACAGTCAATGCATCTTGATTTTCATTATAGGCAAGGACTGATAATAATTCTGGCTTTGAACCCGCTTCAAGTCCGTAGTTGTATGGCGATCCTGCATCGACAATTTCTTCAACAACTTCACGCATCTGATTTACTTTTATTGGATAAACACCACTATAAATTCCATTATAGTTGGCCTCTTTGATAACATCTCTAAATGTTTCATTAATAACTTTAACTTGAGAGCGCAGAATGTCGTGAAAGCGAATAACGATTGGAAGTGGAATATTTTGTGCTTTCATCTCTTCGAGCACTTCATAGATATCAATTCTTGGGCCATTAAAATCTTTATTCGGTAAAACGCACAGGTGACCTTGTTCGTTAATATCAAAATAACCATCACCCCAGCGGCTAATGTGATAGACCTCGTCCGCCTCAGTTTTACTCCAATCTTGGGCCATTAGAATTTCCTTTTTAAAGTTTTGTTTAAGTCGCAAAATTTAGCTTATTTTAGATATAAAAAAAAGAATTTATTTAATAAAATCAAAGGATAATATAAGGGGAAGATGATCTGAGGGCCAGTTTTCAAGTTGGCCAAAACGATGGGTAAGAGCTTCTATGCGATCATGGCCTTCTGTTCTAGGGTAAACACCTGAAAATTCTTTATCAATTTTAATTTTATCAGGAATGACAAAAATATAATCGAGTTCATGGGCATAAATAGTGGGGGACAGAGAACTAAAATAAGTTAATTTATTTAAAGGGGGGTGAGGGAGCATTTCTTGGATACTTTTAAGTTTTGTCTTTTGATAGATGCTTTTAAACTCAAATTCATTAGAGTTTTGATTGGCATCTCCATTAAAATCACCGGCCAAAAAAATGGGAATTTCGCTAAATTGCTCCTCAAGTTGCAAGTAATATTCAATCAAGGCATTGACTTCGGCCGATCGCTTAAGGCTACCTCCTGGATCATTTCCTTCTCTATCCCATTTCGATTTTAAATGTACAAGCAGGATGATGCATCTGACATTTTCATGTTCTAAAATTCTAAGTTCTGATATGTCTCGACTAAATTTAGAATTAAGCATTTGGCCATTTAAATAGTATTTAAATTCAAGTTTTTTATGGCCTTGATGAAAAAAATTATACTGATTATTTTTTTTTACTAAAAAACCAAGCTCAATTCCGCGCTCAGAATTTCCAGCGACAACATAGTCCTGATATTGATTTTCAAGATAGGTTTCATTAAAAATTTTAAGAGAGTCAGGCCCTCCAAGTTCGGTCAGCATTAAAATATCTGGGGAAATATCATCGATTATTTTTTTTATTTCTAGAACTTTATTTTTAGGTTTGATTTGAACGCGACTGTAAGGATCTCTTGTAAGAAAAAAATTTTCTAAATTATAAAGGAGGAATTTCAATTGCAACTCCAACCACTAATAATCGATATAAATTTTTTATTTCTACTGTCCCAAACCTCCTTGCATATTGCTCCTTTATAAAAATTTATACTTGGAGCCTCATGATAAAATGCTTCGAGTAAATCTTTGCTGCAATTGACTTCGCGAGGTAGTTGGTCAATTTTTATTGGGGTTGTAATTTCAATCTCGCCATTAATATTTAAATGATATCCAAAATAAACTCCATCAATTTCTTTTGTGTAATAAAATTGATTACCGTTAAATTCCAAGGGAGTATCTCCACGTGGAGCAACGATTTTTTGAATATTATTTCCAATTTTAAAAATAATTTTAGAAAAAATAATTCCATTAAATTTTTTTAGATCATTATTTTTTAAGCTTTTTACAAATAATTCACCAATTAAAATTTTGTTATCTTTTATATTGTGCTGTGGACATGGAGAGTTCCAAGTATAAACGGGAATGTCGAGAAATTGAGTGCTCTCTGTTGCCCAGATTGTGACAGGATAGAGACTATTTTTAGTTAATTCTTCATTGGCCTTTTTTATATTTTTCAGATCAAGTTTTGAAATGATTGATTTAAAGAATGCTCTTTTTTTTCCAGTTTCTTTAGAGCACAATGAATCTTCTGGGCAATCTTGGGCGGTGACAGTTGGTGAAGAGTGTGCACTACTAAAACCGATAAAAATTATAAAAAATAAGATCAATTTCATTTTATTTTTTACTTTTTAACTTCATTTCTTTTAAGCGTTCCTCACCTTCGCTATAACGCCTTTTTTCTTCATCGGTTTCAGGGATAACTTTGCAAACTTGAATTGGCTTACCAATATCGTCGAGTGCAACAAAAGTGAGGTATGCAGTTGTTGTATGTCTTACAATTCCGGTAAATGGATTTTCAGCAACAACCTTAACACCAATTAAAATAGATGATGAGCCGACATAATTTACCGCTGCGCTAATTAGGACATGATCTCCAACTTTGATTGGCGCTTTAAAGCTAATATCTCCGATATGAACAGTTGCAACATGTCTTCCCGAGTGTCTTTGTGCCACCATGGCCGCTGCCATATCGATCCAAGACATAACAACTCCACCAAAAATTGAATTTTGTGGATTTGTATCATTTGGCATAACTAAGTAGCGCATCACTACTGCTGATTCTGAAACTTTTTTAGGCCCATTAAAATTAATCATAGAGAGACCTCCAGCTATTTTATTTTATTATATAGCGATCGGAGGAGATATGAAAAGAGCAGAAAGGCAAATTGCATGACTGCGAGTGTAGCACCAGGAGGGAGCGAAAAGAAATTGGCAATGATTAAACCAAAAAGACAGGTAGAAACAGAAAAAAGAATGCTTGAGTAAAAGACTTTTTTGGTTGAATTACAAAACTGAAGCGCAAAGTAGCCTGGAACAAGGAGTAGAGTTTCAATTAAAATTGTTCCAGCAATTTTAATACTAGTAACAATAATCAGTGCTAAAAGCAAATAAAATGAGTGGTGAAAAATTCGAACATTTATTCCTGAGTTGATGGCCCCTTCTTCATCGTAGCTTGTATAAATCCATTTTTTTAAATTTAATAAAATCGCAGGAATTATAATTAATGAAACCCCTAAGAAAAGTACTAGGTCCTCCGATGTAATAAGTAATAGATTGCCAAATAATAACCCCATGAGGTCGGTTTTATTTTTAGAGAAGAGGTGATGAACGATTATTCCTAATGCCATTGAACTTGCATAGAAAATTCCGATTAGTGAATCTGGCCCTGAGCTTTGTCTATAGCTTGCTTTTGAAAGAAAATAGACAGAGATTGCACTTACAGACAAAGTGACAAAATAGAGTGAATAGGTATTAGCTTCATTAAAAAAGATGAGGGCAATTGAGAGGCCAAGCAGACTTGAATGAGAAATGGCCGAACCAATAAATGCACTTTTTCTAGCGATTATAAAAGGCGAAAGAAGTCCTGAAACTAAACTCAAGAGAATGGTTGATATAAGTGCAAAAAATAAAAACTCAAAATGATAAAAGTCTTGGATAGAATTAAAAAATGCTAGCATTATATTTACCTATTTTTTCTTTTTGTAGATGTGGGGATGACCTTGATGATCTGAAGTACAGTGTATATGACCAATATGTGCTTCTGATCCTTTGCTTAATTCATTTTGATGAATAAGGAGGTGCTCAAATTCACAGTGGTATATATTTTCTAAAATTTCTGGAGTTAAAAGATCTTTGTTATTATGCCAGTGCATATTTCTATTCAAGCAAAGTATTTTATCACAATGTTTTATTATCTGATTGATGTTGTGATCGACAATAATCACAGCAGTTTGGTATTCACTCTGAATCATCTTTAAAAGTTTTAATAATTGATCTTGTCCATTGCTATCAAGCCCCTTTGTTGGCTCATCTAAGAGAAGAACTTTAGGTCTTTTCATTAATGCTTTTAAAATTAAGATTCGCTGTTTTTCTCCGCCAGACATTGTTTTAAATGGGTAATTGAGTTTTGAATGTATCTCTAATAAAGTGCTTAATGACTCAATTTTATGTATAATATTATCAATGTTTTCACATTCGGCAGAAATGGTTAGATATTCCATTGCGGTCAACGGAAAGGTGTAATTTAAATTTGAAGTTTGAGGGACATAAGAAATCAAATGATAGGGGAAGGAATTGTTTTTAATTTTTTTCTCTTGAAGAATATATTCGCCATCAGATAGGGGATAAATTCCTGCTAAAATTTTTAACAGAGTCGTTTTTCCGCCCCCGTTAGGGCCTAAGATACCAAGGGCCTCATTTTCTCCCAAGTTAAAGCTAATATTTTTTAATATTTGGTTATTTGTATCAAAGGCATAACTTAGATTTTTTAATTCTAAAATTGTTTTCATTTATGTTTCTATTTTTAGAGATGGTTTAAAAGAAATTTAATTGTATCATTATTAAAATCCGACACTCCAGTGTCTAGATTTATTGTACGACTTGAATTCTTTATTTGTTTTTTGATACTTATAGGAATACTTATATTATGTTCAATAATCCAAGTTGTTTTAGTATTGTTTAGTACAAGTTCTAATTTTTTAATTGAATCCATTGATATTTCATCGTGATGGCCTGATCCTTTTAGAGGAACGATGTTAATTAAATTTTCACTATAAAAATTCATAAAAGGGAGTAGCGCATCATGAGTTAAAACAATCGGGTAAGTGATGCTTTTCATCTTTTCACGGATCAATTTTTCAATTGCTTTATAATCACAAGCTTTTGAAAGCTTTAATTCATGATCGAGTTGTTTTTTTAAATCACAGAGTGCCATGGGGTAAAGCCAAAAATGAGAAAGTGCTTCGGTGTTTTGACTTTTGTAGTAGGTTGTTACTTCTTTTGAAACCTTTAGTTGAACTGTTTTTAATCCAGGAATTTTATTTCTTTGGTAACCAATCTTTTTAAGCCAAGGATGGAGCTCAAGTGGGCCGATGACAAGAAAAGGTGCTTTAATAAGTGCCTTTATTTCATTGGTTGTGGGTTCAAATTCATGTGGATCTCCACTAATGTTTACTAAGGCCTTGGTTTTTATTTTCCCTTCAGAGTAGGAGCTGATGAGTTTACAAACTTCTGGATGCGAGCAAGTAATTTCAGTTGTTGCATAAATCGAAGGTACAAAAAATATCAAATAAATTAAAATAGTCTTCATAATGAAGTCATTATTAGCAAATCATTTGCAAATTGTAACGAGGTTAATTCGTTTTAGGTGCACAGTAATAGTGATGATTCCATCGATAACCTTGATCAAACATCAGTTTTCCAAGACTTGCATCATTTTTATCAGAATCAAGAATAGAATCTGCAATACTTAGAGGGTAGTTTGTTTCTTCAGACGATACACTTTCATACGAGCCAGAGAAAGGCTCTGGTGGAAAGGCTCCAAATATAGCTCCCGTTGAAACTTTGCCTCCATCACAGTAGGCCTTACCGAGTGTATAAAGCTTTTGATAAGTCGTATCTCTTAGTTTTGGTTCACCTGTAAATGGGTTGAAGTCAATATTTTCATCGGCCTGAGATACAGTAAGCTCGTCAGTTCCATCATCGTCAATATCGCGGTCAAATTCAGCAGTTAATCCACCACCTGGCATATCAGCGCCAACACCTTCACTTGAGACAAATTTATTAAAATAAACATTTAGATCAGTCCCAGGTGGAAGTTTACAAGTTGTGACATTATCTTTTGTTACAGCATAACCTGAGCAACAAGTTGTTGCCCCACCAGATTTAGGAGATTTTCCAAGTGGTGTACAGCATGCAAAGTCTTTTGAAGAGAATACGGCATCATGATCAACTCTGTTTTGATAAACGAACTTACTTTCATAGTTTCCGTAATGA
>CAZOXW010000029.1:0-35024 GCA_964583925.1 uncultured Bacteriovorax sp.
TCGGATCTTCACAATGAGCCAGATCAAATGTTTTTTTTGAACCCTAAAAAAGAGTGGAGAGAGTTGCTCATCGATAAAATTGACTTTATTTATACACTCCCAGAAGTTAATGATAACACTGCAAATGTTTTAAAAGATTATCTGGCCATAAAGAGGGAAGGGCAAAATGATATTCAGGTTTTTTGCGCTAAAATCGAACGTCATAAAAATGAAAAGCACTACTATAATCCAATTATTCACTCGAAAAAAACGTATTCAATTGATGAATTAGTAAATTCTAATTACTACATACCGACAAACAGACAAGGTTTTACATCAACTGATGCAGTTTATGATTTGAGAACTTTATCGTTTGAATCATTTAGTCATTTATCTAAGTCAAATCATTGGGCATTCAGTAAAGAGGAAATGAGTGCAATTATAAATTTCTATAAAAATGAAGATCGACTTGCAACCCGCATTGAGATTGAACTTTTGGCACAAACCTGGTCTGAGCATTGCAAGCACAAAATTTTCAATGCAGAAATAAAATATACCGATTTAATTGATGAAACTAAAAATAAGTCTATTAATTCACTATATAAAACATATATTAAAGGTTCTACAAAAAAAATAAATCACCCTGCATGTGTCTCTGTATTTGATGACAATGCTGGGGTGGTTGATTTTAATACGACAGTTTATTTTGCAATAAAAGTTGAAACTCACAATTCTCCATCTGCACTTGATCCCTATGGTGGTGCGCTGACTGGAATACTTGGAGTTAATAGAGATATTTTAGGAACAGGTAAAGGGTTTGCACCATTATTTAATACTAACGTTTTTTGCGTAGGAGATTGGAATTCAAAGCGATTTATTCCAAAAGAATTAAAGCATCCAAAGGAAATTTTAAAAGGTGTACATAAAGGGATTGAAGATGGTGGCAATAAGTCTGGAATACCTACTGTCGCAGGTGCAATGCTTTTTGATCCTAGCTACACCGGTAAGCCTTTAGTTTTTTGCGGGACAGTTGGAATTCATCCCATTGTAGATAGAAAATCAAATGCATTGAAAAAAGAGCAAGCTGTTGGTGATTTAATTATTATGGCCGGTGGAAGAGTCGGAAGAGATGGAATTCATGGAGCTACAATGAGTTCTGTGACTTTAGATCAAGAAACCCCCTCGCAAATGGTTCAAATTGGAGATCCATTTACTCAAAAAAAATTAACAGATTTTATCTTAAATTTAAGAGATCTCAACTTTATAAAATCCATCACAGATAATGGTGCAGGCGGTTTGAGTTCATCTGTTGGGGAGATGGCCCAAGTTACAAATGGTGCAATCATTGACCTAGATCAAGTGAAGCTTAAGTATAGAGGATTATCAAATTGGGAAATTTTAGTTTCAGAGTCTCAGGAGCGAATGACAATTGCCATTTCCCCAGATGATTTAGATCGTGTTTTAAATATTTCAAAAAAGTTTAGCGTTGATATATCAGTAATTGGCAAATTTACTGATTCTGGATATTTTGAAGCAAGGAGTGGTCATCAAACTATTATGAAAATGCCTTTAACATTTTTATTTGATGGGGCACCAAAGTTAAAACTAAATGCTATTTGGAATGGGCCAGTCAAATTACCTCATTATGATCTAATTGAAGATCGTAAATTAGAGTTAAGTACATTAGAAGAAATGTTAAATTGCATTATTTCAGATTCTAATATTGTTTCAAAAAAGAAATTTATCAGAAATTACGATCATGAAGTTAAGGGAATGACTTATGTCAAACCTCTTGGTGGTCTTAACCAAGACTCACCAAATGATGGTTCTGTTTTAAAATTAGGCAGGATAACAGGAAATCAAAATGAGGGGGTTGCCGTATCGATTGGAATAGCGCCATTTTTTTCAAGTTTTGATACCCGCTTAATGAGCTTTATGGCATTTGATGAAGCGATTAGAACTTTAGTGTTACTTGGGGTTGATCTTGATAAAATTGCATTAACCGATAATTTTTGTTGGCCTGATCCTTTAAGTGATCAAACTGGCCATAAGTTGGCCCAGCTTGTTCGTGCATGTGAAGCACTTTATGAATTGACAACATTTTTTAAGACTCCACTTGTAAGTGGTAAAGACTCGATGAAGAATGATTTTAAAAATGACGAAGTCACGATTAGTTCAATTCCAACATTGTTAATTACAGGACTCGGTTATATTAGTGATATAAAGCGAACGAAAAGGTCCGGCATAAGTAGAGCAGGCGAGCTTGTTTATAAAATAAGTTACAAAAAAGAGAGTTCTTATTTTGGACATTTTTTAGCAAAATATTATAAAGTTATATCAAATGATCATTTTAAATGGGATCTTTTAAAGCTTAAAACCTTTTATCAATTAGTATCTTCTAATATTTCTCTTTTTGAGTCTATGCATGATGTTTCAGATGGTGGTGCAATCGTTGCTCTCTCTGAGTCACTTTTTTTAAGAAAGTTGGGCATTCAGATGTCAACAGCACTTACAATTGAAGAATTATTTAGTGAATATCCTGGCCAATATGTGGTTAGTATAAAAAAAGAGGATCAAGTTGAGTTTGAAGATATTTTTAAAGACTATGCAGATTTTTTAGGAGAGACGATTTCTGAATTTAAGATGATAAAGGGGCACACTACGATTGATTTAAATACTGTTTATAATAATTGGAGTTTTTCATGGGAGTAAGGATTGCAATAATATCTGGAGATGGTATCAATGCACATGAGGAGCTACAATACGCCTTTAATTCACTTGGAGGAAAAGCTGAATTTGTTCATGTGAATGAATTGTTAGAGATGCCATCTTTAATACACAGGTATAGCTTGATAGCATTTCCTGGAGGTTTTTCATTCGGTGATGAGATTCGTTCAGGGAAAATATTTGCCATAAAACTTAAAAGCATTGTCGTCGAAATGGAAAAATTTATTTCCGATAATAAACTTGTTTTAGGTATATGCAATGGATTTCAAATATTAACTGAACTCGGTCTTTTTTCATCAGACAAAAAATATCTCGATTTTTCTTTAGTGACAAATTCGCATGGCGAATTTAAAAATTTTTGGACAGAAGTAAAGATTGTAAACTCATCATCGCCATGGCTCAAAAATTTATCTGATGAAAGGTTTTATTTACCAGTTAGGCATAAAGAAGGGCGAATTTATGGTTTAATAAATTCTGCAATTCCAGCGATATATTATTTAAACGATATTAATGGCTCACTCTCTAACATTGCAGGTGTCACCGATATAACTGGCCATGTGTTAGGACTTATGCCTCATCCTGAGGCCGCGATTGATCAGATGACTTCCCCAGAAGATTTATCAATTGATAATTATAAATATGCTCAGCTTTTATTTAAAAATGCCATCTTATATTTAGGAGGAACAATTGAGAGCTCTAATTAGTGTTTATAACAAAGATAAAATTTTAGAATTTGCAAAAAAACTTGTTGAATTAAAAATTGAAATTATTTCAACTGGTGGTACTGGGAAGGTGTTTGAAGAAAATAATATACCTTTTACTTCTATCAAGGACTTGACTGGCGAAAAAGAAAAATTTGATGGCCGAGTGAAAACTTTAAATTCGAAAATATTTTCTTCAATTTTATTTAGACGAGACAATCCCAAAGATGTTATTCAGCTTAAAGAGGATGAAAACCAAGGTATCGATTTGATTGTTTGTAATTTATACGACTTTCAAAAAGGAGTTGAAAGCGGAGTTTGCGATGATGAATTAATTGAGCTAGTTGATATTGGAGGGCCTTCATTAATACGAGCGGCCGCTAAGAATTATAAATTTACGACGGCCATTGTTGATCCTGATGATTACGATATAGTTGCAAACGAGCTTCTTTTTAATAAGGAATTATCTCTTAAATTAAAAAAAGAACTATCGGTAAAGTCGTTTATGCATACTGCAAAGTATGACTTACTTATTGCCCAGACACTTAATCATAAATTTGATCTGAATAATTCATTGAGTTTCTCAAATAATAGTGCCAAGCTTCGTTATGGTGAAAACCCTCATCAAAAGGCCTCTGTCGAAATAATAAAGAATGCACAGAATGAACACACGCTAGCAACTGCTCCAATCCTTCATGGGAAGGAAGTCTCTTATAATAACTATCTTGATTTAGATTGTGCATTTAAAATTGTCTGTGATTTAAAAGAATTGAATTCACATCTTTTTTCTGTTGCGATTATTAAACATGGAATTCCATGTGGAGTTGCAAGTTCAAAAGAGCTTCTTAAAGGGTTGGAGCTCGCATGGGAAAGTGATCCAATTAGTGCTTTTGGCGGAATCGTCGGATTTAGTGATGAAGTAGATATTTCTTTAGCTAGATTTTTAAACCAGTATTTTATTGAGGCCGTGATTGCACCTGCATTTACAGAAGAGGCGCTAGCTTTATTAAAAGAAAAAAAGAATTTGAGAATTATCAAACTCCCTTTAAAGAAAAGTAATGAAAAAGAGTTTGTGGTGAGATCTATAAATGGTGGGCTTTTAATTTCAGACGAGGATCAGAAAATTCCAGATCCATCAAAATTTGAAAATGTTACAAAGAAAAAATTCAATGATAGCATGCATGCGTTGGGGGCATTTGGCGTAATCGTTTCTAAGTATCAGAAGTCAAATGCACTAGTGTTAGTTACAAAAAGAAATAATGATTTTGTTTTATTGTCTCATGGAGTAGGACAACCAAATCGAATTGAGTCATTGACGATGTTGCTTGCTCCTAAAATAAAAAACAAAGCAATCGATGATTCAGTTCTTGTCTCAGATGCATTTTTTCCTTTTTCAGACATTGTAGATGAGTGCGCTAAGCTTAAGATTGCAAATATTATACAGCCTGGTGGCTCTATTCGCGATGATGAGGTTATTAAATCTGCTGATGATAATAACATCGCGATGGTTTTTACTAAAACTAGACACTTTAGACATTAGAGGAGAATTTTATGAATTATAAAGATGCTGGCGTTGATATTGTAAATGGCGATCTTTTTATAGATAAGATAAGGCCGTCTATCTTAAAAACATATGATAAAAATGTTATATCTGGGGTTGGTGGCTTTTGTGCACTTTATGAAGTTTCAAAGGATAAATGGCTTGCAAGTGGTACTGATGGAGTCGGAACAAAAGTAAAGCTGGCACAAGAACTTGATAATCATAAAACAATTGGGCAAGACCTCGTCTCTATGTGTGTAAATGATATAATATGTTCTGGCGCAAAACCTTTATTTTTTTTAGATTACTTAGCAGTGTCTAAGTTAGAACTTGAAATTCATACTGATCTTTTAAATTCAATTGCTGATGCTTGTTTAAAAACGGAGTGTGCCTTGATCGGAGGAGAAACAGCAGAAATGCCAGGAGTTTATGCCGAAGGAGTCTATGATCTTGCAGGTTTTGCAGTTGGTGAGCTGAGTCCTTTAGAGCATATTTCAGGAAAAAAAATTAGACCAGGACATAAATTAATTGGGTTATATAGTAGCGGATTTCACTCAAATGGTTTTTCGCTAGTTCGAAAGTTAATTAGCTCATCTGAAATTGAACTAAAAAAGAAAGCTTTAACTCCAACTGTATTATATTGGCCAATTATTAAAGAAGTTTTGAAAAATCAGCGCGAAAATATTTTGGGTATCGCTCATATTACAGGTGGCGGCCTTTACAATATTCCCAGAATTAATGATGCTTATAGTTTTAGAATTACTGCTCTTCCAAATTTAAAAGAACGCCTGCCATTCATGCATGAAATTATAAAACGTGCCCGAATGAGTTTTCATGATGAAATAAGCACGTTTAATATGGGGGTTGGAATGGTGTTATGCTGTCGCGATGATTTAAAGTTAAAAGAGTTTCTTAACTCTATAAATATAGAGCATATGGAGATAGGTGAAGTTATTGATAAAAAAGAAAATGAATTAGAGTTTTCTATTCTTCAATAATTTCAATTAGTCCTGTTTCGCCATTCATTCTTACCTTCATGCCCGACTTTAGCTTTTTAGTTAGGCCTTTTACTCCAACGATTGTTGGTAGTCCCATTTCTCTGGCGACAATTGCAGAGTGAGAGAGAAGACCTCCACGTTCAACAATTAGCCCACTAACCGAAGGGTATAAAGGGATCCAACCTGGATCGGTTCTTTCGGTAACTAATATTTCGCCATTTAAGGTCATATCATCATTCGAATCAATGATTACTTTTATTATTTTGGTGACGACTCCGGGAGAGCAAGGGGTTCCTTTTAATTGATTTGGAAGTAAAGATGACTCATCTACAACTTGCTCTTCTTCTTGATAGAAGTGCTGGTTATTCCAGTAAACGGCACCTCTTGTGAAAAAGCGAGGCATCGGCTCAACCGTCTTGTAGTATTCATATTCTTTTTTTCTTAGATCGATCAAGGACCTAAGGTTTGTAATGGAGTTTGTTCCTTCAAGACTTCCAGTTAATTCATTTAAAGAAAGATAAAAGATATCTTCTTTTTTATCTATGATATTATTTTTTACAAAATCTTCGCCAATCGCATAGAACATTGACCTCACAACTCCGTAAATTCGAGTTCGACAAAATCTAGTATTTTCTCTATTCATTACGGCCTTTCTTGCATGATGTAGTGACCAAGAATAGATAAAGTTTTTTACTCCAGATAAGTTTTTAGCTAGAAGAAGTTCTGCGTTTGTTCGAATTTCCTTTTCTCTTTTTTCATAAGTATGCAAGTCTGTTTGGCCACAATTTATCAAATTTTTTAAAAAAACAAAAAATAGCCCAGGATCTTGGTGCATGTCTTTTTGCTCTAATTTCATTTCACTCATACAGCGAAATCCGTATTTATCTATGTAATCGAGTACTAGTTTATAGAATTCTTGAAATTTAGATTGATTTAGTGCCTCAAGCGCGTGCTCATTGGGCGTATTTAGTATAAGATTTTTAAGTTCTACATTTTTTGAAACGATTCCTGAAAGTACAATCAGTCGTTTCGTTGGCTCGGCCGATTCTAAATTGCCATTTCCGGCCAAAAGATCATTGTGAAATGAATCACCAAGATGATTCAGCCAGAGGCCAGTAAGTTTTTTAAATAGGCCGTAATGAATCATGCATAGATAGTCATTTATAATTGGTGCGTGCCACTTCCATAGCATTTCTTTTTCAAGTTTTTGGTAATGTTCGTAAATTTGATCAGCACTAAGTCGATTATAATCTACTTTTCGAAATTTATTATACACTTCATGAAAATCTTTTAAGAACTGATCGACAATTGATTGTATTGTTAAATGAAAATAGAAAAATTTGGCCCCAGTGATAAATGAGCGAATTCCTGAAAATATGCCGCCATGAAATTCAGGTGGCTTCACTCTTTCAGCGATTTCATCTTGAAGCGATTCATTTGTGCCCATCATGGTTTCCATAAATGATCGGTTGTATTTATAGCCGGGCAATATACTGGTCAACTTATACCAATTGAGTAGATTGTAGTAGACTCGTCCGTAAAAGAGGCCAAGCATATTTTTAAGAAAATAATCCATTTCTTTAATTCTTTTTGATGGGACTAGGAGTATTTCGCAAAATTGGACATAGACTTGGTGGTAAACATAATGAGCAAAGCCAAATGTTAAAGGTAAGGTGTGGCCACCATAGCTCTCAACAATATTGGAATTATCCCATACATATAGAATGCCTTGATTGTTATCAACTTTAGTTGTAACTGGTCTTGATTGTAAAATATAAATTTTATTCTTATAAATGGCCCACTCAATATCCTGTGCTTTTTTGTAATAGTTTTCAATTTTTAATGCCAGTTCTCCGAGTTCTTTTAAATGATCGAGGCCTAGAGAAGGTTGGTCTCTTTTTTGAACGTCTACGTCTTTTTCTTTACAGCATTGATTTAATTTATCCTGGCAGAGCATTTTGGTTTTCGACACAATCGTCTGGTCAATAAGTGAAAAATTTTCTTTTGACAGGATAAATGTATCTGCATCTAGAAGGCCTGAAACAAGTCCCTCCCCAACACCGTAGACTGAGTTTATAACGATTTGATTATTTTTTCCATTGATAGGGTTACAACTAAACATAACTCCACTGATCTCTGGGTCAATCATCTCTTGTAAGACAACAGAAACTTTAATGTTAATTGTTTCAAGCTTATTAATTGTTCTATAGTGTAGTGATCGTTCAGAGTAGGCAGATGCCCAACACTCTTTAATTGCTTTTAGCGTGTGATTAAAGTCTTCAATATATAAAAAACTCGATAATTGACCAGCAAATGAGTGCAGAGCAGAGTCTTCATCGTGCGCCGATGATCGGACAGAAATCATTTTTATATTTAAAATTTCATATCTTTGGAGGAGGTCGTTTTTTATAAAATCTGGAAAATCTGTTTCGGTAATCTTTAGAGAAATCTTTTCAGATATTTCTTTCAAAGAGAGATGTTGGTCTAAAAGTATATTCTCAATATATTCTTTGATTTTTGTTTTTTCTTTAAATTCTTCAAAATACTTAGGAGGCAAGGTAATAAAACGAGGCACATTGATATTTGCATTGGCCAACAAATATAGATTGTGTCCTTTTCCACCAGACTCTTTTTTTGAAAAATTTTGCGTACTAGACTTATTTACAATTAGAAAATTACTCATGGATTCACCACCAATGATAGAGATAAAATTAAATAAAATATAATAATATAAATTGAACTCATATTTCGAAATGATTTTCCAAAAATTGGACGATCACTAAAAATGTATAAAATAGAAATTATGAGAGTGGTTAAAAAAAGTAAAAGTAACATTAGGTATGTGATCATGTTATCAAATAAGCTAATTTTTAAAATAAAGAATAGAGACATTATAATTTGTGAGAATACTAATAAGATCGCACCTTTTTTACCAAAAAGTGATGAGTAGGTATCGATGTTTTCCCGCTCTTCAGTTTTTGAAAATGTTTTTCTTCCGAATTCAAAAATATTAAAGAGCATCCAGTTAGATAGTGAGAATAAAATAAAATCAGAGTTAAAATATGCTCTAACTCCAAAGTCGGTTAAATATGAGAAAATAGAAAATGAAAGTAGCGTTGTGACAATCGTATGTGTGAGAGCATACGTCGTTAAATGTGGCCTTATTAATTTGGGAATAAAAAATTCTTTGTACATGAGAAGGGAATAAAATATAGCAATTAATAAAAGCGGTAGGGATCTTTTTCCGAAAAATATATAGATGACTATTTCAAGCGTTATACAAAATAACATCCCCGCATACATGTCGTTATGCCTCAACAGTCCTCGAGGGAGTGGCCTTGTTTTATTAATGATACAGTCTAGA
This sequence comes from uncultured Bacteriovorax sp., assembly GCA_964583925.1. Lineage (GTDB taxonomy): Bacteria > Bdellovibrionota > Bacteriovoracia > Bacteriovoracales > Bacteriovoracaceae > Bacteriovorax. Next base: position 9,310 of record CAZOXW010000029.1, read on the forward strand.
TCAAAGTCTTTAACTTCATCATACAATCGCAATTTGAAATAAAATAAAGCAGTTGCAATAAAAAGAAAGATGACCTCCATGGCACCTACGTTCAATACTCCGAGCTTTTTTACTAGAAGATAGTGAACAGATAAAAAAACAATAATCATAATAATGTGTGAGATTGGTTCAAATCTTTCTTTTATAAATATGGCCCAGTTTTTCATCGTTTATTTACCAGTTACAATTTTGCGTAAAATATCGTACTCCACTTTACTATGGTGACGAGGGTCCATTGGGATGTCGTCAACATGGACAACCATATCAACAATAAAATCATTCTTTTCAAGTACTCTTTTTATTTCGTGAATGTATCTATCAATGGACGTCATTCCTTCTTTTGTACTAAATACTGCATACGTTCTCATATTTATTTTTTCATCAGGCACACCAAGAAAGGCCGCCTTTGATACGAAATCAAATTTTTTTAAGATAATTTCTGCTTTTACTGGAAAGTACCAGTCCCGATCTCTTTTAATTGCGTTGTGGACACGGCCGACAATCCATAAGTTTTTATCTTTATCAAGAACTCCCAGGTCACCAGTCCTGTGCCAAATGATATTGTTTTCATCTTTTATTTTTGCTCTAAAAAATGCATCCTCATTATTGTAGTATTTTTCACACACGTGTTCACCAGCAACTATTAGTTCTCCAACTTTATTATGGGCGACTTCAATTTTACTCCAATCTTCTTTTTTATTAATGTAGATAGGGTCTTTAGAGATTTCAATGAACTTGTACTTTAGTCCATTGTCTAGATGACCTACATTTACTCCTGGCTCAACTATTTCAGGATCATCGGCCCTTTTCTCTTTTAGCATCTCCATGGCCTCAATATGGGCCATCGGTTCAACCTCTGTTGATCCGTATAAAACTAAAATTTCGGCATTTGATGCAACTTTTTTCATACGTTCAACATCATCTCTTGAGATTGGAGCTCCGCCAGTAACCACACGTTTTAAAAAATCTAATTTGAGATTATGATCAAGACAAAACTGCGAGAGGTTATTAAAAAGCGACGGTGACAATGTTGTGCAAGTCACTCCAATAGATTTCATTTGAGCATAAAGTATTAATGAGTCTTTATCAGAAGGAGTTCCCACATCGATTGCTGGAATAATTGTTTCTACACCTGCGGCCAAATTATTTAATGAAAAAATAGGGAAAACGGGAAGATCCAGGTCTGTTTTTTCATAGGGTAAATGTCGATTAAGAGCGTAGTGTTGTGCTGCTAAAAAGCGATGAGAACGATCTGCTCCCTTCGGGGTTCCAGAAGATCCAGTTGTAAATGTAATTAAGGCCGTATGTTCTTTTTTTACTGCTGTCGGCCCTGAATAATCTTTTCCTTGTAATAGTTCTTCAAGTCGCGCGGTGTATGTTGTTCCTTCTGGTACATCTAATGCAACTATTTTGATAGGAATATTTTTTATTTCTTCGATGTCGCCTAGGTACATATAGGCCTTGTGGGCGCTGATCATTGCTTTTGGCATCGCCACTTTGCAACTTGAACCCATTTGATCTCTTCTTGCCCAAGAATCAAGAAAAGTTGGAATCGCTCCAATTTTTTGAAGTGCAAACATAGATGCATACATATAGAGCGACATTGGTAGAAACAAAATCACGCGGTCATTTTTTTCGATTCCTAGTTTTTTAAATTCACTGGCCAAAATTCCAACATAATAATCTAGTTCTTTTACTGTGACTGATTTATGAGGAAGAGGGATTGTGAGATCGCCATTCCATTTTTTTAGTGCCTCATAGTCAACCCATGTGAGTATCTTCCTGTCGGGAAATTCCTTTAGATGCTTACTTAGGAATGAACTAACATTGTTTTTTTCATGTACACCTTCAAAGTATCCCAGTTTTTCATTTTCTTTTTTATTCATAATAATACCTCTGATTAGTGTTCCAAGTTCTTCTGTATGGGTCCACAAAAGTGCATGACCAGCGTTGACGATTTTGTGAGCAGTTACATTCGAATATTTTAAAAGTGGCTCAACTGCATTTTTATATTCAGAAGTGAGGTCGCTATCGCCAAATAATACATGAATTGGAATATTATTTTTTTCCAATGTCTTTAGTGCGCTAAATAGTTTAGTTGTGTCATATTTTTTTTCAAGTATAGAATGCTTGAGTCGCTTAGGGTTTAGGTATTCTTTTGAGTCTTTCAGGTAATGCTCAAATACTTTTTTGGGGTGGGATGATTTTTCAAGCATTTCACTTATTTTTTTAGGAGCGATTTTGTTTAGAATTAAGTTTGAAACATTGTCAAAATTAAATAGAGCACACATTAACTTGCTCGGTTTTTTTTCTGGAAACAAGTAAGGGGCAATTAAGATAATTGCTGATGTTTTTTTGTTTTTACTTCCTGAAATAATGGCATGAACAGAACCAAATGAATAACCTAATTGTATATTGTCTTGGTCATGAGTCGGATCAAAATCAGGGTCTATAATACGATCTGTAAATATGAAATGATACTCGGGGAGGATTAATTTTAAATGAAAGAAATCTCTCGAGCTTCCCGGTGAACCATGATGAGCACATATAATTTTTGAGTTCATAGTTTTATTCCTGTTTTTAACATTTGTCTGATTAGTTTAACATCTGGATTTTTAGTATAAATGGCATTATCTGGATTATTTAAGATTAAACTCTCTGGCATCGTGGCACGTTCCCAATTGTTGAGCACTAGTGCGACAACTTTTCCTTCATAGATAGAGCTTTTATAGATGTAGTCTTCGTAGTCATTCTTTTTATAGCTAAATTTGTCTTTTGATGAGACCACTTCAATAATTTTTCCATTATCAATTTTTTTATCCATAAAATGGACTGAGAAGCCAGGTATCCTATTTTCAAATATTGCATATAGATCACACATGGTCCCTCTATAGTTAGGTAAAACTCCGTGGTGAACGTTAATGCAGGCAATCTTGGGTGCAGATAATATTTTTTTCTTATAAATATCTCTTGTTCTAGCATTAATAATGATATCAATTTCATTCTCTTTCACTAGTTTGGCAAATGATTCATCGTTACTTGAGTTGAAGTAGTATATTGGTAGTCCATATTTCTTAGCTAATTTTTCTCTTACAGGATCACCAATTCTCATTTTTAATGAGTTGTTGATTAAGTTAGCACCAATATTTTTTGCACCTACCATTCGTAAAAAAAGGCCCTTTTTAATTAAATCAATTGAATTGTTTTTGAGGATAACGATACCTGATATTAATTGGGTATTTTCTAACAAATGAGATAAAAATTGATTATAATTATCTCGGACATACGTAACCTCTGATAATACCACAAAACATTTCATAATAACCTAAGTGTCTAAACTTTAGACGGCCGTGACTTTTTTACATTACTAGTACCTCTTTCTTCGGATAAAGATACAATAAATTAAATACAATTATGTCCTATCAAAGGGTTTTTTATGCAAAACATTTCAGTCTACCTAAATAGTCGAGCATCTAATTCAGACGTTGATTGGAAATCTAAAATTGATTCAGCATTATTTAGAAGTAATATAGAGTATAAAGCACCGGCCGGTCTTAATCAGTTATATAATGAGTTAGACTTAGACATTGAAAACAATGTCGATGCCATTATGTCTATCGGTGGTGATGGAACAGTAAATACAATTATCCAAAGACTGGCCGGCACAGATGTCGGACTTTTTGTTATTCCCGGTGGAACGGCAAATGACTTTGCACAGGTACTAGGAGCATCACAAAACATCAAAAAAATGTCTCAGACAATACGGCAAAACATTAGAAAAAAGATCGACTTAATTATGATCAATGATCGTTTTATGGCCACTAATGGCGGAATCGGTTTTGCTAGTGAAGTAGCACGAGAAATTAATGAACTCCGTCATGAGTATCCTCAATTTAAAAATTTTATGAAGCTTTCAGGAAAAAGTGTTTATTCAATGTTTCTGGCAAAAAAGCTTTTAATGAAAGAAATAAAGACCTACAAATTTAAAATTGAATCTTCTAATATGAACGAGACAATTAATGGCCCTCTGATTTTGATTAATAATCAACCAATACTTGGTGGCACTTTTAATGTGGCCCCACATACAGTTCATAATGATGGTAAGTTTAATATAACAATATTTAAACATACTAATCGACTCGAACTTGTTTCCGCGCTTATAAAAATATTGAACAACGATTTTCCTTATGACGACAAAAATATTGTTAGCTTTGAGACAGATAGAGTAAAAATTGAATTACTTGAAGAGAAAAATGGTCTCTCTTTTTTTGGTGACGGTGAAGTTTTTAAAGAAGAGAGAGTTTGGGATATAAAACTGTACCCACAGTTTCTCACAGTATTTTCTCCAAACGACCAAAGAGACTTGACAAATATTTGCACTAAGGTAAGTTTGATGTAGATATGATTCTATTTTTAACTGGCGGCACAGGATTTCTTGGAAGACAATTAGTTCACTCTTTAGTGGGCCAGTTTGATAAAATTTACCTCTTAACACGCTCAACTAATAACAATATTTTTAACGAATACAAAAATGTTATTCTTGTAGAAGGTGATATTACTAGTCCAGATATCATTAATTCTAGCTCTATGAAAGAAGAAATAAGAAAAAGTGTCACTCATATACTCCATGCAGCTGCTTACTATGACTTAAAAGCAAATCATGCCAATTTATATTTACATAACGTAGTAGGGACTCAGAATATTTTAAACTTTTCTAGTTCTTTTAAAAGTCTTATGGCCTTTTATTATATTTCTACGATTGCAGTTGCCGATCCGATGAGCATTGTCTTATATGAAAATTTTGATTTTGAGCGAACTAAATTTTCCGATCATTATTCTAAGACTAAATTTATCGCTGAAAAGTTAGTGCAAGAGCATATTTTTGATAAACAAACATTAGTTCGTGTTTTTCGGCCCGGAATTATTGTAGGCCATTCGCAAACTGGAGAAATTGATAAAGTAGATGGGCCTTATTATTTTATTAAAGCGATAAACTCATATAGGCATATTTTAAAGACCTTAAAGTTTTTGCCTTTTCCATACTCACCTAAGTCTAAAATGGCAATTATTCCAGTAGATCATTGCGCACGTTTCATATCCCTATTGATTAAAAAAGATGATGATATAAATATAAATGCTTCTAATAAATTAGAAGTTTTTCACTTAATATCTGACGAAATTCCTACAATTCAAGAATTCTTAGATGATTTAAAATTGAAATACAGTCTTAACTGTCGCTTTATTCCAGTACCCTCTAATGTTGTCTTAAATACATTACTTCCAATGTTTAGTATCCCAAAAGAAGTATTTCCATTCATGTTTTCAAAAATTTCTTACGATAAGGCAAATACATTAAAAAAGTTGCCAGAACTAAAAGAGAGCAAATACTCATCGTATAAGGAGGCAATTTTAAAGTAAGAGTCTTATGAAAACCATTCTCTCGCTAGCATTTGCCCAAGATCAATACCAGTTTGATGAAGAGTTAGAATTTTTTGGACAAAAATTTAAGCTTATTCAGTTTTCAACAAATTTCGATGTAGAATTAACGCTTAAAATTATTGAAAAGTATGATGGACATTGTGATGTTATTTGCGTTTCAGGTTTGCCTCAGAAAATAAAATTTAAAAAATCTTTTTTTATCCACCCTGATGTTTATAAAATAAAAACACATTCCAAATATACTCCAATTGTTGATGGACAAATATTTAAAGATGTATATATCCCTTATGCTCTACGAATGTTTCATCTTAAAAATCCACTTTATCTAAAGGATAAAAAAATAGGTTTCTATTCAGGTGCACTTCAAAAGGCCTATGTCGAGGTATTGGCCGATTTAGACAATGAGCTTATTATGGCCGATCCATTTTTTCTTTTAAAAATGCCATTCGTGCTTCATGGACAAAAAAGTCTAGACAATTTTTTATACACATTATCTCCAATTCTTTCTAGGCTTAAAATAAAAAAATCTGCCGTCCCAGAATTCAGCCAAAATAATAGAAAGTATAATAAGGCCTTGGACGAATTCCTATCTGCTGAACTGCTTGTTGGTAATGAAGGTAATATTAATTTTTTAGATTTAAACCATCTGAAGGGCAAAAGTTTAATTATTGATATGGTGTCGTTAAATCTTGAGAGTAAACTCAAAAATGCAGGGTTAAAAGAAGCCCTTATTTGCCTTCCAGAGCTTAAAGATCATCCGAAAGTCAATTATTCTATCCTTGAAGGAATAATGCTTTTAAATAAAGGTGAGGGATTATCAGTAAAAGAAGATGATGTTATTTTAATGGTAAAGAACTTAAACATGTCTCCAAGACTTGTGCAGTTTAATCAAGATCTAGATGAAGTGGTTAAGTTTTCATTTGTCATCCATCCTCTAAGTCGTAGGCACTTATTTAAACACCCCATGCTTAAAATGTTTAAGTCTCAAGCAAATACTTTAGGAAAGGTTGTTGAAGAGGCACTGGCCTATTCTCCTGGATTTTATTATGGAAAGATTGATGGAATTATAAGTGAAAAAAACGGCCAGAAAGTAGAAGGTTTAATTTATACAGTTACTGAAACACCAAGAAAACTCTTAGAAAGTGACGCCGGAACAATATATAAAAAAATATTAAAACTATGCGAAAGTGCCAAGCGTGAAGGATCTAAGTTAATGGGGCTTGGGGCATATACCAAAATAGTTGGAGACGCAGGGGTCACAATTGAGCGACTAAGCCCAATCCCTGTGACTACTGGAAATTCTCTCTCTGCTGCTTCTACTCTTTGGGCCGCCAAACTTGCAGTTTTAAAAATGGGAATTGCAAAACAAAGTGAAAATACTTTTTTAGGAAAAGTTATGGTTGTCGGAGCGACAGGTAGTATTGGAGCTGTTTCGGCAAAAGTTTTAGCTCTCTCGTGGAAAAATATTTATCTCGTCGCACCTCGTGCTTATAAACTTTTAGAGCTTAAAGATGAAATCCTACAAATTAATCCAAATGTTGTGGTAGAGGTTTCAACTGATGCAGATAAGTACTCTGGTGAGTGTGATCTTATTATTACAACGACATCAGGTGCAGGTAAAACAATCCTTGATATAAATAAAGTTAGGCCTGGTTGCGTGATTTGTGATGTGAGTAGACCTTTTGACATCAGTGAAGAGGAAGCAATCCAAAGGCCTGACGTAATGGTTATTGCAAGTGGTGAAGTACAACTTCCAGGTAATGTCGACATTAAGATCGACCTTGGTCTTGAAGGAAATGTCGTTTATGCATGTCTTGCAGAAACGGCCCTTCTTGCAATGGAAAGACGATTTGAGAGTTTTACTATCTCTCGCAATATTAATTACCAAAATGTGATTGAGATTGATAGGATGGCCCATGAACATGGTGTTCGACTATCGCAAATCATGGGACATAACGGAGTTATAACCGATCAAGAATTTGATTTATGTAGAGAACATGCACTTAAAAAATTAAAAGAATGGAAATAATTTATGGGAAAAAAGTATTTTAGTGGATTAAATTACACTCTTGGCAATGAAGATACCACCGTTGAAATCGAAATAATTAAAAGTGGTGAGTTTAAAAACATTTTTTCTATTTGTGGTTCAGGTGGTCGATCACTCCCATTGATTGTCAAAGGACAACATTCGCTGACCGTAGCGGATTTATCCAAAGAGCAATTAATGCTAGCGGAGCTTCGTCTTCAAACGTATAAAGAACTTAGCTTTGATGATTTTTTAAAGTTCTGGGGCTATTATCCTTATAGAGACAATGATAATTGTGAATTTAGAAAAACCTCATTTTATAAATTGAATTTAGATATTGAGACACGAAATTTTTTTGAAACCGTATTTATTAGTCTATCGTTTTCTTCGGTATTATATCTAGGAAAATGGGAAAGAACATTTAATACTTTGGCAAAAATTAATCGGGTTATCCTCGGTGACAATTTTGATAAAATTATGCGATTTGATAATTTAGAAAATCAGATTAGTTATTACCAATCGCAATTTCCTCTGTTGAAATGGAAAAGTGTTATATTTATGCTAGGTAATAAAAGTATGTTTAATGCACTTTTATACAAAGGAGATTTTATTGAAAAGAATTCTCCATTAAGTCATTTTGATTATTATTTTAAAGCATTTAATCGACTCTTTACAAATGACATCGCCAAAAAAAGCTTTTTTTTGCATCTTTGCTTTTATGGAAAAATTAACTCTATTGAAGGTAACCCGGTTGAAGCAAGTCAAGAAATTCATGAAATGATCAAAAAAAGTAAAGCATCGGTAGAATATGTTAAAGAAGATTTTGTAAGCTTTCTTTCACGGGGTGATAAAAAGTATGACTTCTTATCCTTATCTGATGTGCCATCATATTTTAAAGGAGATATTGAGCGAGATTTCTTACAGAAAATTATTCCTGCTTTAAATAGAGGGGCCTTGGTTGTAGTTCGGTATTATCTTAGAACTTCGCATGTTGATCTTAAAGGATTTAAAGATGTCACAAGTGAGTATCAAGAAATTATTTCTGCAGAAAAAGTTCAGATGTATAATATTAAAGTATATGCTTTTTTAGGGACGAATAGTTAGCATTTGATAAAATTCAGTATCACCAAGTTGAGACTGATTAATAACTTTTTTATAATCAAATGTCGAATTAAGTAAAACTTCAATAACATACTTTTTATTGGCATTAAATAGATCAATCTTATTTAAATCAATTGAAACTCGGTCAATTTTTTCAGTGACTGATTCACGAACATAGTCAGATGCAGTTAATGCTTTATTAATAATGACTTCATCTTTTTTTATAAACTTCTTTCTTGTGATTATCAATTTTAAATTAAACATTGAAGGTGTACTTAGTCTTCCAGTATAAAATGATAAGATATTGTTATTTACTTTTAATTCTTTTAGCCCATTTGATATCGGTGCCAGTATCTCTTCTGAATTAACAAACTTAATGTAGGCGTTGATTGCAGTTGAAGAATGATCAATCTTGTCTAAAATGACAATCGACTTATTGATTGATTTTGCTTGGAATTTTAGTTCTTTGTTATCAAGAATAACTTGGATTTCGGCATTTAGGCCAAGAGTTGATTCAGGGTCAAAGTTAATTGTTAGAGTTGTTATTTTTTTTGCTGAGTAAACATCATCTTTATTAATGATTGAGGGAATTTGAACAACTAGGGGTTTTAGATCCCCCATATAGTGAAGTTTGAAAATTTCTTTTGAATAAACAAACTGAGAAACAAGTAGTGTAATTAAAATTAGAATATTTTTCATAATCAGGCTTATATCTGATTTCAATTTAGACGTAAATTTAGAGTGAAAAATTGTAAGAGTTTTTTTTAAAATTAGGCCAATCAGTGTCAAAATGGAACTGATTGACCTAATAAAATTTAGAAATATCAATAATCGTTAAGACCCACACATCTCGCAAGACTCTGGATTTTCAAGACTGCAAACCATTTGTGCTCGCAAGGTTTCTTCGGCAGTTGTATTTGCAGGTCTATTTTCTTCTGTATTTTTCACTGTAAATTGAACTGCATTAACAGCGGCACGTGTTCGTAGGTAGTACATTCCTGTTTTTAATCCGGCCTTCCAAGCATAAAAATGCATTGATGAAAGTTTACCAAAGTTTGGTTCCTCCATAAAAACATTTAAGCTCTGGCCTTGATCGATATAAGGGCCTCTCCCTCTTGCCATATCAATAATTGATCGCTGTTTGATTTCCCATACTGTTTTATATAATGCCTTAATCGATTCAGGTATTATCGATATATTTTGAATCGAACCATTATGTAAAATGATTTCATTTCTCATTTTTTCATCCCACAAATTAAGCTTGATGAGATCAGAAACTAGATAACGGTTAACAACGGCAAACTCGCCCGACAGCACTCGACGAACATAAATATTCGAGGTTATAGGTTCAAAGCATTCATTGTTTCCTAGGATTTGAGATGTTGAGGCCGTAGGCATTGGTGCAACTAAAAGAGAATTTCTAACTCCATACTTTTTTACTTCTTCCTTTAAATTTTTCCAATCCCATCGATTTGAATTTGGAGTTTGGTTCCACATATCGAATTGGAAAATACCTTTTGAAATAGGTGAACCTTGGTAGCTTGAGTATGGCCCGTCAATTTTTGCTAAGTCTTTTGAAGCTGTCATTGCTGCAAAATAAATGGTTTCAAAAATATCGTTATTAAGTGCAAGTGCTTCGCTAGATTCAAATGGCAATCGCATTTCAAAAAATGCATCGGCAAGGCCTTGGACACCTAGGCCAATTGGACGATGTCTAAGGTTTGAATTTTCTGCCTCTTTTACAGGGTAGTAGTTAATATCAATAATTCGATTTAGGTTAACAGTCATCTGATAGACGACATCATAAAGTTTCTTAAATTGATATTCTCCATTTGAAACAAACTTATTTAAAGCAACAGATGCTAGGTTACAGACGGCAACTTCATCTGGAGCTGTGTATTCTAAAATTTCAGTGCATAAATTAGACGATTTAATTGTCCCAAGATTTTTTTGATTAGATTTTGAATTGGCCGCGTCTTTATATAGCATAAAAGGCGATCCTGTTTCAATTTGCGATTCTAAAATGGCAAACCATAAATCTTGAGCGCGCACAACTTTTTTAGCAAGGCCCATATCTTCATATTTTTGATACAAGACCTCAAACTCCTCTGAATGGCAGTCGGCAAGGCCCGGTGCCTCATGTGGGCAAAAAAGTGACCACATTCCATCGGCCTCAACTCGCTTCATAAAAAGATCTGAAATCCAAAGTGCATAGAAAAGATCGCGAGCACGGTGTTCTTCTTTTCCAGTATTTTTTTTCATTTCTAAGAAATCAAAAATATCTGCATGCCAAGGTTCGAGGTAGACCGCAAAGGCCCCTTTTCTTTTTCCACCACCTTGGTCCACATATCGAGCAGTATCGTTGAATACTTTTAGCATTGGAACGATTCCATTTGATGTCCCATTCGTACCTTTAATAAAAGATCCTTTAGCACGAATATTGTGAATCGATAGGCCAATACCGCCAGCAGATTGTGAAATGAGTGCGGTCTGTTTTAATGTTTCATAAATGCCTTCGATAGAATCGTCTTTCATTGTCAAAAGAAAGCACGACGATAATTGGGCCTTATTTGTGCCCGAATTAAATAAAGTAGGAGAGGCATGTGTAAAGAATTTTTCACTCATTAGGTGGTATGTTTTAATGGCAGACTCAATATCGGTTAAATGAATTCCAAGTGAAACTCTAAGTAACATTTGTCCTGGCCGCTCTACAATTTTTCCATCCATTCGCAAAAGATAAGATTTTTCTAAGGTTTTAAAGCCAAAGTAGTCGTAGTTAAAATCTCGCTTATCGACAACTGTTTTATCTAGCATTTCGGCATTTTGGAGAACGACATCGTAGAGTTCCTTTGAAACTAATGGAGCATGTACATTTGTCTTTGGGTTGATGTAGTTATACATCGATTTAATGTTTTCTGAAAAACAGCCTTTAGTCTCTTTATGAAGATTTGAAACCGCAATTCTTCCTGCCAACGTCGAATAATCCGGGTGTTTTGTTGAAAGATAGGCGGCGGTTTCGGCCGCTAGATTATCGAGTTCTTTGGTTGTGATCCCATCAAAGATTCCTTCGATAACTTTTTTAGCGATTAGCATTGGATCGACTATTGTTTTATCGAGGTCAAACGTAAGCGCCATAATTCGTTCAGTAATTTTATCAAATTTAATAGGTTCTTTATCGCCACTTCTTGTAATAACGTACATAATTAAAACTCCGCATCTAGGGTAAATGAATGAGCACTTTTTTCAGCTAAAATGCCTGGACGTTGATATTCTGAAACTCTTTTTTCAAAGAAATTAGTCTTTCCTTCAAGCGAAATAAGTTCCATCCAATCAAATGGATTTGTAGCATTAAAGTACGGGCTGGCACCTAATTGAACAAGCCAGTGATCACATACAAACTCAATATATTGAGACATCGATTCTTTATTCATTCCAATTAATGAAACAGGAAGCGACTCTAAAATAAATTCTTTTTCTATTCTCACGGCCTCAGTGAGAATTTCAGTAATCGTTTCTTTAGATAATTGTTCTTCTTTATCTAAAAGTGAATGCATTAAAACTGCAAATTCACAGTGAAGTCCTTCATCGCGCGAAATGAATTCATTTGATGTGCAAAGGCCAGGCATTAGGCCACGCTTTTTAAGCCAGAAAATGGCACAAAAAGAACCTGAAAAGAAAATGCCTTCAATTGCACAAAAAGCGATTAGGCGATGGGCAAATGATTTTTTTGAAGATATCCAATTTCTTGCCCACGTTGCTTTCTTTGCAACACATGGGAGATTTTCTGTTGCGTGAAAAAGGCGATCTTTTGCCTTGCTATCTTTTACATAAGTATCGATCAAAAGTGAGTAGGTTTCACTATGGATATTTTCCATTGCAATTTGAAATCCATAAAATGCTCTGGCCTCTGGAATTTGGACTTCTTTATAAAAGCGAACTGCTAAGTTCTCATTTACAATGCCGTCGCTGGCCGCAAAGAATGCCAAGACATTTGTGATAAAATGTTTTTCATCGTTGTTTAATTTTTCAAAGTCACCAATATCTGGAACTAAATCAATTTCTTCAGAAGTCCAAAATACGGCCATGTGACGTTTATACATTTCCCAAACAGAATGATACTTGATGGGAAATAAAACAAACCGTTGGTCATTTTCAATTAATACTTGAGATTTAAGAGATTCCTTTTCTCTTTTTTCGGCCATAGATCCTCCTGTGAATATATAAAAATGCTTTTTGTTGTGTGTGTTCGCATTTTTTCTCTAAACCCTATAGGCTTAGAATAGTCATTTTAATAAATTTTTTAAATATCAATTTTTTGACGCGTTCTTAATATATCTTTCTTTTCTCTTTTTAATCCCCGGAGATAGAGTTAGAATCGCTTTAATTTCAGTGAGATAAGGTGTAATTCCAGAGATTTATAATCTCTTTTTTTGAATCTAATTTTTACTTACATCTCATAAACAAAAGACATGAGTCTACAATATCTATGGTTTTTGACCTAACTGATTACTAGATATTGTGTACCTAGTAGCATTTTTAATTAATTCATGTGGCACTGATTTTAAATCATAGGCCAGGCCGATGAGAGACATCGATTTGATAAGCCATTTTGTTGGATCGAAGTGGTACCACTTAATCCCATTTCTATAGTCAACAGGAAAGTAGTGATGATAATTATGATAGCCTTCACCATACGAGAAAAACGCCATAATGAAGCTATCGCGTGCGGAGTTTTTTGTTGTATACGGCCTTGATCCAATAATATGGCAAAGTGAATTAATGAAAAAAGTGCAGTGATGAACAAAAACAATCCGAAGTAGGCCAATCACAGCAAACCCACCTAAGGGCGATCCCAGAAGAAAACCAATTAAAGTTGGAACAAATAGTCCAGATAGAATAGCAATTGGAAGATAATATTTATGTTGAAACATAACAATCGGATCATTTTTTAGGTCTTGGGGATAATCTTCTATACTGCGCTCTTTTTCTTTATAAAAAATCCATCCGATATGTGCATAGAAAAAACCTTTATTGATGTTGTAGGGATCTTTGTCGTTATCTACATGAGTATGATGGATGCGGTGATCATAACACCATTTCAAGGCCGAATTTTGAAATGCACCAGCACCAAAAAATAGAAAGATTGATTTTATAATTGCATTAGTTTTATAAGCGCGATGTGAGAAGAGTCGATGATATCCTGCTGTGATTGAGAGGCCGGTTAAAAAATAGAATAGGAAAAAAAATATAATTAATTGGGTGCTAGGAGTGTGGGCGAGTTTAAAAACGTAGTAACTAAGAGTAAAAGCAAAAAGTGGTGATAGTGTTAGAAATAAAACGTTTGTATAGTCTAATTCTTTTCTCATATTTCCCCCATGTATACTGCCAATATTAGAACAATCTAGGCATGGGGGGTGTAAAACTAGAGTAAAATGACTAAAGTGCCATACAAGAATGGGGATGAGTGGTTTTTCCGATTAAAAAAATAATGATTGTTTTTAAATACCTAACGAGCTTGACTAATCATTTTTAAAGCATAGTTTCTCAAATGCCTCAACAGATTTACTTATTTGGTTGGCCAACATCTCGAATAGAGGTGATAATCCAGATAATTTTCCCTGCTTTATCCCCATTGTTGTATGGCAGTTTATACATTACCTTAAGAAATCTTCGAGAACTAATGAAGCATCACTTTTTTCATCGCGGTATTTTACAATAATGGCGCATCTAAGACCTAGGCCTTCTGACGTTGCCCATGCATTGTTTTTATTAACTGGTCTATTTCCTGAGACGACAACGGCACCTTCTGGGATTGGTTCTGATTTTTCGAGGACTCGGTTGTTGACGATATCGTAGACAGGTATGCCTTTAGATAGAATAACTCCTGGGGCAATGACCGCTCGGGATTTTACGACAATTCCTTCAACGATAATTGCTCCTGCTCCGACAAAAACATCGTCTTCAATAACCACTGGATTGGCCCCGATTGGCTCTAGAACTCCACCAATTTGAACTGCTGTTGAAAGGTGGACACGCTTGCCGATTTGAGCGCATGAACCAACTAAAACATGAGAATCAACCATTGTTCCTGAATCAATATACGCCCCGACGTTGATGTAGCTTGGAGGCATAATGATCACCCCTTGTGCAACAAAGGACCCACGTCTAACCGATGTGCCTCCTGGAACGATTCTTATTCCTCGTTCGACGTTAAATTTTTGAGGCATTAATGTATGTTTATCTACAAAACCATTTTCTTCTTTTAGAACTCCGGCACGAAAGGCCTCGAGAATAAGGGTTTTAACCTCTTTATTTGCCACCCAAACGCCATCAATTTGAGTTGCTGAACGAATGGTTCCATTTTCTAGATCGATTAGATTTTTTTCCCAAGATTGCAAGTGCATAGATTCCTTAACCCTTTGTTTTTTTATCAATATGAAAATCCTAACTGTTAAAAAATTAAACGGCCAATGTAAAAAAGTAAAGAAGACTGAGAAAATATTATGCTTTTGCTACAATCAAATTAATTTAAAGACGAGGTATTTATGAAAACGTTAATTATGGCAATTTCAATTTTATTTTCAACAGCTGCTTTTAGTGCACAAATTAAAAACTGTCGTGTTGAAAATAAGGAAGTAAAAAATATTGTAGTATTAAATGATATCAACGTAAGCGCTATCTCAGATATTTTAAAATCAAGCGATAATGCTAACGACAAATCAAATGCAATTAGGGGAGTACTCCTAACTGAAGCAACTTCGATCGGCCTTGGAAATAGTTTTTGCGAATTGGCCAGTAAGGCATATCAAATTCGTGGAAACGTAAAAGATCGTTGTTACAAAACACTTAAGTCTAGAGACCTCATCCATGAAATCCTTGATATTGAGACTGAGAAAATGACAAGTCTCAACTGCAAAATTGGAATTATGGCAAAAATACTAATGGAACTTGATCTTTAATTTGATCTAGAAAACCATTCTTTAATTTTTGTATGTGCTAAAAGTAGGGGCGAATTATCCACCAAATCTCGATCAGAAAGTGGTGCCCTCATGGTCTTATTCTTAATAAGTTTTGTGGCCCATAGAATATTTTTAACAGGTACAGGATTGCTTGCAATAAATAAACTATCTGATGCCGATTTCCATAAGCTGACTTCCTCTTTAGTTAAAGATTTAGAAAGTGCTTTTTTAACATAAAGATTAGTCTCCGAAGGCCAGATATTACTTGCAACAGAAACAAGTCCGCTTAAGCGGTGATCCTTGAAGTCTTCCATCATTCCGTCATCTCCAGAAAACATTTTTGCCTTCGGATTTGCTTTCCCATATTTAATAAAGTCAAGAACAGAACCAGAAGCTTCTTTTATTGCCCAAAAATTAGGGTGCCCTGCTAAGTTAGAAACGGCCTTAAAACTCATTTTAACTGCAGTTCTACCTGGAACATTATAAAGCATTACTGGCCTTTTTGATTTATTTAAAAGCGCTTTAAACCATTCAGTTTGACCAACATCTCCCGGCTTTGCATAAAGTGGAGTGACCATTAAGTAGGCCGATAGATTAAGGCAATTTAGATATTCAATATAGTTTAAACTATCTTCAAGATTAAATCCTGGTACCCCAGTCATCACTGGAACTTTTAAATTTAATTTCATGGTAAATTCTAAAACTTTTTTGCATTCATTTCTGCTTAGATTGAGTGCTTCGCCAGTAGAACCAAGAACGACAATGGCATTACCGGCCTTTTCTTGTAATAAAAGCAAGTCTTTTAGTGAATCATAGTCAATTGATGAATCTAGGTTCATTGGAGTTACGATTGCTGTCCAAAGTGGGTAATTATTAATATCAAGATTCATAAAATAGTTCCTTTGATACGAGGTCGCTAAATTGATGCAAACCTGCAGTTAATTTATTATTATTAGCATATTTCAATGACCACACCGCACCTTCTGCAAATATTTTTCGATCAAGGGCATTGTGTGAAATTTTAATTTCTTCAAAATTAGTTTTTAAGGTTAATTCATGAAAACCAATCACATCTCCAGTTCTTTCACTCGTGATATCGGCCGGTTTATTGAGCCATTCCTTAAATGATTTTGCTGTTCCTGAAGGTGCATCTAATTTTTTTGTATGATGTACTTCATGAATATGAAAAAGAGGATGATTTAAAACCATATCTGCACGAGAAATTACATTAATCATTTTAGTCATCAAGATCATTCCGAGACTAAAATTATTTGCAACGATCCATACAAGATTATTTTTTTCAATTTTACTTTTCAATTCATCAGAATAAATAAATCCAGTAGTCCCGGAAATGAGATTAATTTTTTTTGATATAAAAAGATCAATATATTCAGAAAAAACATCGGCAGTTAAAAAGGAAACGGCCCAAGAAAATTCAGCTGCTCTATCTGAAGTAAATTTATTTTTAGAATCAAATACTTCAAAAGCAATTTTTTCTTCTGTGAGTAGATCAATTAACTTTGATCCGGTTTTTCCTTTTCCTAGCACTGCTATTTTCTTCATATAATTTAATCTATAAATGCTTGATGAAGTCTTACAATTGCTTCATTTGCTTTTGTTTCTGATACTAAAAAACAAAAATTATGTTTGCTGGCCCCAAGGCAGATCATTCTAACATTAATATCTGATATCGCCTCAAATATTTTTTTAGACAACCCTGCAGTGTGGTTTATATTATTTCCAATTAAAGACACGAGTGCCAAATTATCTTCAATCTCTACCTCTGAAAAATTCTCTAAATCTTTAATTAAATTTTTATTTAGTAATGTAGAATCATCAATTGTAAGTGAAACTGAAATTTCTGAAGTGGTAATGGCATCAACTGAGACTTTGTGGTCATTAAACACTTTAAAAATCTTATAAAGAAATCCGTGGCTATAGAGCATTTCAGGTGTTCGGAGTGTTAAGAGAACTTGTCTTGATCTTTTTGCAAGAGCACGAACAAGGGGAGTATTTTCCACAGATTCTTTTACCCATGTTCCACCTTCTTTTGGATTAAAACTTGACCCTACAAAAACGGGAATCTTTGCCCATACTGCAGGTAAAAGCGTCGCCGGGTGCAATACTTTTGCTCCAAATGTTGCCAATTCAGAAGCTTCTTTAAATGATATTTCATCAATCGGCTTTGCATTTTTATAAATGCGAGGATCAGTGGTCGCAATGCCTGCGACGTCTGTCCAGATTTCTAATGTGTCTGCATTTGTAGCATAGGCCAGTATTGCCGCGGAATAATCGGAACCACCACGCCCTAAAGTTGTCGTCATACCAGAAAGAGTTGAACCTATAAATCCTTGAGTGACAATCACCTTATTTGAATGACGCAAAAAAGAGAGTTCTGTTTCTGCGGCTTTTTTAATTTCTTCAAATAGTGGTCTGGCCTTGGAGTAATCGTCATCTGTTTTTAAAACTTTTTTCACATCAAATAAAATTGCTTCTAGGCCCGATTTTTCATCTTGGAATACAAAATTTAGTGCGCGTGTAAATAGGATTGAAGAAAGTCTTTCACCTATTGATTGAATTGAATCAAGCGCTTTTAATGAGCAATCTTTTAATAGATGAATTCCTTTGCACATACTCTCTAGTTCATTGTACAAAGTTGAAATTAATTCCATTTCAGTGGCCGAAAGCTCTAAGTCGTGTGCTATTTTTGTATGTTTTACTTTAATTTTACTTAAGATTGCCAGTGCGTTTTCCCATGAAGAAGTTGAGGATACGCGTGCCATTTCAATAAGATCATTAGTTGTTCCACTTGTTGCAGAGACAACGATGATTTTAGCATTTTGTTGGTAGGCCAATTTAGCGCTTCTTTTCATGCATTCGGCATCCCCCATTGAAGTTCCACCAAATTTAGAGACAACAAATTGATTTTTCATTTTTTTTCCTTTAGATTTATTCTGCAATAACTCTAATCAAAGAATAATCAAATTTAAAGGAAAAAAAATGAAGTTAGGAATTGTTGGTTATAGGGGAATGGTAGGGCAAGTTCTTATGGAGCGCATGCTTTTAGAGGGAGACTTTAACCACTTTGAAAGCTATTTTTTCTCAACTTCAAATGCCGGTGGCAAAAATCCACTTCACGATAAAATAAAAAACTCAAATCCTGAACTTCTCTCCGCTTACGATATCAATAAATTAAAAGAAATGGATATTATTTTAAGCTGCCAAGGAGGGGAATACACTCTTAAGGTTTACCCTGAACTCAAAGACCAAAATTTTAAAGGTCATTTTATTGATGCATCCTCAGCTTTACGAATGGATAAAAGTGCATCCCTAATCTTAGATCCAATCAACCTTTCTGGAATAAAAAAATACTTGCAAGAAGGCGGAAAAGTACATGTAGGTGCTAATTGCACAGTCTCTTTAATGATGTTAGCGATTGGCGGATTGTTAAAAGAAAATCTCGTTGAATGGGTAAGTTCTATGACTTACCAAGCTGCAAGTGGCGCAGGCGCTCGTCATATGAATGAATTACTTAATCAAATGAAATTCGTAACTGATATAACTAATAAAGAAGGAAATAACCTTTCTGATAAAATTCTGCAGATTGAAAAAGATGTTAAGGGAATTATCAATTCTTCAGATTTTCCTATCGATAATTTTGGCCATCCACTAGCATTTAATTTATTACCGTTTATTGATGTGGAATATGAAAGAGGTCAAAGTAAAGAGGAGTGGAAAGCGGCCGTTGAACTTAATAAAATTTTAAATTCTAAAAATTTTATACCTGTCGACGGAACATGTGTACGAGTAGGGGCCATGAGATGTCACGCTCAAGGGCTAACAATTAAATTAAAGAAAAATGTTCCAATGGATGAAATTCATGATCTGATTGCTTCTCATAATCAATGGGTTAAATTAATACCTAATGAAAAACCTGAAACTTTGAAAAAACTAACCCCGGCAAATACTTCTGGAACACTTGATATTCCGATCGGAAGAGTCAGAAAAATGCTTCTTGGCGAAGACTATTTAAATGCATTTACAGTTGGAGATCAGCTACTTTGGGGTGCAGCAGAGCCATTACGTCGAATGCTAAACATTATTCTAGATTATAAGTCATAATCTGCCTCTATCGACCCCATTCTTTTTTTTTTATAAAATAAAAAGGAAATGGAGGCCCGAATGAAGGCAAGTAAGATTAAAAAATCAAGTGCTATTATCAGTCTATTAATTTTAAGTTCCTGTGCATCGGGGCCCAAAAGAAGTCTTGCTTCTTTTTCAGATGCAGTCTTTAAAGATTCAATCCTTGAAATAACTAATAATATTGATTCATTTGCCAGTAATCCTGCAATGTGTACCAACATTTTAAAAGAACGCTATGATATTCTATTCAATTTGCCGTTCAATGAATCTTTGTTTGATGGACTAGATCAGGCCCAGCTTGATAAAGATATTAATGAATCGTTTTTAACGAGAATAAAACTTAAAGAAGTTCTACGAAATTTTTCACTTTCAAATCCGATTGAAAAAGAATGTTATACCGAAATTACTAAAACATTTAAGGCCCTTCGCTATGTAGAAGACTATATGATTGAAGAGCGAATGAATAAAAATGAAAAACTCGAAGTTGATTACGTGGATATGAATGGTGAGGCACCATATTTATTAGTTAACCCTCTCTATAAAGACGAGATAAAGTCTTATCTTGATTTAAAATCAGGAGATGTCATTTTGTCACGAGGGAATGCTTATTCTTCAGCGGCAATTGCAAGAATTGGGGAAAATGATTTCCAGTTTTCACACTTGAGTTTTGTTTATCGAAATCCAAAAGAAGATAATGCTCTCTATACAACTGAAGCCCATATTGAAATTGGTTCTGTGGTTGCCAAAATGGAAGAGCATATCGAATCTAAGAATGCACGATCAGTTGTCTTTCGTTACAAAGATCAAACTATTTCAAATAAGGCCTCTGAATTCATGTTCAACAGAGTAAAAGAAGCATCTTCCAAAGGGAAAAATATTGAGTATGATTTTTCTATGAACTATAAAGATTCTTCTAAGCTATTTTGCTCTGAAATTATTTCATCAGGATTTCACGAAGTGCTAGACGATAAGTCATATATACCTAAATTTAAATCCAAATTTAATGTTGGATTGATCCCATTTTTAAATGATATTGGTGTGCCAGTCACAAAGGAAAATATAAGCTCATTTGATGTCTTTTCGCCTGGAGATATTCAGTTTGATCCTGATTTTGACTTAGTTTTAGAGTGGAGAAACCCTAAAAAAATGAAAGAATCCCGCTTTAAAGATTTTATTTTAACAAAAATTTTTGAAAAAATGGAAAAAGAGAATTTTCGTTTTGATTCAAATCTTAAATTGGATGTCCAAACAAAATCTTATTGGTTAATGAGACGAATCCCTCTCGTTAAGAAATTTCTTGAAAAAAAATTTCCACTTAATATGACTCCAACTCAAATGGAAGTATTCATCATATTAGATAAAATAGGTGAAACGGTAATGCGTGAAATTGAAAAAGAAAACATTTCAACATCAATTCCTTTATCACCAAAAGATATCTATTCTATAATTGATCGTGTTATCGAAAACGATAAAAAAATTGCAAAATTATTTAGACAGTAAACTTATTTAAAACTATTTAAATAAGCGTGGAGCGCAGGAATATCATTTTTTAAATGCGGAAGTGGTAGCATCATTTTCGTTTTTCGCTTAGGAGTATAGCCTGCAGGATAACTCCCTTCTAAAATTCTTTTCTCTAAAAGTGCAAGGCTAGCACCTTTTACTTCAGGGCCTAAGCTACCGCTAATTTTAGGGTTGGGGTTATGACAAAGAATGCAATTTGATAAGTAGAGTGCTTGGCCTCTTTGCTCGACTTCAGTAAGTGGCCTTTCAACTTTTTTTGAACATGATATTTGTAATGTGGCCAGGAGTAATAATACCCCTGGCATGATTTTGATTTTCATATTACTTAGTTAATACCTCAATAATCACATATAGTACAACAGTAAGTAAAACACCGATATGAGTAACACCTTTGATCGAAGTAATTTTCAGATAGTCAGTCTTACCTTTAATTGCATTTAGTTCTAAAAGAAAAATAATTAGACCTAGAACAAGGGCCAACAATCCTCCATTGTAGTCTGGATTAACATTTAAAGGTAGGTGGCTTGCGGCCCCCATAAAAAAGAGCATTGGTATTGAAAAAAGGGTGTTGTGTCTTGAAGCAAGTCCTGCTTTTGCTCCAGCAGCAGCAGCATTAGGATCAGCACTTTCCCCATTTGCAACTCTATTGGCAGAATTGATTACAATTTTTTGATTTGGCCAAATAATCAACCACACGTTTAAAAACATTATAATCCCCAAAGTTACACCGGTTGCAATTAAGACCCACCAAGAAGTTTGAAACATCTGTGCTCCAAGTCCATGTCCTTTGAGACCTAAAAGTATTACACCGGAGATAAAGGTAAAAAGCGCTCCATAGCGAAACCACTTTAATGCTCTTGGAACAAGGGTTCTAACGGCAACCCCACGAGATGCTTTAATTTTTTCGTCAGCATCTAGTTCTTTAAACCACTCTCCTTGAACAAAGTTAAAATAGTAGAGCATTCCGATCCATACAACCCCAGCAAAAAAATGAATCCATCTAAAAATAAATTCAAGTCCTACTGATGAAAAAAGTGAAAATTCCATTGTGACCTCCGTTTAGTAATATATATGTCTATTTTATTAAAACTCAGAAAGCAGGTTTTAGTCAATGCTTTATGACTATTTAATGATATTTATGACAACCTATTGTCGTTGTTTTTTTGCTATCTTAGATAAATTTTAAGCATTTTCAATAGCTCAGGGGCCCTAAATGGCTTTGCAATAAAATCATCAATTCCGGCCTTCTTTAATTCTATAGAGGTTTCTTCTTGAACATCTGCTGATAACGCAATAATTGGTGTATTAATATTCATCTCTCGTATCTTTTTTGTAGCAGTGATACCATCCATTTCTGGCATATGAATATCCATAAAAATTAAATCAAATTTAGCTTTTTGTACACTTTCTAATGCTAAGAGGCCATTTTGTGCCAACGAAATTTTTAGTTTCCACTTTTCTAAATATTTTCTGAGCACCAAAATATTTACTTCATTGTCTTCAACGATAAGAACTTCTTTATGGCAAAAATCAATATCGGAATCTATTTTTTCAGTTACTAAGTTTGAAACGCCAGCTTTAAAGTCATTACTTACTAAAAATACTAAATCATAACTCATTTCAGTTCCGGCCCTAAGGATAGAGTGAATATTTATTACTCCACCTTGTAGTTCAATTAACTTTTTACTAATGGGAAGACCAAGTCCTGTTCCCCCAAAACGCCTAGAATGGTCTTCATCGGCCTGAGTGAATTGTTCAAAAATGTGTTCTAATTTATCATATGGGATCCCAACCCCGGTATCAACAATCGTAAATCTTATCGTTGCTTCTGCGTCGCCCATCGAAATAAGCTCCATTTTTAATTTAACAATTCCTACTTCTGTAAACTTTATTGCGTTTGAAACAAGGTTATTGATTATCTGCCCATTTCTTAATTCATCCATCACAAGATACTCTGGAATAGATTCATCATACTCAAGAACAAGTTCAACATCTTTCTTTTTAGCATTTTCAGAGTGAATTTTTAAAATATTTTGAGCTAGGTCTTTTAATTTGGTTGGCTTTTTTTCTAAAATAATTTTTCCAGACTCAACTTTACTGAAATCTAATATTTCATTTAAAATATGGACTAAATGGTTTGCCGAATATTCAATAACTTTTAAATTTTCTTCTTGTTCATGATTTAAATGCTCTCGATCTTGAAGTAATAATGTAATAAGACCTATAATTCCATTTAGCGGAGTTCTAATCTCATGGCTCATATTTGATAGAAAATTTGATTTAGATCTTGCCGCTTCTAATGCAAGCTCTTTACTTGCGACAAGATTTTCTTCCATTTTTTTTCTAGTTGAAATATCAACAAAACTAGCAATGTAAAGTGTACTTTGTAGGTAATTAAATTTATTTATTCGTACATCTGAATAAAAAACCTTACTGCCTTTTAAGGTAGCAGCTTCAAATGATACAATATGTCCGGTTTCAAGTTCTAGAAGCTTATTTCTAATCATATCAATTGATAGTTCAAGATTTTTTTGAGTAGTAGGGAACAGGTCTAAAAAAGACAGTCCACTAATATCCTCATTCATTGCAAACATCTCATAAAATCTAAGATTACATTCAACAAGTCTTTGTTTATTAAATATTACAATCCCATCAGAGGATGATGTAAAAATTGCTTTATATCTTTGCTCTGAATCTAAAATCGTTGCTTTAAGTTCTTTTTCAATATTTCGCGCTTCAAGCTCTTCTTTCTTTTTCATGAATAAAAAAACAATAAAAAGAGACGAGATAAATGACCCTACAAAAAAAACGATTGAAGACAAATTAACCCGTGGGCCTTTAAATAATTTTGCTCTCGAATATCCTAATAAGTATTGATGATTAAAAATTGAGATTGGAATTAACATCTCGTACTTAAAATTATTTTTTTCAGAACTCTTGAAAATGATATTTTTAATGATTGGAGAACTGCCATCATAAACATCGATATTATAATTTCTTGTTAATTTTAAAATACTCGAAAATAATTTTTCATTATCTATAACGGCATAGGCCCATGATTTTACTTGTAGGTTGTTAATGATAGGGAAGACAATCATCGACAAACTTGAAAAATCATCATTTTTTCCAATTCTAATTCTATCTGATATTATCGGTAATTCAGAAAAGCGATTATTGATAAAAATATTTCGTAAAGATTCATTTTTTAAAACGCTACTAATGTAAATAGACTTACTCTCAGGATAAATATAATTATCTAAAATAAGTTCATTTGATTCTCCGATAAATGCTCCAAAAGAATCAACCTCTGTAAACTCTTTTGTAATTTTAAATTCTTTGGCGTAATTACTCCAAATTGTCTCATTTAAAAAACTAGTCGAGCGAATAAACCCTGCAATTCCCCTTAAATGACTATCATAGAGAATCATTTTTTCACTTAGTAATCTATCGATAGATAAGCTAATATTTTTAAGATTGTCTTCTTCATTATATTCTTCTTGAACAAAAGTATACGCAAAACCAATTGCCGTAAAGAAAAGAACAGTAAGAAATGCATTAAAAATTAAATTAAAGTAAGTCGATTTTTTCATCGAAAGGGCCGTAAAACTAACCATAATCAGAGCAAGAAAAACTAATTGATATGCAGCACTTTCTTGATTGTCTGAACTGTAAACAAAAGGCCCTACATTAAAATACTTAAATAAATGACCTTGAATAATTAGGCCCAAAATAAAAAAGAAAACGGCCAATTGCTCTTCACGTTTTATTAAAATTAATGCCACAATCGCAACAATTCCATAAAAAGGGGCAAAGGTGCCGTATTCAAATATATAAAAGCTTAAAATTGATAGTACTAAAACAAAAAGATAGATAGGTTTAAATCTAAAATTAAATAGCGATTCGTAGAGGGAATATATTATTAATATTCCTAAGATACTTCGAAGATAATTTGACATCATTAAAGTGCTTAGTGAAAAATCAAGCGGATTAAAAAATGCATCTAAGGCAAATGATTGTACGACAACTTTAAATATGGGTGAAACTAAAGCAACTATTATTATAGTCAATGACTGTTCATTTAAAGTATTTGATACGGGATCATTAATAGGATTTTTTTTAAATTTACTATATATGAAATATCCTAAATAGATTTCGATACAAAATGCAGTACAGACTCCAAGAGCTAACGAAACTGTATACTGGCCTAAAATTAGCCCCATAAAAATGGCCAATGCAACCGCTGCGATGTAATAGATATTTTTAAATTGAATCAATAAAACGATCGCAATACCTGAAGAAATTGCAACAATTGGAGCGCCTTGAAATGCATGATGTAAAATTGAATCTATTCGAACAGCAATAAAAACAATCAAAAAGCAAATAATAAAATTTATTAAATTTCTTGAAAACTTAGTAAATATATCGTTTGGCATTTCTAAAATCACAGTTTTCCCGTCTCTACCCGATAACTTTTCTTATCGGGTAGA
>CAZOXW010000030.1:0-16183 GCA_964583925.1 uncultured Bacteriovorax sp.
GGGCCTAGACTAAAAAGGATGACTCAATGATTTCTTCAATACTTACTTCCTTGTCTTTTTTTCTATCTTTGCAGTCAATGATAGAGCATCTCTCGCAGGTCTCTCCAACCTGAACAGATTGTATGTCTAGAGTATTGAGAATCGGGATTATTTTTTTGGCGTGCTCATTAATTAATATTCCAATACAAACACTAGTCGTTTTATTTTTTTCAAGAGGGTTTTTAAAAGAGCATGCAAGAATAAGATACTCATTTTGGTTGTCGACAAAATTTGAACGTTGAATTCCTACAACAAATTCATCACTTCCATTGATGCATTTTAGGCTCAATTGACTAATAATCCATCTAAGGCAATAGTTTTCATTACCTTTTATGCGATGAGGCCCATGCAAGCTCGATAGGTGAAGTTCGCGTGAAATTTGATATTTTTCTTTTTCTTGGTCGTATTCATATCGCAAGAAAAATATTTGATTAAGATTAAATTCTTTAGGAAGGATTTGAGAAAAACGCTGTATCAGAGCATCTGGCTGCATACCAGACTCGTTAATTGCCTTTTTTAAGCTTTCAACCGGAGTTGGGCTTTTTAAAATTTCTAGTATGGCATTTTTGGCAAAATCAAATGGAATAAGTAGGCCAAGAGCAAAGTAGTTGGCCTCAAAGTGATTGTAGAGCTCTTCATAAGAGTCAAGGTTTGTAATTAATGAATTCGTGGGCGCTTGGTCATGTTTAAAAAGTTTATGGCCATATTCTCTGGCCAAAATAAAAATTTTATCTAAATCATTTAACTTTCTTGAAAGAAATAATTTTTTTCCATCATTTTTTGTGAAGTATGCAAGAGATTTAAGTCGCTTATTATAGAACTCAAATTCTTCTTCATAAATCTTAACTTTATAGTCATGTGAGAGAATTTTCTGAATAAGTATTAGCTTTTGATTAAAAGTAAGATTGGCAAAATTATACTTTTGGAAAATTTCACTAGATTTTTTTTCGATGTCAGGAAAATAATTTTGATTAATATCAATATGTGATCTTAAAATCGCATAAAATATATCATCTACAGATATGTTGTGGGCGCGTGCAATTTCTAGAAGAGATCCTACGAGGTAGCTCATCTTTTCTGGTTCATTCGCCATAAGTTCAAATAAGGTCGTAACAGGAATCCCAAAAGAGTTGAGAGGAATTTTTTTTAGAATATTTTGATCGAGAAGGCTTTTTAGGGTTTGAAACTCTTTTTTTAATTCCAGTGAAATAAGGTTTTCATATTTTTCATTTAGGCCTTGTGCTAAGATAATAATTTTTTCTGTTTTTGGGTATTTTTTTCCTTTTTCAATTTCATTTAAATACGAGGGGGATAATCCCGATATTTTTGAAAGTTCTTTTAATGAAAGTTTTTTTTCTTCTCGAATCGATCTAAGTTTTAATCCAAAAATTAGTCGGAGGATTTCTTTGTCAATTAACATATTGCCCTTTTATCCTTGAAACTCAGTCTCAAGAATTTTTTTTAATTCTTGCAATATATCAGAGTAAACTGGCTTTTCAAATTTAGTTTTTAAATGTTCAAAAATTTTCTCCAATTCAACTTTATCAAGAGTTTTATCAGGGTTATTTTCATAGAAAGAAAAAAAGTGAAAAGAAAATGTTTCAGTAACAATTAATGCTTTTGAAAGTGGATATATTCGTGTGTTAAGTGCCTCGGGGGCACCTTTTCCATTTATTGAGCCGTGATGTTCTCGGATATAGGCCACGAGCTCCTTAGGGGCCTTGACTATTTTTTCTAAAGTTTTAGCAATATAGTCTGCATGATTTTCAATCAAGCTTGCTTCCTCGGCAGAAAATTCGGTTGAAAGGGCCGGATAGTTATAGTGTTTTTTTATAAGTCGCTCATGCTCTAAACCAAGATCGTGGAAGTAGGTTAGGTAATTTAACTTATTTAAAGTAAAATCTTTACTCCACTCAAATTTTGGGCAAAGTCGATAGAGTAAAAGGCAAGTAAGTTTTGATGACACAATTCCATAGTTATAGTTTTTTGCTCTAAAATGTTGATTTAAGAGTTTAAAATTATCAGGAAGCTTTAAAAATAGATCATACGACATTAATGCAATTTTGATCAGATCGACTAAACCTTGATCAAGTCTTTCTTCCTTAATCATTTTTAAAATAATCTCATAGATATCAGAATTGCATTGGAAGCGATGATTAATGTCTTGATTGGAATCAAGAACAAACTGAGCATAATTTTTTAAAATTTGCGCTATGGTTTGTTGATAATCTTCTTCCTTGATCCAAAATTGTTTAATTCCTCGGTTTGAATGTTTTTCAATTTCTAATTGATTAACAGTTGAGCCAGAATTGAATTTCTGGGTGTACTCAAAGCGATCGCCTTTTTTTATGCGCACATATAAGTTAGAGTTTATTAAATAGTCATTTTTAGTTTTAAGAAGTCGCAGATCGAGTTCAAGATAGATTTCTTGTTTTTCTTCTTTTAATTTTTCTAATTGGGGAGCAATAAAAATAGTAGTTTTCTCTTCATCTTCTTTTTTGCTCTCTTTAATTTTTTCTGCTGCAAGTGCGACATTTATCTTAGGCTCTTTTTTATCTTCTTTATTTGGAGCTGAGCTAATGAGATTAAGTTTATAGGCAATAAAATCAGTAAAAAATGAGGCGGAATTATCACTTTTTATAATCGGGTGCTCTGCTTCTAAATTTTCTATCTGTTCACTAATTACTAAAATCTGAAGAGAATAGCTTTCTTTGTTTTTGTTAATAAATTGAGCAATCTTTTTATAAGTTTGATCTTTGTTAATGTTTTCACTGCAAAGGATAAGATTAAAATGATGAATAATTTCTAAAAATGAGACAGCATCTACAGAATCTTCTTTTTCATGAACTTCTATTTTATATCTTTCTGCAAGTAATTTATGGATTACTTTACTTAAGGCCGGATCTTTTAAAACAAGCATTACTTGTGTCATAGATTTATTGTAACATCAGATTTTTCTCTTGCACGTACTAAAATTTTATTTATAATTTTTTAAATAAGGATGTAAAAAATGAAAAAACTGACAATAATAGTTCTAATTCAATTTTGCTTAAGCTCATTATCAATAGCAACGGCCAGTACTTCGTTGTTTGAGAGTTTTAAAAAAATGACTGCATTTGATTATCCACACCTCGTTTATAATTGTGAGGATGGACAGTGTTTTAAAGTTGACTCGGTGACTTGTGTATTTGAACGCTATTATGCTTGTTCATTTTTTTCAGAGATAAATGGTGAAAGAAAGCTGTATGTTACCATGGATGGAGCAAATTCTTTTATCGATGCACTCTATGATGCTGGTGCATCGATTGATGAAGAATATGATAGCATTTCTCTTAAAAATTTAGAGTGCAAAAAGAAAGAAAATGACGAAAAATGCACACTCTCTAATTATTAGAGTGTCGTTTTTCTTCTTGCTCTTAAAGATGCTAAATTAAAATTATTTTAAATTACAGCAACCAAAAAATACATTGCCGTTATCGTTTAATAGAATTTGATGTGAGTAAACATTGTCGCTCATTCCATCACTACATTGACCTTGAATTATATTAAGACTCATATTTTTATCGGTTTCGATAACAAAGGCAAAATTATGGCCAGTTCCATTCGCATTTTTCACTGACTCTATTTTTGTGGCCCTTACTTCATCTGTTCCAAGCATATTTAATGTGACTTGATTTCCTTTTATCGATGCACTCCAAAATGGTTCAGTACCAAAACATGAAAATTCATTTGCATTGATATTTGATATATTCAATAGAATTACAAGAGATGCCAGAAATTTCATAATTACCTCGCTTATTATTTTTTTTGAGGATAATATAGGAAAAATTAAGAAAGTGCGTATTTGTGTAAAATTTATAGGTAATCGTTAGTGCTAATTATTTTGTCGTATCTAAGTTTAATTGTATTTGGAATTTGTGATAATTCCCGAGGGCCTCTCTATTCTTCTATTATTGCTGAATTTCAAATAGATAATTCGAGTGGGGCATTCTTTTTTTCGCTGGGATCGATTTCTGGACTTCTTACTGGGATTTCTTCAATTTTTTTTATTGATAGAATTAATAAAAAATATCTCTGGCTTTTATCTTCATTGGGGCTATTTGGTACTTTTTTAGTGATTGGTATGAGTTCAAGTATCAAGCAAGTATTTTTAGGAAGTTTTTTATTTGGAATAACTGCAGGGCTTTTAGGAATTCTTCCTAATGCAATTGTGCCTAAGGTTACTAATATTCATAATCGCCAGCGAATTTTGTCTGGCCTTCATTCGATGTATGGTATTTCAAGTCTTATCGCACCAAGTTTGATTGCATTTTTATTAACTCAAAATTTTTCATGGAGGCAGTCGTTTCAAATAATTTCAATTGCCCCATTGGGCCTATTTATTTTTTTACTTTTGTGCCCACAGCATTTTTTTTATATCAAAGAATATGGTGAAAGTGCCGAAGATAAAGAGTTTGATTACAAAATTTTTTTGAATAAAAAATTAGTGAATTTGTGCTTGGTCTTGTCATTTGCTGTTTTGGCCGAGGTTTTGATTTCTTCGCGGCTTGTTTATTATTTAGAAGATGCTAAAGGTTTGAGTACGCCAGAAGCAAGTATGTATTTAAGCTACTTTTTTTTATTTTTACTTTTAGGGAGAATATTATTTGGACTTGTAAAATTTAAAGTTGTTTTAGATCGCCAAATCTATTTTCTAATTTTTGCTTCATTTATGGCAATTTTACTTGGACAAATATATCATTTTTTTTGCTTTTCATTGGCGGGTTTTTTTATTGCTCCTTTATATCCGTTAGTTTCTACCAAATTGGCCGAGTCTTTTAGTTTTAAAGTAGATAAGATAATGAGTTTCGCTGTTTCGATTAATTCGTTAAGTCTGGCCTCAATGCATTTGTTTATTGGAAAAATGACAGATTTGTTTACGATTAAGTATTCATTTTTATTTTCACTTCTATTTTTGCTTTTAAGTTTTATCTTACTCTTGATATCCAATAAAAAAACTCGGCTAAAATAAACTTACAGTTTATCAGATTAATAAAATCAATTGTAAATTTTGTTATACTAGATTTTTAAACATAAAAAGGAATTTTATGAAAAAATCAATTTGTATTCTTGCTTCATTATTTATTGGAAATGCTTATTCTTCTGACTCTTACTCAATAAAGTATGCGGTTAAGTTTAAGTCTAAAATACCTTCAGCAGAATTTGTTAGAGAATTTAACGGTAGACCTTTATTTGGAAAGACTTATCTTTTTGATCTTGCTAAGAAAAATGAAAATTCTTTTTTAAGCAAGGCCCATGCTTTATCGGTTGAGTATATTCAAAAATCGCAACTCGGAAAGCGCGATCATTTACCAATGCCTGTGTATAGTGCTGGCCAAGATAGCTCCAAGGCCGTTAGTTCTGTATTTAACGATCCAGAGGTAAGCAGGGTGTGGTCATTTAAAGATTTAGAAGAAAATGGGGTTTCAGTTGAACGCGCTTATCGGGAATTTCAAAGTAAGGATCAAAAAGAAGTGATCGTTGCTGTTGTAGATACTGGTGTCGATTACAATCACGAAGATTTAAAAGACGTTATGTGGAAAAATCCAGGTGAAATTGAAATGAATGGAATTGATGATGATAATAATGGTTACATCGATGATATTTATGGGATTAATACCTTAATAAGGTCAAAAGACGGGAAAGCAACAACCAATATAATGGATACTCATTCACATGGAACGCATGTTTCAGGCACTATTGGGGCAAAACAAAATAATCAAAAAGGAATTGCAGGTATTGCAAGTAATGTAAAGATAATGGGAATTCGTACTGTTCCAAATAATGGAGATGAGCGAGACATTGATGTTGCTGAAGCATTTATCTATGCTGCAAAAAATGGTGCAAAAATTATTAATTGTTCTTTTGGAAAATTTAATAATGAAGGCCAAAATTTAATCCCGGATACAATTAAGTATATCGGAGAAAATTATAATGTTTTAGTCGTTGCCGCCGCAGGCAACGATTCGAGTGATTTAGATAAAAATCCAAGTTATCCAGCATCGTTTAAAAATGATAATCTATTAGTAATTGCTTCAACAAGCGAAAGTGGAAAGCTAAGTTATTTTTCAAATTACGGAAAAGTTGATGTAGATGTGGCCGCTCCTGGTTCAAATATATATTCAACTACTCCAAATAATCGCTATGGAAGTATGTCTGGAACATCGATGGCCACCCCAACCACCGTTGGCGTGTTAGCAGAAGTTTTATCACACAATGAAAAACTTTCTGCTGTTGAATTAAAAAATCTCGTGATGAATTCTTCAACTAAATCAAGTTTCTATAAAAATAAAATGCAAAGTGAAGGAAGAGTCGATTTATATAATACTCTTTTAAAGATGAAGGCAGAGTAAGTGAATTTTTTTAAAATTCTATGCATTTTTTTTGGGCTAGTGAACTCATTGTCTGCTCAATTGCCAAATGAAATAAAAATTTGTGATGATGGCGATGAATGGCCACCTTATGCCTTTTATGAGCGAACAAAGGGCGTAAAATCGCACAAAGTGATTGGGTATTCTGTAGATTTTTTAGATGAAATACTCAAAAAAAATAAACTTAAAGGCACTTATTCACTTATCCCTTGGTCAAGGTGTTTAGATGGAGTCAAAAAAGGAGAGTTTGACCTCGCCTTAAATGCGACTATAAACCCCGACCGACTGGAGCAATTTTTCACTACAGAGGCCTATTATATTTTGTCAGAGTCTTATATTTATAAGGCCGGCAATAGTTCGGCCAAAATTCAAAACACTAAAGATTTTAAGAAGAAAATAATTTGTGGTCAAAAAGGCTATAATTATACTTACCTAGAAATTGAAGATTCTGATATTAAATACAGTATGAATTCGTTTCCATCTGCAATTGAAATGATTAAGTCTGGCCGCTGTGATTTAATGCCTGTAAATACAGAAGTTATTTTAGGTTACAAGCTAATTGGAGTAGGAAATTTCATTGATGATCCTAGTTTAAAAATTGAAAAAATTCCAGGAGTTCCTGGAACAGAGTATGTAATGCTTGTCTCTAAAAGTAGGCCTTATAGTGCTGAACTTTTGAAATTGATAAATGCTGGAATCAGTGATCTTAAAAATTCAAAAATTGAAAAAGAGTTGAAACATAATTACTTTCAAGATTAAGGCAAAAAATTCATACTAATGAATCTCATTTTAATAATTGGTAGTATTTATTAATGAAGATTTTTTTTATTATTGCTATTTACTTGTTCAATATTAATATTTTGCATGCACAAATATCAAAAAAGTTGTTAGATGAAGCAGTTAATTATTTTAATATGCACCGTTCACGCTTTTCTAATCAAGAAGTCATTTCAGTAATTGATTTTAGCAAGCATAATTCTGTTGAGCGATTCTATTTAATAGATCTTAGGACGATGGATGTTGAAGCTTTTTTAGTTGCCCATGGAAAGAATTCTGATATTGACTTTGATGGCCATGCTGAAACATTTTCAAATATAGTGGATTCTTTGCAGTCAAGTCTAGGGGCCTTTAGAACAGGAGAAGTTTATTATGGCGAAAATGGAATATCTTTGCGCTTAGATGGACTTGAAACATCAAATAGCAATGCTCGAATTCGAAATATTGTTATTCATGGTGCAGAATATGTGAAACCTGGAAAAAAAATAGGTAGAAGTTTCGGTTGCCCTGCGCTTGAGATCCGATATACAAAATATGTGATTGATAGAATCTCTAACGGAACTCTTCTTTATGCTGGTAGATCTCAAAATTAAAATTTTAAAGGTCTAGAGATTGGATTATCTAGGCAGATAAATGATTCTGTTGATTGAATTTCAGATATTGATTGCAGTTTTTCGACCAAAAAATGATGAAAATCTTTAATATTTTTATTATGAACTTTAATGATAAGTGCATAGGCACCGGTGGTGTAATAAACTTCGACCACCTCTTTTATTTGTCGTAATTTCTCTACCACCTTTGTCTGATCTTTTGCACTTTTTAGATGTATTCCTAGGAGTGTGGTCACATCAAATCCAAGTTTTTGGTAGTCGATTCGAAGTCCCGTGCCTTTAATGATTCCCATCGATTCTAATTTGTTTATTCTTAAATGGACTGTACCATGAGAAACAATTAATTTTTTGGCAATTTCCGTATATGGAATTTTTCCATCTTCCTCAAGTAATTGCAAAATCTCCCTATCTAGTTTATCAATTTTTAATTCTTCAATCATGATTACCTACTCTTAATATAAATATATCATGTTTCGATCAATTTAAATATAAAAATTTAATAAATATACTTTTAGTTAGATAAAAATTACATATTAGGACGGCCGTGGTAGGCTTATTTTACGACGGAGGATTTTAATATGTGCGGTTTTCTTGTAGTTGAATCAAAAGCAAATGAAATTGAAGAAAAAGTCTTTACTGGGGAATTGAATAAAATTTCTCATAGAGGCCCCGATGATCACCAAATCTTAAAAAGAGATGAGGTCATTTTTGGTTTTCACCGTCTAAGTATTATGGATTTATCAGATCATGGAAGACAGCCTTTTGTTTCAAAGGAAAGTAATGTTTTAGTATGCAATGGCGAAATTTATAATTATAAAAAATTAAAAGCAGAATGTTCAAATCATCAATTTGCATCACACTCTGATTGTGAAGTCCTATTACCTCTGTATGAAAAGTGGGGAATGAAAACGCTTTGTGAGAGATTAGATGGAGAGTTTGCCTTTGTGGTTTGGGATGAAGATAAAAAAACCTTGCTTTCTGCTCGAGACCCTATGGGGATTCGTCCACTTTTTTATGGTAAAACAAAATCAAACAAGCTAGCGTTTGCATCTGAGGCCAAATCATTGCTAAGTTTTTGCGAAGAAGTTAGGCCATTTCCACCGGGCCATTTTTTTGATGGCGCTAATATTGTTCCTTATCACTTACATGATAAAAGCATAACAAGTTATATGACTGATAAATCAACTGCGCTTGTAGGGATAAGAGAAAAATTAATTGAATCTGTCTCAAAGCGCCTTCAGTCAGACGCTGAGGTTGGATTTTTGCTCTCTGGTGGATTAGATTCAAGTTTAGTGTGCGCAATTGCTCAGTCTATGACAAAAGGGCCGATTCGAACATTTTCAATTGGCATGGGGAAAGATGCGATTGATTCTCGCTATGCTGAAGATGTTGCAAAATATATCGGTGCAAACCATACTTCTGTTGTTATGGACAAAAATGAAGTGTTAACTGCACTTCGTGATGTTATTTACCATCTTGAAACCTGGGATATAACTACAATTAGAGCATCGATAGGGATGTATCTTGTTTGTAAATACATTAAAGACAACACAAATATAAAAGTATTGCTAACAGGTGAGGTTTCTGACGAATTATTTGGCTATAAATATACAGATTTTGCACCAAACGCGAGTGAGTTTCAAAAAGAAGCAGAAAAGAGAGTAAGAGAGTTATATCTTTACGATGTTTTACGTGCTGATCGCTCAATCTCTGCGCACTCGCTAGAGGCGCGTGTTCCTTTTTCTGATAAGGATTTTGTAGACTTTGTAATGGCAATTGATCCTGAGCTGAAATTAAATAAGAGTGGGGTTGGAAAACTCTTGCTTCGTGAGGCGTTTGATGAATTAAATTGTGGTAAGGCATGGCTCCCACAACATATTTTATGGAGAGAAAAAGCCGCTTTTTCCGATGCTGTTGGACATTCAATGGTTGATGAGCTTAAAATATATGCTGATTCGATGTATACTGATTATGAATTTGAACAGGCAGTAAAAAAGTATAGCTACAGAACTCCGTTTACAAAGGAGTCCTTGCTCTACCGAGAAATTTTTGAAGAATTCTATCCGAAGCGAGCTGGGCTCATTGTCGATTTTTGGATGCCTAATAAAAATTGGCAGAACTGTAATGTCTTAGATCCATCCGCAAGGGTTCTTCCAAACTATGGTGCCTCTGGGAAATAAATGTATAAACTTGTATTTGAAAATGAGCATTTTATCATTGTCGACAAAGATGCCATGGTGTTAACAGTGCCGTCGCGCTTTACCAATAGTGATAAGCGAGAAGTTCTTGGGACAAGACTACAGCGAGATTTTAAAACTAAAATTTACCCTGTCCATCGATTAGATTTTGAAGTCTCAGGGCTTGTGTTGTTTGCTAAAAATAATCCGGCCCAAGTTTGTGCTAATCGAGTTTTTATGGATAGAAAAATATCGAAAAGATACCATGCACTTTCATTAAATCATAAAGAAATAGAGTTAAAAGATTTTGAAAAAGTAACTTGGGAGTGCAAGCTTTTAAAGGGAAAAAAGCGCGCTTATGAAAAAGAAATAGGGAAGCCATCGACAACGATTGCATCGATTGTAAGTCGCAATGATTTATATATGCTCTGGGATCTTATGCCTGTAACTGGTCGATCTCATCAACTTCGTTACGAAATGTATCGCCATCATGTTCCGATCGTTGGAGACCAGCTTTATGGCAGCACTCAAAAGTACCCACAGGGAATCGCCCTTCGTTCTTACCTATTAGATTTATCTCTATCTACAGAATTATTAAAAATGGGCCTACCATCTGAAATAAAAATCGACGGAATTTTCTTGCCGACTAATTAAGTTTATCTTTATAATTAAAACAATCTATTAAACAATTTTTACTATGAGGGTAAAAAATGCAAATTAAAACATGGTTGTTTTTTGTTTTATTGGGATTTTCATTCAAGTCATTTGCAGCGATTGGGCCATCTCAATATTCTCAAATGGTCAATCTTAACATTAAAATAAAAGGTGAAAGCAAGATCGTTAACTCTGATATAACTTTGCCATTTTATCAAAATGCTGAGCTAGAAAAAAAAGTTGGCAGCAAAAACTATTTATTCGTTGTTAACCCAAAAAAGGGCAAGAACCCAGATGAAGTGGAAATTTTAGTTAAGTTATTTAACAAAAATGGAACCCGAGTTGTTTCTAAAAAAGAAGTATTAACTAAGCTTAACAAAGAGACTGTAGTTTCTATAAAGGGGCTTATGTTTAAATTTACTCCGACTATTTAAAAAAACCTTTTAAATGCTCAATTAATGGAATTAGCTCTAGGCCGATAAGAAAAATGACAATGAGTTCTAATAGGTGCGATCGTCGATTGTTGATATTTTCTAAAAGCATTTTAGAAATTTCTGCGAGATTATCTAATTTTGTATCGATATTTGATTGCCAATCATTAAATCGAAAGCGGCCGGAACAAGTTCTATAAACTTTTGAGTGATATACATCTCCCATTGCCTTTAAAGAGTTTTCGACACTTTCGACAATTTCTGCAATTTCGATATATTTTTGTCCAGCTTCAAGAGCAATGTCATAGTACTTACTTGAAAAAATACTTAAATCTTTAAGTTCAATTGCAGAATAGATTTCTTTTAATTTTCGATCGAGGAGATCGTCATAATAGCGCATTTCTAAAAGTTGGTTAAGCGCAAACTCAACGACATCACAGACATCCATCGATCCAGTTGGTTCGACTACGACTCCAGAATTCCAATCTAATATAACTAAGTCATTTTTATAGTATTGTAGTTTTGAATCATAA
Source organism: uncultured Bacteriovorax sp. (assembly GCA_964583925.1). Lineage (GTDB taxonomy): Bacteria > Bdellovibrionota > Bacteriovoracia > Bacteriovoracales > Bacteriovoracaceae > Bacteriovorax. The sequence continues at coordinate 11,633 of CAZOXW010000030.1, forward strand.
ATTTTTTCAGTTGTAATCGTGGCCAGGTCACCACCATCATCAAGGAGAATAAGTTTTGCAACATCCTCGCCTTTTAACAATAAGGCCGCATCAGTTAACTCTTCTTCAAATTTTTCAAGAAAATAAATGATATAGTCTTCGTTAACTTCCCATTTATTAATTTTTCCCATCGCTGGTGAAATTTGTTGGGCAATCTCATTGGCCTTTTGTCTTGCGTGATTATCAATTTCATCTTCGTCATAAATATTGCTAGCAATATTTTTTAATTGAATTAAATCTGTGCCAGCAGGAATGGCCCATTCATAGGTAAGCGAAATTGTACCAAACTCCCATATCTTGGCCGACATTTCAAAGTTAAATTCCCTATTGCCAAAGGTAAAACTTGAAGGAGATAGGCCAATACTTAAGGGGTCAGACGAAACGACCACGGCATTTTGGTTTAATTTTTTTAGTTTAAAACGACTTCTGGCAGTAGGAGCTTCGCTTAAGATGGATTCGGCCTTTTCTAAGTCAATTTCTTCACCAATATCGAAGACTCTATAGATTAAAATGCGGCCTTTTTGTATTTTAATAGTCATAAATTAATGGTATCTTCAAACCATTTTCAATGATAGTAAAATTTTGATGGAATGTTTTATGGGAATCAAGAATCGCTTAGATAAAATAATTGAAGAATTTTCTCGGATAAATGAGTGGGAAGAGCGCTATAAAAAAATTATTGAAATTGGAAAAGAGCTTCCTTCGATTTCAGATGAGGAAAAAATTCCCGCCAATATCATCAAAGGTTGTCAGTCTCAAGTATGGCTTGTTTCGGAGTTTGTTGATGGGAAAATATATTTTCGTGCTGATAGTGATGCCACCATTGTCAAAGGCATCGTTGCGTTGCTTGTAAATATCTACAGCGATTCAACTCCAGATGAAATCTTAAACACTAGGCCAGAATTTATAGAAAAAATTGGCCTAAAAGAGCATCTTTCAATGTCTCGCGCTAATGGCCTTAGTTCTATGATTAAACAAATAACAATATATGCGATGGCCTATAAAGCTAAATCTCACCTTTAAATTAGTAGAAGGAATATAGTATGCTAAATATCTCACGCCCTAGAAGAAACAGAAAAAATGAAAACATCCGTCGCTTGGTTCGAGAAAACCTTTTAACGACTTCTGATCTAATTGCTCCAGTTTTTGTAAAAGAAGGAAAAGGAATTCGAGAAGAAATTAAAACTATGCCTGGAGTTTATCGTTATTCAATTGATGAACTAATAAAAGAATGCCGTGAGCTGCATAGCTTAAAGGTTCCGTGTATTTCACTTTTTGGAGCAATTGATGAGAAGCTTAAAAATGCAAAGGCATCTGAAGCTTTAAATAAAGATGGACTTTATATTAGAGCGATTAAAGAAATCAAAAATGCACTTCCCGATCTCCTCATTATGACCGATGTTGCCCTCGATCCTTATTCAAGCGATGGCCATGATGGTATTGTCGATCCAAAAACGGGAGAAATATTAAATGATATAACTTTAGAAGTGTTGGCCGAAATGAGTATCTTACAGGCCGCTGCAGGATCTGATATTTTAGGCCCATCTGATATGATGGATGGAAGAATTGGTTTTATTAGAGATGCTATTGATGAAGAAGGGTATGTTAATACTGCCATCATGTCTTATGCTGCGAAATATGCCTCTGGCTTCTATGGCCCTTTTAGAGATGCCTTAAATTCAGCTCCTAAATTTGGAGATAAAAAAACATATCAAATGGATTACTCAAATTCTCGCGAAGCGCTTCGAGAAGCATATTTAGATGAAGCAGAAGGAGCCGATATTTTAATGGTGAAGCCGGGAATTTCTTATCTTGATGTTATAAAAACATTGCGTGAAAACACAACTCTACCGATTGCAGCCTATAATGTCAGCGGCGAGTATTCGATGGTAAAGGCCGCCGACTCTTTAGGATACATAGATGGAAAAAAAGTAATGATGGAAATGCTAACATCATTTAAACGTGCAGGCTCAGACATGATTCTTACTTATTTTGCAAAAGAAGCAGCACAATTATTAAATGAGTAGATTACTCTTTTTTAATTTTAGTTATGCGCATGACTTTTTCATAAGCATTACGCAATTTGAATTTTAATTTCACTGATTGCATACACCCAAGTTCAGAGTTAAAACTAAAATCATCTGCACCTTGAATTAAAATGCCTTCAACCTTTTTTGTCCGAAGATTAATAACAGGTGAGCCAGAATTTCCGCCATAGGAATCGGTACTTGCTGTAAAATAATATTTTCTAAGTTTTAATGTTTGCAAGACATTTTCAGATTCTTCATCATTAAAAATTCCAATTTTAGCATTGTCAGCAACTTTCATTGGAAGCCCTAGTGGATGTCCAATGATTGCGAGCTTAGTTCCAACTACTGGAAAACCATTTTTACGCATTGGAAGCGGAGGACGATTTATTGTTGGACGGTCTAGTTCAATAATTGCGTAATCCAAAATTTTATTGTTGTTATAGGTGTATTCTTGCGTGATGATTTTCTTGCACTTATAAACTTGATCTTTTAATAGTTCTTTAGTGCCTAATTTATAATCAAAAACCCAAGAATTATTTTCGCAGTCATAATCGCTAAAAACACAATGACCTGCCGTTAATAATTTATCCTTGGCCACTAAAAATCCGCTACAATCACCAAACTGATTTTGATCGCTAAAACGTTCATTTGGACAAATATTATCAATCGCATCTTTTAGTGGGATATGTAAAAAATTAATGAGATTGGAATTTTCAGGATTTACTTCTAATTTTCGGTCTTGAACTTTAACGGCCACGCTCTTTGAATAAGCTCTAATTACCTCATCTTTGTATGAATCAACTTCCACTCGATCGTCATTATTGTAGATGACATCTGTTCCACTTGAAAAAGCATTAAAAGAGATTAAAAGACAAATTGGAAATAGCATTTTCATAGGCCACCTTTTCTCTAAAATTAAGTCGAGTGGAAGATAGCCTATCCAAAAAAATGAACAAGTGAATTTGTAATTTTTACACTAAAACCAGAAAGAAACTGAGCCTATTAGCATATAGGCATCTTTATTTGGATTTTTAACATCTGGGATATAGCTTAAGTCCTTAACACCATTTTTTGAGCTTTTCTTGTTTTCATACATCCCTCCCATTGTAGCAAAGGAAGTTTTTGAAAGCTTATACTTAAGGGCCGACTCAAGTTTGTAGCTGGTTGTTTTAACAAATTGATTAGATTTATTTGTAAAACGCGAGTCTATAGAAAGAGATGTCCCTGGAAGTGTTAATCCGGTATAATTCCATGCTTGGTTTTCTGTGTATAAAATCTCAAAATTTGATACCCAACTCCAAGTTTCATCTAAAAACTTGTCAACTCCAACTTGTAAGTAATGTTCGTCATTAGAATAAGTAGAGTAACTATCAACTGGTGGTTTATTTGTATGTCCAAAGAGTAAATCTATCCATATTTCAATGTCTGAGGTTTCATAAACTCCGGAAAGGTCAACGGCATAGCTAGCATTAGATTGAAATTTTTTCTTGTAATAAACAAGGCCATTTGAAAGCGTCCAATTTGAGCTTGTAAATAACTCAATTCTGTTGGCAAGACCTGTCTGATAGCGAGTATTAAAGGATTTTACAGCATCGTAAGTGTATCCTGTAATCTTACTAGAGCTAGATTGGTATTCTGGGTTTCCTTGATCATTTATTTTGTATTCTTGGCTATCTCCCCAAAACCAAAACGTATTTAAAAAACCTCTTGATCTGTGGCCATAAGAAACACTTGCATAGGCCTTTTTTGATAACTTTCTAAAGGAGTTTTCAGTCTCAAGTACTGTTCCCCCATCGTAATATGTATTTAAAACTGATCCCCAGTGAAGATTTTGAAATCGCACAACGCCTTTACCGGCAGAGAATCTAAAATCTCTGATGCCTCTATAAGTTGCGTAGGCCTCTTCAAAAATGTTGTTTGCTTCATTGAGCTTTCCATCAAGATCAAGTTTTAGGGCGGCAGTCATATTGTCTTGTTCTGCAAAGATTTTTAAATCTAATACTCCAATTCCTGTCACAAGGGAGGCGTTTTGATCTTCAATTTTTTGAAATTTTAAAGTATCGAGCGCAATAAAGCCTCTTACAGAGGTATCAAAAGCATAAGATAAATTTAGGAGTGTAGATAAGAAAATGAAAAGAGCAATAGATCTCATGAATTTCCCCGACTAAAAGTTTCGGGGAATATATCACTTCTGATCTTTATTTTCTATACACTTTTCAACTGAGTCAAAATAAGACTGGTATTCGGGTTTTACTTTCTCCCAGCAAGAATCAGAAGAGGGATTTCTCTTTTGATTTTGCATACTTGCACAAGAAGCTAATGTAGCGCAAAAAATGAAAAGGAACATATTTCTTAATGAAATCATAACAATCTCCTCTTGAGACTATTTTAACAAAATATTGGGGCATAATTCTAGATGCTAAAATTTGCCCCGATAAATACTATTGACTATTTTTTTACTTCTTCTGTTTTTGCTTCTTCT
>CAZOXW010000030.1:16283-34082 GCA_964583925.1 uncultured Bacteriovorax sp.
TGCCCCGATAAATACTATTGACTATTTTTTTACTTCTTCTGTTTTTGCTTCTTCTTTCATTGGGCATTGTTTAGCTTCTTTGCAAGATGAGCAATCTTCTTTTTTCATATCACAGTGAGAAGAGCATTTTGATTTACAGCCCATCATGTGGCCACAAGAAGAAATAGATAGAAGTAGAACAGAAAGTGCTAATAATTTTTTCATAAAAACATCCTTGTTTTAGAGTTCTTTAAATCATACCTAAATTAAGTAAAATTTAAAAGGACAACTGATAGTAGTCTTGATGATTTTTAAAGTATTTCCGATCAAAAAAGTTAAGTGTGTCGAGGCCGTGCGCAACTTTTCTTTTGCATTTGATGTCAATATATTGTGCCAATAAAATATTAGCTAATTGGGCCGCATCAAGATCATAGCTTGAACTTATAACAAACTCTTTACTCGGATTTTCGTCAATAAATTGAACTAGTCTAGATAACGAATATTCCCTAGGCCTTAGGATGTAGATGTCAGCATCGGGCGAGTTTTCTAGATTAAAATGTTCATCAATGGCGAGTTTAATATTAAATTTATTTAATATTTTTTTTGAATCGCTTAAGTCAAAACATGGTTCTTCAAAATACTCAATTTTATTTATTTCATGGCCTTCAAGTTTAGATAAATTTAAAACTAGTTCGCTCGGGGCCAGATTCTTATTTCCATCAAGTCGAATTTTTTTTGCGTTAGTCGTTTTTATTTTTTGAATAATTTCAGGAAAATTTTTATCTGTTACTTTAAATTTTATTAAATCATTGTCTTGATTATAAAAACCAGAAGATAAAACACTTATTTTATTCTTAAAAAAAAAATTAAGATTATGTTTTATAAGCATAGATTCAAGTATAAATAAAAGAGATGGCCTAATATGTTTATTTAATTCCAAATGAGAAATAAGCTCAGCTAAATTATTTATTTGTAGAGTGAAGATGGATATGTTTTCTTCTAGTAATTGAGCAATTTCTTGGTGATGGTAAGTTGAAAGGCCATTCAGAATTGGAAAAAAACATTCAATGTTTAAAAAAGATATTTTTAAAATTTCTACTGAATGTTCTTCTTTGCCCCTAAGGTTTATCGGTCGGTTTAGTACCGCATTTTGTATTTCAAATATCGTTTTAGCTGGCATAAAAATAAAATGCGACCGTGGTCAAAAGGGTGTATAAAAATAGATAAAGCGCTGTCTTTCCTAAATACTCATTAAAATTTCTTGATGCATTTTCTGTGAGTATTTTAACTAGTGTTTTGGAATATAAAATAAAAGGAAATAGCGCAATAAAGAAGTAGTGCTTTTTAGAAACTAGGGCAAAGATAAAATTTGCGATAACTGGAGTAATGGCCAGAGTAAATAAGATCATTTTGTGAATTTTTTTTCCAACCAAAATGGCCAGTGTAAATTTTTTAGCTTTTAAATCTGATTCGATATCTCGCAAATTATTAACACCTAAGATTAATGCAGCAATGGCACCTGCAGAAAATCCAAAATAAAATTCGTGGGGATTAAATGTTTTTGTCTGTAGATAAGTTGTCCCACTGACGGCCAAAATACCAAAAAAAATGAGCGCGCTTAATTCTCCAAGTCCATGGTAGGAGAGTGGATATGGCCCTCCAGTATATCCATACGAAAAAATAAGTGAGAGTAGACCGATAAGGATAATATAATGGCCACCAATGTACATTAAATAAAATCCCATCGCTAGTGCAAGGATGGTGAGAATCATTAATGCATTTTTAATTTCTTTGGCGGTTAAAAGGCCCTGAGCAGACACACGAATGGGCCCAAGTCTTGATTCATCATCGACACCATTTTTAAAATCCATATAATCATTAAAAAGGTTTGTGATAAATTGGAGAGTGATTGCACATAAAATAGTGAGAATTGAGATAAAGAAGTCGATATGTTTTTTATGGAAATAAGCAATCCCAAGACCTAAGATGACAGGGCCAATAGATGCTAAAATTGTCTTTGGCCGTATGGCCATAATCCATATTGAAAACTTCAAATTCATAGTTTTATCGTCTTTAAGAAACTATATGCATTTTGGTTAATGGTATCATCAATAACGACTTCAAGAATTCCACTCTTAGAAGATGCGATCAACTGGTTTAAGTTTTCTTTAAATTGTTCAACTGTACTTGCTACAAAATAATTTATATTAAATTGCTTGGCCAGGTGATTAAAATTTAATTGATGAGGCGTTTTTATGTATTCAAGAACTTCTTTTTCTCTAGCAATCGGAAGAAGATTAAAAATTCCACCACAGTAATTATTTATAACAATAATTTTTAACGGAGCTTTAATATTATTTAGATGCATAAGCGAGTTTAGGTCATGTAGAAATGAAATATCACCAAGAACTAAATACACCTCTTTATTTAATGCATCGATGAGTCCAGAGCTACTTGCGATAAAGCCTTCGATCCCACTGACTCCACGATTAGTGGCCATTTTTATATTTTTAATTAAATTGAAACTTATGTATGAATCAAATGATCTAACGGCAGTGCTATTTCCAAGATAGAGGATGGAATTATTTGGCAATTGTTCAATTATTGTTTTTGATATTTTGGGGAATATTAAAGGGGCACTATCAATATAATTAATTTTTTGTGAAGCAAAAGATTCAAAGTTTATTTTTAAATTATGGCCATTATTTAGTTCGTGAACATGATTTAAAATTATGTCGATAGAGGGCCCGATGTCTCCATTGATTTTAATGCTTACATGGTGTGCTGGATCTTCTTTGTCAGCACACTTATTTAAAGCGATTAAGTTTGTGCCAGATAATTGTTTTAAAAATTGATAATAGTGTTTTGAGGTAAGTCTGCCACCAATATGAAAGATTGTATCGGGTGGATTGTTCGTAAAATATTCTAAAACTTCAGGGTGATCAAAAGTTGGAATAATTTTATGCGAAAGATTGAATTCAAACTTTAATGAACTAGAAATATCTAGATAAAATGGCCAGTTAAAAGATTCAATTAGCTTTTTTATGGCCCCGATATCTTCATTTATACTAAGAGCACCAATGACGATGATTCCAGATTTTGAATGGCTAAAAATATTAGAAAATAATTCGGCATCATCATTAGATATGATCGTATTAGAGTTGTAGTAGCGAGTTATTGGCCCTGGCATATTTTCTAATTTCATCGCCTCATCTAGATATATATCTGCAATCTTTATTTCATTATTTTCAAGTGGCTCTCGGAAGGGACAATTGAGGTGAACAGGGCCGCGTTCTGGATATGTGCCTTTGTATAATAGATTTGCAACACTTGTGGCAAGTGCCTTGGCCGATCCTTTGTCGTTCGCAGTTGGAAGGGCCAGTTCTGCTCGGACAAATTTATTGAATAGTCCAACCTGATCAATGGTTTGGTTGTCATCAGCGTGAGCTTGTTCAAATGGCCTGTCGGCCGATATTATAATTAACGAATGCTTTGATTTATAGGCCTCAATCACCGCTGGATAGTAATTGGCCGATGCTGTTCCTGAGGTAGCAATAAGGCAAGCGTAAGCATCTTTGCCTTTTGAATGCCCAAGCGCTCGGTAGGCCGCGGACCTTTCATCGATGCAGTTTACGATCTCTACTTCACTATGGTGAATCTTTAATTTTATCAAAGCGGCAATTAAGGGGGCATTTCTCATTCCTGGAGAAATGTAAAAATGGGTGATGCCAAATTTATAAAGTTCAAAAATGATGATTGAAGAATTTAGTCTGTTTATATTTTCTGTATTAAATTTCATTCAGTACTCTTTCAAAGGGAGAAAATTTATTTTCAGTTTCATCCCATTCATTTGAGGCATTTGATCCACTAACAATCCCACAACCCACTCGGGCAGAAATAGAGTCTTTTTTTATCTCAATCATACGCAAGTTTACTGCTAGTTCTGATCGATTTTTTGTAATCACGCCAATTGGTGCACCGTAAAGAGCTCGATCGGATTTTTCTATTTCATTAATTACTTTAAGGCCACCATCGCGTGGAAGTGAACCTAGTGCTGGAGTTGGGTGAAGCGCGGATACGATGTCGTTAATTAAAACGTCTTTTTTTAAATTTCCGCTAAATTCAATTTTTCTGTGCATAATATAGGGAAGCTTTAATATTGATAGAGGAGATATAGTTAATTTATCTAAATAGAGGGTAAGGACAGAGTTTAGATCCAGAACAACCAGATCATGTTCATGAATTAATTTTTTGTCTTCAATAATTTTGTCTTCATTTTTTGCCGCGAATTCTGGCACGCTTGAGTTAGGAACAGAACCGGCCAAGGCCATGGAATAGAATTTTTCACCTTCCAGACGGATAAATGTTTCAGGACTAAATGAAAGAGAGATATTTTTTTGTTTTGTATATAAAATAAAATATGTATTTTGTGCAAGTTGATTTTTACAGAGCAATTTTTTAACTAGCTCATTTTGATTTATTGGATTTGCTGGATATTTGATTCTTCTGGAAAGAACTATTTTTTTAAAGCTCTGGTCTTCAATCTTTGTTAGCGCATTTTGAACAAACTTTTTAAAGTCTTCTTTTGAGTCCACATATATTTTGGGGCCAAGCTTGGTTATGGAATTTGTATCTTGTTTTAATTTTATTGGGCGCTTGATTTGTGATGATATTTGGTCGCCAATACGCATGATCCAATTAGAAAATGAATATATTGTGTGGTGACCTTCGAAGTCTCCGATAAAAATTTGCGGTAATGCATTCGATGGAGAAGTTTCAATTGTTGGTTCGCCGTAGGCAACGAAGAAAAGATCATCAAGGTTTGACTTAAAAAAAAATGAATCCTCTTCATCATTATGATAGGCCCAATTGAAAAAAACTTCAGAATTAAAGTCCATTATTCTTTGTCACCAATATATAACGTAGCAATTCCAAAACATAATTCTATTGATCTTGTGTTTTTGAAGTTTGCATTTTTCATTAGCTTTAAAAAAGCTTCTCCGTAAGGGAAAGTTTCAACTGTTTGGTTTAAGTAGGTGTAGGCATCTTTGTGCTTTGAAATTAAGTTACCGATGAATGGTAAAAAGTTTCTAAAGTAAAAAAAGTATACACTTCGAACAATAAAGTTTTTTGGAATTGAAAACTCCATGATCATTACACGGCCATCTTTTTTTAGAACCCGAAAAATTTCATGGAGAGATTTTTGAGGGTCGTTGAAGTTTCTAATACCAAAGGAGATGGTTGTGAGGTCAAATACCGAGTCTCCCGATTCAATATTTGTACCATCGCCAATCATAAGGTTAATTTTATGATCAAGTTTCTTCTTTTTTACTTTTTCTTTTCCAATCTCCACCATTCCAGTACTCAGGTCTAGTCCTGTAATTTTTTTTACTCGTTCATCTTTTATTAGTGTCAATGGAACATCTCCAGTTCCAGTGGCCAAATCTAAAACATTTAAAGACTCTTTTTTCGGTAGATATTTTAAAAATTCTTTTCGCCAATAAATATCGATTCCGAGGGAGAGAAAGTGATTTAAAAAATCATAGGTAGAAGCAATTTCATTAAAAATTTTATAGGATTCATTTTTTCTAGTTTGAAGATTAGTGTCCATTGATTTTCTCACGTTAGTTTTGTGAGGGAGAATACCTTAATTTGAACCATCCTTCCAAGTTTTTTAGAGGATTTTCAATTTACATAAAATCAAAGGCCTGCTAATGTGTTTGTCATATCTTTAAGGAGATAAAATTGTCAGCATCCCTTTTTTTTGAATCACTACCGCCAGAAATATTAAATCGTGCGACATCGCTGGATTTAAATATATCGTCATCAAAAGCACATGAGGCCATTGATGAAATTCTTTCAAAAACTGTTTTAAGTGGTGGAAAACGTTTACGCCCGCTGTTGACATTTTTATCAGGTAATCTCTTTAAAACTAATTTTGATCTTTTATCTCCCTATGCCCGGGCCACTGAATTAGTACATGCTGCATCGCTCGCTCACGATGATGTTATCGACAATGCAACTCTGCGTAGAGGCCGGCCCTCAATAAATATTCTTTCCTCAAATAAATTGTCAGTTCTTGCCGGCGATTATCTTTTATCAAAAGTTATTGTGGATCTAACTTATGCGAATAATCTTGAACTTTTAAAGCGAATGTCATTAGTCATTAAAGATCTTTCAGAAGGGGAGTGGCTACAACTAGATTTGATACACTCAAGACTCTATACGAAAGAGAAAATTATTGAAATTGCCATGAAAAAAACCTCATCCGTTATGAGCTATTGCACTTCGGCCCCTGCTGTTTTATCGGGAATGAGTGAAAAGATTATTAATGAGGCCCATTTATTTGGTGTAAATTTAGGGATTGCTTTTCAGCTTATTGACGACACTTTAGATTTCTCATCTACTTCAAAAAAAGATGCAAAATTAGATATCGACAATAATTTAGTATCTGCTGTGACATTTGACTATTTAGATAAAAATCCAGAGCTGTTTTTGCGTTATAAAAACGGTGAGGACTTATCCAATTTGATTGATACAACTAAGCTGGGCCCATCGATAGAGAGTGTTGTTAGCTTGGCACACGAGTACTTAGATCACGCCAATAAAAATTTAGATAGAATAGCGATTGAATTAAATGAAAAATTCGGCGCTGCCCATACTGAAGAGGCAATCACTTACCTAAAATTAATTTTATCTTTTTTAGTCTTAAGAAAAATCTAGGCCTTAAAATTATATTTAAGGCCTAGAAAGATTTTTAGAAATTACAAAATTGACGGCCTTTTAAGTCTCTATGACATTCAGACATAGCTCTTTCACAAGCTTCTCTTCTTACGTCTGTATGAATTGGGCCTGTTGCCCATGCAAGATATGATTGAATAAACATTCCAGCAGGATCAAATCTTCTAGCTTCACACTGTTCTGTTTTAGTTCTTGGAGGTCTTGGATTTGGGCCTGGATTTGGATTTGGGTTTCTTCTTGTAACACATCGAAGTCCCCATGAGGTATTTCTATAAAGCTCATCACGGCAAAAACTGTCAGATTGTCCGCATGCATCCCACTCAGTTCTTCCTCTTCCTGTAAAGCTTCTTAAAATTCGATTGTACTGATCAATAAGGTCTGTTTGGCAGATAAAATTTTCAGAAGGCCATGGAGTTGGATAAGGATCATAGGTAGATTCTAACTCACATCGATGATCGTAGTAGCGTCCAGAGCTGTTTGCATCACTTAATAGACGATTACACTGATACATGGCCTCACTACAAGCACTTTCTCTTGAATAAGAACTTTCAAAAAATGACTGAATTGTGATTCCGTAGCGATCTTTTAAGTTAGCTGTACAAGTTTCGGCAAAGCTTGCGCTTGAAAACGCAATAATAAAAAATAATAAAAAAAGTTTCATTTTATTTCCCCTCTAAAATAAAATTAATATTCATAAGATTTATTTAATGAATTTTAGAAATGTAGACAATCAAAGTTTTTAAAACCATATAAAAAAGGCCTATTTTATAGGCCTTTGTAAGACTTTTTTTCGCTTTTTATACTTTTAGACTCATTATGGCACTAGGAGTTTTGCAACTCTATCGTATCCAATCGTTCTAATAAATCCAGCAAGCTTTGGCCCTTTTTCTAAATTTATTAATTTTTTATAAAGAAGTGTAAATACTTGCATAGGCTCTAATTCATGGGCATGAATCATTTCATACATTTTCTCATGTAGCATTTTATCATCAGTAATATTATTCCAATCTGATTTTAAATAAGCATTTAATTCTAAGAGAAACTTAGTTTCTTTTTCGTTGATGTCCATCTTGATTACATCTTTATTTAAAGCAAACTTAAACTCATCAGGAGCATGATCATTAATCCAGTTGATGGCACGCTCTGCTCGCTCTTTAAAACGCCTTTCATCCCGCTCGTTTTTAATGTCTTTATCATAAGATTTTCTCGCACGAGAAATGTCGAGGTCATTAATTTGTAGAACATTGCAAAGGTGGCGAAAGCCTGGTTGAAATGGCATTTCAGAAGGAATCTCATGAATTTGAGAAAGCTCATAAACTCTTTTTGCCATGGCAATTTTTTTCTCATTACCTGCTTCAAGTCCATAGGCCATTCGTTCCATGCGGTCGAAGTCTTCATAATTTTTAATAACATCTAAGTCAAATGATAATCCAAAGTCGATATTTGTTTTGTAGCTTGCAAATATCCATCTAACCATTTCTGGTTCGTAAACAGAAAGTACGTCATTGACTGTTACTAAGTTCCCCTTAGAAGAACTCATTTTTCCGCCCATGCCTTTAATAGAGACAAAGTCGTATTGTAAATACATTGGGGCCTTCCAGCCGTAAACCTCTGCGACAATATCTTTAGCGGTCGTAAATGATCCACCTTGAGAAGAGTGATCCTTCCCACCAGGTTCAAAATCAACTTTTTCTACCGACCAACGCATTGGCCAGTCCATTCTCCATGGTAGTTTTGCTCTATCAGTTGTATCTAAATTAATTGTCCCGGAGTGCTTACAATCTTCGGCATCACAAACATAGTCTAGCTTATTTTTGCCATCATATTTAGTGGCGGTTGTTTTATCGCGATTACATTTTTCACAGTAAACAGAAACAGGCATCCATGATTCAGGCAGAGGCTCTGATCTCCATTTATTTAAAATTGAAAGAATGACATCTTTTTTTTCTAGTGTCAGCTTTATTTGATCCTTGTATGCTCCCGCCTTATATTTTTTGGCCTGATAAATTGGTTCAAGCTCTATTCCCATTTTTTTTAATTGGGCCTCAAAATTTGCTTCGTGATGGCGAGCGTATGATTCATGTTCACCAAATGGATCTGGAGTGTCTACTATCGGTTGAAATAAGTATTTTGAAAGTTCGTCTTGCTTTGGAAGATTGGCCGGAACTTTTCTAAATGTATCGTAGTCATCCCATGAAAAAATAAAGCGAACTTTTTTTCCTTTTTTCTTTAATCCTCTTGCGACTAATTCAGTTGTCATTACTTCGCGAAAGTTTCCAAAGTGAACAACTCCAGAAGGAGTAATTCCTGAAGCTAAAGTATAGCATTCCTTATCTTCTGCACGAATTAATTTATCGGCAGTAAGATCCGCCCAGTGAACAGCATCATTCAAAGCATTTGGTGCAATCGTACTCATAATTTTATTCCCTTAGTGTCCGAGGTAGGCCTTTTTAACTGACTCATTGGATAATAAATCGGCCGAAGCTCCTTGCAAAGAAATTTCTCCATTTGTAAGAACATAGCCTCGATTAGAAATTCTTAAAGCGAGATTCGCATTTTGCTCAACTAATAGTATGCTCATTCCCATAGAGTTTATTTCTTTAATGGCCTTAAAAATACTTTGAACTAAAATAGGCGCAATTCCCAAGCTTGGCTCGTCTAATAAAAGTAATTTTGGCCGACTCATATAACTTCTTGCGATGGCCAACATTTGCTGTTCTCCACCGGATAAAGTCCCAGCAAGCTGCGAATATCTTTCAGAAAGTTTTGGAAAAAGTGAAACCATAAAATCTAAATCTTTTTTGATTTCATTTTTATCACTGCGTAGATAAGCCCCCATCTCCAAATTTTCTTTAATTGTAAGATTGGGAAAAACAAGGCGACCTTCTGGGGATTGGCCTAGGCCCATGCCGACAATTTTATGTGCAGGGATATTTTGAATTTCATTACCATCAAAAATGATTTTACCAGAGCTTGGTTTTAACAATGATGAAATCGTGTGGAGTGTTGTCGTTTTTCCGGCCCCATTAGAGCCAAGAAGCGTTACGATTTCACCTTTTTTAACTGTTAATGAAACATTTTTTACGGCATGAATAACACCATAGTAGGTATTGATTTCTTTTAATTCTAAAATATTTTCAAAACTACTCATGAGAAACTCCAAGATAAGCTTCAATGACTCGTTTATTTTCTTGAATTTCAAAAGAATTTCCACTGGCGATCAGGTTACCATAATCGAGGACGAAAATTTTTTCTGCAATTTCCATCACAAGCTTCATATCGTGTTCAATTAAGATCACAGCGATCTTAAAATGATTGCGGATAAAACGAATCAAATCCGACAATTCTTTTGTTTCACTTGGGTTCATACCAGCAGCAGGTTCGTCTAATAAAAGTAATTTGGGATTGGTTGCAAGAGCTCTCGCCATCTCTAACTTTCTTTGCTCGCCATAGGGAAGATTTTTAGCGATATAATCTTTTTTATGATCCAATTTAAAAAGTTTTAAAAGCTCGACACATTCATTTTCCACGACATGTTCCGATTCTCTATACTTTTTAGTTTTTAAAAGTGAGTCGATAACTCCATAAGTAATTCGGGTGTGTTTTGCAATTTTGATATTATCGATTACGGTTAAATCTTTAAAGAGTCTAATATTTTGAAATGTTCTCGCAATACCTTTACTTGTTATTTCAGCAGGGCCCATTTTAGATAGAATTTTTTCATCAAAACTAACGTGTCCTTCTGTTGGAGGATAGATTCCCGTGATGGCATTAAACATAGTCGTTTTTCCAGCACCGTTAGGTCCAATAATTGCAATTAAGTCATTTTTTCCGACTTTAAAGCTTACGTCGTTTAAAGCTGTGAGCCCACCAAACTTCATCGTTACATTTTTTACATCTAAAATAATTTCAGTGCTCATTAATTACTTCCTGATTTTTTAGATTTAAAAAGATTAAATTCGTGCCCACCAAAAATGCCTTGTGGCCGAACAAGCATTAGGACAATGAGAAGAAGTGAAAATAAAACCATACGTAACTCTGAGATTTCTTTTCCAAAAAATCTTAGGGCCTCTGGAAATAATGTCAAGACAACTGCACCGATGATACTTCCAGAAATACTTCCAAGTCCTCCAAAAATAATCATCGTTAAAATAACGACTGACCACATAAAGGTAAAGTTTGAAGGGTGAAGATATTGATAGATGTGAGCAAATAAACTTCCTGCAACACCGGCAAATCCAGCACCGATGACAAAGGAAAAAATTTTATAATGAAAAAGATTTACGCCCATTGTTTCTGCCGCTATTTCATCTTCTCTGATAGATATAATTGCTCGACCAACTTTTGAGTTTTTAATTCTCACCATGAAAATGGTGAGAAATATAACAGAAGCATAAATCCAGTATACATTGGCCCATTTAGGGATATTAATAAAACCTCGTGGCCCACCAACTGCCTCAGTGTTCATAATAACAATTCGAACAATTTCAGAAAAACCAAGAGTGGCGATGGCAAGATAATCACCTTTTAATCTTAGAGTAGGAAGTCCAACAATAAAACCGGCCAATGCTGCGACTATAAAGCCAAAAAGCATTGATACGAGCAGATTTAAATTCGGATCAATTGGTAGGGGGAAATTTGTTGAATAAATGGCCGATGCATAGGCACCTAAACCCCAAAATCCAGCGTGGCCTAGTGAAAATTGCCCACAAAAACCATTAATAAGGTTTAAGCTCATGCTCAATAAGATAAAGATGCCGACATTGATTGCTTGAGAAAGAATGTAATCCATTACACTTTCTCCTTTGTATTTTTGCCAAGAATACCTGATGGTTTACTTAGTAAAATGATAATTAAAATTAAAAAAGAGACACCATCTCGAAAACTTGATTTGTATAGGCCTGCAACTAAATTCTCTGCAATGCCTAAAATCAGTCCACCTAAAGCAGCACCAGGAATAACGCCAATGCCGCCAACGACAGCAGCAACAAAGGCCTTAAGGCCAAGCATTGTCCCCATGAGAGGTTCAACGGTCATTGTACTTCCAAGTAAAATTCCAGCAAGACCTGCGAGAGCTGCACCTAGAAAAAAGGTAAAGGTGATGATGAAGTTAGTATTTATTCCCATTAGCTCTGCCGCATTTATATTAAACGAAGTTGCCCGCATTGCTTTTCCAAGCTTGGTAAAGTGAGTAAGCCACCATAGAAAAATAAGCACGAACAAAGTAACGATAAAAATAATTATTTGAATATTTGAAATTGTGATTTCCCCAAAAGTTAAAATTTCTGGCTCAATAATCGGGGCGAGTGTTTTTGGATCTGCTCCAAAAATAATTTGACCAGCATATTGAAAAAAAAGTGAGGCTCCGATTGCCGTGATAAGTGAAGTAACTCGAGATGCATTTCTAATCGGTCGATAAATAATCCTTTCAGTTAAGACCGCTAAAATTCCGGCCCCAAGCATACTTGTAACAATTGCAACTGGCATTGGAAGGCCGATTTTTAGCGTATAAAAACCGGCCATTGCTCCAATCATTAAGAATTCACCATGAGCAAAATTTACGAGGCGAATGATTCCGTAAACCATGGTATAACCCAAGGCCACTAATGCATATAGTGAGCCTTGAGCAATCCCATTGAGTAAGTACTGTAATGTATCCCAAAGAAAATAGATGGTATCTTGACTCATCAAAATTCCTTATGGGTTGACTTTATTTTTAAAGATAAATTCTTTATCAGTTGTCTCAAGTACAACTGCTGCCTTTTTAGAATTTCTATTTTGATCAATTGTGATTGCACCAGTAATACCATTGTAGTTTTTTGTCGCAATTAGAATTTTATTAATTTCTTCTGCCGTTTTTGTTTTACTTTTAGAAATGGCATCAGCAACGATCCCCATAGCATCATATCCTAAAGCGGCCATAGCTCCTGGCTTAGCTCCAAATGCTTTTTCATATTCTTTAACAAAGCTTTGAACTTTTGGATCTTTGTCATCTGGTGCAAAGTGAGAAGAAATAAAGTTACCTTTTACAGCTGCTCCACCAATTTCAAAAAGTTTTGGTGAATCCCAACCGTCTCCACCTAAAAATGGTGCAGTTATTCCAAGCGCGCGAGCTTGTTTAATGATTAGACCAACTTCTTCATAGTATCCAGGAAGAAAGATGACGTCTGGATTTGCTCTTTTAATTTTTCTTAAAAGTGATTGAAAGTCGATATCTTTTGTCACATAGGTAAGTTCGTCTTTAGTTGCAAGCTTTCCACCGATTCTTAAAAATTCATCGGTAAAAGATTTTGCAAGACCTTTTGAATAATCTTGAGAGTTATCGACGACGACGACACCATTTTTCTTTTTAAGTGTATTGACTGCAAAGCGCGCCATAACGACACCTTGAAAATCGTCTGTAAAGCAAGCACGAGAAATAAAATTTCCAACTTGAGTTACTTTTTCATTAGTTGCTGCTGGTGAAAATAGAGGGATTTTTGCTTCTTGAGCAATTGGTGCCATGGCAAGCGTTTTTGAAGATGTAACTTCTCCAATTACAACTTGGGCCTTATCAATATTGATTAGTTTTCTAATTGCATTCGCCGCTTCGATTGCTTCAGATTTATCATCTTCAATAAGCAATTCGATGTCGCCAGCATTTTTCAATTTCTTATAGGCCATCTTAATACCATTTGCATTTTCCTGCCCAAAAGTTGCAACTCCACCTGAAGCTGGGACAACAACCCCAACTTTAACTTTTGCTTGTGCATTGAAGATCAGAAGTGATCCAATACCTGCCAATAATAATTGTAATTTAAGTTTCCCTACCATTTTTCACTCCCTTGTAAAAATAAGGATATAAGAACTGTATCAAAAAAGTTGGATACTAATAACAGTAACATGGGAGCACATTCTGTAAAGTAATTTTAGTGATTTAAAAACATTTTGTTAACGCACTGAAAATATTAAGAAATTTTATTTTAATTAATCCCAGAAGTTTTCTTTTTATAATCATTAAAATGGCCTTTTGAGGAGGTTGATATGATTCGAGATGATTTTGAATTTATACTTTATCGTCAATACTCTGATTCTTTAGAAGAGATTATTATTGAAAGTGAGTCGGTTTATCGAAGTGAACTCGACTATGAGTTGTTTAGTGAAAAACTTAAAGGGCTGATCAATGCAGCTAAATACGATGGACTAAAAGAAGAGATTTTGTGGAATATAATCGATCGTAAAATTCCAAATTATCGCACTTATGCTATTAAAAAGGCCGGATAAATAAAACTGGACTGGAAAGGTCTACAATGCCATTTTTTTAAGTTTTCTGCATTCTAATCCGATACAATTTTAGTTTAGTACTTTTGGGAATCTAGAATGCAGCTTAAAAATTTCCGGCCAGTTTTGATTCTATTATTAGTCATTGCAATTTTTGTATCAAGTTGCTCTACAAATTTTAAATCTTCAAATGATCATTTACTTCGAGTACCTGCAGAATCGGTCTCTGAAATTGATATTCCTCGTTTGCCAATTAAGATTACCCGTGCCGAGTTTGAAAAAATTTTGCAATTAAGCACGGAATTTTTAATTCATCCTCAATCAAAAGATGTAATTAGAGACGCATGGCCGTTAATCAATGAATTTGCCGATGATCTAAGCGATGACTTTTTGTTTACAAATAAATTAAAGAACTCATTACTTGAAACTCAATGTATTCATCTGATGGCAACGAATGTAGAGTTTTTTAATTTTGTAGCTAATTTTTTAAAGTCGTCAAAGAAAAGCGCTGGAAAAAATCAATTTAAAGAAATTCAAACTGAAAAGTTAAAAAAGATAAATATAAAGTCGGCCTTAAGCGACTTCGATGGACATAAACCACTTCCGATTATTTTAACTGATTTTCCATCGGGCTATAAAAATGCCAAAATGCTTGCGACTCATGATCGCTTTTCTCCCGAGGGAGAATTAATAAAAGCACAAGACCTTGTAAAAGAAGTTAAAACCTTTATTCAAAATGCAAAGTCTGATATTACCCTAAACGTATATGAATTTGACTTAGAAGATGTTGCTCGCGAATTAATAAAAGCAAAGGCCCGCGGAGTTGAAGTTTTAGTTGGAATCGATGGTGGGGTCATTGAGGCAAAAGAAAGTGTAAAAAAAATCTATAAACTCCTTCTAGATAATGGAATCAATGTCCAAAGAGTTGCCTCCATTGGCCTAAATCATCAAAAAATAATTGTCAGAGATGCAGCTATTCCAGGAAGTTCAAAAGTTTTACTTTCATCTGCTAATTTTACCAAGTCAGATATGCATACAAATGGCGATTTGGGAGATCTTCCACTTACTCATAAAAATGCTATTCCAAATGCAAATCATCTTTTGACGATGGATAGTGATGCTTTGGCATTAATTGCAAAAAATGAATTAAAAAAAACACTTCTACATAAACTACGAGGAAGTGAGTATCCATTAAGTGGGTCATTTCAAGTTATGGGGGTTGGGGGAACTGTAAAAAAACCGCCCTATTTTATCACTGCATTTACTCCAAATGGGGGCGTTGGGAATATAAATTCCAATTTAATTTATCATGCCATCAGAAGAAATTGTGGTGATACCATTTACATGGCCCAGTTTGCTTATTCATCGATTGCGGCCATGGAGGGAATTTTTGATTGTATTAGTGCCAGAAAGAAGAAGGGATTAAAAACCAAACTTCTTGCAGTTGGTGAGACACCGTTTGCAATGCAAAATTGGTCGATGTTTTTAGAGATGTCTGGCCTTGAACAAAAAGTTGATCCAGCAACTGGAATAAAATTTTACGCAGAAAAAGATGTCGCAAATTTCAGAGAGCTATTTAATTCAGATAAAGAGTTTAAAGAATTTGTGAGTGGAATGAAAATAGCACCAGAATTGTATGGGAAAAAAGTGGTGGAATTAAGTGGCGCAAATTATGAATTGACGGCCAAAATTCACCATAAATCAATCAGTACTGGTAATATGGCAATTATCGGTTCTTCATTTAATTTTTCAGATGCGGCAGAAAGAAATCAAGAGCAGTTTTTTGTTTTTGTCGATGAAAAATTGGCAGGACAATATCGAGGAATTGTTACGCGTTTGCATCAGCAGTCAACTCGAAGCGTTTTTGAAGAAGCATCGAGAAGAAATGAGATTCGTCGCAAATCTTTTCAAGAAATTAAAAAGACAGTTTTAGAATTGTCAAATTTTATCAATGAAGGTGCACCTCTTTGGGAATCTAAAAAGACGCTTAATCGCTTAATTGAACTAACTTCAGAAGAGGAAGGAATTGAAATTTTAAATCGGACTCTTAGCAAATTTGTAAATGCTGGTCACGAAGCGCTTAACTTTTCATTTGATTGGGATGATAACATCTTTTTTACTTCAACCAAGGTTATAATCTACAATAAAAAAACGGATGAACCTTTAGAGGTTAGCACTGAAAAATGGGCCCATGTGAAAAATTTAGTTGGCGCTAAGGATACAGGTTATGAAGATTATGAAATTCGTTCAGATTCTTTTATTAATTTTAGAGATAAAGATAAGAAAGGATCAAATTTCTTAGATGATGTTTTCTCTGCGATTGACAATGATCCAGAAGGCAAATTGCATTGGAAGGGGCCAGCTTGGGATAGTTTTGTTTTGGCCTTAAGTAGTAAAAAAACAGCAGAGCAAACGACAATCATTACCGCGAGAGGGCATGAACCTAAAACGATTCATCGAGCTTTAAAGGAGCTGAAAAAACGAGGACTAATTGAATTTGTTCCACCGGTTGAAAATATATGGCCGGTTACAAATGAAAATTTTTCTGCAACTTTTCAATCTGTTTTTGGGCGAAAGGTTCAAGCGGGAAGTGTAAAAAGTCCATCGAGCGCAAAGGCCGAAGTTATGATGGAAATTTTAGATCAAATATCTAAGCGCGAGTCGGGAAATAGCGATAAATTTTTATCGTCAGATGGAAAAACATATTTTAGCGGGCACCTCTGGGGATTTTCAGATGATGATTTTGATAACTTTAAAAAAGCTCGCGAAGTCCTTCAGCCTGAAGTCGATAAAGGAAGATGGCCAAACATAAAAATCACTTTAATCTATACAGGTGAAGGCCACGATGATTTAGAAGAACGACAAATTGTTCTTATGAAAAAATCAAACCCACGCCCGGCAACACCTCTTGAGTTTTTGGAGTGGAGGCAGGCCATGATTTCTAAAAAATCTGTCCTTCGTGATGATTGTAATGGGCTCATTGAAAAACTATTTCAGGCCTTTTAATTCTTAGGGGATTTTAGACTTGTTAGTGAGTATATTTTGTGATATACTTAAAAGTATATGAGGTGAGACATGGGAAAACCATTAATGATTCAAGAGCAGGACAATGAAAAAATAGAAGAACTTAAAAAAAAGCTCGGCATGAAGACCAAGATAGAAGTCTTACGCTCAGCACTTGTTTTACTTGAAGAAAAGCTTTTAAAAGAGGCTCGCATTAAGCGTTGGAAAAATGCATCCCATATCGTTGGTGCGGCCAGCATGGAAGTTCTAAAAGAATTTCAAACAAAAAAGAGATTTGAAAAGCTATTATGATTAAACCAGAGAGATGGCATCTATATATTGTTGATCTTGAACCACGAGTAGGATCAAAGCCAGGGAAGCAACGGCCATGTTTGTGTATTCAGCCGTCTGAATTTTGCGAAGCAGGGATTAATTCAGCAGTCGTGTTACCGCTTACAACTAAAATAATAAAAGAGGATGCCTTTCCACTAAGAGTCAGGGTCAATAGTGGCACGTGCGGTCTTCAAAAAGATAGTGATATTTTAGTCGATCAAATTTTAGCTTGGGATATATCTTTATTTAGAGATGACCTAGGCCCTATTCCAGAAGGTCTTCAGGAAATTGTAAAATCTGCCATTAAAGATTTTTTAGATTTGTAATCAAGGGCAACTAATTCTACTTCATCAATGACCGGAACAGGAAACGTAACAGGGAGCGCTCTTTCTGGGGTTAGTAATGTTGACGGAAAAAACAAAGCTCTCTCAAAGTTTATTAAGGATCAACAAAAAAGTTTAAATGATATTTTAAAAAATAACG
>CAZOXW010000031.1:0-32473 GCA_964583925.1 uncultured Bacteriovorax sp.
CCTTTGCTATTATCGGTCTATTTATAGATTTTTTCAAGTCTATTTTTGCACCTTTAAAAAGATAAGTAAAATCAGATAGTTGAATTCTCAAATAAGTGCTCCTATCTCAAGTGGTAATTTGTTGGCATAACGATGTGGTGTTCGTTTTTGTTCAACGAGAGCAAGTTCTCCAAGCTTCTGATAGCGTTCCCAGATTTTGTAACCAGTAGGCCGTGTGATTCCAAATTCCTACTATGTCTCCGGTATAAAGTGTAAAGGATGTGTCCGGAATGGACCCTTGAAAAATGGTGCCCCCTAGTGGAGGTCTCGAACTAATTACAAGTGCGGTCTTGCCCATTTTCCTTTTTCAATTTCTTTCACATGTGGGCCTTGCTCAAAATGAAATTTCCCCATTCCATAATGCGTAATCTTATCTTCAGAGACAGAATAAATATAAGCATCCGTTACGGGATTATTGCCTGCAATCATTGGATATAGTGCAAACTCCAAAGTTCCATCTTTATCAAGATCGTAGAGATAATCGTCCTTTGATATTTTTACAAAATAAACAAAGGTGTAATTATTCCACATTGAAATAATATCTGAATGAGCAGTTTTTTTTGTTTTTGTAACTAGAAACAATCGATTTGATGGCAAACACAGATCATTTTCTCTATCACATCCATCCTTGAAGTATGACTCAATTTCTAAAAATTTATTTTTAGAAATTTCTACTTTTTTTATACCAGAATATACTGATTCACTATATCCCCAAATCGATAGTGGCAACAGAAAAGCAAGGAGCATTATGATAATAAAAAAACTATTTTGATTGTTCATATAGATTGAGAATTTTTTTGGCATATTCTTCTCCGGCCTCATCATTTGAGTAATAAAATTTCAGAGTTTTCTTTAGTGATTTATCTTTATGGTTTCGGATCAAATAAAACTTATGAGCAAGCCATCTTGTTCCAACAGCAACATTTATTATCGGGTCTTCGAGTTGTGACTCTGTTACATAGACATGATGGTCCTTAACTTCATTATTTTCAACATCAATAGTTCCTGCTAATGAATTTCTTGCGCCTTTCAATATCTGCATAAGACCTACTGCCGATGTCGTTTTGGGCCTTGCTGTCACATTAAAACTGGATTCAACGGCAATAAGTACTTTTATATGAAGTGGCGTTAAATCTTCAGGTAATTTAATTCCTTGTTCTTTCCAATAATCAAGCCAAAACTGAATGATAGGATCTATTTCATGGTAAGAAGGAAAGCCTTTTACGGCATTAATTTTTTCATATCTCTTTTTATTATTCCAAAATATAAAGAGAAGATTTTCCTCTAAATACATTAACTTTCTACCCCGATTTTTTCTCATATGAGCGTCACCCCATGTTGATGTACCGCTCTTACAAACTCTATTATGACCGCTAACGATATGATATCCAAGCTCACACATCTTGCTATCGTCAGGTCTTTCTATGTTTATTGAATTAATATTTCTCATTTATCGCCTCTATATAAAAATATGACACCTGCCCCCTTACCTCTTCGCTCAAATGTTTTTTGCTCAACTAATCGATTCATTTTTCTTGTCGCCGTATTTCTTGAAAATCCGATAGTTTCAATCAAATCTTTTATCCTAATTTGTTTTAAATTTTTACCCATTTGAATAATTTTTTCTTCCTCGGTCAGATCATCATCGAGCTCTTTATCAAAGAAAAATGTTACCTTCACAAAATCACCATCTTCGTTGAACTCTGGCCTTCTTATTCCAGCTTCCTTGCATGATTCAAAAATTAATTTAATTCCCGAGCCAAGTTTCTCAATTAATTTATATTTGCGAGCAATTTTGGCAACAGTCGGATTACGTAAAAAAGTTGTACCATCACCTAGATTTTTAATTGAAAGAAGTCCTGGTAATTCTCCGGGACTAAAAATTTCGAGACGATTATCATATAATGCAATTTTGATGGCCCCTGGAATAAAGTATTTACGATGAACGAGAGAATTCACAATGGCTTCCCTTATGGCAACAAGAGGGACAATCAATCGACCTTCCATCTTTCCTGAACTTGATACTTTCAAATCTCTTTCAAGCCAAGATGTTAAAACAGAAAGCACTGAATGAACAATATCAGGAATCGGCCCCTTTATCTCCATTGTTCTAATTATATCTCTTCCTTTGTTTCCTTTAAATTCTGAACAAATAACGATGGCTTCTTGAATATAATTTTCAGGGTTAGGATGGAAAAATAATATACTAGCATTTGTAGCAATAAGCTTCTTTGGGTCTTGGTGACTACGAACTGCAATTTTTTCAATTATCGCTTTTTCGGAAGAAATATTTTTACCAAATATCTCAGTCAGCAATTCTTTCTTAAGCGCACTAAAAGGCACTTCACTTGGACTCTCGTCGAAATATGTTTTTTTCTGCTGTCGATAAAGATCCTCTATATAATCTTCTGTGGCCCTTTTGGTCGAAGAACCAACTCTTAAATAGACCCCCTTTTTATTTCCTTCACTGGTAATAAAATATGGCGGTTTGCTGCCAGGATATATTTTTATAACAACAATTCTCTTATCATCAATATTTTTTTCATAGATTTCAGGAATCAAATGCGGAGCAATCGAATCCATGATGGAGTTTGCAATATCTTCGAAAATTTTATCTCGTACCTTATCAGTAACACCCACGATTTCATGTGATGAATCTCTAACTCCTATTATAATCTCTCCACCTGCACCATTAGCGAATGCGACACAGGTCCTTATAATCTGATTTTTTTCGGGTATTGTTTCTTTTATCTCAATAGTCTTAGATTCTCTATGACTAAATTTTTCTCTGTGCATACCGATGTCAATTGTTGTGGTTGGTAAAATTAAAATAAATTATAAATGCACAGATGGCACCAGTCAACAATAAATGCACCAAATGCACCAATTGTGTTTTAATTGCACCAGTTTGAGAAATACCTTAATGGTTTTAAGCCATGGTTTGTTATTAATAATTTCGTTAATCATCACATATCCATAAAAAATGTGTCGAACCCGTGTAAAAAGGAACCACCCGAAAAATCCATGCGACGAGGTTAAAATTGGGGGTGTATGCACCTTCTCAAGAATTAAATGAAGGGCCAAAGCGTGTTGGTTCGTGTAGCGTATTAAATGGTGCGCGAGACTGGACTTGAACCAGCATGGGTCGCCCCGCTACCACCTCAAGGTAGTGCGTCTGCCATTTCGCCACTCGCGCATGGCCTAATTGTATCTACTTAAGTTCAATATTTCAACGTTTGTTTGGCAAAAAGAGCTCTATCTCTTCAAGGTAGTACTTAATTTTTGCTTTAGCTTCAGATATCAAATTCATCTGATCCTCAATCTTTTTAATCAATAGATCGTCAGGAGTCGAAAATTCCATTTTTTTATGGCGATTCATATAGGCATCTAAGCTTTCAAATACTTCATCTGAACCAAGTTCGATTTCATCGTTATCAAATCGTTCATCATTGTAACTTGGAAAATTTTCTAAAGTAAAATCTTCAATTGGAAAGTTTTTACTTGCAGGAAACATTACAAGGACATTTGATTCGCTTTGTTCTTTTAACGTATTCATTTCTTTTTCACCTTCGTATTAAACAGAAATCTCAAGACTGATTATGCCGAAGTTTTATATAAGATTCACTAGAGGCTTACTTTTTTATGTAGCTGTAAAAATATTTTACAGTTACAATAAAATTAATTGGAGGCCTTATGAAAATGATTCCTTGTATGAAGTGCAAGCATTACACTGTCACTTTTGACAAAAATGCTCCAAGAGGTTGTAAATTATTCAATTTTAAAGGCGTTACAATGCCCTATATCTTAGTTTTCAATGCCACGGGAAGCGAATGTACTCATTTTTCCAAAAGACAAAACTCGGCCGAAAATGAAGAGGATAAAAAGACGGATTATAACGACCCTAAATATTGGAAATAACGAAATCAAGCTTTAAAATCTAATTCATAGAGGCTTTTGCCTCTACTTACAATCATTGCTTGCCCAATACATTCATCACCACAATAAAACACGATTGATTGCCTTGGTGTTATTGCACGCTGAGGGACAATAAATTCGACCTGAATTAATCCATTTTCTAAACTTAAAATTCTACATTCCTGATCGGCCTGTCGGTATCGAATTTTGGCCGTGCAATTAAAAGGAAAATTTAAGGGCATTGGATTAATTAAACTAAACTCATTGGCAAATAATGTGTAAGAATACAGGGCCGGATGATCTTCACCCCTTTCTACGTAGACCACATTTTTATTTATATCTTTATCGACAACAAACCATGGCAATCCAGGGCCACCAAGACCTAGGCCTTTTCTTTGCCCAATCGTATAGTAGGCTGCTCCTGTATGCTTACCTACAACCTCTTCGTTTAATTTTCTAAACTCTCCGGCACTAAATTGAATATAGCCTGATAAAAAATTTTTAAAGTTCCTTTCGCCAATAAAACAAATACCAGTGGAATCTTTTTTGTTTTTAGTTATCAAATTATACTTATGTGCCAATTCACGAACTTTAGTTTTTTCTAAATCACCAATTGGAAATAATACGCGATTAAGAACTTTTCCATCGATTGCAGATAAAAAATATGATTGATCTTTTTTTGGATCTAATCCTTTTAAGAGCGCAAATCTATCATCTCTTTTTTCTACGCGACAATAGTGCCCTGTTGCCAAATAATCTGCACCAAGCTCCATGGCCTTATCAAAAAAAACTTTAAACTTAATTTCACGATTGCATAAAATGTCAGGATTAGGAGTATAACCGTTCTCATATTCAGAAACAAAGTGTTTAAAAACATTTTCACGATACTCATCTATAAAGTCGACAGAGTAGTAAGGTATATTAAATTTCTCACAAACACTCACTACATCTTTAAATTCGAGAGAGGCCTTGCACACTCCGTGCTCATCAAGTTCTTCCCAGTTTTTCATAAAAATGCCAATTACATTATGCCCCTCTTCTTTGAGCATAACGGCAACAACCGAGGAGTCAACTCCTCCGCTCATGCCAACAACGATAGTTTTTTTTTCTGTAAGTTTCATTTTTTTAAGGAATTATCATAAGTCAAAAGAGAATACAAAATAAACTTAAAGCTATTATAATATGTCGTCATATTTAGAGTCTCAAGAAAATCATCTGATGTATGAAATCGGGGGTTAAAATCAGTTTCCCAATTTTCAGTAAAGCATAAGCTAGGAATGTTTGCCTCCCAAAACCTAATATGTGAACTTGAATTCATACCATTTGCCGTCGGTATAAAATTTACAAGCGGGCCATTTTTAGAGCTAACAACTGTAAATTCATTTAAAAAGGCCAAGTCTTGTTCGGCCCCGGCCTTATTAGTAAGTGGATCTCTTAAATAAACTTTCATATTGTTAAATTTTTTATCGGTATCTTTTATTTTTGAATCATGCCCTAACATCACTAAATTAATGTGGCCTAAACTTTTTAGAGAATCTTTCGCCACAATATTTTCGACATAATCTTTTGATCCCAAAAAACCAAATTCTTCACAATCAAAAAAAACAAAGCGAATTGTTTTTTGAGGAGTTAGTTTTGACATTAGTTTGGCCATATTTAAAAGTTGTATGACACCACTTGCGTTGTTATCTGCGCCAGGCATATTCCCAGTCATTTCAATTTTCATAGTATTGGGATTATGATTTAAAGTATCGTAATTGGCGCCTAAATAAATTACCTCATTCGGATTGATACTTCCCTTTATTTCAAAAACGATATTCTGTCCTTTGATTGTTTTTATTTCGTTTAATCCATTTAAAATTGAAAGTGTAAAATCTTTCCAACGCTTATAGTTTGGATCATCCTTTTTGATTTTTTGAACAATCTCTCGATTAAAATCGTCTTCATACATCTTTCCTGCACTTACGACATCCGGAGTAAACTCAAAAATATTTAGTTTAGAGTTTGGAGTTTTGATACTTTCTAAATATTTTTTTATAAACTCTCGTGCCTTTCCATGTCCACTAGAACCAAAAACTCGATTGGGCCGTGCCTCAGATAAAAAATCTCTAAAATCTTTTTCTAAATCTGCTTTGCTAATTTTTTCACTTAAAGCTTTCGCTTGATAGCTTGTCTTAATTTTAGCTTCATGGGCCGAAATAGTGAGAGCATTACTAAAAGTTGAACTTAGGATCAGTACCAGTGTCCATATCTTCATCATCGTCATTATCCTTTATTTTAGGAAGTGTGTTGTATTCTCCATGGGCAAAAACACCAGAGCGATCAATCAGGCCACTTCCTATTATTTTGCCTTTTTCGTTTTCGCGATTATACAAAACTGCAAACATGCCTGGAATCAAAAGGCCATTTTGGGTTTCATCAAATTCAATATGGACGTGTTCGCTATTTTTAAAATAAATAGTACAAGAATGTTTTTTTTCCTTAGGCCCAAGCTTTACATAACCTGAAAGGGGTTTCGATCGATCAAGGTCTTTATTTGCGCGAAAGCGAATGATCACCGCATTTTTATATTTCAAGTTTATGGCAGATTCTATAAAAATATTCCCTTTATAGGGCACAATATTTATAACTTCTGTCTCAGGATCAATCTTTAGATCTGCTCGCAATTCTAGATTCTTTTTCCCGATATAAAATTTATGAATCCCACTATGTTCACAGACAACTGTATCTTTAAGATAATTATAAATGTTTCCAGTTCTTCTTAAATCTTTTGCTGAGTTTTGTTCAACAAAACCTGGCATTCGAGGATCATGCATAATATGTGCTCGATTTCTTTTGTCTCGAGTAAGATAATCAACGCTTAATAGTTCACTAATTTTTAGAACTTCTTTTTTTCTAAGCTCACCAAGAGGTAAGAGCAAATGTTTAAGATGGTTCTCATCTAATCTTGATAGTACATATGACTGATCATTTTCAAGATCATTACCAACAAAGATTTCAAAATTACCTGATTTTTGATTTTTTAAAACCTTGGCGTAATGGCCAGTGGCCACCAAATCAGTGTTAAATTTTTTTGCCTTTTCAATCATTACCTCAATTAAAACCTTCATATAAAAAATAATCGGTTCATAGGTTTGACCTGATAAAACTCGCCCAACAACAGGATCCACAACTTGATCTTTAAATACGTCGATTGCATTAATTGCATAAAATGGAATATCAAGATAGTCACAAATTTTTTTTATTTTGCTCATATCCGATACAATCATTTCGCTAAACGGCCCAGGATCTTCATCTTGATCAAATAATTGAAGGGCAATGCCAATTGGACGATGGCCCTGTTTTTTTAGAAGATAAGCGCAAACAGTTGATTCTATACCACCTGTCATTGCCACCAATACTGCTTTATTTGATTCTGTCATTTCTTTATTATGCCAAATAAATCTATTTTTGAGGAAAAAAACTTATCTAAAAAGAAGATTGCCTTACTCGGTTATTATTGAAAGATTTTCTAAACATTAACTCACATTTTTCCGAAAAAGCTTTGATGACTGTAAGAAAAGAATTTAATTCAAATATCTATTTATTCAAAAAAGGTGCAAATGGGGGCCATGGACTTGCACTTAATGAATTTCTAGCATTTTTAAAATTTCAAAAAGTTAGTATGCCTTATAAATTTTCGTTTGTTCCAAAAGAAAATGGCCTAATTAAAGACTTAAGCTTGAAAGAAAATCTGCTTTTAGACTACGCATACGACTCCTTAACTGAAGAAAAAGAAGTACATTTTAAAAATTATTTAAAAGTAAAAAAGAATATCTATCTCGAAGACCTCTACAGTAAAATCATCAATATCCATGAAAAACCAGAAAACGCAAGCCCTGAAGAATCAAAAATTATTCATTTAATAAAAAGTCTAATTAATGAAAAAGACTTTATATTCTTAGATGGCCCTGAGACAAACTTATCTGAAAGATCTTTAAATATTTTTATCAAAGCATTAGAGCTAGAAATTAAAACTAGCAATATCAATGTCTTTATTCAAACTTCTGATGAAGGTAAATTTTCAAGCATAATTTCAAAAATTGTCACGAGATCAAAAGACTATAATTTTATCATTTCAGAAAAATCCGAAAGGCCAAACTTTGAACTTGAACGCGCAGAATTTTACAAAGAAAGCGACAAAGAAAGCGCGAAGTTTATAGGACTAAAATTCCATTTGCCTAAAAAAGATTCAAAAAAACCCGCTGCTTAATTTGTTTGACAAAAAACATCATTTTTCTTGATAATATTAGTATGACTTCAAAAAACGCATTAACTTTTGTAGATATTTTCTCAGGTGCAGGAGGCTTCTCTAAAGGGCTCGAAATGGCAGGCTTTCACTGCCTTTTAGGAATTGAACATGACAAATATGCGGCCCAAACATTTCTAAAAAATCACAAAAATGCAAAAGTATTCTGTGGAGACGTTAAAGAGCTTTCAAAAAAAGAGTTCCTTTCATTATGCCAGAATAAAAAAATTGACCTTGTCATTGGGGGGCCACCCTGCCAAGGCTTTTCAACCGTAGGAATTGGAAATCCAAATGACCCAAGAAATATGCTTTTTAGAGAATTTTTGCGAATTGTAAAAATAGCAAATCCAAACTATATCGTGATTGAAAATGTCACAGGCCTACTTGCAAAAAAAAATGAAAATACAATAAAAGCGATATTTAAACTTTTCCAAGGTATGGGCTATGCCATCGATGTAAAGGTATTATCTTCAGAAGATTATGGCGTTCCTGAAAAAAGACGCCGAACTATTTTTATTGGCTCAAAAAAAGCAAAAGAGATCTCTTTTCCAAAGGCAATTACAAATTGCATCGTCGGAAATACTTTCATCCCTCCAAAAACAGTTGGAGATGCGTTTAAAAACTTAAAAACTAAAAATGGCAGCACTTACAACCACGATCTACTGAGCGCTAAATTAAAATCCACAATCGATTTGAAAAGAATTTCAAAAATTCCAGAAGGCAAGGGAATTAGATATCAAGAAGATGAAAAAAAATATCTCCCTAAATCACTTGGCCTAAACGTTGACTGGACAAAAATCCCTGAAGGTCGCTTTAGACAAACCAAATATCAAAGACTGAGTAAAGAACTACCTTCTCCCACGATTATGACCCACAGACATAATTATTTTCACCCAACTGAGAATAGATACTTAACTGCTCGAGAAGCAGCAAGTATTCAAAGTTTTCCAAATGATTTTATTTTTGAAGGCCCTGTATCAAGCCAATGGCGACAAATTGGAAATGCAGTTCCGCCACTTTTAGGAAAAGCAATAGGTAGAGCAATCCTAGAGATGGAAAAAGAAGCTAAAAGGCCTAGAAAAATGAAATCTAAATTAGTTAATCTCAGCGCCATAAGAAAGCGTGCGTTTAGTTATCAAGAAATTCAAAATTAAAGAATTGGAATTGAAATTTTAAATGTAGTATTTGGTGCATCTTTAATCAAGGTGAATTTTCCCTTGTGAGCTTCTAATATCTGAGTACACAACGATAATCCAAGTCCTGAACCAATTCCAACTTGTTTGGTCGTAAAAAATGGACGAAATATTTTTTCAGCAATTTCATCTGGTATACCATTTCCTGAATCAATAACTAAAATATTTACTGTGTTATCGGCCATATTAAGAAGTTTTATTTCAATCCATTTTTCTGGTAAAGAATTTATAGCATCAATCGAATTTGAAATCAGATTTACAAAAACCTGAAATATTTGTGTAAAATTACAATTTATATATATATCGTTTAAGCTAATATCATATTGCAAGCGAACTGTATTTTCTTTTAGTTTACTTTCAAGAATCACGATTGAATCATCAATAATATTCCCTAAATTTTCTCGTGAAAATTCAGCACCAACATCTTGCCTGATAAAAACCTTCACTCCTTTAACAATTTTTGAAACTTTAGAACTTGATAGTTCAATCTTAGAAATAATTTCTAAAATATCTGGATCAGTCGTCTTCTTTTTAATTTTCTTTGCACAGCTATCAATCATCATTAGAGGATTATTTATATCATGTATGATTCCGGCCAACATCTGTCCAAGTGTTGCAAGCTTCTCAGAAAAACTGATATGCCCTTTTAAATCTTTAAGTTCAGTAATATCAATCCCAATAACAACTGCAAATTCATTGTTTCTAACCTTAGTCCCTGAAACTAAAAATGTTTTATCTTCACCATTAATTTTTGCATCAATTTCAGTTTGAACTGTGGCCTCTGAAGCATTAAATAAATTAGAAGCAAACTCGTAAAAAAATCGCTCTTTAGTATGAAAACCTATTGGCCTACCAACAAAATCTTCAGGAGTAAGTCCGCATGTAAGAGCAAGAGCATTGTTTACTTTTAAATAGCTTAAATCTTTTTTTATCCATGAAATTGTATTTGGAATCAAGTCGACAATATAGGAAAGGTCCTCGTAATTACTTTTTAGCTGTAAAATTTCACTATTATTTACTTCAGCGAATTCTTTTACTAAATTCTGTAACTCAATATCATCTGGATACTTTTTTAAAATTTTTTCCAATATAACTTTCTTTGACATATATTCATTATACTGAAAATTTGATTAATGAATAGACTGGGCATAGTGAAGGCCATAAAAATAATTTTTCTGATTAATTAACTCTTCTAAAGGGCCTTGTTCAACTAGTGAACCTTCAGAAAAGACAAAAATTCTATCGCATTCCTTAAGAGTATCTAAACGATGAGCAATAATTAAACATGTCCTCCCCTTCATTACTATATTAATGGCATTTGAAATCAATCCTTCAAAGTATGGATCTATATTTGCAGTTGCTTCATCTAAAACTAAAATTGATGGATTGTTTAAAAGAACACGCGTAAGCGAAATCAACTGCCTCTCACCAACTGAT
Organism: uncultured Bacteriovorax sp.; assembly: GCA_964583925.1. GTDB lineage: Bacteria > Bdellovibrionota > Bacteriovoracia > Bacteriovoracales > Bacteriovoracaceae > Bacteriovorax. Next base: position 10,873 of record CAZOXW010000031.1, read on the forward strand.
AAATTTACTCCACCTTCATAAATTTCAAGATCAAGATTAAAGCCCCCCTTTGAAAAGGCCTTGAATAGTCCAGTTGTTTTAGCAGCATCAATTAACTCTTGGTCAGTAATATCCTCGCTAGAACTTAAATTCATACGAAGACTTCCTTTAAAAATGACAGCATCTTGTAAAACAAAACCAATATTTTTTCTTAAATAATGGCGATCGATATTTCGAATTGAAATATCATCTACTAAAATTTCACCTAGGTTGTATTCATATAGACGAGTTAACAATGAAACAGTGGTACTTTTTCCGCAACCTGTTCGACCAACTAATCCTATTTTTTCACCAGAGCGTATATGAAAGTTTAAATTTTTTAAAACATTAGGACTTGATGGGCCATAACTCATAGACACATCTATAAACTTTATATCCCCTTCAATTTTTTCTAAATGCATATTACCTAGATTTTTAAGTACCTTATCTTCATCATCTTCATTTAAAAAACCCATCACTCGCTCAAGTGAAGTAAAGGCCTGTTGAACAACATGGATCTCTCTCGAAATAAGCATCATAGGATTAAAAAAACGCTCAAAATATCGAACAAATGAGATGAAAAGGCCTAAACTAATTGTGCCAGATAAAAAGCCCATGCCACCAAACCAAACAAGACCAATAAGTGGAATTGAAGCACAAAAAATAACGAGGGGCATACTCCAAGCAAATAAAAAGTTTCCTCGAAGTTGGGCCTTAAGATAACCATCAACCGTTTTTTTAAATTCATTATTTGTAAAATTCTCAAGCCCCAAACCACGGATAATATCTATCCCACTTAAATATTCAGAGAGTTTAGAATTAATTGCAGATGAATGTTTTGAGACAAGGCGATTTGAATCTCGAAGTAAGTCTTTGGTGTAGTACATTAAAAAAACTGAAGGAACAATCGCTACAATCATCAATGCCCCTAGCTTAAAATCACTAACGAGCATGGCCACTAAGGCCAGTATCGTTGTCATGATAGCTGAAAGTAAATTTCCAAGACTAGATGTAAAAAAATCTTCGATCCCTTCAACGTCTGACGTAATTCTTGTTACAATTCGTCCTTGAGGCTGTCGATCGTAATAACTCATAGGGAGATTTTGAAGTTTTAAAAAAAGCTCTTGCCTAATACTAAAAATAATCTTTGAGGCCAGATCACCAAGCGATTTTCTTGAAAAATAAATTAAGGCCATACTTCCAAATTCCAAAAACAAAATAGTAGAAGCATAAAGGACAGAAGTATTTAGTTTCTTTAAAACCAATCCCTTTTCAATTAAGTCTCCCATTAATCTTGAAGAAACGATCGCAAAAACGGAGCTTAATAGCATGATAATCAGTGCAATTACAATCTTTGTTCGATAAGGCCTAGAAAAAGAGTATAAAATGCGAATAGAATGCTTATCACCTAATGCTGTTTTTGTAAGCATCTCTTCATCTTGATCATCAAGAAGTAAATAGCTATTTTTGGCCTTAGTCGTTTTCACTTTAGTGCTCATTTACTTGCCCTAGATACAAAGTTTTATGACAATATTTTAGAGTTGATGCTCGATGTGCAACCCAAATCATCGTTACATCTTCTAAATTGCGCTCAAGATTTTTTAATATTTTTTCTTCTGTTATTGTATCTACCGCACTAAGACAATCATCTAAAAATAAAACTTTAGGCCTTCTAATAATGGCACGTGCAAGAGTTAATCTTTGTTTTTGTCCTCCAGAAAGATTAATTCCCCACTCTCCCAATTCTGTATCAAGCTTGTCTTCAAAATGTTGTACATCAGATTTTAAATCGGCAATTTCAAGTGCTCTCCAAATCTCATCATCACTTACATCTAAATCAAGAGCAATATTCATTCTTATGGAGTCTGCAAATAAAAAAGGTTTTTGATGAACGACTACAATATGATCACGTAAGTCTTGGTGTGAATAATTACTAAACTGGTTGCCATAAAATAAAACTTCACCAGAGTGATTTCGTTCAAGTCCTGCTAAAATAGAAACAAGTGTCGACTTTCCAGAGCCGATCGGCCCAAGAATCCCTAGCTTCATGTTTTTTTCAATTTTCAAATTAAGTTCATCAATTATTTTTGTTTCAGTGTTCTCATAAGAAAAACTCAAACCCCGAATATCAAAAACTAAATCAGTTGGCAAAATAGCACTACCAGAAATTAAAAGAGATTGATCTTTTTCATTTGTAAAAACCTCGGCCAATCTCGTTAGAGCAGTGAAGGCTTTTTTCCATTCAGAAATAACAAAACCAAAAGTCATCAACGGATCATGTAGCAAAAAAATTAATCCCTGCATCGAGACAAATTCCCCCACACTCATTTGTCCATTTAATGTATAATATATCCCAAGCCCAAATAAAAGCGCATAAGAGAACAAGGTTGCTGCCCCCATTAAAGGGATGTATTTTAAATTTAAAAATAATCCTTTCAGTCGATTTTTTCTATGCTGATGAGCGATTTCAGTTAATCGCTTTTCCCAAATATCCCCAGTCTGAGTAAGTCTTTGCAATTTTATTGTTGCAACGGCCTGTGAACTTAAATCATTGAACGAAGAAAGAGCATCTTGAGTAATCTTAAATTGCTCGACTTCCAGTCTTGATAATTTCCTAACCAAAACTGGAACAAATAACAAAATCGAAAAGGCCAAAAGTGCCATTTTCAAGTGGATCATTCCCATTACGATAAAAGTCGAAATTCCTAAAAAGATTAAATCGAAGATCGCAACAAGAGTGAAGCCAAATATAAAGCGAGCACTATTTGCATCGGAAATCTCAGCGTTCATTAAAACGCCTTTTGAAAATTTTGTATTTAAATCAAGTCGTTTAAAATATCTCACATGCTCCCAGACTTCTTCGCGCAAAACACCACAAGCATAATGAGTTTGCCGTCCAAGAGTTATTCTCCACATAAAACGAAAAACATTAATGAGCACTCGCGATAAAACTAATACAAGAAATAATCGGATAAAAGTGCCTTCTTTTGTATCGGCATAAAAGATTGAGGGAATATTTTTTGAGGTAAAAAAATCAATAATCCAACCAATATTTTTTGGGGCAAGAATTTGCATGGCATTGGTAAAAAAAACGGCAAGGGCCCCAATGAGGTATCTACCCCATCTTTTTTTTATGAAAGATATCCATATCTTCAACGCTTCTTTTTCAAACATATTATTTTATTTCGTCTATAAACCAACGGCGAAATTCAGCTAGATATTCTTTATACATAAAATACTCATTTTCTAGCTCAATTAACTTTGTATCTACCGCATCCTTATTGTAAGGAACATTCTTTAAAGAGGCCATTAAATGTTCCACAATTTCTGGATGAAGTGTGTCTGAATAAATTTTTGCATCGATAATGACGGCCTTGGCAACATTTAAATTCACATCAAACAATCCCCAAGAAAAATACTCGGACATCTCATGAGTAAAACTCGGCGCCTCACCAAAGCGCCAGTTCCAATCTTTTAAAAATTCATAGTAATTTTTCAGTTTTTCATGCTTTAATAGTTTTTCATTATCAAGATATTCTATTTCGGCATCTGCACGATATGTTTTTTTAAACTCCAAAATTATCGCGGATATTAGCGATTCATGAGTAACGAATGTATTTAATTCTGATAAATTTATAACTCGACTACGAACTGAGCTTATTCCCTTAGAATTTAATTTCTTAGGATGTGGATTTAAGTACTCGGATAATTTTAACAAATCTGTATTTATAAGAAGTGTCCCGTGATGAAAACTTCGATCTTTTGTCTCTTTAAAAGCACTTCCTGAAAATTTTTTTTCACCATCTAAAGCCTGCACATTTAAATCATTGCGGCCCGAGGGAATGGCATTAATACCAAATTCTTTTAAAGCATTGATGATTATTTGATTATTTCTTTCTTTAGAAAAAGACGCTTTACTACTTAAAAATGTAAAATTTGTATTCCCCAAGTCTTGATAAACAGCACCACCACCACTTTGTCGACGGCCTAAATTCACGCCGTCTTGCTCAAGCAAATCTAGGCGACATTCTTTCCATGGATTTTGAAATCTTCCGATGACAACAGTAGGTGCATTTCTCCAAAGAAATAAAATTTGGCAATCTGGATCCATGTCTCTAAAAATAAAGTCTTCAGTGGCAAGATTAAACCAAGGGTCATGGGAGGTTGAAATGAGTATTTTTATTTTATTCTGCATCTTCATTCTCTTGTTCATTTTGAATACTAGATGACTGTACGATATTGGCCTCATCGATAAACTCAATATTTTTTTCAAATGATAACGGTTTTGTAGAAGCTTCCAATAACACCTCTTCTGAGAGAGCACCATAGGTTTTCATTTTATATAAAATCATATCAATCATACTTGTGGCAAAAGGACTAAGGGCCTTATCTTTAAAACTTTTGCTATATCTTTTGGGGCTTGGAAGTAGCATTGCCAAAAATGCCGCCTCCTTAGGTGAAAGCTCAAGAGGTTTTTTATTGAAATAATACTTTGAAGCAGATCGTATTCCATAAATACCTGGGCCGTATTCAATAACATTTAAATAAGTCTCAAAAATTTTATCTTTGCTGACATGATTTTCAATGACAATCGCCCACACAAGTTCTTCGGCCTTTCTTGAATATGTCTTTTTCTTAGTCAGCAAAATATTCTTAATCAGTTGCTGAGTAATCGTTGAAGCTCCTCGCATTTTTTTACGATTCAGATTTACTTTTTCATGAATAACCTTAACCAATTGTTCGATATCATAACCTGGGTGTGAAAAAAATCGACCGTCTTCACTAACTATTATTGCGGCCTTCAGAAATCGAGAAATCTCATTGATTGAGGCCCAATTTGATGGCCTTATGGAAGTGTGAGTATATTCAACGCCTGACACTGGATTATATTTTACAGTAAAATATCCATTTTCCACTTTCTTAATAAGATTATATTTCTCAAGATAGGGAGAAATATAATGATTAAGAGACAGCCCCGCAATCAACCAAAAAAGGAGTGGAAGAAATCCTAGACTTAGTTCAAACCAATTGTATTTATTAATCTTTAACTTCATTTCGGCCATCATATATTAAAGCTAATCCTATAAAAATAATTGGATAATTTTTACATAGTTTTTTATTAATAATTAAAAGTGTGCTAGAACCTTTTGACAGAAAAGGCAGGAGAATATTTATGAAAAAATTAATTGTTTTAATACTTTTGTTGAGCGGATTTAATTTATATGCAAATGCTGTAACAGAAAGTCTTGCATGGACACTTGCTGAAACTATTTATGTCACAGCTTTAACTGGAGCTACGTCAGAAGTAAGCTCTGAAATTTCAAATATAAAAGATCAAAAAGCTCACGCAGTTCGCATTCAAAATGATGTTCAAGAATATTTTTTAGCAAATACCATCACTCCATTTCTAGAAGCACATATAAATGAAGTTCAAAAACTTAACTCAAATTTAAGTATTGATGAATCGATTGAAGCATTAATTATGTCTACTGAAATTATTTTGAAAAAAGCTCAGTAAGCATCTTAATTATTTTCTCATCTTTAAATTCTCGCTCATTTACAATTGATGGATCTAAGCGCTTTCTTAGATCCACGAGAGCATTACGATCTCCATTCTTGGCATTGATTAAGATTATTAAATCATGATCGGACTTTGTCATATTTAATAATGTATCACGCACATAACGTTCAATACTTTCTTTTGACCGTTTATATAAATCAATACTCATCCTATTAAATATTTCAATATTTACTTTTACTTGATCTATTTCGGTGTACTCATTTTTAAATTCACCTTTTAGTAGTTCTTCAAATTCATACAGTAAATTTGAATCTCGATTTTTTATTGATTCATTGTACTTACTAAAATCAAAAGAATTTGGGATGCCGTAATCATTGTTTTCTTTATAAATTTCATCAAGCTTTATTTGGTTTACCATTAAGTTAATTTTTTTCGCAATTTCACTATTTTTATTGTCGAGATAAAACTGCCCTATTTTTTCTTTTAAGTTTAAATTCTTAATACTTAAAACTTGCTGCTCTATTACTGAAAAGCCAGAAGAAACTTTTAACATTTCTTTTACTTCACTCACTTTTTGATGTGAGTATTCATTATCATCAATACCTAATGGGAGCATCTTTTTAAACTCAGTCAATCGATCGTTTGGACTAGACTTCTCCAAAAACTTTAACAACTTCTTTTTGTTTAAGTTATTTTTCTTATAACTATTTTCCACTGCTTTCATTAGTAAGTCATGTTTTGACTGAACTAAATCCATACCTAAGTTTTGGTCAATTATATTTTCGCGTATGAGGTCCTTTAGCACCCCATTAGGAGTCAACGCACTTAGTTTCTCATCTCTATTTTCATCAATACTACTACTAATTAAATCCAACGTTTCGGTTGCACAATTATTGGTAATAAACTTATACGGCCCTCGATAACTCCAATGGAGTTCAGCAATTCTTTGTAGCATGTTATTTTTTTCTATTTTTGATAGCTTCAAAGGAAAGGCCTTTAGATCTCGAAATTCATTCTTAGTATATTCATCAATGACATCACTATAATTTAAAATAAATAATTCTGAAGGGTAATGACCAAATAGACCTTTTAAGGGATTCATTTCTAAATCATTTACATTTGCCCTAAAACTTACAACCAAATGCCCCAAACGTTCATTTAAGCATTTATCAATATTTAAACTATCCTTACAGATTACAAGTCGTAGCATTGAATGCCCAAATCCTGATGAAATCCCCTTGCCCTTGCTTGCAAGCAAATAGTCGATTCTTAAAACTTGGTCAAAATCAATTTCCCTCAATTCCATTTTAAAATTGGTACTTATGATTAAAGGAATTTTTTTACTACAATTATTCTTGTTTTCTACTTTTAATAAATTATTATAAAATTTTGCGATAGTTGGTCGTTTACATTCGAAATCTTTATCTAAGATATAGTACTCAAAATTAACGGCAAAAAATTCGCGAATATTTTTTGTTTCATAGCTATCGGGAACTCTTACGCTGTCTTTATTCTTTGATTTTAATTTAAACAAACCAAACTTGAAGTTTGCAATTTCAATAAACTCAGGTGCAGATGAAACATCTTGAGCATCATCATAGAGATGAGCAATCTCATGAATAATAATTGCTTTAAAAAAACGATCCATCGTCTTATGATTGCAGTTTAACTTTATCTCTTTTGTTTGTTCTGATGCTAATAATTCTAAAATATTCTGCTCTAAAATTATTTTTTTATTCTTGCGATTGTATTCACCAAAAACCACTTTTTTATCTGCTTGGCAGGCCGCTGAAATTAATTCATCTTTTGATAATTTATGACTTAGTTGAATTTCAATTTTTAGAGGAAGAGAGTTTACAAATTCTCGCGGTAATAGCTCTACAATACTTTCAAGTGATTTCTCATATTTTATTTGAGCTTCTTTATTCCCTAAATAAAAATGGACATCGGCAAACGCACTCGTCTGTATTAGTGTAAAAATAAATACGTAGAAAAAGATTTTTAGTATTTTCATTGACTGAAGTTAACTGCACGATCTATGCCATTTTAACTTATTTGAAGAGCTTGATTTTTTATACCTTAAAATTTTTAGTGTATAAATATTTGACAGGTTTGTTTAAAGTTTAGGGCCAACAAAAATTGGCCCTAAAAATATATATTAGGCTTCTCTAATGACAAATTTATCTTTACCAGCATCTACCATTTCTTTTAATTCTTTACCAACTTTAAAAAATGGCACCTTCTTAGGTGGAACTTTTACAATTTTTCCAGTCTTTGGGTTTCTTCCTTCATAGGCCTTATAATTTCTATTTGCAAAAGATCCAAAGCCTCTAATTTCAATTCTTTCATCTTCGTAAAGCGCTTTGATCATGCTATCAAAAGTAATATTAATAATTGTTTCGGCCTGTTTATGTGTTAAATTGGCCTGCTTTTCTAATGCTGCAATAAGATCTGCCTTTGTCATAAAAACTCCTTAAAAACTAGTACTTGTAGAATTTTTTTCGGCATATTTTCTATGAAACTTAAGTGCCAAAAATCTTTGGCAGATTCACAAAATATTGGGCCTTTTCGGCATTTTCTAACTCCTTAATATCGCACTAATTAAGTCTGAATCATTAATAATCCCAAATGAATTACTCACACTATAATAAAATAGAGTTAGAAGCTTAAGTATGTCTTAGTAATTCCGAAATGAATATTGAGGATCACTAATGAAGCTAACTAGATATATACTAATATTAACAATCGGCCAAATATTTTTATTCGGCTGTATGCCTGATACAACTCCCAAAAAGCGAGCAAAGGCAATCGATTTTTCAGTGACCGACACAACAACAGAAACGGGGTGTTCAGCTGAGCAATATATTACTTTTGATGATAGCTCTAAATACAGTTGCACGAGTGCCTGTGCTTCAAATTATCATATTGCTACGGCCACCGAGCTCACAAATTTTAAGACAACCAATGAAGATAATGAAGATGTTTTAAAGCTTTTAAATGCATCGAAAGGGCTTTGTATCGATGATGCAAACTCGCTACGCCCTAGTGGTGAAATTTTTGTTAATTCAGATTTCTGTGCTTGCTTAAGTGGAAAGTCCGATATCATTAATGACTGTGATTCTGTCTGTGCCGCTAAAACAAGTACGACAGTGCCTACTTTATATGGGAGCGCTACTTTAGGAAGTTTAGTTGCAAATAATAGTAAATTTGGATCACTATATAATTGGTGTAATGTTCAACTTGATTCAGATGCAACAACCCCACAATGTACATTGAGTGCCACTGATGGCACAAACACAATTGATAATATTCCAGTTACGATAAATAAATCATCTAATAGTTTTAGTGCTGATATCTCTTCTCTAGCTTACAATACAACTTATATTGTAAAAATCGTTGAAACCAAGGCGGGAACTAATGCCGCCTCTACTGAATTTCAAGTTAGAAGAGTAAAACAAGAAAGCAGCTCTGGAACAGTTGGTGCCTTAAAGATCAGCCCAATCTCGCAATACACTTGCCTAACTTATGGTGGGACAACTGATAACTCAGGAGTAATCACGCGCACAAGCTACGCCAAAGTATTTTATTACTTTCCAGCAAACGAAACTCCTGCGCCAATTCCTGCCGCCGGTGGAACCAATCAATCAACAGTTGTTTGCCACGATGAAATCAGCAATGGTGCCACTGACAATTCACTCTATCCTCGGTTAGAAATGATACCGGCCCAATTTACTCTTTGGGATAAAACAGAACCACGATTTGTAAAAACAAATAGTATTATGGCCATTAATTCAACAATTCAAAAACGTTTATTAGAAGAATATAATGTCTCTTATACAGTCGATCTATTTACACTTATAAGCTATCCAAATAGACCGGCCATATCAACGAGTTCATCGACTTCTTCAACATCGTCAATTGCTCAAGGGTATATGATGGTTCCATTTATCAATAGCTCGACAACAAAGGCCTATTGTCCTAAAGCTGTCCATTTTAATGGTACTGACTCACTCTTTAAAGTTCTAAAAGACTATACGAGTGAAACAGAAGGAATCTATCTTGGTGAAAAAGAGGCCGAATTAGTACAGGAAGGAACTAGTTACAAGACAATTTATGGAACAATGTTTGTTACCGAATCAATTTTAACCAAGTATGGATTCTATGTGCAAAATGGCCTAAAAGTTAAAGCTTCTGCCGACTCACTTCATAATAAGACCATTTACTATTATTGGCCTGCAAACGACAATATGGACCCATTACAACAAGGTGATCGAAGACTATACACCGTCAGATACTATGACCAATTAAATGGAAATAGCCCAAGTGGTGTCACAAATACAGTAAGGCCGAGTGATAAGCGAATTGGCTGTGTTCCCGTCACGTCCGAGTGATAATATAATTTTTTACGACATCATACATAGGTGTGAGTTCTTCTCCAAAAAAGTAAATAACCAACCCTAGTCGAAGTCCTAGCATTAAAAATACTCTGAGTAAGAAAAATAAAAATATCTTTAAAAAAGATTTATCGCTTGTTCTGATGACTCTTGAAATGATAATTCCAATAATAATGGTTAGAAGAAGAAGTGCTGCAAAAGTTTTAAGCTTAGACTTATTTTCAATAATCTTAGTGGCCGATGGGAGAGCATTTTTATCTTGGATAATCCGAGCAAACAGTACCAAGTGCTTGGTGTGATCTTTTAAATAAGGATAAGCACTTGTTGGTTTTAATTGGTCGTGAATCATTGAGGCCAACTCCCCTTCTGGTTTTAGCCTAATGGGTGCAAGTGCAAGGTCCACCGCTTGGTGAAGTTTCATTTTTTTAAGATCTTTATCGCTCAATTCAGGATGGAGTTGTTTTACGACTGATTTTACTTGGGCATCAATATTTAATTTATCTGCATTCGGAGATGGAGTCTTTTTTTCTTTTGAGCCTAAGTATAGTTGACTATACATCGTCTCTAATTCTTTTTTCTTTTGAGTTAGTTCTTCATCATCAGAAATTTCAGGAGTGACGTCTGTATCTTGTGCATGGGAACCTATGCCTACCAGAAGTAGGCATAGGAAAAAAAATATTTTCATGCTCTTAAACAATTGCATTTCTTGTTTTTTTCTTGGCCTCTTTTTTCAAAAGATCATCAGTAAAAATAGTTGCTGATGCCGCCACGTAAACAGATGAATAAGTACCAAAGATAATCCCTAAAGACATGGCAAAGAAAAATTCTTTAATTGCCATACCACCCATAAAATACATAGTCCCAGACACTAAGAGTGTTGCACCTGAAGTTAAAATAGTTCTTGAAAGGGTGTCATTAACAGCATTATTTACGTGCTGTCTTAAAGTCAGTCGCTTTTCAGGATCAGATTCTTCGTGTTCACGAATTCTATCATAGACGATTACTGTATCGTTAATAGAGTAACCAATTAAGGCCAAGAGAGCTGCAACCGTCTGAAGTGTAAACTCTGTCCCTGAAAAAGCAACAAGCCCTGAAACAATAATAACGTCGTGTAAAAGAGAAATAATTGCACCTGGAGCAAATCTAAAGTCGAATCGAACTGCAACATAAATCATAATTGCAAGAATCGCCCATAGCATGGCCTGAATTGCAGATAACCGTAGTTCGCTTCCGGCCTTCGGCCCAACGATATCAACTTTTTCTATTGTAACTTTATTTGAAACAAATTTTGCTTGTAGGCCCTCTGAGATTTTTTTAGTAATCAAGTTTAAAGAACCTTCATCGGCCTGGACTTTAATTAAAAGAGTATTATCTTTTTCTTCTCCAATCGTCTGAACAGAGACTCCATTAAAGCCATTTTCAGATAGAGTCGTTCGCAAATCTTCAAGAAGTATAGAAGTTTCAAACTTTACAAGAATTTCTGCTCCACCTCTAAAATCAACTCCATAATTCATTCTATTAAAAATTCCATAGAGAGCAACAAGAGTTAAAATAAATGAGAAACTTGTAATATATTTAATTTTCCCAACGAAATCAAAATTTGTACCATGTTTAATTAGTTCTATCATTTTATTCTCCTAAATCGAAAGCTCAGAACCATTAGTTTTTTTCATATAGAACTCAAAAAATATTTTTGAGACATAGTAAGCAGTATACACAGTCACGATCGTACCGATAATGAATGTTACCGCAAAACCTCGAATTGGCCCTGTACCAAAATTTAATAAACAAAAACCAGCAGCAATCGTTGTAATGTTAGCATCGAGAACTGTCCAAAGAGCATTGGCATATCCTTGCTCAAAGGCCTTCATGTTACTAAGCCCCTTACGAAGTTCATCTCTAATTCTCTCATAGATGATAATGTTTGCATCAACAGCAATTCCGACAGTCAATGCAATTCCTGCAATACCAGGAAGGGTTAAGGTCGCCTCCATTCCAACTAAGATGGCCACTGTAAATAAAACGTTTAACACGAGTGTTAAAACAGCAATGACACCTGAAATTTTGTAGTAAAATAAAGCAAAAATAAAAACGAGACCAATTCCAACGTAAGAAGCAATTTTAGCCTTTGCAATAGAATCTGAACCAAGATTTGGCCCGACAGTTCTTTGCTCTAAGAAATCAAGCTGAACAGGAAGCGCTCCAGCTCTTAAAACCAAAGCGAGATCTTTTGCTTCTTTCATAAGCTTATTATAATCGCCGCCTCGACCTAAAGTAATTTGAGCATTTCCTCCCCCAATTTTACTTTGAATAACGGGAGCTGAATAAACATTTCCATCAAGGATCACGGCCATTCTGCGTCCAATATTTGCTCCAGTAGCTTCTTCGAATCTCTTAGCTCCTTGAGGTTTAAATTCCATAGAAACATAAGGAGTATTTTCTTGTGGATTAATTTGTACGCGAGCATCTGATAAATCTTCACCCGATACTTTTGCAATATGTTCGACGATATAAGGTAAAAACGCTTCTTCACCAGTCGCTGCATTTTGAGATTTTTCAAATGCAAGCTCATGGCCTTCAGGAATTTCGGCCTTTAAAAATTCGTTCATCTTTAAAATATAGTCAGAAAAACGGTCGCCTTTTTTGTAGACAATTCCGGCCTTATTCCCTTTTTCAATCATTCCCAAAAGCGTCGACATTGGAAGTGAATCATTGACCATTTTAAATTCTAATTTGGCCGTTTTTCCAATTAGATCTTTTGCTCTTTCCATGTCTTTAACACCTGGAAGTTGGATAACAATTCGATCATTACCTTGAGCTATAATTTCTGGCTCAGTAACTCCAAATTCATCGATTCTGTTTCTTATAACTTCGATTGATTTACTTACTGATTGCTCTTCAATTTGCTTTTTTAAGATAGATGAAAGCCCAATTTCAAGTTTCCCACTCTCTTCTTTTGTAATTCGAATGTTTCCTTGGAAATATTCTTTGATTTTTGCTTTGGCCACTTCAGCATCGGTTGCTTTTTGTAGTACAAATGACAACTTTGGATCCATAGCATCTGATAAATCAAATTCACCGATGGTAAGACTAATCTCTTGATCCTTCAGTAGTGATTCTACCTTTCTAAGATTTGTTGAAACTTCGTCTTTATATACCTTTTTAAAGTCAATCCCCATAATCATGTACAAACCACCTTGAAGATCAAGGCCCAAGTTTATTTTAGATTTGATAGGATATTTACTTGATTCATCAAACTTCAATGCGGTTGGAAGCAAGACTAAAGTAGATATTAACGTAAATAAGATGAGCGCAGAGAAACGCAACCACCAACTGGTTTTCATGTACTAACTCCTTTTAGGACAAAAATAATAGGCCTTAAAATTATAGATTGAAGACTTTAGAAATAGCAAGACTAAGAATGCTTAGGAGATTCTGGCTCTGTCTTTTCAGGAACAGCGCTAATTTTAGTCTCTTCAGCTTTATCTTGTGCCCCTTTATGAATTTCAGTAACCACATTTTCTTTGGCCTTTTGAAATTCCCTCATTGCTTGACCTAGGCCCTTAGCAAGCTCAGGAAGTTTTTTAGGCCCTAAAAATAACAGGGCAATAATAAAAATTAAAAATAATTCTCCTGCACCTAAACCAAACATCTTTAAAGCTCCTTAGTTTTATTCTTTAGTTTTTTTTGTCGTCCATGATTGTATTTAAAAGACCACCCACTTGAGTTCGTAAAACTTTAATTTTTACGCCTTCTGAGGCTTCGATCGTGACAATTTTATCTGTAAGTCCATAGACTGTTCCAATAAGACCAGACTTTGTATAAACCTCGTCGCCTTTAGAAAGTTTTGAAAGCATATTTTGCTCTTCTTCAAATTTTTTCTTCTGCGGACGGATCATTAAAAAATAAAAGATAACAAAAACTAAAATTAATGGGACAAATTGCATAATTGGGCTTTGGGCCTTGCCTGCTTCTGCGGCCGCTTGTGCATATGAATTTGAGATCAATGATAAAACTAAATTTAGTGCCATGTTGAATTCCTTTTTTTAATTCCAAATGTTTGAGTGGTACTTGTTATAAAACGACAAATAAAATGCGTCAAACGAATCGTTTAAAATTGCATTTCTAGCATCTCTTGTCATTTTCAAATAAAAATAAAGATTGTGATAGGTGATCATATTACCTGCAAGATATTCTCCTACGGTATATAAATGTCGAATATAGGCGCGAGAATATTTTTTACAAACCTTGCAATCACACTCAGGATCGGGAGGTAAAAGATCCTCTTTAAAGCGCTCTTTTTTAATATTTAAAGGGCCGCCGTGAGTTAAAAACTGGCCATTTCTGGCATTTCTTGTTGGAAGGACGCAATCAAACATGTCAATGCCAGCGCGAATACCATTTAAAATATCCATTGGCTTTCCTACGCCCATTAAATATCGTGGCCGTTCATTTGGCATGGTGTGAGTAAAATCCTCTAAAAATTTTTGCATTTCCTCATTTTTTTCACCAACCGAGAGACCACCTAGAGCGTAGCCTTCAAAATCCATTTCAACCAAACGCTCCATGCATTCAGTTCGCAGATCAAAATGAAGTCCCCCTTGAATTATTCCAAAAAGATTTTGATGAGCTGAAAGTGGATAATCGCGACAAATTTTTGCCCATCGAAGTGTAAGCTCCATACTTTCACGCAAGCGATCTTTAGTCGCAGGAAGTGCTGGGCATTCGTCAAAATTCATAACGATATCAGACCCAAGTGCCTTTTGAATTTCCATCGACTTTAAAGGGCCAATAAGATGCCGACTGCCATCGAGATGGGATTGAAACCAAACCCCTTCTTCTGTCACCTTATTTAAGCTAGAAAGTGAGAACACTTGATAGCCGCCAGAATCGGTTAAAATCGGCCGTTTCCACTGCATAAACTCATGTAAACCACCGAGCTTTGCAATCAACTCATGGCCTGGCCTTAAATAAAGATGATAAGTATTTCCCAATATGATTTGGGCATGCATTTCTTCTAGTTCTTCTTGCCAAATAGTTTTAACAGAAGCGCGTGTTCCAACAGGCATAAAAATTGGTGTTTCAATTTTTCCATGATCGGTAGTTATTTCACCAGCGCGTGCTTTACCAGAAGATTTTTGTAGTTTAAAAATTTTTTTTGACATCTTTTGATTTATAACAAAATTAACATAGCATCGCCATAAGAAAAAAAGCGATATTTATTTTCGACGGCCTCTCGATAGATTTCTAATGCCTTTTCGCGCCCTACTAAGCTTGAAACTAAAATTAATAAACTAGATTTTGGGAGATGAAAATTAGTGATAAGCCCACGGACAGAAGTCGGTGGATTTTTTGGATGCAAAAAAATATTGGTAGAGTAATTTTTAGAACTCTCAATTGTGCCATCTTTTAGCATGCCTTTTATGGATTCCAAGACTCTTAAGGATGTCGTCCCCACTGGAATTAAATTTTCCTTATCTTTTGATAAAAGCGATAAATTTTCAGCATCTAAAAAAAATGTCTCTGAGTGCATTTTATGCTCTAAAATATTTTCTGAAGCTAAAGGCCTAAAAGTTCCAATCCCCACATGCAAAGTTAGATATAAGTCTTGATGGCCAGATTTTTTAAGTTCAGCTAAAAGCTCTGGGGTAAAATGTAATCCTGCAGTTGGAGCGGCCACTGAGCCAGTATTTTTCGCATAGGTTGTCTGATAATCTGATTTATCTCTCTCGTCCGATTCTCCCCCTCTAATATAAGGAGGAATGGGGATTTTTCCATAGGAATGAAGATAGTCTTGATCAATAATCGAATCAAACTTTAAATCAAAGCTTCCATCATCACCTACGCGTATTATTTCGGCCTGTCTTTCCGGCAATAGAAATTGATCGCCAAGACTTTTTTTTCCACGGCATTTAATTAAACAATTTTTTACTAATTTATTTTCTGAGAATAAATTTAAAATAAAAATTTCGGCCTTCCCACCAGTTTTTTTCGTTCCTAACAGACGCGAGGGATAGACCTTTGAATTGTTAAAAACAAGTCTTGAATTTTTTGGTAAATAACTATTAATCCGAGAAAAATTGTCGTGAACTATTTTGTCTTCATTTTTTAGATAAACCAACAATTTTGAATGTGATCTCCCAGTCGCGTTTGGCCTTTGAGCTATCAATTCATCGGGTAAATCGTAATTATAATTCTCGAGATTCAAATCAGGATCAATCATTTTATTTATCAACTCTCTTTTTTATTTGCTAAGCCATTATAACTCGATAAAATATCAACATGAAATCAAAATTTTTTATTTTTACAGCAATACTTTCTATTTCCTTGCCAATCATTGCAACGCTAACGGATGAATCTGATGAGGGAAGTCTTGCTATTTATTCGCTTCAAAAAAATTTTAATCCAGATGAATTAGAACGTGAATTGGCCGAAGAATTAAATGTTTTTATCAAAACAGAAGATGAAGTTAATCTGTCTCAATCAGGAATTGAGCGTGCACCTGCTGTTTTGCCTAGCTCTGATGAAGATTTGCTTCTGGAGATAAATACCAATGAAACTCCGATCAAAAAACGACGGGTGAGATCGCGCTAAATGAAATCTTGGTTCAAGCTTTTTTTTATCTACTTATTAGTAAATTTCTCAATGACATTAAAGGCGCAAATTATTAGTTTTGCCAAAGTTTCCATTGGGGAAAGCCGAGTAAAAGTAGATCAGAATGAATTTACAATTCGCTATAATAAAAAAGAAATTAAATCCTATTTTATTGCAGACACCATTCAGTGGCTTAGAAACGACTCTAATCTTTTAACACCTCGGGCACTTTTGGCCTTAGCAATTAACTTAGATGAAAGTAATTTAAGCATAAACTATAAGGGAAAAATTATTTTTCCAACCAAGAGGCCAAATTATTTTTACACTGAAATCTATGTCGATCTTTTTAATCCTGGCACCATTGAAATTTATCGCGGAAAAGAGCTATTTGATAAAATTCAAATCGTTTCAAACGGTGCGGCCAATGCTAAATCAAAACAGTTAATCGATTACTCCTGTGCGCCTTTTAAACTTTCGATTGAAGGCGTTGATTCAGAATATATTTCTGTCGGCTGCAAACTTGAAAGCTACGGAAAAAGTCACGATCGAAGACCAAGACTTGAAGTCACGTTTAGCTCTACTAATTTATTTAACTTAAAAGGTGAAACGCCACCTTTTACAATTTATTTAAATGACAGCTCCCCAGTCTTTTTAGACCTCGTCAATTCAAGCGGTGAAATTAGTAAAATAAAAATTAAGGCAGAACTGCCGAGCAAACTTAAAAGATTGAAACTAGCAGGTGGAATAGGGCCTTATATCTACAAAAGTCAAGAATATCAAAGTGAAATTGAAAATCGTCTCACTATGTCTTATATGCTTTATGGTAAGTATGACCTGACAGAAACCTCATCTCTGAAGGCCTTTGATGCACTTATTTATTCGCAAAGTATTTTCAATAATTCAGGCCTTTATTTTTCATATGATTTAGCAGAAGCATTTGATGGCCGCGTCCTTGTAAATGCATTGTTGGGCTTTCAAGGCCTGCATTTTAGGCAAGATAAAACGAGAAAAACAACATTTGAAGTATTATATCCGCAAGGTTTTGAGATCATGTATAAGCATGCTTTTGGGATTTTAAATCAACACCTCACATACGGAATGTTTTTTTCTACAACCAATGAGATCTATACCAATGCATGGATTCGCTATGGTGGAAAAATTTTTGGAGAAATTAATTATATCGACTGGAAAAATAATCATCAATCAACTTCGATGATCGGGCTTTCTATCGGATTTCCAATTTTGCAGGCCCTATGAAATCTAAAATTAAATTATTTTTTAAATATCTTTTTTTTGCCACGGTCTTCTTTTTATCCAGTTCTATTTTTATGACTTTAGTTTATCGCTATGTCCCCGTTTATATCACTCCATTAATGTTGATTAGAACAATCACCCACAATTATAAAATTGAACATGAATGGGCCGATTATAAAGATATTTCAAAATACCTTCCGAGGTCTGTAATTCGAGCGGAAGATGCCAATTTTTATGAACACTACGGTTTTGATTTTGATGCCATCAAAAAAGCAATCGAATACAACAAGAAACACAAAAAGAAAAAAGGCGCTTCAACAATTAGCCAACAAACAGCGAAAAACGTTTTTTTATGGCCTTCGAGGTCTTATATTAGAAAAGGCCTTGAGGCCTATTTCACCATCTTAATCGAGACTCTTTGGAATAAAGAACGAATTTTAGAAGTTTATTTAAATGTTATTGAGCTCGGCCCTGGAGTCTATGGCGTAAATAGTGCTTCAAAAAAATATTTTAAAAAATCGGCAAAAAAAGTTAATTTAGATGAAGCTGCACTTATGGCCGCAGTTTTACCCAATCCAATTAAGTTTAAAATTAATAGGCCAAGTAATTATATTCTAAAAAGAAAAAGAAAAATTATGGGCCGAATTAATATTGAAAAACCAAAAGAAGATAACTCTGACTTCTTAGAGATTAAATTTGATAGTGATCCAGATGATAATGAATCAAATAAGGATGCCTCAGATAGTGCTGAAATGACTGCTCCACCGAAGGCGTTTCATACGGATGCTAATTAAGATTGACTTTCATAAAAGTCGTGCTATTATTAAACCATGTTTTCAAGATGGCAAAAGCTAGACTCTAAAAAATCAATCATCCTACAGGGGCCTAGGCGTGCAGGAAAATCAACGCTATTAAAAGAACTTTTTAAAAATTATAAGTACATCACCCTTGATGACTTAGATGATTTAAGCTTTGCAAAGTCTGACCCAAAAGGCTTTGTTGAATCTCTGGGCAATCGCTTTATTATTGATGAGGCACAAAGAGTTCCTGAACTTACCATTCCTGTAAAAAAACTCATTGATGAAAAAAAAATACACTGTGTTTTAACTGGGTCAACAGGGATTAATTTGGCCGACAAAATTCATGATACCCTTGCCGGTAGAATAAATTATATTCGCCTGCCAACCTGCGCTTTTGGGGAAAATTACGGCCCTCCCAATCACAAGTTTTTTGAAAAACTAAACCCGGCAGATGAAAAAATTGCCAAAAGGCAGCTTGATCATTTTTTAAGTTATGGAGGGTTTCCAGAAATTTTATCAGAGAACGTGACTTCAGAAAAAGAATTACTTTTAAAAAATTATAAAAATACATATTTTACTCGCGATCTTGCTCAACTGATAAATGTCGAAAGCGTTGAGGGAATTAAGGCCATTTTTGGAGCACTGGTAAAAGGGATTGGCTCTCGCTATGAGATAAGTTCACTATCAAAAGAATCAGGTCTATCAGTTCCTACGACAAAAAAATATCTGAACTCAATTGTATCCACGGGCCTTGTTTTCAAGCTTTACGGTTATCATTTAGGGCCTGCAAAAAGGTATCTTTCTCGGGCCAAAAGCTATTTTCTAGACCAAGGAATTCTTTATTCATTAAGTGATGATTACTCTAAAGGGCAAGAACTAGAAAACTTTATTGTTTCAGAAGTTGAGAAAAGAAGGCAGCTTGGGCAAATCAATGCTGATGAATTATTTTATTATGAAACAAAGGATGGTGCTGAAGTTGATTTAATCGTCGATGAGCGCAATATGATTACCGTAATTGAGATAAAATCAAGTAAGACAATCTCAAATAGAGATCTTCAAAATATCAAACGTTTTACCTTAAACACAAAGAAAGAAGTAAGAAAAATTGTCTTTTATTTAGGCAATGACTACTACAGCGAAGGCGATATTTTAATTATTCCCGCATGGTCATTTTTTAGAGCTTGTTGGAATTGATTTTTTGCTGAATGAAAAAAAGTGCTGAAATGAATTGTTCAAAAAGTTTGTCAAACATTTTTTTAACTTCAATAAAGACGGGATAAGACTTTACTTCACTTAATAAAATATTCAAAATCGATTCTAAAATAGGAAGTAATTTATCAATACCTGTTTTTTTTAACAACAAATCTAGAAAGTTTTTTGCTTCTTCCACATCTACTCCATTATTAGATACGACATATATTGGATTTGTTGATTTCTTTTTATTTGAGTTCACTATTCCACTCCTCAATTTTATGCGCGATTTCTAAAAACTCAGTTTTTAATTCAGAAAACTCTTTATTGTTAAAACCAAACACCGATTTTTTTTGCGCTTGCGATTTTACCAATGGCGTTTTGTTATAGAAGGCCTTAGAAACCTTATCTTTCCCCATGGATTCTTCAATTTTTGTCACAATTTTATTTAAATCATCGCATTCTTGTTTTCTTCGTCCATCGACAAGATTTGGAACATGTAAAATGACATCTGGAACTCTGACGATTCCCATATCTTCTACGTCATCTAAAACGGAATAGAAATGATCAAGCCCCATATAAGAAAAATCATCTGGACGAAATGGAACAATGACGCCATCACTTGCGCAAAGGGCATTTATAACAAGCAATCCTAAGGTTGGTGGGCAATCAATTAAGATGTAATCGTAACGAGACAAAAGATCATTTTGTTCAAAGAATTTTTTTAAAATTAACTGGCGAGGCATTTTGACATTGGAAACAGTTAGATCAAACCCAGAAAGATCTTGGCCTCCTGGAATTAGATCGACTCCATTTTTTACGACAATATCAGACATCATGACAGGCGCATGGATATATTTTAATTCTTTTACTGAATTAACTAACAAATGATAAATATTGAATTCATGCTTAGAATTAAAAAGTAGACTTAAATTTCCTTGGGGATCGAGATCAATAACTAAAACTTTCTTGGCCTTTTCTTTTAGTGCAAAAGCAACGTTATAACAAATGGTTGTTTTTCCAACTCCACCCTTTTGATTGATGAAACTTATGACTTTTCCCATAATGACTCCCAAAAAAAAATGCTTTTAATTATGCTATTATGCATTCTCTGGTTTGACAATTTTATAAATTCCGAGCGTTTTGATTGGGGTACTGACTTAAACGGCACTTTCAAATTATCTTTTTGTATAAAAATTTCATTTATTTTGCATTCAACACTTTCCCGGCCAATAAATTTGAATTTTCTTTTTTCAACTTGCGCGCACTTAAACCGATTAAAATAAATTTTTTTATACTCATCAATATTATCCCTTGAATAAGTTGTCTTTGGTTTATGGCACCACAAGGTTAAAAAAATGGCGATTTTTTGACCTGACAGGTGAAATAATCAAATTGCAAGATGTAATATCAGTACATTACATCTTGTTGTCGAACCTCAACAATGGTATCGCTTATTTTTAGACTTCTCTTACCTTAGGTTTGATAATTTTAAAATTTTATCTTCATACAAATTGTGGGCCTTACAAAATATTTTTAAATTTTGGCTAAAATTTTCTCCGCCAAGAGAGTGTGGGTAGTGATGAGCAAATTCTAGCTTGGTCTTTTCAGTGCACCTTTTTCCATTGATGCCTTTAAACTCACATTGGTGATTTGATCTATTTAAAACATCATTTTTTACTTCTGTTTTTATATAGCGACGGTGTTTTTCAGGCGATTTAAAAGTCTCAATCGATAACTGCCTTTTATCCACCTTGATCGCGCGGGTTTTAATAATCTTGGGTGCCGTTTTTCTTTGATAAAACTTACAAAGTTTAGAAATGATTTCG
>CAZOXW010000032.1:0-32382 GCA_964583925.1 uncultured Bacteriovorax sp.
ATGAAGATGACATTAATACTAATTTCTCTTATGGCCGGGACTATTTCATATGCAGCAGAGTTTAAAATGAAGGCCCACAGTGTAATCACTCTAAAACAAACAGAGAAAAATGTATTTGAAAAAATAAATGAAGTCGTTATTGCGACGACATCATTTACAAGTACAGTGATCAACAATGAAGAAACTAAAAAAATGGTAAACGATGATAAAATGACAATTACGGCAGGAAAAAATACAGTACATATTACAGACGCGTCTGCTGGCGTAGATAATGATGTCTTGGCAACGATTAAGCGTGGCTTTCTTGCTGGTGGAGTAAAGTCGATATTAATTACAGGGGAAAATTTTGAAAATGCCTATTTTTCTTCTTTAGAAAAACAAGGAATAATTGCACTGTCAAACTTGGATTTAAAAAAAGAAAGTAGAGACTCATTGGCCATTTCTGATTTAAGTTGTGTGGTTGAGTCTGAAATTGCTAAGTGCGCTTATGACTTAGAGTTAAACGTAGAAAATAACGGACTTGTACTTGCTGCCGCAATCGCCTCGCTACAAATGGGGACAATTCAAAATTAGCGAAGAGAATTAATTTGATCTAAATAAAACGTAGGGCCATTTTTAAATATGTATGAGCCGGCAACCAGGTTGTCGGCCCCACTTAAAATTAAATTCTTTGAATTTTTATCGCTAATGCCGCCATCAACTTGTATTTGAAAGTGAGCACCGAGAGCTTTTTTTCTTCTTACGAGCTCTTGTATTTTTTGATATGCCGAAGGCATAAATGCCTGACCACCAAACCCTGGTTCAACACTCATAACTAAAACAAGATCAACTTGTTTGAGTATTTCATCTGAAAGCTGATGAACTTCTGTTTTTGGTTTAATGGAAATTCCAACAGACTTATAATTTTCTCTTAACGTGGAAATAAGTGACAAAGAATTTAAGACAGATTCAAAATGAAAGGTGAAATTATGTATGCCAACATCTTTTAATGTCTCTGCATAAAAATCTGGATTGGTAACCATGAAGTGGGCATCTAGTGGAATTGAAGTTTTTTTGGCAATCAATTGAATGATTGGATGTCCAAAAGTGAGATTGGGAACAAAGTGTCCATCCATAATATCTAAATGAAACCAAAGATCAGGAATACCTTTAAAATGTGAAAGTTCTGATTCGATATTTAAAAAATCACAAGCAAGAAGACTTGGAGATATAATTGTCATTTTCACTCCTATGTAAGGATAAACTCACAATGTTTATTTTTAAGTCCATTTAAAAGTTCAGTATCTGAACATGCTTTCTTTCCTTCAATTTGAACTTTTAAAAGACGCATAGAGGAGGTTGTCGTCCCAACAATTAACATTCCATGGTTTACTAAAGTAGTACCTGCGGGAAGAGAATTGTTGAGTTCCTCAACTTCCAAAATCTTGAGACGCTTTCCATCTAAAAAACAAAATGTTCCAGGCCAAGGATCGAGAGCGCGTATTTTATTTTTTAGAGTTTCAAAGCTAGAGTTTTTAAAGTCTAGGTGGCCATCATCTTTTGAAAGTGTCGGAGCAAAACTTATTTCGCTCGCATTTTGAGGTGTGTAAGTCAGGCGATTGTAATAAGCATCGGAGACAAAATCAGAGGCTGAAAGTGCCGCTTGAAATTTAAGTCTGGCATATAAAAGTCCACCATTCTCATTTTCTGAAATAAGAAGTTTATGAAATGACACCAGATCGCCGGCATCCATTTCTTTAACCATTTTTTGAATAGAGACACCTGTCGACTTATCGCCATTTAAAAGTGCATATTGAATTGGAGCAGCTCCTCTATATTTTGGAAGTATAGATGTGTGAATATTAAAACAGCCCAGTCGTGGTAATTCTAATATTTTAGAACCAAGGAATTGAGCAAAGGCAAGGACAAGAATTAAATCAACATTCATAGAGCGAAGCTCGTTAAACAGAGCTTCATCGCGATTGATATTTTCAGTTTGAAAAAGTTTAATTTTTGAATCTTTTGCAAATACAGCGACAGGGGGGGGCGTAAGTTCTAGCCCGCGACCGACAGGGCGATCTGGCATTGTAATGACAAGAGCAAGATCCACAAGTGGGTGCGAGTTTAAGATTTCAAGTGTCGGAACTGAAAAATCAGGAGTACCACAAAAGACAATTTTTAATTTCTTCATTTTTTATTTTTCTTTGTAAGTTTCTTTAAAATGAGCTGCTTTTTCAATAAATTGAGTCGCTCAACAAAAACGATTCCATCGAGATGGTCATTTTCATGCTGCAAACAAACCGCGAGAAGTTCATCTGCTTCAAGAGAATGTGCATTTCCGTCGACATCAAAGTATTCAATCAAAACAGTATTTGCTCGTTTTACTTCTTCATAAATGCCAGGAACGCTAAGACAGCCTTCTTCGTATAAAATTTCACCTGACTTTTCTTTAAAAACAGGATTAATAAAGACTAAGGGCGAGAACTCAGACAATCTAACTTCTTCTGATCCGTCATGTAGTGTTACTTTTTCTCGATTATACCAGATGTCCAAAACAAATATTCGCTTTGATACGCCAACTTGTGGGGCCGCAAGACCAATTCCAGGTGCATGGTACATTGTAAACAACATATTTTTTACAAGTTCTTTTAACTCATCATCAAATTCAGTAACGGGCTTTGCCACTTTTTTTAAAACAGGCGCAGGATACTTAAAGATTTCAAGCTCGACGCCGCTTAATTCGTAGTTGTCTAAAAAGCTTTTTTTCATCATTAATAAATATCACAATCTATCGCAATTTGCGATGGTAAATGAAAAAGAAGGTGAGATATATGGCAAAAATGCCGGGGACTCCAAAGGTTGCCGCCACTGGTGAAATGCGGCTTGTTTGGCCGAGTGTAATAAAATAGGAATAAATAAACCAATAGAAAAAGGTAAATGCCAATACAAAAGTCACATTGAGTCCAAAAGAACTGTTCCTGCGATTGGGATTAAAGACTGCAACGGCCGAAAGTAAAGTTAGAACAAGGCAGGTGAGGGCCGAGGAAAATTTGTCTAAGAAGCTGACGAAGTATTCATTGGAATTTAATTCATTGGTATTTAGAACGAGGATATATTCATATAGCTTCCAGATTGAAAGAGTAGAAATGTCAGCATTGATTTTTTTAAAATCTAAAATGGATTCTTCGATTGTCCAAATTTTGTTATGAACTTCTTTGGTGTTCGGAAATGTTTTATTGTTAAGGTTGGTGATTAAAAGAGCATTTTTTAATTCCCATGAGGTTCCTTCGACATAAATAGCTTCTTTCGCCTTTATTTCTTCAGTAATTTTAAAATTGTCATCAAAATAATAAAGCTCAAGTTCATTTAATTTATTTTTTATTGAATCAAAACTTGAATAACTTACAAAGTAATTGATCCCCTTAAACCAAATTCGACCAGAATTTATTACGTTGGTTGTGACGGTACTTTGACCTGAAATGTTTAATCGAGTTATGGCCTTGTAACGTGCATAGGGTACAAGATAAGCATTA
Organism: uncultured Bacteriovorax sp.; assembly: GCA_964583925.1. Taxonomy (GTDB): domain Bacteria; phylum Bdellovibrionota; class Bacteriovoracia; order Bacteriovoracales; family Bacteriovoracaceae; genus Bacteriovorax. Next base: position 3,513 of record CAZOXW010000032.1, read on the forward strand.
ATATAAAAAAGAATTAATCCAGAAATGAGTCCTAAGATAGAAAGCAAAAGAATAAATTTTTTTCTTGAATAACCAGCAGAAAAAATTGCAGTAAGCTCATTTCTGTTTCTAAGGCGGTCGAGCGCAAAAAGGCTCGCGATCAAAGAAGCAACTGGCAAAATTTTCACAAGAAAACCAGGAGTGTCATACAGCAATTTGAGCATGGCATAGCCAAGCTCACTTCGTGAGCTCATAAGGCTTGAAAGAATATTACCGAGCGACAAAATACATAAAAGTATAAATACAGATGAAATAAAATAAAGAAACCAATTTCGAATAATAAGTTTTGTTATTTTTGACATAGTGGTTTTATAAAAATGCTAAAAATAAAAAGCAGTGGTCTAAAAAAAACATTTGTTAATAAAAAATCAAATAATAAATGTCGGGAAAGGAAACGAACCAGTCGAGGAGAGATACGATAATAAAAATCAATAAAATCTAAACCCAAACGATAATCTTTAATTAAAGTTTTAAAATGGCGAAGAGTATCAGTTACGGGATGATCCTCACCAAAGGCGTGAGAGGCAATATAACATTTTTTAGAACTTATTTGAATTCGCTGATAAGCAGATTCAAAGGCCTTGGGATTGTGTGCCTGTTTTTTGTTGTTAAATTTTCGAACAATTTGTGCATTTACATGCTGATACTTAAACCCAATAGAAAATTTAATAAATTGCTCAAGACAGCGCAAGCAATCTCGTTGCAAGTTAGGACTTCGATCAAAGGCCTTGGCCAAATCCCAGTAGGCATGACTAATCAAAAGCAATTCAGTGAGATCTTTTTCTGGATCAAAAAGTGATGGTGATAGTTTTTCTTCTGGGATATCAAAATAAAGTGAAAGAATTCCTAAATACTTAGTGTATGAATCAACCGCTTGGGCCATTTTATCTTCACGGACTAAGAGCTGGGCCCTTTTTAAATGTGTAAGGCGCGTACGATAGAGCTCTTTTAGTTGTTCTTTTTTTCTTTCGTCCTTGAGATCCTTAGTTTGTTTTTTTGCCACTATATTCCTCGAAAAGAAAAAGAAAATGAACTTTCTCGATCTTTTATAATGTTACTCGAATTAGTATAGTTTTTAGTGTTTTTTATTGCAAAATTCAAACTAAGTTTCGGTTGAACCCATATAAGACCTAAGGCCTCACCTTTTTCTTTAATTTCTTTATCGTTAAATGCACCTGCTTTAATAAAAAAATCATCCCAGACTCTAATATGTAGTGCTCCTCGCACTAGTAGGGTATCAGAAAACTCTTGTGCCGTATAATTGCAACCAATGTCGACCGATCCAAAAATATAGCTTGCGATATTTTTATGAATTCCTGCGATGATTTTTGTTTCATGGGCATATGATTTAAAAGGGTCATTTAAAACAATGCCAACACTTGATCCACTTTCAAGAACATGAGTAATGCCAAAAGTTGTCTGGTAGTAATCGTGAACAACATTTTCTAAATGAATATCATCAGACTGTTTTTTTACAGCAATTCCAAAAGTAGATTTTGGAGAGAACATTGAGGCAATACTCAGCCCGTATGATTTGCGAACATCTTCAATGTAAGATTGTTTAGAATAGCTAAACGTACCAGAAAGTGGTGGCCCACCTTGTGCTAGTACAAATGCTGAATTTTTTTCTTTTGGAAATGTCGTGTTTCGGTCATCTGAGATGGCACCGCGATCATATTGAAGATAGATACTATTTAGTTGAAAAAAAGGTGAGCTCGAGGGATTTAAAAAAGCAGATTCCTCTAGTAATATGGAACCGACTCCAGTTCCACCCATTGCTTTTTGATGAGTTGTTTCAAATCGTCTTAACTTAGATTGAACATTTAGAGCAAAGAGAAGAAAGATTAAAAGAAAAAAATTTTTGAGACGATTGATCATTAGACTAATTCCTTCTAAAATATACTCTGAGATAATGACATACTAATAAAGGAAATTATAATGAAAATTCGTCGCGCCGTCATCCCTGTTGCAGGAAAAGGCACAAGATTTTTACCAGCAACAAAGCAAGTACCAAAAGAAATGATACCAATTATAAATCTTCCCATGATTCATTACGTGGTTGAAGAAGCAATATTGTCAGGTATTGAGCAAGTCGTTTTTATAACTGCTTCTGGAAAAAATGCCATTGAAGATTATTTTGATAGAAATTTTGATCTCGAAGATTTTCTTGTTAAAAATGGAAAAATAAAAGAATTAGAATTGGTAAAGCAAATTGGAAGCATGGTTGAAGTAACTTCAATTAGGCAAAAAGAACAACTAGGATTGGGCCATGCCGTTTTGTGTGCAAAAGATGTTGTTGGAAATGAACCTTTTGCTGTAATTTTAGGAGATGAAATCGTAAGAGGGCCCAACCCCGTAACCAAACAACTTATTGAAGTATCAAATCGATTTAATGGTTCAAGTGTTGTTGGTGTTATGGAGATTGATAAAGCTCAGACATATAAATATGGAGTAGTTAAGGGAAACTTTGTTGATTCGGATAAAAAGACAATGAAGATGGAGACGATGGTAGAAAAACCAAAACCAGAGGTCGCTCCTTCAAACTTAGCAACACCTGGCCGCTATGTTTTCACGCCGGATATTTTTGATGCCCTAAAAGTTATTCCCAAGGGCGTTGGTGGGGAATACCAACTTACCGATGCAATCAATATGCTTGCCAAAAACAAAGAAGTATATGCACATGTTTTTGAGGGCAATCGATTTGATACTGGAAGCATTGAAGGATATTTAAATGCAACGATTGAGTTTGCCCTTATGAATAAGGAAACTGAATCTGTAATGAGAAAAATTTTAAAAGAAAAAACTGAGAAATATAAAATTTAATTGAGAAAAAAATGAAATTAATGAATGCTCTAATTTTTTGGCTGTTGACGTCTCCTCTTTTTGCGGCCGTGCCAACAGACGAGGGACTTCTTAGAAATCCCAACAATAGCGAATTGGCCGGAAGCATTGTGACTTTAAAGGCCGAAATAAGAAAACTTGCAGAAGGAGTTGATCGCGTTGACTATTATAAGTTTGTCTTTTCTTTCGAAGATAAAATTTCACTTTTTCAAATAAACTATTCAGGTTCTCAAATGTTAAATACTCAAATACAAGATTTAAAATTATTTGAGGATTTAAAGAAAGAAGTAACAAAAGATAGGTCGGTAGATCGTGGAATGTTTTATGCAACAATTTCAATGCTGGCATTAAATGAGCCACAAATAATGGAGGTCTTTATTGAAAGGACCGGATCATCAATCATAAAAAACAAGCAATTAATTAATGAAGATAAAATCAAACTATTAAGATTGTATAAAAATTATTTGCTTTCAAAGTCTGGAAAGGGAGAGGCGTCATCACCTCTAAATCCAGAGTCTGCGGAGGCCAAAGCTCGAGTTGTTGAGATTTTTAAAAGTAATACTTTTAATCGATCAAAAAATATTGAACTAGTAAGAGAAAGTGGACAATATCTCTGGCGGGCCGACTGGAAAACAGTTCGGGCCTTTTTTACAAATGAAGAAAAAAGGTTGAGATATATCGAGTTTGTCGATTTAAATGCAAATGCAAAAATTGAAGTACAAGATTATGCTCTGTTGAATAATGTAAATGAATTCCCAAGAACAATTTTGATAAAAGATAGTCGAGGGGAACAATATAAATTAACTTTTTATTTTGAAGAAGTGAAAAGTAAGCAGGAAAAAACATTAGGCGATCGGTTTAAAGAAGCAAGTAAAAATATGCAAAAGCAAATCGATCCAAAAGAAATTTTCAGCTTTGTCTTTTAATGAGTAAGTACTATCAAGTTGCGGCCAATACACCTTTTAATAACTCGCTTCTTACATATCGAAGCGATGTGCAAGATATTCAACCGGGAACGCTTGTTGTTGTTCCTCTTGGTGCTAGAAAGGTAGAAGCTTGCATATTAAAAGAGATTGAATCCGATTTAGATCAAGAAAAAATAAAAGAAATAAGCTCATTTATTGATGACATAAAAATAGAGGAACTCGATTTAGAGCTATATAGCTGGCTTTCTCAATATTATCATTATCCACTTGGACAATTAATCGCAGACATAATACCAAAAAGATTAAAACGGCCACGCGAGCTTGGGTTTATTCAGGGGATAAAAAAATTAGCAGATTTCAAATTAAATCATGAACAACAAAAGTGCCTGGATGGAATTTTACACCATGGACTTAATGGTTTTCATAAATCCCTCATCCATGGTGTTACGGGGGCCGGAAAGACGGTTGTTTACTTAGAGTTAATAAAAAGAACATTGAAGGAAAAAAAATCGGTCCTCTTTTTACTTCCTGAAATAAACTTAACGCCGCAATTTCTAGAGATATTTAAAGAGGGCCTTGATGTCAAAATCTATAGCTATAATAGCAGTATAAGTAACTCTGATAAGTATGGCCTTTGGTTAAAGCTTAAAGATCACAATGATTCGATTTTAATTTTGGGTGTAAGAAGTTCCGTTTTTCTACCCGTGAAAAATCTCGGGTTGATTATTGTCGACGAAGAACATGATCAATCCTTTAAGCAAGATGATCGATGCACTTACAACGCAAGAGATGTTGCACTTAAAAGGGCATCACAATTAAAAATTCCGATAGTAATTGGTTCTGCAACACCTGCACTTGAAAGTTATTTTCAATTCTATAAGACAGATAGATATTTTTCCTTAAAAGAGCGAGCGCAGACAAACCTTTTGCCAAAAATTAATCTGGTCGACATGCGTGGAGCAATTAAAGATGAGGATAAAGCGCTTTGGCCATTTAAACAAGAAACTATTTCCAAAATAAAAAAAGCGTTGGAGAAAGGGGAGCAGGTCTTAATCTTTATAAATCGCTTAGGGTACTCATCGTATTTGCAGTGTAATTCATGTGGGCACCAGTTTTTATGTCCAAACTGTTCAACAAACTTAAAATATTTTAAAAAACGAAGTGAGTTGTGCTGTCAAACCTGTGAGTTTGTCGCACCTTCACCTGAAATGTGCCCTGAGTGCATGAATGTGAATTTGACCCCAAAAGGATTTGGAACAGAAAAAGTGCATGAGCTTCTAACAGATATTTTTCCGAAATATATTGTAGAGAGATTTGATCGTGATGAGATAAAGACGTTTAGTAAACTTGAATCAGTCCTTGGAAAATTTCATCAAAAGAAAATTGATATATTGGTTGGAACACAAATGCTATCAAAAGGGCATAACTTTAAAAATGTAAATCTCGTTGTGGTCTTGGGGATTGATTCTCAATTAAACTTTCCAGATTTTAGATCCAATGAAAGAGTTTATGCGCAACTCACTCAAGTTGGAGGACGAGCTGGACGATTTGGAAAAGAAGCAGAGGTTGACATTTTAACACTGGCGCCTGAAAACAAAATTTTTCAATACGTAGTTGGCCATAGCTTTGATCAGTTTTATACCGATGAACTTTCTCTTCGCTCTATTTGCAGTTCACCACCTTTTTCAAAGATCATTTTGATTTATTACACTTCAAAATCTCAGTTAGAAGTTATAAAATCATCAACCGAAGAAATGAATTACTTAAAGAAAATATGTAACAAGAGCTTTAGCTCCGTTGAAATACTAGGGCCAAGGCCATCTTTTATTGAGAAAAAAATAAACAAGTATACTTGGTCATTAATGTTAAGAGGGGCAAATATCAACGATCTTCACAACGCCCTCAATACATATTTAAAAAATACAAAACTAAAAAAGTCTGTTTCAATAAAGGTTGACATCGATCCACTATTTTTTGATTAAATCAATAAATTTAGATGCTTAAGTGTCCAGTTAAAAAAATCACTAAAGATTGAGCAAAAAAAACCGTAAAGGAAAATAAGTATTATAAGGCGAACTGTCTTTATGAGGATTTCTATGAAAAAAAATGGATTGAATAATGTCTCGGCACTACTCTTAACAGTCTCCATGTTTTTGCCAACAATTGTTGATGCAGGAATTGTCGGAAAGAGAACTTCGGGTGGGGGGAATTCATCGAGTGGGCAAGGCTCTAGCGGGTCTGGACGAATTGAAACCAAACCAGGTAAGCCTGTTGATGAAAAAGTAGATATCAAAGAGGGATCGGCCAGTGTTTCATGTAAGCAAGATCCAGATTCGAGTTTGAATTTTCCATTAGATTTTTTTAAACAAATATCTCGAGATGGAAGTCCACTTTCATTTGAAATTAGAGAAGACAATAAAATTTTAGTAAAAGTGCCAACAAGTATAGATGCATGCGGAAAGTTTAAGCCGCAAATGTATCAAGATCCGACGAGTAAAAATGTGACTATCATGATGACTTCTGATTCTGGTAAGACATATGGTGAAGTTATTAATTGCCTTATTGAAAAGTCAATGTTGAAAGATGGAACTGTAGACCATGATACGATTTCAGGAAAAGATTACTCTGAATACTCTTATGTTTTGGATTATGATTTTGACAAATCAAAAGATATTCAAAAGACATTAAAGCTTTCTTTTGGCTACCCAAAAGCTCATCAAGGCAAAGATGGCTATCCATCAGAATATGGTAAAGACTCTACAGTCGAGTTGCCTTCTGTTTTATGTATGGATGCAGAAAAGATAAGCTCTAGTACTGTTTATTTAAATAAAGGAAAGGATGCATTGTTAGAAGAGTTTAAAGCAACTTGTAATTCAAGAGATGCTCAAAGAATTGCAGAAGCGAGAAGGTCAATCGGAAATGCAGAGGCCCTAAAAGATATTGCAGATGAATTAAAAAGAAAACTTGATGCTGCATATTTGGTTGCGGTGAAAGAGGACGTAGATAAAATTTATAAAGAGCTAGGTGAAATTGAAAATTTTATAAACACAAATAAAGAAATGGACGAGCAAACTGCGAAGAAAAAAACAGAAAAGTATGCAGACCTCGTCAAAAAGCTTGATGAAATATTTTTAAACCCTGCAATTTATAGACTTGATACTTTAATGAAGAATTATGCAGAGCTTGAAGATGGTGAAGCAAAAACAAAAATGGCCGAAGATATTAAAAAATTAAATGAAGACATTGCGACATTTGCAAAAAGAAATTCTACATCAATGATTAACCTCTATTCTTTGATGGAAAAATATGCAATTACTGATAGTGCAAAAGTGATTGAAGGTATAAGACTAAAATCATTCCTATACTCTAAAGTGTTTCCTGCGGGGAAAAGTAATGATCCGCGTGGAAAGGCCCTTAGCTTTGAAGAAGCCAACAAGAGACAAATTAAGGGAGAAGAAGGATTTGATCGAACGCTTACAGATTGGTCTGATGTCTATCTAGTGGGTCAGGGAAATATGGTTCCAATTAGAAAAACAGAGGCAGAGAGAACTCGAGCGATTTCAAAAATGAATAGTAGATGGAATCAATACCAACAAAATGAATATAAAAATTATAATCAATATTGTGCTGTTGGTATGATGGGATCAGTTAAAAATCCGATTCAGTGTCAGACATTTTTAAAAGGTGTTGAGCAAAGAAGAAATATCGAATTAAAGAGACGAGATAGAGACCTTTCTTATATTAAAACCAGAAACGATAAACTAAATAAAATGGGAACTAGCTATAATGAATGGCAGAAGCGTGAATTTGAAAGACAACTTGCGGATGAAGATTCGTTTCCATATGGTTCAAGCTATTCTGGATATGAAACGACATTTGAAGAGCGATTTCCTCAATATGATTCGCAAAGTTTACTTGCGACCACAGATGGAATTAATGGAAATATGTATTCTATGATGGGTGGAAATCCGCAAATGATGGGAATGGGCTACCAACAACAAATGCAAATGCCAATGATGCAGCAGCAGTATTACAATAACGGTATGAATCAGTATCAATATCAAATGTATCCGATGATGCAGTAATAAAAAGGCCGGTTTAAACCGGCCTTTTTGTTTTAAGCTGTCTTAGAAATCAATAATTGTATTTAGGTGTAGCATTAGAGAGTTTTCGGGTTTATTTGCTGTCGCTGTATTTGTATAGGCATAATAGTTACCAGTGAACAAATAGCCAAAGCCGGTTCCAATTGAAACTTCTTTATTCCACTTGTACTTTGTATTGAAGTCAATTTCATAACCGAGATCGTCTTCTTGGTTATAATTTGCGGTAAAAAGTTTATTTTTAGTATGGTTGAAGCTCTGAGTTCCGGCCTTTGCAACTTCTTTTGCCTTGGCAAAAATAAATGCATAATCAAGAATCCATTTTTCAGTTGAATAGGCCGCTTTAAATTTTAAGTACTGAGCATTTGTAATAGATGAGTCGTAAATACTTTGAGTTGTTGTTCCAACAGCGTTTAGATTATAGTTAAAAAGTAGGTTTGCAATTTTGTAACTTGGGTTAAGATACATTGCTCGAAATTGCCCAGAAGATCCATCATGTCCGGCAATATCACCAAAATTAAAACTAAAAGTCCACGCATCATTCATTTTGTAATTTGATTCAAAGATAATTGCTTTGGTTGAAATTGTGGCCGTGTCTGTTGTGTTTACGAGGTGGCCTAAGTCACCAGATAGAAGTGGGACCTCAACTGAAAAATTAATAGGCCCAAAAATTTTCTTTAAATATAAATCGGTAATTTTGAGATCGGTCGTACCTTGGTTGATTGCCGATGAACCAATTGAGGACTGATAAAATGTGTTGAATGAATTAGAACTTTTCTTTGCGTAGTAAATACCAAAAGCAATGTCTTTGTCTTTGTTGTCATATAAAAAGCTTGAACCAATTTCTTTTGTACTTGTGGCCTTGGTTAAACCAGTGCTTGAAGTTTTACTCCAAAAAGGTGTGACATGAAAATTGTTAAACTTAAAAAAGGCAGTTAGTCCGTCGCGTGAATAAGCATGTCGATCCCAAGCGTTTGTTCCATCGCTGTAGAGCGCGCCGAGTGCCCACGAATAAGTATGACGGCCAATATGATAAGTTGCAGTGTCTGAATTTAGATCCAAATATGCTTTTTTAATATTTAAAGATTTTCCATCGGCCTGATTATAATAGTACAAGTTGACGTCACCATTTGCCGAATTTGAAGTTTTGGCCGCATCACCTAAAAACCCACCATCAGCATATCCGGTTGTCATCTCAGCTTTTAAGGTCGCAGCATCATTGACGATAATTTCTGGAGAGAGTCTAAAAAGGTAAGACTGAAATGAGGCAGATGCCTTATTGCCTGAGCCAAGTGTTAGTTCTTGAGTTCCATCGCCGGTTGAGTTTTGAGAAGTGTTTGCCACGCGTCTATAGTCAGAAATCATTGTTGTATCAACGCCAAAACTACCATGCCAATCAACTGGCAAAGCAAACGCAAATGTCGGGCAAAGAATTAAAATTGCACTAATGTTCTTTAATTTCAATTTCACAAAAGGCTCCTAAAAATTTAATGGAAAGAATCTTCAAAATACTATATGAAATGCTTATGATTAAGTCAAAAACGGACAACAAATAAATGAAGAAATGGATATTTCGCATATTGAAATTAATTGCCCTCTTTTCGATTGTATTTTTTGTATCATTTAGTGTCTATGTTCGTTCAACTGTTGCCGAGACATCAATTGAAAGTCTTGAAGAAAAAATGAAAGAAGAGAGAGACTCACTTCAGTCAGCATTTGCAAATGTTGTGCTTGAGGAAGGGTCTGTTGTTAATCGGGCCGAACTGGAAGCATTCTATCTTTTTTCAGCTGAGCGAATTCCATTTAATATCTTTTTTTCAGACAATACTGACTCTAAAGCAATCACCAATTTGAAATCAAAAATTCCAGGACTTTTGCAAGTGAACAAAGAGGTGCAATTTAAAAATTTAATTTCTAATGATTGTAGTGATGTTTATTGTTATCAGCACTATCTTTCTTTTGAGCATATGCCTGCAATTTTTTGGAAGGGACTGATTGGAGTTGAAGATAAGCGATATCTCGATCACATGGGAGTCGATTTTATTTCCATTGCTCGCGCCTTTGTTGCCAACGTAAAAAACGGTCGCTTTTCCCAAGGGGGTTCTACAATCTCCCAACAGTTGGTCAAAAATTTATTTTTAACTAGTGAAAAAACATTTAGCCGCAAGATCAAGGAAATGATTACTTCATTTTATTTAGAAACCAAAATCTCAAAAGAAAAAATATTGGAAGCTTATTTAAATGAAGTCAATTGGGGAGCGCTACAGGGAATTCGGATCAAAGGGGTTCATGCGGCTTCACTTTTTTATTTTGGTAAAAGGCCAGAGGATATTACTCCGTTTGAAGGGGCCATATTAATTGGAATGTTAAAGGGACCGGCGTTTTATTCTCCTTTAAAGCATCTAGATCGATTGAAAGAGAGAGCTAGAATTGTTTTTGATAAATTGGTTGAAGAGAAACTCGTTCCAAAAGATGTTAAGCAAGTTTGGACCGCTTCAGATTGGAAAAAATTTAATGAGCGATTGTTGAGAAATGAGAAAGATCGAAGCTATCAATCGCTTTGGAGAACGCTTAATGATCACGAGCAAAGCATTTTAAACTATGAAAAATTTGTTCTAATTCAAAAAGTTCAAAATGTTAGAAGTTCAATTTTTGAAAAATTAAAAGACAAAAAATCAGAAGAGCATTTTGATTCTATCGCGGTAAAAGTGTTACTGGGCCCAATTGATAATAACCAATGGTTTAGTTATTATTCAAAAGTAGAGCGAAATAAAGAGCGCGCTCTAAAAGAAGAGCGACATCAAATTGGCTCGACAATCAAGCCAATTCTCTATGGAATTTTTGTTGATAACGGAAAAAGACTTTCAGATCGTGTCTCGACAGATGAAATAAATCTTAACTTGAAATCAGGCAAGTGGTCACCCAAAGAGGCCCACGAAATAAAAGAGAAGGAAGTCTTTTTATCTGAGGCACTTTTGAGATCTTACAACCGACCAGTTGTGCGATTAAGTTCTGAAATTGGATTTGAAAAAGTAGAGCAGGCCCTAAAGGAAATTATGCCCAAGTTAAAAACACCATTGGCAGAATTTCCCGCAGAGCTTTTGGGAAGTACCGAGCTGTCTGTTTTTGAATTGAAAGAAATATATTTGAATTTCATAAAATCTGAATGCAATAAATTAAGTAGTTTTACAAGGCTGACTGATGACAGTGTCTTGCATTTGTTGTCTGATCCAAATCAAACCACAGTTTTAAATTCTGTCGATGAAATTATGCAGGGCCTTCGATTTTTTGGCAAAACTGGGACGACGAACAAAGGTTATGATAATTGGTATGTCGCTTTTGATGGCAAAAATATTTCGATTATTTGGGTCGGATATGAAGGGATGAGGAAAACAAATTCTCTTGGATTATACGGTGCGACCACGGCCTTCAATGTTTTTCAAAATTATTACCGCGATCGAGGGAGAAGATTTGCCCAGTTTGGCTGTGATAATCTAAAGTAAATCTTGCAAAATTTGATGGATTCTAATATATTAGAGTCACAAATCAATGTATTGGGGTGTCGACAAGCGGTAAGTCTGCAGATTTTGATTCTGCCATGCCAAGGTTCGAATCCTTGCACCCCAACCATTCCAATCTACCACGAAGGAGTATCGCGTGAAACGTATAGTCCTAGTTTCTGGCTCATCAAACCCCGCATTGTCCGGACAGATTTCTGATTTTTTAGATGTACCATTGGTTAACCCGCAAGTTGTAAGATTTGCGAATGGTGAAATCTTTTGTGAAATTGAAAAACATGTGCGCGGAGCAGATGTTTTTGTCATTCAATCAACCAGTGCACCTGTAAATGATAATTTAATGGAGCTTTTAATTATTATTGATGCACTTAAAAGGGCATCGGCAACTTCAATTACGGCCGTGATTCCTTTTTATGGATATGCCCGACAAGATAGAAAATCGTCACCTCGAACACCGATTTCGGCCAAGCTTGTGGCGGATTTATTAACGGTTGCAGGGGCCACAAGAGTTGTAACAATGGATTTACATGCAGGTCAAATCCAAGGTTTTTTCAATATTCCATTTGATAATATTTATGCATCTCCCGTTATTTTAAATTACATTAAAAAAGAATTATTCACTGAAAATACGATTTTTGTTTCACCGGATGCTGGTGGTGTAGAGCGAGTTCGATCGTACGCAAAGAAATTAAATTCTGATATCGCCATGATTGATAAAAGGCGAACAGGGAAAAATATTGCGGAGGCAATGAACATTGTAGGTAATGTGCAGGGCAAAGAATGTATTATTATCGATGATATGATTGATACTGCAGGAACGCTAGTTGAGGCATGTAAGGCACTTCGTAAAAATGGTGCAACTAAAATTTATGCATGTGCAACTCACCCTGTATTTTCAAAACCTGCGATTGAAAGAATATCTGCTTGTGATGAACTTGATCGAGTGATTGTGACAGACACAATACCATTAACAGATGAAGGAAAAAAATGTTCAAAGGTTGTTGTCTTATCAACTGCAGAGCTTTTGTCAAAGGCCATTCACCGAACATTTAACAACGACTCTGTAAGCTCGCTTTTTGTTTAGGCCATGGATCGATTAATTGTTGGCCTTGGCAATTTTGGAAAAAAATACGAGCACACACGGCATAATATTGGTTGGGATATTTTTGAAGAGTTGTCATTTGCTTCTGACCTTCGTTGGCAAGAAAAATTCAAGGGCCATTATGCGGTTTACCAGAATGGGCATGAAAAAATCTATTTTTTAAAACCACAAACTTATATGAATCTTTCAGGAGAGAGTGTTCAACCTCTTATGGCCTTTTTTAAAATTTCAATTGATGACATCCTAGTTTTACATGATGAACTCGACTTACCTTTTGGTACAATTGCCTTCAAAAAGGGTGGAGGTCTTGCAGGTCATAATGGATTAAAATCAATTGCTGGAATTCTTGGCACTCAAGATTTCAAGCGAGTGAGGGTTGGAATTGGACGTCCTGTGCACGGGGATGTTTCCAATTGGGTATTATCGGGGTATACAGGCACTGATTTAGATTTTTTTCGGCAATATTTAAAAGGCACTGCCGTAGCAATTGAAGAATATATAAAATCTGGATTTGATAAAGCAGCGACAACATATAGTAAAAAGAAAATAATATAAAAGGAAAATTACATGGGATTAAATTGCGGTATTGTAGGGCTTCCAAACGTCGGTAAATCAACTCTTTTTTCAGCGATTACTTCTGCTCCGGCCGAAGCTGCAAATTATCCTTTTTGTACAATTGAACCAAACGTTGGAGTGGTTGCAGTGGCCGATCCGCGCATGAAAAAAATATGTGATTTAGTTGGGCCAGAAAAAGAAGTTCCAACAATTGTTGAGTTTGTAGATATCGCAGGACTTGTTAAAGGAGCTTCTAAAGGCGAAGGATTAGGAAATCAGTTTTTAGGCCACATCAGACAAGTAAATGCGATTGTACATGTCGTAAGATGTTTTGAAGATGGCGACATTATTCACGTTCATGGCAAAGTAAATCCAAAAGATGATATTGAAACAATAAACCTAGAATTGGCATTTGCTGATTTAGAGGTCGTAGAAAAGAAAATTCAAAATCTTCCAAAATTTTTAAAGTCACAAGATAAAAATGTATCTGGAAAAGCAAAAGCTCAGCAGCCAATTTTAGAAAGACTTAAAAAAGAATTAGAGGCCGGAGTCCCAGCAAGAAATATCGATTTATCAAAAGAAGAAAAAGAAGATGTTAAAGAATTAAACTTAATTACGATGAAGCCAGTTCTTTATTTATGTAATGTTGATGAGGCAGGGCTTACGACTGATAATCAATTTGTTAAAGATGTTTTTGAGCTTGCGGCAAAAGAGGGATCTGAAGCAATGAAAATTTGTGGAAAACTGGAATCAGAAATTTCAGTTTTAGAAACAGAAGAAGAGAAGAAAGAATTTATGGAAGCGGCCGGAATTGAAGAATCGGGTTTATCTAAACTGACAAAAAAAGCATATGACATGCTAGGGCTTAAGACGTATTTCACCGCAGGCGTAAAAGAATGCCGAGCGTGGACATTTGAAGATGGAATGAAAGCACCACAATGTGCAGGCATAATCCATTCAGATTTTGAACGTGGGTTCATTAAGGCAGAAGTGTATCATTATGATGATTTAATTCAGTATCAAACTGAAGCTAAAGTAAAAGAAGCTGGAAAATTCAGAGTAGAGGGAAAAGAGTATATCGTAAAAGATGGCGATATAATGCACTTTAGATTCAACGTATAGCTTTATTTTATTTCTAATTTAAAAGAGTCCTCGATTGGAATTTTGAGGATAGATTTATTTTGTAGCAAGCTATAGAAAAAATAATTTCTGTAAATTAATTTCACATAATTTCTTGTTTCTTCATAAGGGATAGTTTCAATTGTTGAAAGGGGATTATCTGTTTTAAATAATTCTCTCTTCCAACGATCAATTCGATTTTCTCCCGCATTATATGAAGCAAGGGCATAAATAATGTTTCCATCAAATCGGGCAAAGAGTTGGCGCAAATACTTTGTACCGATAGCAACATTTATCTCTGGATTAGAAAGATGTTTTACTTTTACTTTGCTGTTGAAGCGCTTTGCTGTTGCAGGCATTAGTTGCATTAGGCCTTTTGCTCCAACTCCCGACATCGCTTCAGGGTTAAATGCAGACTCTTGTCTCATTAAAGATATAATAATTAATGGATCAAGATTGAGCGCATTTTTTTTAATGATATCAAAATAATTCAGAGGAAAAAGATGTTTCAGGGTTTTTAGACTAATGTTCAAGGAGTTTTGATCGATTGCCTCTTGAAAAATTTTAAATGAAGAAATGTATCGCTTTTTTGAATTTAAATATTTGATCAAGTTTAAAGTAATAAATTCTCGATGGGATTTTTCATTAAGTCCTTTTATGTGAGCTACATCCTTAAAAGTTTCTTCCTGGGTTAATGTTTGAATTTTTCTAATTTCAAGAGTCGAAAATCGTTCACTTCCAAGTTTAGACCAGACAGAAAGGCGCTTTAGTGCATTACTTAATTCAGGGGCAAATTTATTTGACCCAATATCAAGAGGATTACTTTTTGAGACAAGTTTTTCAATCACTTTATCATCGGAGAGCTTGTTTTGCGGATCTAGTGCAAGTTCTTTGAGAGATACTATGGAATAAAAAGAATAAGGATTCGTCGCAACTATTTTTTCAAACAACTCATTGGCCCTTTTTAAGTCACCATGCGTTTTTTCGGACAAGGCAATCCAGTACTGGAGTTTAGAATCAAACTTATCAAAGTTTTTATCAAGAGAGTGTGCTTGAATTGCCTTTTTAAGACCTTTAAAATCCCTCGTTGTAACATATGGCCAAATCAGATAAAAATGAGCATCAGAAAATTCTTCTTTGGGAGCAATGTTTTTGGCAAATTCAAATAAAAGATTTGCTTCTTCTTCTTTGTCTTTATTAAAAAAAGCTTTGGCACAGATGATAAAACCAATGAATGCTCTTTTATCAGAAATAAAATTTTTATTTTGATTATAAAAACGTCGTAGGCCAATAGATAGTTGCTTGGCAAGACGAATATCACCGCTTTCAATTGCATCCTGTAAGTCTCGAGTCGTTTTTTGAAATTCTTCTTGGAAGTAACTTAATGAGCTGTCGTCAGTATTAATTTTGCTTTGTAGGTATTTATTAAAAGTCGTCGAAACCTTAAGTTGTGAAATGACATTTGCAGAAGGTCGAATTTTTGTTTCTACAACTTTTTCCATTACAATATTGGATAACTTTTCATGCTCAAAGAGATTATTTTTAAAGTGCTTTAAAAAGAAAATAAAATCTTGCGAGCTTTCACCTTCAAGATAAAAAGGGACAGCATCAGTAAAATATTGCAAATCGCGAGTGGAGAGATTTACAGTCGGGGCCAGGTTTAGCATGCGCTTTAAGTATAGGTTTCGACAAAGGCTATCGATGGAGATATTAAATCGATCATCAATGCTTTCTGTTGTTGTATTAGGTCCCTTGAATTTTATTGTGCAGTTTTGATAAAAAGAATCATTATCGGAAATATTTGTGACAATTTCTAGGCGCTTTAAAATATCAGAAAAATTATCATAGATTTTAATTTTTTCAGTTTTCTTTATCATCTGTCTTAGCGTTTTTTGACTAATTTGAAATTTATTTAAATCGGTAAAAATAGTTAATATTTGAGTCCCAAATGAAAGTTCAGCTTCGGTGTGTTCTACAGAAAATGGCACATCGACAGATGCGAGCGCGGTTGTGTTGGTCATGAAGCTTGAATGGGCTAAGCTTGCAGAAATATAAAAAGTAATAAGAGCAAGTACCCTAAATGCGCGCAACAAAATAAACCTCCAAACGATCACTAGCTCTTAGAATTAAAACGATCTTGTATTTCAGATAGTCGAGTATTGATTTCATTTAAAACAATCCGCTTATCATCAGGGACAACAAGGCTTAAGTTGTTGATGTAAGAATTAACTTCAGAAAGATATACAACATCTTTTTTGTGATCTTCTTCTATCTGGTCAAGAGTTAGATTTATATCATCTGCAACTTCTGAAAAATAATCGCCTTTTCTAAAAAATAATTTATCATGAAATCCTGACTCGCGGACAGATCTTAAAAATTTTTGGAGTTTATACATTGGCCCTGCAATTTTATGTGTGAAAAAAATGCAGGCGCAAAAAGTTACACAAGAAAAACCAAGATGCATTAAAACCAGGGTGAATATTATTCTAGATCTTTGAGTGTTATAGTGTTCTGCAATTTCTGGATTAGAAAGAGAAAATTTTGTGATTAGAACATCAAATATTTGATGGATCGTAATCGGATAAATTAGCCCAGTCAAAAACACAATCAAAGCTATATAAAAGCTAAGTTTTAATTGAAAAGAGGGATTGATTAAAAAAATTTTTCTACTGTAAGACAAGAAATACTCCTTAAAAGTAATCGTCATTACATTTTAAAAGAATGTGCTGTTTGATTCTAGAAAATAATCAAAATATTTTTAGTAGATAAATTTAGTCAGTTATGCTTGGGCCCTTTAATAAAAGGATTTTATCGGGTATCCTCCTATCGTTTACATTGATTTTGGAGGTAGTGATGAAAAATGAAATAACAAATATTTTAGAAAATATAATAAACCCAACGACCAAAAAAACGCTAAAGGACGAAGATAGAATATTGGCGATTACCTCTAATCCTGATCAATTAACTTTTAAATATAAAAGACAAAACATATCGCCCGAAGATAAAAAGCTTATTGAGAGTGATATTTATACCAAGCTAGCTTCAATCTACAAGCCTGAGCAAATTACAATATTAACAGTAACAGAGGGGAGTGCTCCAGATCTCAAGGTCGGACATGGCCCAGTTGGGGCACAAAAGAAAAAAGTTCCAAATGTTAAAAAGGTGATAGCAATCTCGTCTTGTAAGGGGGGAGTTGGTAAATCGACAGTAACTGTGAACTTGGCATTAACTTTAAAAAATTTGGGTAAAAAGGTGGGGGTTTTAGATGCTGATATTTATGGCCCATCAATTCCAATGCTTTTAAATCAAAGAGAAACAAAGCCGACGGCCAATGATAATAAAAAAATTTTGCCGATTGAAACGATGGGAATTTCCTTTATCTCTTTTGGATTATTTGTAAATGAAGGTGACCCTGTTATTTGGAGAGGTCCAATGCTCGGTGGAGTGCTAAATCAATTTTTGTTTGATGTTGACTGGGGAGACTTGGACTATCTTTTAATTGATCTTCCTCCGGGCACTGGTGATATGCAACTTTCAATGATTCAAGCAACTGACGTCGATGGTGCAATTGTTATTTCTACGCCTCAAGATGTTGCTCTTTTGGATTCAAAAAAAGGATTGCAGATGTTTAAGCAGGTTAAGGTTCCAATTGTTGGAATGGTAGAAAATATGAGTTACTTTGTTCCAGATGATATGCCGGAGAAAAAATATTTTATTTTTGGCAATGGTGGAGTGAAGAAGGCCTGTTTTGAGTTGGGAGTAGAGTTCTTGGGAGAAATCCCAATGGAAATTGCGCTGAGAGAGGGGTCTGATACAGGTCGACCTTATATGAATGAAAAATCTTTTGAAGGGAGACCTGTGTGGAAGGCGTATGTAGAGTTTGCAAAAAAGATAAATAATGGTTTTTTTCCAGAAGAAAAAGGATTTTTTAAAAAATTATTTTCCTAAAAAATGAGAATGTATGTCGTTATTAGAAGTATTAAGTGATCAGAGTGCTTTTGGTTTTACAGGAAGAATAAATGTTCTTGTGAAATCAACAAGCCAGCTTTATGGAGTTATTTACCAGCGCGAAGGGAGTATTGTTGGCGCAGATACTCAAGGTGTCAGTGGGAAAAAAGCTTTGTTTCGCATGGTTTTTCTAGATGTTGAGTCAAGTAATTATCTAAAGTATGTTGTTGAACCTGAAATAATAAAAGATGAATATGCAAAAATGAATTTAAACTTTGCTGACTTGAAAATAGAATCTCAAAAATATTTTCAAGTCTACATGGATTCAAAAAAATTAAAGCCACCGATGAGTTTGCAGTTGATGATCAATCCAGAAATTGTGGTTAATACGGAGGAACTTACTCCTGAAGAATTCGATACACTAAGTCTTTTAACGGAGTGGAGTAAGGTTTCAGATATCTATAATCAGACCAAACTACTTGAGTTTGAATTGACTAATTCGCTCATTTCACTTCGTAGGAAAAAAGCGATCCGTGTCTTTCAAAATTAAAAAAATCTGATTAAATAGTAGAAATAAATAATCAAGGAGTGATGAATGAAAAACCAAGTTCATAATCAAGGTGAGTTAAAAGAATTAAAAGTAATGATTGAAGCAAATATAGTTGAATCAGTTCAGCGTATGGCCGAAAACCAAGGAATTAGCATTCCAGATCTTGTCGTAATTGCTCTTAAGCGATATCGTTCGACTCATTTAGATGTTGATTGTAAGCCGAAGTCGAAATAATAGATACAAATTCCCATATAACAATGGGGGTAAATCAAAAAAACTACTCATCCCCATTGTTGTATGGTCGTTTATGAATATGAGGCCATCGGAAGAAGAATCGAAAAGACCGCATCTCATTGTAAATATAATAATTAAATCGCACACCAAATACTTTGTCTACGAAAGAGGTTTCTTGAACAGATTTTGCAAAAATGATTTCAACAACGACTTCAAAACCTCAATACTTTTTTTACATTTTAAAGAGATATTTTAGTGTCTAAACTTTATACAGCTTAAAGATTCATACCGAAAAAAATATATACGCCCTGTCGAAAGAATAGACAGAAGGGACTGGAAGAGCACTTGATTCTCATTTAAATACTATGTCTTGGCCAATATCACCACTTGGCACACCTCTTGCTCTATTAACTAGTAATAAATAGTTAAGGGGTAAGTTATGAAACTATTAACATCTAAAAAAACAATCCTTTGTATTATGGGTGTAAGTGGTTTGGTTATCGCAAGTACTTATAGAGACATTAAATCAAAAGAAGTATCTACTAGTCTTTTGGTTGATGAAACAGAAGAAGCAATGCCTGTAGAAAGAAATCTTGCTTCGCTTGAAGCTCCTTCAAAAGTTTTAAAAATGGATCTTCCAAATAGCTTAGAAAATAAAATGAAAATTAATTCATTATGGGAAATTTCAAGAATCGTTGATAGTGAAGAAAGAGTCGTTTTTGATAAGTTTCAAAATGTTGAAGATTCAAAAAAATCAATTAAGGTAAAAATGGAATTAATTGGAAATGGTATTGTTCGACTTGATAAAGATTCAGAACAAGTCTATGCAATTTCAATTCTTACAGATTTAAATACAATTGCAATTTATAAAAAGATGGGTAAAGGGTTTGAGATTATAGAAGCAAGAAAAGTTACGATAGCAAGTTCAAGCATCGGATCTCAAGATTCAACGGATCTTGAATTAGACTTAGTTTTAGAGAGAGCTCTTAATCAATCAAAGGGCAATAAAATTTTGACAGGTGCAGATGTATCGGGCCAAGTGACATTAAAAGGTAATGTGATTTCAAATTTATCGATTAATTTACATAACCAAAATGGCGAAGATCAATCAATTGAAATTGACTCTGCTGACATAATGGATGGTGGGGCATTTAAGGCCGATGTAAATGGTGAAGAAGTTTCAGGTGTTTTATTCAATGGTGGTAGCGAAGGATATAGATTGAGTTTTGTTACAGGTCCAATGGCCGGAGCAATGTTGAACTTTGTGACAAAGGAAAACTTTGATTCAATTTCTGAAAAAGAAGAGCTTTTAAATAGAGATAGAGTTGAATCAAGTGAAGAAGTAGTTTCGGCGCAAACAGACGTTGTAGAAGAAAGACAAGTTGCTGCTGAAAACCTACCAGAAGATCAAAAGCTAAGCGTAGAAGAAATCAAAGAAGTAGCTCAACAAAATGGGTTTGCATTTTAATAAAAACCGAAAGCCCAAGTGATTCACTTGGGCTTTTTATGGCGTTATATTAATTTTACCTTAAATCTGATTGTTTTAAAAAATCCACCCTTTTAAGAATTACAACAAGAGATATAATGAAAATAATTTTTTAAAAGGGAGTTTGTCTTATGATCAAGGATTTTGATCAAAAAAGTTTGCAGGAAAATTTAATAAAGCTAGCAGGGGTTGAATTAAACCAAGTATCAGGTGAAGTCTCACATCGTACACACGAGCAATTGTCTGTAGTCAAAAAAAGTATTGGTGAGTTTAGTCAAATTATAAGCAGTATTGAAGTCGTAAATAAAGATATTCAATCTATTGATGTGAATATGAACTCGGTGACGACACAAACAAATGAATGTTCAAATCAATTAAATGTGGTGTCTGAAAAAATGATTACCCTTGAAAAGCAATTTCTATTTGTAAATGATCTTTTAAAAACAATTAATGCAATATCTGACCAGACAAATTTGCTTGCATTAAATGCAACAATTGAAGCAGCAAGAGCTGGTGAGTTTGGAAAAGGTTTTGCGGTTGTGGCGGGCGAAGTAAAAGAACTCTCGAAAACGACAAAAAATGCAAATACTCAAATTCAAGACAAGTTAACAGAGATTTCCAATTCAATAAAAATGCTTTCAAGCGAATTGTCAAAAACATTAGGAAGCATGGGGCAGTCATTAGATGTTGTCCAGTCAACCAAGAATTATGTAGAAAGAGTAAACTCTCATACAAAAGAATTTAATACAAAAATAAATCAATCACTTATTAGTTTTAAAGAGCTAGACGAAACGTCGAAACAAGTTTCAAATCAAATGACTGAACTTGTAACAATTGGAGATACTGTAACCTACTTAGTAGAGTTAATAAAACGGCAAGATTCAAATAATGGTCTAAACCCTTTAGAGCGATTATTGCCAATTGTAGAAACAAGTTCATTTTATGCCAAAGAAAGGTTTACAAAAAACTCACCAGAATATGTTCTGACAGATAAGGATATATTAATCTCTTCAACAGATTTAAAGGGGACGATTACCTTTGCCAATGACTGCTTTTATAAGATAGCAGAATATGAGCCTGGGACTCTTGTTAATATTCCTCATAGTGTAATTCGCCATCCAGATATGCCCAAAACGGCCTTCGCTGATCTTTGGAATGTAATTAAATCGGGCAAATTATGGCAGGGATATGTTTGCAATATAGGTAAGCGCGGACGAATTTATTGGGTTAAGGCAACGGTATTTCCTTGTTATAAAAATGGAAATATTACCGGTTATTTGTCGATTCGAGAAAAACCAGAGCCTGGCATAATTGAAAAAGCAAAAGAAGCTTATCGTCGAGTTGAATAGAAAAAATAAAAGCCGATTATAAAAAATGTAACAGAAATCAAAAGATATCTGCTTGGCAGTTTTTTATTTCTGGCACATTCAAAAATAGCGGCAAACATTGGCCCTGTAATTGTGACCGCTGAAACAACAGACAATTTTCCTTTTGATATTGCCGTCAGATAGAGAAGGAGTGAAATGAAGGTTCCAAGTAATGAGCCCAGAAAAACTTTTTTTCTATCCTTGAGAGAGAGTCTTTTAAAAGGTGTGATAAGATCAATCCTCTCCCTAAAAAAATAAATAAAAACAAAAGCAATAACTGCGCCAATTGTTCGATACATATTTACCAAGAGTGGGTGAATGCCAAGTTCACTTTCAAATGCAAATCTAGTTAACAAGACTCCGCATCCATCAAGAAAAATTGCAATAAGGCCAAAGAAAATTCCATTCCACTGCCAGTGGCCAACTGACTTTTTACTTTCTAGGCTTATCATAAATAAGCAAATCGCCATCGAGATTAATCCAAAAAAATGAAAAAATGTGAAACCTTGATGAAAAAAGAGATAGCCACCGATGCCTAAAAAAAAAGGCTGAAGTCCAAAAATTAAAAGCATTCGAGAGGCGCCTAGTTGGGCCATTGCTTTTAACATAAAAATATCACCAATCATTAATCCTATCGAACCAGATAATATAAGCGCAAAGAGAGTTGTTGGTTTTGGAAGATAGAAGAGATTAAACAAAATAACTGTAAATACAAAAGCAGTTAAGGCAATTATTGCCTTAACTGAATTCATCCATAGTGGGCCTATTTTTCTAGAGTATTCAGTAAATATAGTGCTTGCATAAGAAAATGAAAGAGTTGCACATAAGGCAAAATAAATTGGATCGATATTAAATGTCATATGTTTATCTTCTAGCAAAATTATGCAGAGATATCTAGGCAAATATTATTAGTGATATGCCAAACTCTAGAAAAATGATAATATATTGGAGTTATGTTTTTAGAAAATAGAGTTTCTGGAGATATTCAATGAAATTATACTTGTTAATTGTAGTACTATTTAGTTGCAGTGTAGTTTTTGCAGGTGAGGTCGTAGAGGTTGGCACAAAGGCCTATCGTGATAATGAAACGGCACGACCGCTTGGAAAAGCTTTAAAAAATTATATAATTGAGCGCTATAATTACAAAAAAGAAAATCTAAAAAATATTAAAGATGTGCTTTCAGAATTAACTTCTGAAGATGATAAAGCAGTTATTACATCAATCTATAAAAAATATAATGATATAAAGCTTAGTCCAGGTCAATTTGACAAGGATGTTTTTCAAGTCAACCTAGGAAGACATACTCTTTCTGTTGAAGGAGAAGATTATCTTTCTGGAGTTTTTAGAATCAACAAAACACCTTTTTATATAAATAATTATAAAAACTTATCAGAGCTTTTTATAGACATCGAAAAATATTTGGAAAATGATCGAAAAAATAAAGCCGTCTCTCTAATTAATTTATTCATTGATTCTGCACACGCCGGTCCTATTGAATCGGTTAGATATGAAAATATTGTAAAGATGAATGCCGCGGGTGTAATTTATTTAACAGTGAGTACGGTGGAGCATTATCGAAGAGATGTTCCAGATGTTTCAAAGTTGCTAAAAGAACTAGATCGAGACGTTAAAAATGCCAAAGAACAGTGTTTACAGCAGCGCTTAGTTTTTGGAGTGTCTGGTGATGTTCAAAAATATTATGGAGTATTGAATGAATCAACACGTAAAAATCTAGAGACGATTGTTGATAAATCAAGTGACGAAGTTACGGAAGAATTGGTGTTGCGTGGATTGTTTGCACGTTATTCAGGAGCTGAAGACCACTCTAAAAAATCTGGCGGTAGTACGTGCATGAATTTCATGGACCCATTTATTAAATTTAGATCTACATTTAAATATTTAATTGAAAAAAATATATGTCCTGAAATCGAATTATTAAAAAATTGCCTTGCTGGACTATATCAAACAGATAAGAAGTATAACGAGCTTGGGCGCGGGTCAAAATATAAAAAATATTCTGGCGATGAAAAAGATAATGGAACGAACTATTTAGATCAAATTAATGTATCAGGAAAATAGCTCCCTCAATATTTTGAAGGAGCTATGATTGTTATTTTCCAAGTAAAGATTTAAATTCTTGAGTTAAAACAGGTACCACGGTAAAAAGATCACCGACGATTCCGTAATCTGCTCGTGTAAAAATTGGAGCATCTGGATCAGTATTAATTGCAACGATGACTTTTGATGTTCTCATTCCGGCCAAGTGCTGGATGGCCCCTGAAATTCCACAAGCAATATAAAGGGACGGAGCAACTGTTTTACCAGTTTGTCCAACTTGCATAGCATGAGGAGCAAAACCAGAGTCAACTGCCGCACG
Source organism: uncultured Bacteriovorax sp. (assembly GCA_964583925.1). Classification (GTDB taxonomy): domain Bacteria; phylum Bdellovibrionota; class Bacteriovoracia; order Bacteriovoracales; family Bacteriovoracaceae; genus Bacteriovorax. The sequence continues at coordinate 27,676 of CAZOXW010000032.1, forward strand.
TGATGCACCAACAGTTGCACCAATAACGTCTGCAAGCTCATTTAAAATTTTAAAGTTTGCTGCTTCTTTCATTGCTCTACCACCAGAGACGATAATATTTGCTTCAGTTAAGTCTAGTTTTTCAGATGTGCCTTTTACAATTTCTTTTATCATTGCTCTGATTGCTGCAACATCAACACTTGCATCGACCAAGCTTGCCGCTCCTGAAGTTGGATTTGCATTCATGCCAAGTGCATTTGGTCTTACTGTTACAAAATGTGGTTTAGGGCCTTGCAGTTCTACTTTTGCAAAACATTTTCCAGCAAAAAGTGGTCGAGTCCCATTAAATTTATCGCCATCCATTACAAAGTTTGTAACTTCAGAGGCCATCCCAGCATCAAACATTGTTGCCACTCTTGGCATTAGATCTTTTCCAAGAGAAGTTGCACCGGCAAAAACATAGTCATAGCTGTTTCCTTTAATAAAGGAATGAAGTGCTGATCCATATCCTTCTGGAGAATATTTTTCTAGGTTTGTTCCTTTTAGTGCGTGAACTTTCAAGGCCCCAAATCGAGCAAGATCTGCTACGGCCTCTGATGGGATTGCCCCAATGGCCGCAACTTCAACTGTGTGTCCGGTTAGTTTTCCTAAAATTTCAAGTGTCACACCTTTAACATGGTTCCCATGTAATTCTGTAAATACTAATATTTTTGCCATAAAAAAATCCTTTAAATAAAAATGAAATGATTAAATTACTTTTGCTTCTGTTCGAAGTAATCCCACAACTTCTTTTACAACTCCACCCATCTTGGCAGCGTCTGTTGCATCGAATTTCTTTCCAGGAGGTTTTTCAGGTGGAAGAGTGAAACCTGTATATTTAACTCTTCTGTCGCTTTCTGAAACGCCAACATCTGCAAGCGATAAAGTTGTTAAAGGTTTTTTCTTCGCTTTCATAATTCCAGGAAGTGAAGCATACCTTGGAGTGTTGATACCTTTATTGCAAGCGATAACGGCAGGAAGTTTCACACCGTATACCTCTAGGGCCCCACCTTCAACTTCTCTTTTTACAGTAATGTCAGTAGCAGATCCTTCATAACCGACAACAACTGAAACAGAAGGTAATTCCATCATGGTTGCTAGAATTTGAGGAACCTGAAGACAATCATCATCAATGGCCTGCTTGCCAGTTAAAATTAAGTCTGGAGTCTTACCAGATTTTAAAATAGCACCCTTAAGCGCTTTTGCAATTGTATACGAATCAAGATTATCTCCAGCATCAACTAAAAATGCATCATCTGCACCCATTGCCATTCCAGTTCTTAGGGCTTCAGTATCTTTAGTCGATCCCACTCTCACAACAGTTACTGTTGATCCAGCGTTCGCTGCTTGAATAAGAAGCGCTTGCTCTACTGCAAATTCATCATATGGATTCATAATCCACTTTACACCTGTTGTTTCGATAAATGTTCCATCACCAGTTGGGACAATTTTTGTCTCAGTGTCTGGAACTTGTTTTACACATACGAAAATATTCATATAAGCTCCTGTTTAGTTTCTAGAAAATATTTCTTTAGCAATAACTAATCTTTGAATTTGTGATGTACCTTCGTAAATTTGGATAAGCTTTGCATCCCTCATAATTTTTTCAACAGGGTATTCTTTGCTATATCCATAACCTCCATAAATTTGTACCGCATCTGTAGCTATTTGCATACATGAATCAGAAGCAAATGCCTTGGCATATGAAGCAAGACTTGTATTGGGTTTACCGCTATCCAATAGGCATGCGGCCTTATGGACTAGAAGTCTTGATGCTTCAATTTTCATCGCCATATCACTAATCATAAACTGAATTGCTTGATGCCCAGAAAGAGGAATATTAAATTGAGTTCTTTCTTTCGCATATTTTACGGCATGATCATATGCACACTGTGCACCTCCAACTGCGCTTGCCGCTACCATTGGTCTTGAGTGATCGAGAGTCTTCATTGCAATTTTCCATCCCTGATTTAATCCACCTAAAATATTTTCTTTTGGTATTTTGACATTGTTAAAAGTAACGGCGCGAGTATCGCTACAACGATGTCCCATTTTATCTTCTTTTTTACCGATCTCGATTCCCGGAGTTCCTTTTTCTAATACAACGGCCGTAATACCTTTATGTTTTAAGCTAGCATCTGTTGTCGCATAGACAACAAAAAGATCAGCATAACCTGCATTCGTAATCCACATTTTGTTGCCGTTTAAAATCAGATGATCACCATCTTCTTTTATATTTGTTTTAAGTCCAGCAGCATCAGAACCATTTCCGGGCTCAGTCAAACAAAACGCCGCCATTTTATAGCTTTCAGTGAATGGTTTTAAAAATTTTAATTTTTGTTCATGACTTCCACCGATAACAATTGGAAGTAAGGCAAGATCATTGGCCATTATTGCAGTATTCATTCCCATGCATCCATAGGCTAAAGATTCTGTGATAAGCATAGAATCTAATGCAGAAAAACCATTTCCCCCATACTCAGTAGGAATACAAGTGTTAACTAAACCCAATTCCCAAGCCTTCTGTAAAATATCAAAAGGCAATTTTGCCTCTTCATCATATTTTGAAGCATTTGGCATCATCTCATTAATAGCAAATTTCATTGCAGTGTCGCGAATCTCTTTTTGATCGTTTGTTAGTTCAAAATCCATTTTTCACTCCCTATGTAAGATGCATTTAAATTATAGGGAGAACTAGGAAGTAAGGTCAATTACTAATTGGGAATGCGCTATTATCAAAAATTGCAGAAAATTGATAATTTTGTTTTAGTTGATCAAAGCCTGGCAGTTCAGAAAGAGGAAGTACAACAAAGCTGCGCTTAAAAAGTTCAGGATGAGGAATCTTGACTAATTCAGTATCAATTTTTAAGTTATCAAAAAATAATAAATCTAAATCGATTAGCCTTGGCCCTTTGAAGGTATCCCTGACTCTTCCCATTTCATTTTCTATTTTTAATAGTGTGGCCATAACATCAAGGGGGCCAATTTGAGGAGTTGCAAATTCCAAGACCTGGTTATAGAAGTGATCTTGATTTGTGTAGATGATGGCCTCTGATTCATAGACTCTACTTGCGGCAATGAGTTTAAAATGATTTGAAAGGATTTCTTTTGCACGATTTAAATTAATGAGCTTGTTACCAAGATTTGAACCTGTTGCAATAAATAAACTCATGGGCCTTTTTCTTGATTGGGTTCAGCTTCTTCTTTGTCGAGATATGAATCGACATAGGAAGGAATCGCGGTTTCGGGTGGTGCTATAGGGGCAGATTTAACTCCGCAACCAAATAAAAATATTAGAAAAAGAATAATTTTAAAATTCAAGAGTCAATCCCCCTCCGATTAAATCTGTTCCCAAATCAGCGCGAACAAACCATCCAGGGACAACACGGCGTAAAATAGTAACACCGAATACTGGGCCACTTTTTTTAAGAGCGTCTACAAGTTCTAATTCTTTAGCAAGGTCCGACTGACTTTGAGGATCGTTGGGATCATCTTTGCCCGCACCAGGTGAATCGGCCGATACAATTTGATAGCCAGCATATGGCATGATGTAACTATAAAAAGGAGCATTGATAGTATATTTCAAACGAAAATTAAAACTAATGAGTCTAGTGTCGATGCCACCGGCACCGTTTACATTAGGGTAGTCTGTAATTGTATTAGTTCCGACTCCAATTTCTCCCCATACGTTGTCTGAAAGTTGGTACCCCCAATTGGCATTTATGTGGGGATAGCGATAGCTTGCCCCAGCGTTATCTAATGATTCTAGAAGTCCATAGTTAAGTCCTAAAATATTATCCGGCTTAATTAGGCGATTATTATTTTCTTCAAGGTTTAAGTCATCATCAACTGCAGTTGTATTGTTAAATAGATCTTCTTCGCTGCTAATTTTTAAGTCATCATCACCTTTCTTCTTTTTATCATCATTCGCTTGAGCTGTTTTCTTGAGTGTATAGTAAGAATCGTCGCCTCTAAGGATTAATACTTCTTTGTTTATTCCTAGTTGTGTCCAAAGGGTAGAGTTGTAAATTTTAACAATTTTAATTCCTGCCATTTTTGAGTCAGTGGTCTTTGCAACAAGTGCTCGACAAACAAGTTGATTATTCAAGAGAATTGAGATGTAGTCACCACGATAGATCGCTTGATTGTCATTTGAGATTACAAAAATTTTTTTTGAATTAGAAATTGATTTAATCGCTTCATTGTAAAGTTGGGGCGCGTTGTTTGCCGGGTCAACTTCTGTTCTTTCTTCTTCTTCAATGTCATCAATAACATCTTCAGCATGCCCTATTGTTGCAAGGAAAAGTGAACATAAAAGTAATATTAGAAATTTATTCATAAGTTAATATAATTCTAAGACAGAAGTGAAGGTATCTACAAGAAGAAAAATTCAAAGTGTTTTGATCAACTGATTTTCTATAGAATATTCAGAAGATTTGGCTAGAATAAGATAATGCAAAATATAGTTATTTTGATTTTTTGTTTATGTATTTCGGCCTGCGGCGGGCTTTTGAATGGAGTTGACTCAAATCGGTATCAGGCGCTGTCTAAGGCGGACTTTATAGACTCCTATAAAAAAATTGGCGACATTTTTTTAACAGATAAGTCTGTAAAAAAAATAAAACTGAGTGAACAATCAACAGAATATTTAAACAAAACTTTTAATCGATTTATGATGAGCAATGAAAT